>JAKFWA010000038.1 GCA_021732995.1 Planctomycetaceae bacterium | reverse complement strand
CCCCCAGCCCCTCTCCCCAGGGTACTGGGGCGAGGGGAGCAAAAGACATTTGTGTTGTAGATAAATTAAGCCTCAATAGCGGCGTGCCACGCGCCGCTCTCCCGAACCCAAAGAGCAACATGGCCAAGAGCGTCCTCTCGCGATATCTGGACCCTGTGACCTTAAGCCGCGTCGCGGAACGACACATCGAGCCGCGCGGGCTGGTGATGGGCAACCTGGCCGGTGCTCACAAGTCGCCGCTGTCGGGTTTCGCCGTCGAATTTGCCGGGCATCGTGAGTACGTCTGGGGCGACGATCCGCGGCACATCGACTGGCGGCTGTACTACACGCGCGACAAATACTTCATCAAACAGTATGAGATGGAGACGAACTTCGTCTGCCATCTGGTGCTGGACGTGAGTGCGTCGATGCGGTTCGGTGAGGGGGCTCAGCAGAAGCTCGACTACGCCGCCCGCATGGCCTCGACGATCGGCTTCTCGGTCATTCGTCAGAACGACAAGGTCTCGCTGGCTACCATCGACAGTCAGGTGCGCGGCTTCATCCAGCCGAGTAACTCAATGGCCCAGGTGCTGCGCATGACCGGTCATCTGGATGAGATCAATCCCGTCGAGAAGGGTGATCTCGGCACATGTCTCACCGAGTTCGTCGGGCGCATTCACCGGCGCGAGATCGTCATGATCTTCAGCGACTTCTTCACGGATCTGGACTCGCTGGAATCGTCGTTGCAGCTCCTGCGGTTCAATCAGCATGAAGTCGTGTTGTTCCACATCATGCACCATGAAGAGCTGTCGTTTGAAATGGACGGCATGGTGAAGTTCGTCGGACTGGAAGACGACGAAGAGATGCTGACTCAAACCGACGACATCCGCCGCGGCTACCTGCAGGCGGTGAAGAAGTACCGCGACGACTTCAACGACATCTGCCAGCGCAATCGAGTCGAACGCGTCGAAGTTGATACCCGCCGCGACCTGACCGAAGTGCTGGTCGACTATCTCAACAAGCGCAGCCTGCTCAACCGCGGGCGGTAGTCCCACGCTTTACCCCCAAGCAACGACACCTGTTCGGGGGTGGCACGCAATGCCGTTCAGAGTTTGGGTAAGCTGGTAGCAAAGTCTCTGGGTGGCGCCGGCTGTCATCTCGATGGCTGTTGGAGATCTTCGGTCCTCGGAGTGTGGCCAACCTTGTGGTCGGCACTCTCCGTGTGCCGACGGACCCAGGAAACCCGCCCGCGGAGAGTGCGGGCCACCCGTCCGCCAGCATCACCGAGTTAACCAGCGCGCGGGGATAACATGTTATCCCCGTACCTGAGCATTTCATCGCTAATGGTTGACAAACCACTTGCGCAGAACCAACTTGCATCCAGCGAATCCAGAGCAGTAACGCGACGCTTGGCCGAGTTAGCCAGCGCGCTGCTCAATAAGACTGTTCGCCCAATTGGCACATCATCCGGGACGCGTCATGATTGACATCGCTGACAACCTCATGCGCGAAAACCGCTTTGACGATGCGCTCCAAGCCTATCAGGCCGCATGGTCAAAATTGCAGCGTCAGCTTGATACCAAACAACAGGTATGGTTGCTCCTCTCTATCGCGAATGCGGCACTTCGCTTCGGAGACTTTGAGGAAGCGTTCGCAGCTCTTTCGGTCTTACCCGAACACTATTCCAAATCAGAGATTGTGGTTGGCAATCCATTATTTCATTTGCTCGTCGGTTTGAGCTTCCACGGGTTGAACGAAAACCCAGAAGGAGAGGCCGACAACTTCGCTCGAGCACTCATCTGCGGTGGGCCAGAAGTCTTTGTTGGTGAAGCTCCCACGCATTTGAAACGGACAATGGAAGTTCTGCTTCCTCCCGCTGACACTGAAACATGGGATGGCTACGTTGGTTGTTCGCGTGACTCGCTAAATGACGCAACTGGATATCTTCGCGAGCTGCTGACGGTAAAGTTTGGGGCACCGCCACCGTATGCGTAACCAAGAGGGCGAACAAGGCGGTCAACCGGAGCGGCGGTAGGCGCGTTTTCTGTATTCCAAGGTCGCTGGCCGCCGCCCGGTTACCTTTGACGTTATGCTTCGGGAATCAAATGGCTGAAATCGACGACGTCTTCCATGAGTTCGCCGCCGCATTTGCCGGTGCATTCCGTGATTCAAAGCCGATCTGTTTTCCGGACAAACTTGATCGCAGCAAGCTCGATCTGACGCTTCCGAGTCTAAAGATCGTGGATGCCTACCTGACGCATTTGCATCTCAATAGTGCGCAACTCAAGGACGAGGAGTGGCATAGCACTGTCTTGTACGGCGGCGCGTACGTTGGCGAAGTGATACGCAATGAAGCCAAAAACCACTTCAGCTGGATCGATTACGACGACTACATGGCGGAGCACCCTGAGTTGAAGCTGATGATTCCGGAGCGGACAGTAGCAACGTGTGCGTTCCTCGTCGATGACAAGGGCGCGATGTCGATGCCGCTCAACAAGATTGCTCGATTCATTGATGAAGGCGAGGAGAACAGCGTGCATTTCTTCGCACAGTGTGATATCGCCAAGGCCAAAGACGCATAACAACACAGTGCACCCGAGCGGGCGAATCGGGCGTTTTCAAAATGGACAGTCGCTCGCGCCCGCCGGGTGACTGTGAGCGTTATGCCCCATGACCGAGCCAAAGACAGAATGCACGAAATGCGGCCGGCAGATTCTCCAGGCCACCGCTGATCGCAACGGCGGCGTCTGTGCGCCGTGTTTCCATGACCAGACTACACGGCGCGATCACCGTGAATATGAAATAGTTCCACCTGATCCGGTGCAGCTTGACGTCGAAATTGAGGTTGCCACGTTGGGACATTCTAATTCCGTCGTCTGGAAGAACGTCGAGGATGCGCTGTTTCTGATTGCATCTCGATACGTCCAAGCCTTTGGGGCACTCCATCGCGACAAGACATTCTATGGCTTTGCCTTCGATTGCAATGCTGATTATGGGCAGGTGTTCGTTTGCGCAAATACGCCATCTGCACTCATTGACCACGCCAAGAAATACAAGGCTCGATCACCAGACTTGTACGGTCAATTCACCGTCGAAGAAATCGAAGACAAAATCCGATGGTCTGTTGGTGACTGGGAGTTTCAGGCGTTCACAACAGATGGATTTTCTGACGCGTGGGAACCAATTAAGCAATTCCTCGCGGGCGCGATTCCATGGGACGACGACAAGAAAATCGAAGAATTCCGTGAGTCATTCATGGCTACCGCCTGCCGAAGTATGGTTCGGCTGGAATCGCAGAGTATCTTGAGCACCCTCTCGCGAACACACGACTTCAAAACGTTTGTGGCCGATCACGATGAACCAGATCAGGATTCATGGGCTCGCTTAGCAGCCTGTTGAAAAAGGTTGTCGATCAGGGTTGATCGGCTGCTGGTTGGTCGATTATTGGTGGCGAGGCGGGGAGTGATGCGAGTGACGTTTGGCAGGAGGCAGTGGCATGGCGATGGGGCATTGGAAACGCGAGCGGCAGCAGGAGCTTTGGGTGGCCACATCAGACGTGGCGCAGACGCCGCGGCATGCGTTTTATGAACGGCTCAATCAACTGCTGGCCGCAGCGAAATTTGACGATTGGCTCGAAGAACTTTGCCGACCGTATTATGCCGAAAATGGACGCACCTCGATTTCGCCGGGCCAGTATTTTCGCATGCTCATGGTCGGCTATTTCGAAGACATTGGTTCCCAGCGGGGAATCGCCTGGCGCTGTGCCGACAGTTTGTCGCTCAAAAAGTTTCTGGGGTGTACCGCGCAAGAAGCGACTCCCGAGCATTCCAGTCTCAGCAAGATCACGGCCCGACTGCCCGAAGAGGTCTATCGCGAAGCCTTTGCCTTCGTGCTGAAAGTGGTGCACGAACACGGCCTACTGTCCGGTAAGACTCTGGGAGTCGACTCGACCTCGCTGGAAGCCAATGCGGCCATGAAGTCCATCGTGCGTCGCGACAGCGGCGATGATTGGCTGGCTCATCTGAAGGTGTTAGCGGCTCAGGAAGGGCTCGAAATCACGTCCCGAGCGGACGCCGTGCGGTTCGACAAGCAACGTGCCAAAGAGGGTAAGAAGAAAGTTTCGAACGACGATTGGGAGTCTCCTTCGGACCCCGACGCGCGGATTACGAAGATGAAAGACGGCTCGACGCACCTGGCGTATAAAGCTGAGAACGCGGTGGATCTTGATACGGAAGTCATTACCGCGGCGGAGATTTATGGCACCGATGAAGCGGACTCTGGGACTCTGGAGTACACACTGCACCGAGCCTTGGCGAACCTCACCGAAGTTGATGACCAGTTGCGGTGCCGGGAAGTGGTGGCTGATAAGGGCTATCTGAAAAACGAAACTCTGCCGGTCATCAGCCAGATGGGCGAGGGCCTGCGGACCTATCTTTCAGAACCACTTTCACCCCAGGGACGCACGTGGATTGATAAGCCGTCCGAGCAAGAGCAGGCGTATCGCGCGAACCACCGTCGCGTCACCGGAGAACGTGGCAAACGTCTTCTGCGCCTACGTGGCGAAATCGTGGAACGCAGCTTTGCCCACACCTGCGAAACGGGAGGAGGACGCCGGACGTGGTTACGCGGTATCGAGAAAGTGCAGAAGCGCTACTTGATACTCACGCTGTCTCACAACCTGGGATTGATACTCAGAAGCCTGATCGGAGCCTCGAAACCGCGAGCGTTTGCGTTCGTCCAGCGTTTGCGTTTGTGGTGTGAGGACCTCAGAGTCGCGCTCTCATTCACCCTGCGGTCGATTCTTAACGGCCGTCGCTCAGCACCGGAGTGGGAACACTTCAGTCTGTCCCATTTGATTCAGTCTCAGTCCTTGAGAAACGCAGCTTTTTCAACAGGCTGTTAGAGGCACTCCGTGGCCGCGATAAAGGGACATAACAACAAAATGCACGCGAGCGGCGGATCGCGTCGGTCCTGGAATCCGAATCACTTGGCCGCCGCTGCGTGATTTTGAGCGTTATGCCGGCCGGTAAAAAATGTGTTTGGCAGGAGTGAGAAGGTCTTGAGACAGCGTGGGGGTGGTGCGGTGGCTTCAGAGACTGGCTCTGCAAGACGCGTGTGTCGTGGTAGTCATTGTTAAAACTGAATGAGGCACTCGAGCGAAGCTTGGGCGTCAGGGTTCATGTTCCACCGGCCGGCGTGTCGCGTCGGCCTAACAAGCGGTTCAACCCGAGCGGCGGTTCGGGCGGATTATCAACTCACAGGTTCCCCCCGCCGCCGGGTTAATCTGAGCGTTAGGCGGCGAGAGATCGTGATGCAGCCTCATATCTGTTGGCGTCAAGTCGGCGAATCACGTTGGGTTGCTCGTAATTCCGATGGCTACTGGTTCCGTGTTACGGCCCGCGAAGATCGGTTCCGGTGGACTCTTAGTCCTCCTGGTGCCGGATATGCTGTGTCACGTGGTGAATCCGAATCCCAGACTGAAGCGGTTGAAGCGGTCGAAAAAGCTTACGCAACACTTATGCAAGAAATCGAGAAATCGCATGAAGAGCGTCTGCGCCAATTAAGGCGCGATCGGCATCGCTAACTGCCTAACAAGTCGTTGCACCCGACCGCCGCAACGTCTAGCGTGATGGAGAGTCGATTGAGCGGCGGGTGAACTCCAATCCGTTAGCCGATAAGATCGTGAGCACGTTGTGAGCTCCAGTCATTACGAACAGCTGCGGGTCGTCCGCGAGAATTGGTTCGACCGCTCTGGTCGCCTACCTGATCGTTGCGGAATCATCGTCAACCTTGCCGGCGAGCAGATCGACGATATCCCAAGTTTTTACCTCGCACTCGGTGAGGCAGTTAACGGAGTCGGCGGCTATTTTGGCGCATGTCTCGATTCGCTGGATGATTGCCTGTGTGGCGGTTTTGGTATTCGCCCGCCATTCACTGTTCGCATTCGCAATTCCGAACTTGCCCGACGCGCCATTGACCATAACCAAGAAGCGTGGAGGAAACTGTACCTTGAAGGCTGCACGATCGTTGATGATATTGAGTATGATGCGGATCTAAGGCGTACATGTTGCGATGAGTCGGGTTCGCCAAGCAGCACCAATAGTTATTGGGATGCATTGATGCAGACATTCGATCGCCACAATGTCAAAGTCGTTTCGGACACTGCGTTCGGCTAACAAAGCGGTGAACGGGAGCCGCCGGTGACGCGGGATTTGAAATCATAGATTTTTGGCGGCGGCCCGGTTACCGCTGCCGTTATGTGCCCTCCATCATGGGGTTCCTGAGCAAGACAAACCCGAAGGCGACACGCCGCAGCATTCTGCGCCGCGCTCTGTTTCAATTCTTCTTCGGCGCCGCGCTCTACGTGCTGTTCTGCATCTGGAACGAGAAGTTACGAGCAGTCTGGCCCGTGGCGTTGCCGCTCTGGGCGATTGGTTGCGCCCTGATGGGAGCACTGTGGGAGTGGCAGATTGCCGAAGAAGAGGACGGCGATCCGCCGGGCACATAACCAGCCGATGCAGTGGACCGGCCGGAACGGTATCCTGACTCCGGCGGCCGGTTGTTCGCCGGCCACTGATCGGCCTTACGTTATGGCAGCCCGTAAAAAATGTGTTTGGCAGGAGTGAGAAGGTCTTGAGACAGCCTGGGGCTGGTGCGGTGGCTTCAGAGACTGGCTCTGCCAGACGCGCGTGTCGTGGTAGTCGTTGTTAAACTGAATGAGGCACTCGAGCGAAGCTTGGGCGTCAGGGTACCTGTTCCACCGGCCGGCGTGTCGCGTCGGCCTAACAAGCGGTTCAACCCGAGCGGCGGTTCGGGCGGATTATCAAGTCACAGGTTCCCCCCGCCGCCGGGTTACCTTGGTCGTTCGGCAGCTGGCCAACTTGGAGCACTGAGATGAACCTACTGGGACTAATCACGTTTTCATCGCCAATGAGCCTGGAAAAATGGGACTCGTTGTTGAAATTGCACAATGAGTTGACTCCAACTGAGGCCATTGAGATTGTCAATCCATTTACACAGGAAGTTACCAAGATCACGTCAGCTAAAAACTCGCTAATGTTATCATCGGCGGCAAGCCCGTTGGCGCACTGCGCTGGTGTATTGATGACAGTGGTATCGAGGTTTTTGGAGATCCAAAATTGGCGAAGCAGTTCGCGAAGCAGTTCGCGAAGCAGTTCGCAAACAGGCTCGCAAAGGAACTCAAGAGCTCATTCAATCCAATCTGAAATTCAGTAAAGTCATCACGGGCTTCAAGTGGATGTGTCGACGCCTGTTGCTGCGGCTCATTGATGCCGAACACGCGGATGAACCGGAGCGGCCGACAACGCGGGTTGTGAAATCAGAGTCTCTCGGCGGCCGCCCGGTTACGACTGTCGTTCGGCCCCAAGACTCGGGACTCAACATGTCCACGATGCGGTTATGGAAGACGCCCAAGAACATCGCCAAGGCATTTGAAAAGGGTAAAGGGTTCTGGGTAGGCGAGCGACGGTCACCTACCATGCTCACCACAGGGTGAAATTGTGAAGAAGTCGAGGTGGTGATGCCTTTCTTGTCGGGAAATACCGTCTTCCGACTGCGTTTGCCAAGCTTTTAATAACACCACCAGCGGCTCGACCTCCTCATAGTCTCACTCGCGGTGCGTGGCGCCACGCTTCTGCGAACGACTGGTGGGTTTCGCTGCGCTCGACACCACCCTACCACGGTCCTGCCTGCAAGAATGCTGGCTCTGCGCGGGGTCGGCTCGGTAACCTATGCTCATCCTGTGTGGGCGGAAGTGCTCCCTAAGACGCTGGAGAGCCGGTTGTGATGCCATTCCTTGAGCAACATCGA
This sequence comes from Planctomycetaceae bacterium, assembly GCA_021732995.1. GTDB lineage: Bacteria > Planctomycetota > Planctomycetia > Planctomycetales > Planctomycetaceae > AM-0621. The sequence continues at coordinate 91,972 of JAKFWA010000038.1, read as the reverse complement.
CGTGACTTTCTGCGAGTTGGCTCGCTGGGAGCACTCGGGCTGACGCTGCCGCGTTTGCTCAAGGGCGATGAGTCTGCTGCGCCGCGTCAGGGGCGCGCTAAGGCTTGTGTGCTGTGCTTTCTGGAAGGAGGACCGGCGACTCAGGACCTGTGGGATTTGAAGCCGAACGCCCCGCTCGAGTATCGCGGCGAGTTCACTCCCATCGCGTCAACGTTGCCGGGGACTCCGGTGTGCGATCATCTGCCGCTGCTCGCGCGGCAGATGCATCATGTGACGCTGGTTAATGCGGTGCATCATTCGATCGTGGATCACAATGCCAGCAGCTATTACGCCCTGACCGGTCGCACGCCCGTTGCGGGAGGGCGGCTGATCATTCGCGATGAACCGGAGAATTTTCCGCCTTTCGGCGCGGTGCTGGCGAAGCAGCGACCGCATGGGCGGGTGCCCGAGTTCGTGCATCTGCCGGATATTATGTCGAATAATAATTACGACATTCCCGGCCAGCGAGCGGGCTTTCTGGGCGCGGCATTTGATCCGTTCGTCGCTGGCGATCCGAGTGATCCGAAGTATCAACTGCCCGGACTGACGTTCCCCCAACACAGCTCGCGCAGTCGCCTGGGCCAGCGTCGAGCGTTGCTCGAAACACTGGATGATTCCCGTCGCAGCGCGGCCGTGGGTGATATGCAGATTCACTATGAAAAAGCCTTCACGCTGCTGCAGTCCGATGAAACGCGACGCGCGTTTGATCTGAGTCTTGAACCTGATTCAGTGCGCGAACGCTATGGGTTGCCGGATCGAGTTGATCGGTCGGTGGAAGCTCGCAAGTTCGGAGGACTGCCGCATTTCGGCCAGTGTCTGCTGACCGCTCGAAGACTGATTGAATCCGGAGTGCGGCTGGTTACGGTCTGCACAGGACGCAGCATTGATCAAACTTGGGATACTCACCGCCAGCACTTTGCCCTGATGCGTGAATCGTTGCTGCCTTACTTCGATCGTGGATTCTCGGCGCTGCTGGAAGATCTGGCTCAGCGCGGCTTGCTGGAAGACACGCTGGTCGTGGCGATGGGCGAATTCGGCCGCACGCCGAAGATGGGACAGATCACATCGGGAGCCGGAGCAACTCCCGCCGGACGCGATCATTGGCCGCATTGCTACAGCGCGCTGTTCGCAGGCGGCGGCTTGAAGCCGGGCTTCGTCTATGGAGCATCCGACCGCTACGCGGCTTACCCGCACTTGAACCCTGTCACCCCCGAAGACATCGCGGCTACCATTTATACCACCCTGGGTCTCGACCCCGAGTCCCGTATCTACGACCCGCAGCATCGCCCCCATCATCTGGCCCTCGGAAGACCTATCTCCGAGTTGTTTTCGTAAGCATCAGCGGAGAAAGAGTCTCCGTGGCGGACGCGTCTCGCGTCCGTCCTGCCCGCATGAGTCAGGAGCTTTGTTCTGGCCGCCGCGGCAAACAGGCTTGCTCAGGCGGGCCTGCCCACTGCAAACTCCTACATCGCATCCCGCCTTGAATCCCGAAAGAGACTCGCATGCGCGCGATCCTTCTTGTTTGTCTGTGCTTGATCACGCAGTCCGTACTCGCGGACGACGCTCCGCTTCATCAACGCGTGGATGCGCTCATCAAGGATGCCGCGAAAGGTGGAACTGCTGCCAAGCCCACGGACGATGCCGAGTTCTTCCGCCGCATCTGGCTGGACTTTGCCGGCCGCATTCCGACGGCTCAGGCCACAAGGGACTTTCTAGCAAACGCTGCTGCCGACAAACGTCAGAAAGCGATTGAAGAACTCTTCGCAGCACCGACGTATGCGGATCGCATGGCGGATGCATTCAATGTCATCCTGCTCGAACGGCGCGGCGAGAACCCCGACTTCAAGACGTACCTGAAGGCCTCGTTTGCGGCGAACAAACCGTGGGACCAGTTGTCTCGCGAACTGCTCAACCCCGATGCCGACAATGAAGGTGCCCGCGCCGCGGGTTTCTTCCTCAGCAAGCGGCTGGAGAACTACGGTCAGAACCCCATCGACTATCCCGGCCTGACGCGTGACGTCGGACGGCTGTTCCTGGGTATGGATCTGCAATGTGCCGAGTGCCACAACCATCTCTTCATTGATGACTACAAGCAGGCGGACTTTCAGGGCCTGTTCGCAGTCTATCGCAACACCTTCGTGCGGACGGACGTCAAGTTCCCGGCGGTCGGTGAGCGAGCCATGCCCGGCAAATGGGAGTTCGCTTCCGTGTTCGATCCCGCCAAGGTTCAGATTGGTCCGCGCAGTCCCGGCGGTAAGGAGTTCGATGTGCCGCCGCCGAAAGTGGACGATAAGAAAAAGAACCCCAAAGACCTGCCACCACGTCCGGAGTTCAGTGGCGTTGATCTGCTCTCCAAGGAAATTACACATCGTGATAACCGGCAGTTCGCGAAGAACGGCGCGAACCGTATCTGGTTCGTGCTGATGGGCCGCGGCATCGTGCATCCGCTCGACATGCACCATTCGGCGAATCCGCCGTCACATCCTGAAATGCTGGATCTGCTGGCGACTGAACTGGTCGCGCATAATTTTGATATCAAGTGGCTGCTGAAAGAGATTGCACTGACCGCCGCCTATCAACGGTCATCGCAAGAACCCGATCCGACGAAGCCTGTTGATCCCGCGAAGTTCCTCGTCGCGGTCGAACGACGACTGTCATCCGAACAACTGATGTGGAGCACTCTGCAGGCCACCGAGGACATCGGACGTGCCACCGGAGCGACGAAGAACGACGGAGCCAGTCCGCTGCCCGCGACTGATCAGATCAAGAAGGGGTTCAGCGATGCCTTCGCCAACGACGCTCGCGACCCGGAAGAAACGGTGAACTCCACGGTGAAGGGGGCACTCTTCTGGCGCAACGATGCCGCGTTTACTCAAGTGCTCAAACGCCGCCCCGGCAACCTGCTCGATCGACTGGCTGCCGTGCAGGATAATACTCAATTGGTCGATGAACTTTACTTGTCCATCTTGTCACGCCGACCGAGCGCCGACGAGCAGGCAGATTTCGTGGCGTTCCTCAGTAAGTCCGGCAGCGAGCGCGACGTCGCGATTCGAGATGCCGCGTGGGCCTTGATCTCCTCGATGGAGTTCTTCGTCAATCACTGAGACCAGGCACGCGGCAGCAGCTCCACGAGTCTCACTTGGCGCTGCTGAGGCTTACCAGCATCTGTCCGAACTCGCGAGCACTCCACAGGGACCGGCCGACGCCCCACGCTCGGTCAATGATGTTCGTGTCGATATCAACAAACAGATAATCTTCTTCGTGTCGCCGACTGCGAACGATGATCTCGCCGTGCGGATCGATGATATAGCTGTCGCCATAGCCGACACCGTCATACGCCTTAATCGACTCTTCCTTGCCCAGTGACACGTTGTTGCCGCGCACGAAGTAGACGCTGTTCTCGACCGCGCGAGCCACGTGGTCCGCTCGCACTTTCATGAAGTGCCCTATTAAGCCTTCCTTGTTGATGTAGTTGAAGTGTGGCGCGAAGATGACTTTCGCCCCCTTGAGCGCCAGCAGCCGGGCGGGCTCGATATACCCGCCGTCCGAGCAGATCACGATGCCGAACGTCAGACCTTTGTGTGTGAACACAGGAAAGTCACGCCCCTGCTGATGAAACTTCATATAGGCCGAGCATTTACTGTACGTCCCCAGCAAGTGCCCCTTATGAACCACGGCAGCGGTATTATAAAGATCCCCGCCGCGTCGTTCGTTGAAGCCCACGATGAACATGGCTTCGGCGCCGGATGTATCATGCAGCAATTGCATCATCTGCGGAGAATCAACCGCAAACGCACCGTCAGCCGCGAGTTTTTCATCATCCGGATACCCAGTCAGAAAGCATTCCGGAAAACAGACAACATCCACGCGGTCCCGGTCCATCTGCTCGAGTCCTCGCACAACCTGCTTGAGGTTGCCCGCGAAATCTCCCAGTTGCGAATCCAACTGACAATGCCCGATACGCATGGTGAATTCTCCAGCAATCGATAGCTTAAAGTTGGTCCAAACACAGGTGAAAGCGCCACTGTGTAGTTCACCCGAACGAGCGACGCAGCAGTTCCAGGCTTTTCGGGACAGCCGTTGCGGGAGCTTCCTTGCCCTCCATCTCCAGAGAAATGTAGCCGCGATAGTTTGCCGCTTGCAGGATGGACGCGACCTTCGAGTAGTCGATGTCGAGCGAATACCACTCACCGCCGCCGGGATATGTCTTCGCCTGCACAAGCACGGCCTGTGGTGCGATGGCGGCCATCTGCTCGTACGAGTTCTCCAGGAAGTTGCCGGTGTCGAGCGTCACTTTCAGCCACGGCGATTTGATCGCGTTGACAACTCGCAACACGCCGACAGCATCGCGACCGAGCCCCCAATGGTTCTCCAGGCCCATCACCACGCCGCAGCTTTCGGCCTTGGGCAGTAGCTTCTGAAAGCTGTCGTTTACCCACTCAAAGCCTTCGTCATCGGTGTGCCCGGGTAAATGTGGCTCGATGCCCTTGTTGGCCATCAGCTCGTCGAAGTTCTTTGATGTGCCCCAGCGTCCCGTGTTGACTCGAATGGTGGGAATACCCAGTTCATACGCCAGTTCGAGGCAGCGTTCCGTATGCCCGATGTTGGCCTTGCGCTTCTCGGCATCAGGAGTCACGAAGCCCTGATGCGTCGAGAAGCCCATCAGGTCCAAGCCCAACGCAAACGCCCGCTGCTTGATACTTCGCAGATACGGGGGATCGACCCGGCCGCCTTTGGCCTTCGCCGCTTCTTCCATGTGGACGTGCAGGATTTCCACGCCATCAAAGCCCATGTCGGCCGCCTGTTCGAGGCAGCTTTCGATCGAGACCGGCTCGCCCTTGAAGTGCCAGAACGAATAGGTCGAAACACCAATTCGCCATCGCTGCTTGGGAGCAGCTTTAGGAGCGGCCTCATCCGCAGCGAGCGGTGTGGATAGAAATGCGATTGCCGCCGTTGCGAGAGCTTCACGCCGGGTAAGGTTGCTGGTCATCAGAAAAATCCTGCAGCATTCAAATGAGAAGTGGATGTGCGAATTATACGACATCCGAAAATAGATCGCATGTTATAAGACGATCGGCTTCACCGTAGCAGGCACACTCCGTGTACCGTCCGCAGTGATACAGCAGAGGGGTTACGGCACATGGAATGTGTCTACTACTTTCCTGAAACATCAGCCCGCTTGATCCACTGACGATTCTTCTGCACGAGCTTCGGTCCGATGCCTTTGACGCGTTGCAGGTCGTCGACAGATTGGAACGGGCCACGCTCGTCGCGGTCATCGATAATCCGCTGAGCCAGTGCCGGACCGATGCCTTCCAGCAGTCGAAACTCGGCCATCGATGCGTGATTGATCTCGATTCGCAAACCGGCCTGCTCGGGTTGCAGCGCCAGCGTTCCCGGAATGCGCTCGCTATTTGCGGCAGACTGCCGATTGGACAACAGCAGCAGCAACCAGACCGCAGCGAGAACAGCCACCGTCCAGGCATCGCGGTTCGTCAGGTACAGGAACGACCCGTTGTTATCCGGTGAGCCTTCATCGAGCGTCTGGGGCGGTGTCGAGGACGAAAGATTCATTCGCGGTCGGTCTCAATGAGTGGAGCCAGGAAAGATCCTTCAGGACTCGTTCAACGCGAGCAGGTAGTCGCGGAATCGCTCCAACTCGCCGACGTAGCGTTCTAGGGTCTCTCGATTAGCACGCATCTCGCCCACTTTCGACATCAGGTAGGCTTGGATCTGAGGGGGTAGCGGTTGGGTAACTGGAGGCGGCCTGTCACCCGGAAACGCAGGCATTCCGAGGCGATGCAGCAAGGAATCAATGTGTCGCATGTGCTGTTGGTACATCCGCAGGTAGTCGCGAGTCAGTCGTCCCGCGACGCCGCATTGGCTGAGGTCACTGCGCATGCCCGAGTGTCCGCGGATTTCCTGAAACAGCGGATCAGTGAGGGAGTCCTTCAAGTCGCTGATGTTGAACGAACACACCAGATCGGGGTTCAGCAGGCGGGCGCGAAGCGGGTTGCGTTCCGGGAAGTGATAGTCGGGCGCGAAGCCAATGCCGTAGGGCGGTTCATACTGAAGGCCGCCGGGAGTCGGCTGACGCAGTTCGTCGTCGTTGTCGAGCATCTGCAGAATCGGCAAGTTGGGGTTCTGCAGAATCGCCAGCGCGGCGGTCATGTAGCGTTGCGTCTCCGTCGGCATCAGCGCCGCGAGATCAATCGGGTAGATCCGCAGCACGCGGCGCATCCAGTTGTTGGGATAACCCATCTCCAGATAGGTCCATTGATCCTGGAGCAACGCGTGATCGCGTTCCAGATCGATGCGTCCCAGACGCCGCAGCATCGGGTAGGGCCGCTCAATACCGGCGATTCCCCGACGCAGACCACCATCCATGTCAGACAGATCATTGCGGACGGGCAGTGCCTCGCCGGTCGGTGCGGTTAGAATCGGACCGCGCACGACGACATGCTGGCTGTAAGGATCATTCGGCAGGATCGCTCTCGAACTGTTCGCGACGGTCATCCGCGCGTCGTTCGGCCAGGTGCGCGGATGCGGGTCGTTGGCTCCCGTGCGCCTCAGGTTCGTACGCCACACGGCTTCGCGAGCAACACTCACGGCTCGCGCTTTCCAAGCCGCCGTCGTTCCGATGATCACCATCAAGGCCATCACGAACAGCAGAATGGGCAGGCTCAACGTCAGCTCAACAGGCGCAAGCCCGGCGCGGCGCTGTCGTCCGATCGCGCGGACACCGCTGTGCTGCATTTGTTGATTGAGCCTGATCCGTTGCATGTTAGTGGTGATTTACCTGCTTGATTGTTCTCGACGGCAGATTGCCATAATTCGGCATCCGAAACGCGGACAGATCTCCGCCGGGATTTGCTCCGAGAATCTGCGGCATGTTGCGAGTCGTCGCCGGGACGAGCTGCACCATCCAGTTCTGATTGAACAAGTCGAAGTTGGTTGGCCAGCCCTCCAGAAACCAGATTTCGTCATAGACGTTAACGGGACGTTGTTGGCCTCCGCCTAAAGTAGCTCCACCAGAACCGACCTCGGCGGTGTAGCCAAAGGTTCCTCCGAGGCTTTCCAACTGACTCCCCGAGCCTCCCGTGCGCCTGCTGCGATCGCCCAGCACTTTGCGTGGACGGGGAATGAACAGCATCGCCTGCGAAAAAGTCTGCGCGTCGCTTTGATTGGACAGCAGGTTATGGAACACGCCGGGACCCGTTTCGGGTCGGTGCCGTCTCGTCACAACACCCACAAAATGGAAGTTGTGATCGAGATAATTATTGAGATCCACCGCCCCGCGGATGCCATCCATCACGATGGGATAGTCTGAATCATTGAGCACCGACATTCGGAAATCCGGAAACAAGTTCTCAGACTGACGAATGATGGCCTGCATCTCGCGCCCGTCGTCGGTGCGACGAATCACCAGAGGGAGGTTTGTCAGCGGATAGTCCTGATTCAGCAGCTTTTCGAGTTGCCCGCAGGTCGCCGCGCGCCACAGCGGGTAGAACGAAGACATCTTCGCTCCTAGCCGGAATAAGGTCAGGCGGTCGAAGTTCCAGTCGTTGAGGTACCGCTTCGAAATGTCTCGCCGCTGCTGCAGAGCCGCACGCAGGTATTCCTCCGCAAAGTCGAGCTGCGGGTAGTCGAGTTCGTTCGGGTCCGGGTCCACGATCGGCAGCGTACGCCGTTGAGGAGTGACCTCATCTCCGAGTGCCACCGGTTGCACCGACGTCTTCCAGAGCACTCCATACTGACGCCCGCGCTGCTCCTCGTACCGAGCGGCCAGCGCTGATGAGCCATCGTCGTCGCTCGGTCCCAGCAGGCCGTGACGGCGCGCGACCTCGTTCGTCACCTGTTGAGCGATCTGCGGCACGGTTTCCAGTAAGTCGCGCTGAAAGCGGCCAATCAGTCGTTCTGCCAGAATGTGTTCAAAGACAGGCAGAGTCAGCCGCGCGGCGGAAGCGGACATTTCGCCGTAGGCGGTTACTGCCTCTTGCTCTTTAGGAACCTTGTCGACAATCGCTTGCCCCAGCAGACGGAACTTCTGGAACTCGGCGTTCTGCAGCAGTTCGCCAGTACGGCGCCAGGCTGCGAGCACCGTTGGCACTTGAGACTCGGCGTTGCGATCGCGGGCTTCGCGCAGGAAGGCGGTCATCGCGAAGACATCGCACAGCAGATGATTACCGAACGCGATGCCGTTCATGCCGCGCGCCAGCACCAGGCCGCCCGAGTACGTCGAGGCATCCGCGGCGTTCTGCATCTTGAGCTTGTCGTCCACGTGCGTGCCGATGTTGACCAGCATCACCAGCAGGATCGTGAACATCAGCAGCGTGAAGACCGTGACAATGCTGATGGAACCGCGCTCGTCGCGATGTACGCGTTCGAGACACCGCGTGCGCAGTGTTCTCAAAGCGGATCGCAGGACACCCCACGCGGACGACATGGCCGATTTCCTCGAAACTGAGCGGCGAGGTCCTCATCAAGACAGAGCCAGCTCTAACCCTACCGACTGCCAGCCCCGGAACAAGAGCGGATTCAGGAACTCCTGCACACCACGCTGGAAAACACTCATTCAACGAAACTTGGCCCGAACCAATCAGACATGTTTGAACAGAACATTGACGCAGGGTCCATCTCCGCCAATCGTTACAACCGCTACAACCCGATTATCTCGATAAATCGTGCGCCGAGTCGGACTTAGGCTCAAGAGTCCAAGTTGACTCAGAATTTTCGCCCCAACTAGATTTCAAGCTGCGTTTGAATCTTTCAGAAAAACTCGCGTAACCGTTACCGCGTATCGCCGTCAGGGAGGGCTGTGATGCTTCGGACCTGGATCTGGGTCATTCCGCTACTGCTGATGGCGACTTTGATGCTCGGCTGCCGGCCTGGTGCTTCCGTTCCTGCACCCGCCGCAACCCCGCGTCCCTACAGCTATCAGCCGCCGGTACGACAACCGCCCGTCATCATTCAGCCGCCTGCCGTCGTCAAGAATCCCTGGAAGCCGGACAAGGCACCGAGAGATTGGCGTCACATCGTGATTCACCATACGGCCTCATCCAAAGATTCGGTCGAGAGCATTCACGAAGCGCATCTGAAGCGCGGTTGGGAAGGTGTGGGCTATCACTTCGTCATTGGCAACGGCAACGGCATGAAGGACGGCGAGATCGAGCCGACCTTCCGCTGGAAGACGCAGATGCACGGTGCTCACGCGGGTAACGATGAATACAACCAGCACGGCATTGGCATCTGCCTCGTCGGCAACTTTGAGAACGTCGATCCATCGTCGGCTCAACTGGCATCCATCAAGAAGTTGGTCGGAGTGTTGAAGTCCGAATACGGCATCAAGAGCGACAAGGTCATCGGTCACAAAGATGTGAAGGCGACCGCTTGCCCCGGCAAGAAGTTCCCGATGACCGAAGTAGCCATGTATGAAGAGATGCCCTACTTCGTGCAGGCACCGCAGCCGGTGATTTCTCAATTCGCTCAATCCAACTGGAGGCCGTCCCGATGAATCGATCTCGGCCCGACCTTCAGAACTGGCGTGAGTTCGCAGAATCCGCCTGGCACGATGAAGCCTCGTCGCAATGGCTCGTGGATGATGTGTCTCTGCCCGGTATCCTCGGCCAGAGCGTCAACGCGGTCACTCCGGATGCGGCGTCGATTGTGCCATCCAACTACGAGCCGCGTTACGCGTACCCACTGGTGGTGTGGCTCTGTGGTCCCGACTGCAAGTCGCATCAGGCGTTGGAACACATCGCGCGATTGAGCCCTCAGAACTATGTGGGGCTCGCGATTGAAGACGCGATCATTGAACAGCGCGACAGCAAGGCCAATCCGAGCGACGTGATGGTCGACCTCATCCGTCAACTGGCGGAAGTCGAGAGCCGGATCGTGAACACGATTCGCGTCTTCCGCGAGAACGTGCACGTGCACTCCGAACGGATCTTTCTGGCCGGTATCGGTCAGGAAGCGTCAACGGCTTTGCTCATCGCGATGCATCAGCCCGAATGGTTTGCCGGTTGCGTTGCGTTCAACGGGCAAGTGCCGCCGCTGGCGCAACTCTTCACGCAACGTCGCGAACTGTGCAGCAAGCGGTTCTGGTTGAGTTCATCCAGTCTGCGCAGGTCCGTGACCAGTTGCGATGCGACCAATCAGTCGATGCGCACGCTGGTGCAATCGGGTGCTGACGTGACCATGAAGGCTTACGCGGCCTCGGCCCCGGTTACGCCCGCCATATTGCGAGAGGTCGACGACTGGATCATTTCCGGAATCCTGAGCAATGCGTGAGACATCGCGAGCACCCGCATGGGCCAGACCATTGGCGTGGCTCATGCTCGGTTCGCTCTGCGTGGCGTTCACGTTGGAAACGGCGCTGGAATCTCAGTTCTCATCGTGGATGGTGCTGAATTCGTCGACGCATGTGGCATTCGTCAAAAGCCTGGGCGGTGAGATCCATAATCTGAGCCCCGACTATGAGGACGTGCCGACCCTGGAATTCGACGTGCCGTTCCTCGCCGCGTGGGTGATCTCACTCGGCTGGTCGGCCTGTGGTATCGGCGCGGCAAGCCTACTCCTCAAACTGCGTCGACTACCGTTCTCGCTCAACGTCGCACGCTGGCTGGAACGCGGCTGGCGCTGGTGGTGCCTGACCGGCTTGTGGTCACTGCTGGGCTTGTTGGCGTTGGCTTTCGAATGGTCAGAACTCCACGTGTTCATCATCGGCAATATGCACTTTGCAATCGCGCTGATGCTGGCAGGCTGGGCGGCGGAGTTGGCAAGGTTGCTGACAATCAAGGCTGATTCAGTGACGTTGAGCGACCAAGCCGCAGACTGGTCAGTCTCGCGCGGAGTCTGGGTCGCAACCGCTCTCTACGTGCTGGCGTTCTCGACGATGAACTGGCAGCTCGATCGCGCCCTGCTGATTCCGCATGGCGACTCGTCCATGTACGAAGAGCACTTGTGGAACGTGACGCACGGCAAGGGGTTTCGGAGTTACCTCGATCAGGGCTTGTTCCTCGGCGAACACGTGCAGATCGTGCATCTGTTCCTGCTGCCGTTGTACGTGCTGTGGCCGACGCATCGGCTGCTGGAGCTCTGCCAGACCGTCGCCTTGGCCAGCTCTGCGCTGCCGGTGTTCTGGATGGCTCGGCGAGCGACTGGAAGCCGTCACGCGGCAACGCTGGCCAGCGTCGCTTACCTGCTCTATCCGCCGATGCAGTTCCTCGACATCGCGATCGACTTCAAGACGTTTCGACCGGAAGCGTTCGTCATCCCGGCGATGCTGTTTGCTCTCGATCAGTGGGAACGCGGTCGCATCAAGTCGACACTGGTGTGCTTTGCGATCGCGTTGTCGGCGAAAGAAGACTACGCGTTGATTCTTGGACCACTCGGCGCGTGGATCGCGCTGCGGCCTCAACTGGACCGTTGGCTAAAACGCCCGACATCCGACTTCCCGCCCCAGCTGCAGGACCGCAAGCGAGCGTTCCTGTTCGGCATCTGCTTGACGTTGTTTTCGGTGGGATACTTATTTTACTCGACGCGCGTCGTGATGCGCTACTTCCGCAGCGGCGAGGAGCTGCACTACGTCCGCTACTTCGCCAAGTTCGGGCAGACGTTCGGCGAGGTCATCATCAACATGTTGACCAAACCGGGGCTGCTGCTGTCTGAATTGTGTACTGCGAAATCGGGCATCTACCTGATGGGTACGCTGGCTCCACTGGGCTTTCTGCCGCTGCTCGCTCCGGCCCGCCTCGCAGTTGCGAGCCCTCTGCTGGTGTTGCTGTGCCTCAATGGGATCGTGCAGTCCGACCCATTTCCGCGACATCACTTTCAGGCACCGGTCGTGCCTCTGCTGATCTGGGCCGCTATCGGCGGACTGCGACAGATCTGCGTAAGCATCGATCCTTCAACTCCGCAGCGTTGGTGGCACCGGTTGCGGTTCTGGGTCTCGCCGGATGGTTCAGCGCCCTCGCCGATTGTGCCTGCGACGTTCCTGGTTGCCTCTGCCTTTCTCGCCAATGTTTTTGTCTCGCAAAGTCCTTTAAGCATCCGCTTCTGGGACTCTCACTCGCTGGCGTACTGGCGAGCGAACTATATCCCTGGCCCGCGTGCTCAATACTTCCAACGGGTATTCGATGCGATTCCTCAATCGGCGCGAGTGGCCTCGACCGACTTCGTGCATCCGCGTTTCACGCATCACGAACGCTCCTACGACTACAGCCATTACGCGCGGCGAGTCGCCAATTACGAATCGCGCGTCCCGGATGATACGGATTATATCGTCATTGATACTCAGCACCGCTACAGCGATATCAAGTCCCCCGCCGACGTGCGTGAACTGAGGGAAGAGCCCGACCGCTGGGAGCTGCTCGATCTTGATACTGCCGGCTACTTCATTGTTTTGAAACGTCGCCGCTGAACTATCCATGCGCGGCGCAGAAAGCCATGCCTTTCAGGCAAGACGGGAAGCCGCAGGGTTCGGTATCGAAATGGGTAAAGTAGTAGGCACATTCCATGTGCCGTGACCCTTGGCGGATGGCACACGGAGTGCTCCTGCTACGGGAGCGGTCACTTTCCGATTGGCGAGCAGAACGTTTCACAACGCACGGTTTATTTCTGAGATCCGTATCAGACTCGAAACTGTACGTCGTCAGCTCGCCACTTGAGTGGCATGTGATCCGACAGTAGCGCCGCCGCGAGATTGGTTTCACAGGCGGCGCGGTAGGCGAGATAGCTGCTGGTGAAACGCGGATTGATCTCGACCAGCACGGGTTGACCGGGCGTGTCGAGCGGCTCGATTAGGTCAAAACCAACATAGCCATCCAGGCCGTTGATCGCGGCCTGACAATCCCTCAGCAACGCTCGACTAGCAGCGGCGATGGGCGTGTCCGCCTTTTGATACAGCAGATTCGTGCCGAGGTAGTGAAATCGGCCGTCTTCGGTAAGCACTTGCTCGGTGAGCGGTAGCAACAGGCTTCTGATCGCTGACATCGCCAGAGACCGCCCTCGCACGAGCGGCTGCTGGATAAACTCGAAGGCTTCGCAACTGGCTCGGATCTCGTCGCAGGCCTGCTGCAGTTCGAAATCAGTATCAATCCGAAAGGTCAGCGTTGAACCCGCTCCATGACGCGGCTTGACGACGATTGGAAACGGAAAGGCGAGGTCCGGGTGCTCCACATCCAGTGGCTGTGTGGGGATCGTCGGAATACCGCGAGCGGTCAGCAGTCGCGCGAGTTCCAGTTTGTCACCACACAATTCAATCGCGCTGCTGGAACATCCTAGATGCGATGTCGTCCCCAGTCGCTCCACAATGCGGACGCGATCGCGGAGCAGATGATGGAACTCGGGGGCGATGACGATGACAGCCGTCGCGTGCGGCGCAAGTTGCTCAAACAGTGTGGCTTCCTGAACCGCTGATTCAACGCGCGACACATCAAGTAGCGACGGTGGCTCGTTGAAAGCGTCAACGCGTACGTCGAGCGTTGTCTGCACACGCCATCCCAAAGCCAGAAAGTCTTCGATCACGGCTTTGAGCATCAACAGCCCTTCAGCCCACAGCGACTCGGGCAGGCCGTCTGCCGAGCTTTCCGCCAGCATTGCGCCGCAGGTGAGGTACTCGCTGATAAAGAGCGTGGGCGGGTTCAGCGTCAGGTTCCTTAAGAACGTTCGTTCCGGCGGTTGGTGCCAACAGTCGGGCGTTTGATTTTGGGGTAGCCGTGCAACAGGACACGCGCGTCATGTTAGGCTGTGTCTCGCCTGGTCGCCTCGCAGTGCCAGTCGCTTCATGTTCGCCCGTTACTTTCAGGCTTTCCGGATGCAGACTCAAACATTCATGGGACTTGCGATCGCCGCACTCAGCGTGCTCGGCCTGATTCGCGCGACGACGATTTTGCGGGCTTCCAGAATGGCTCAGAAGCTCGCGGACAAGGCCGGTTCCGAGCGAGCCCTGCTGGTCGTGCGCGGGTTGCTCTCGATGGCACTGCTGTTCGGACTGGCTCTTGCGGCCAGATTCGTCAACCCGCGAGCTTGATCCCGCTATCAGCAAACGCATGCAGGAACGTGGATTTAAAAGGGATTTGACCGTTCAAAACCGCAGTCTCACGTTCGGTGATTTCGTGCAATCGGGCGAGCACTAGCTTCAGGCGGGGCGGTTGCGGTCGTAGACTGTGCGGCTCGCTGAGCGTCTGGCTTGGCGGTCGTCTTTCCGTTTGAGCACGTCCATGACCGATTCTGTTTCCGCCGATCCATTCAATTCCGATTCCACTCTGTCGCCGTCAGCTCGTCCGTCGAACTCGCAGTCGCCGGAGAGCCTGCCGCCGGTTGAGCCGCCGTCGGCCAGCTTCATCATGCAGTTGTTTCTGGTGCCGGGTCTGATTGTGGCGGCCGTGATTGGTGTCTGGGCGTTGTTTGGGCAGTTGTCTTCCGGCGAGCAGGATTGGCGGCAACTCATCGCCGAGATCCGCAGCACCAACGAACATCGCCGCTGGCGCGGTGCGACTTCGCTGGCTCAGGTGTTGCGAGCTGATGCCGAACTGGGTGAGGCTGGCCAGAAGCTGTCCGCGAATCCGCAGATCGCCCAGGAGCTCGCCAAGGTGATGGACGAGTTGCTGCAGGAGTCCGTCGCGGACAAAGAGCTGATCAGTCAGCAGTCGTTTGTCGCGCGAACGCTCGGCTGGATGGACTCTCAGGACATCGTGCTCCCGCCGCTGATGGAAGCGACGCAGCCGAAATACGATCAGCTGGTGCGGTCTGACGCGCTTAAGGCGATTGCGATGCTGGCAGGACGCCTGCAGGATGCTGGTAAGAAGCTGGACGAAGAACCGTTGGCTCAACGCGTGATCGAAGCCTCGAACGATGGCGATGTGCTGATTCGTCAGGTGGCGTGCTACACTCTGGGCCTGCTGCATGGCGATGTGGTCATTCAACGCCTGAAGGTTCTGACGGAAGATGCGGACTTCAATACGCGCGTGAACGCGGCGCTGGCGTTGGCGCGTCACAAGTTGCCGGACGGGGTGCCGGTGTTTGCGAACCTGTTTGAAGTCGGTAACAAGCCTGTTGACCCGGCGACGATGAAGGGCGAATCAGAATCGGAACGCCGCACACTGGCGGAAGCTCAGCAGACAATGAACAGTGTCTCGATCGCGAACGCTCTGAAAGCCGTGCGGGATCTGGACGCTCAACTGACGACGGAACAGCGTCAGCAACTGATTCCGCTCTGCGAAGGTGTGTCGAAGGAAACTCAGATTCCGCGTGTGCGCATGGAAGCTCAAAGCACGCTTCGGACATTGCAAGGCCAGGCAGGAAACTGAAAACATGCCGAGTGATACGGGTTCCAAGTCGAAGAACGAACAGCCGAAGAAACCCAGTTTGCTGTCGCCGGATCGTTGCGCGGAATTGCTGAAGGCGCTGGCCGACAAGGATCGCTTGCGGATCATTGAAGTCCTGCGTCGTGGCCCACATTCCGTGTCCGAAATTGCGAGCGAGTTGCAGGTTGAACTGGCGAATGCTTCGCACCATTTGGGCGTGCTGCGGCATGCCAAGCTGGTGTACACCGAGCGTCGGGGCAAACAGATTATCTACGCCTTGCCGGATGATGTGCTGCAGGCGAATGCTGGTCAGTGTGACCATCTGGATCTGGGTTGCTGCAGGCTCGAGTTGCCCAACTGATTGTCTACCCTGAATTGCGTGCGAAGTGCGTCACCGTGCTCCCGTCTCTGGTTGTGGAGTTCGCTATGCGTGCTGGAACCGTCGCTACAGCTCTTGTTTGTATCGGCCTGTTGCTGGGCCGGAACGTGCGTGCTGACGAGGTCGAACGTGCGACCGTCGAAGGTCAGCCGCTCGCCGCGAATGTGACGCGCGTCGTCGAAGCTCTGGCGTTTCTGGGATCGCCGCTGCCGGCGGATCTCGTTGAAAAGCTGAATCAGGCGGGTGCTCAACGCGAAGCTGTCACGCTGCAAAAGCTGCTAGATGAGCGAGTCGTATTTGTGGTCTCGATCAATCCGGAAGTCCGAGTAAAGGTGCAGCGCGGCCCCGGTGCTTCGTCCTTGCAGCAAGCTGGGTTTACCCCGCTGCTGGTGAAAGTGCTCAATCAAAGCACCGTCGCGCGGCCGCTGGCGATTCGCAGTCCGCAAGTTGGAGCGGTGTATGCTGGCAGCGCACTCGGCTCGCTGCAGCGACAGGCTCAAACAGAGCTGAAAGAAAACGAGAACGCCGCCGGAAAAACCGACCGCTTCCTGAGCGTCGAAATGTTCCAGTCGCCGCCGCTGACTCCGAAATTGAGCGGTCTGGAAGTCGAGTATGCGATCGCGCTGATCGCCAGCAGCGAAGCTGGCAAACGTGAAGCGACGATTGAGTTCGATGTGGGGCAGGGGACTCAGGACATCGGCTTTCGCGGTGAAGTGCCGGTGCTGTTTGACATTCGTCCGGCGGTGCCCGTGGCGTTGAAGATCTTCGATGAAGATGGCACGCCAACCGCCGCGCGGCTGACGATTCGAGACAAGTTTGGTCGCGTGTTTCCTCCGCAGCCGAAGCGACTGGCTCCCGACTTGTTCTTCCAACCGCAGATCTACCGGCACGACGGTCAGACGGTACTTCTCCCGCCGGGCAAGTTCAGCGTCGAGTATTGCCGCGGTCCCGAGTACCTCGATCTCGTCAAGGAGTTTGAAGTCCCCAAGCAAGGTCCGGCGGAGCTCACGTTGAAGTTGCGGCGCTGGGTGAATCCGCTGCAAGCGGGTTTCTATACCGGAGATCATCACATTCACGGTGCGGGTTGCTCGCATTACGAATCGCCGACCAAGGGCGTGCGGCCGGAAGACATGTTCGTGCAGGTGAAGGGTGAGGGTTTGAATGTCGGCTGCGTGCTGACGTGGGGACCGTGCTTTGAATTCCAGCGCGACTATTTCAGCCCGGCGGCAGACAAGCTCAGTGAGCCGCTCACGCTGTTGAAGTACGACCTGGAGATCAGCGGCTTCGGCTCGCAGGCCTTGGGGCACGTGTGCCTGTTGAATCTCAAGGATCAGACTTATCCCGGTTCGGATGGTTCAAAAGACAAGGGCTGGCCGACATGGACCGTGCCGGTCCTGAAGTGGTGCAAGGATCAGGGTGGAGTGACCGGCTATCCGCATTCGGCGCTGCATGTGAATCCGGTGTTGGGAGCCAAACGTTTCCTCGTTCGCTGGGACGCAGACAAGAACGGGAGCCTGAACGCTGAAGAGGCGGCGAAGGCGTTACTCCCCGAAGCGTTCGCGACAATTGATGCCGACAAGAATGAATCACTGACCGAACTGGAACTCGTTGCCAGCTTCGGTCGTGCGGCGGATCAACTGCCGAACCTGGCCATCCCCGACATGTTCGGCGGCGGTGCGCTGGAGATCTGCGTCAGCACGGCCGAGGGCGTGTGCGATTTCATCAGTGCGATGGATACCGCTCGCATTCCCGAATGGAACACGTGGTATCACCTGATGAATTGTGGCTTCCCGCTGAAGGTCAGCGGCGAGACCGACTTCCCCTGCATGAGCAGCCGGCGCGTTGGACAGGGGCGGGTGTATGTGCATCTGGGTGACGTGAAACGCCTGGACTTTGCCGAGTGGTGCAAGGGTCTGGCTCAGGGTCGGTCTTATGTCTCCGATGGCTATGCCCATGCTCTGAACTTCACCGTCAACGGCGCGCGACCTGGTGAGCAACAAGTCGAGTTAGCCAAGTCGGGTTCAGTGACCGTGAATGCCGAGGTCGCGTTTGCTCCCAGCACGCCGCTGGCCGTCGCTTATGGCACGCTGTCACCGACGATCGGACGCCGCATGCTGGGCGATACCGTGCAGCTACATGCACCCCGCTCCGCGGATACCGTGAAAGGCGGCGAGCGACTGGTGGAGTTGATCGTCAACGGCCAGGCTGTCGCCTCGCAAGCCGTGCCGGCCGACGGCAAGCGTCACGCTCTGAAGTTCGACGTACCAATTGCCCGCAGCAGTTGGGTTGCTCTACGTCACTTCCCGCAGTTGCACACCAACCCGGTCAACGTGCTCGTGGCCGGCAAGCCGATCCGCGCGTCCAAAGACAGCGCCCGCTGGTGCGCCGAGACCGTGCATCAACTCTGGGACGCTCGCAGCAAGAACATTTCCGAGGCCGAACGTCCGGCGGCGCGAGCAGCCTACGACCGAGCCCTCAAGAAGTACGAACAGATCGCCACCGAGTCAGAGTAAGGTAGCAGGCACATTCCATGTGCCGTCCGCAGAGGGCTACGGCACATGGAATGTGCCTGCTGCTTTTACTGCTTTAGCTGATCAGTTCTTTGATCGGACGAGCGGACTCGGGCAGGATGCCAATCGGGCGTTCGTTGATGTCGCGGATCAGAGCGTGCGGATCGATACCCAGGTTGTGGTAGATCGTGGCCAGAATATCGCGGAAGTGAATCGGACGATCGGCAGCGTAAGCGGCAGTCTTGTCCGTCGAGCCGATCACCTGGCCAACTCGCATGCCGCCACCGGCGAGCCACGCCTTATTCACCGGAGCCCAGTGGTCGCGACCGGCATCTTTATTGATCTTGGGCGTGCGACCGAATTCATCCCACACCACGACCGTCACATCGCGATCAAGGCCGCGCGCATAGATGTCTTCGATCAGCGCCGAGATGCCTTGATCGAACGTCGGCAGGTTCTGCTTCAAGTGGCGGAAGTTCTGGCCGTGAGTATCCCAGAAGCCATAGGCGACCGTGACAACTCGCACACCAGCTTCGATCAGCCGACGGGCCATCAGCAGTTGTTCGTTCCACAGCGGAGCACCGTCGCCCTGATGTTTCGGCGAACCCTTGCCGTATCGATCGCGAACATGCTGGCTCTCTTTCGTGATGTCCAGCGCATCGACCAGCCGTGACGACGTCAGCACGTCGAACGCACGGCCGTAAACTTCGTCCATGCCACGAATACGTTGAGTATCATCGGTCTTGCGCAACTGGTCGAAGTTCCGCAGCAACTCGCGGCGATTGCTGAATTGTTCGGGCGAAACGAATCGCAGCTTCATGCTGGCGATGTCTTCACCGTCGGCTTTGACTTGATCGTATTGGCTGCCGAGATAACCGGCGTTCTGGCTGTTGTACGGTCGGTGCTGCATCTTGGGGAACAGGTCCACAAACGGCGGCGTGACCGAGTTCGTCGGTCCCTGCACCTGCGAGACGATCGATCCGAAGTTCGGAATCTTCTCGCGCTGAGCCTGATTCTGCGGGTAGCCGGTCAGCGGGTGGAAGCTGGTGTGCTCATCCGTCTGCCCGACGATCGAACGCAAGATCGCGTACTTGTCCATGCACTGAGCCAGCAGCGGCAGCTTTTCGCTGATCAGAATGCCCGGAACATTGGTTTCGATCGGGTTGAACTCGCCACGCACTTCCGACGGCGCGTCCGGCTTCAGATCGATGGTGTCCTGATGCGAAATACCGCCGGTCAGATAGACCATAATCACGGCTTTGTGCCCGAGACTTTTGCCCGTCTGCTGTTCCGCGCGGAGCAGGTCTGTCAGCGTCAGGCCACCGACGGCCAGCGAGCCAATCGACAGGAACGAACGTCGTGAAAGACCGTCGCAAAAGCGCTGTGAGGAACCGGAAAGCGTGAGCATGGCAGGAACTCCGAGCAGGCGGGCCGACGAGGTGGGACAAGATGCTATCGGACTCAATCCCCGGTTTGCCACATTGTCATCGGAAAGAACCGAATCTGCCGGGATTTCCCGCTGCGCTGCCCGGTGGAAAGCGGGTCGCAGAGGGACGCACGTACGATGGAAGTTGACCGGTCAGGCAGACTAGTATCGGGGCCAAAATGTGTTTCTACGTGCTTTTCTGGAGCCAGTTACGATGAGTCAGAAGTTGCGACGGGTGGCGATCTTGTTCTCGGGCGGTCCCGCCCCGGCGGCGAACGCGGTGATTTCGGCGTGCGCGGCGTCGTTCTCACGATCCGGCATTCAGGTTGTGGGCGTCATGAACGGATACCGTCACCTGATGGAATTCGCGCCCGGCAATCCGATGGTTGAAAACCGCGATTACATCATTTTGAATCAGCAGCGTCTGAAGCGAACCCGCAATCAGCGTGGCATCATCATCGGCACTGCCCGAGCGAATCCCGGCAAGCTGATCTCGTCACCCGCGGATCTCGATAACCCCGAGAAGACGGCTCCGATGAAGACCGTCTACGAGGCTCTGTGCTCGCTCGACTGCGATGCACTGGTTTCGATCGGCGGCGACGACACTCTGAAGACCGCCAACAAGTTCAAGCTGTATCAGGACCACCTGCCCGAAGGCAGCCGCAAGCTGCCGGTGGTGCACATCCCGAAGACCATCGACAACGACTACAACGGCATCGACTTCACGTTCGGCTACTTCACCGCCGTGGACGTGCTGGCTGGAGAAATCCGCAATCTCGTGGCTGACGCCGAAGCGGGCGAAGCGTACTTCGTCTGCGAGACGATGGGCCGCAGCGCTGGCTGGCTGGCCTATGGTGCCGCCATCGCCGGTGAAGCGAGTCTGGTGCTGAGCGTCGAAGACATCGTTGGTGATCTGGCCGCTGAAGAAGAAACCACCAACCCCAAGACGGGTCAGGTCGGCAAACGCAAGATCATGAACATCGACAACGTCGTGAAGAAGATCGTCAAGACGATGCGCGTGCGCGAAGAGCGTGACGGCAAGGCCTTCGGCGTGGTTGTGCTGGCGGAAGGGCTCGCCGAGTTCATGCCATCGAAGCAACTGGAAGGCATCGCTCGCGACGACCACGGCCACATCTCGGTGGCTGCGGTGGATCTCGGCAAGCAGTTCGCGAAGCTGGTCGCGGCGGAGTTCAAAGCTCAAACCAAGCACAGCCGCAAGGTCACCGGCGTACAACTCGGGTATGAGTGCCGCTGCGCTCCGCCGAACGCCTTCGACGTCATGCTCGGCAGCCAGCTCGGCGTCGGTGCCTACCGCGCCATCGCCGAACAAGGTCTCAACGGCGTGATGATCTCTATCGTCGGCCAGTTGGACCTGCGTTATGTGCCGTTCGAAGAACTCGTCGACCCGGCCACGCTGGTGACGGTCGTGCGGTACATCGAGCAGAACTCCGACTTCCAGAAGCTCGCCCGCTTCCTGGAAACCCACATCCCGTAATGGATGTGCTCGACAATCTGTCGACTTGAGATTTAACGGCTCGCTCATTGGCAACGATGAGCGAGCCGTTTGCATTCCAACGCTCTCAGCGTTGCGAGCGTTTGCTCGCCGCCGTCTCGCGTCAATACGTGTCAAAAGATCTCTAATTCCATTAGATGAAGTATTGACAAATACACTTTCAGTTGATATCGTTTGGCAGTCGAAATGACTTGGATGGCATCTTAAGCCACCAGTGCTACCAGGAATTATCATTGACGGCTGCCCCTTATGTGAGCAGCCGCGCCGTAGACGCTCGCCACAATCTGTGGGCTGGGCACCAAGTTCGTCTGTTTGTCGAACGTTGCTTTTCTCTTGCTACGTGTGAGTTGTCTTTAATCACTCACTCCAAGTGTTCCTCGCATTCCGGCGGACGCTTGCCATGCCGGCTGGCATGACGTCGCCTGAATGCTTTGGCGCTCGACGCCCGTGCTGTTGCGCCCAGAGAGGGTGCTCAGCGTAGCTTGTTTTCCTTGCACAAGAAGGATGTTCCGAATGAAACGCTTCGCACTCATGCTACTGCTGTCGTTTCTCGCCATGCAGACGACAGCTTGGTCTCAGACCCCGACCGCAACGACGAGCCGGGGCTACTACGAAACCGGTTCGTGGAGTCAGGTTGACACTTACGCGAACGACTACTTCCTATTTGAGTATGATAATGACTACGACTCCGACGGCTCGGTGCCTCTGACGGCAAATCAGGTTACGGCATCTTCTTCCGCAAGCGCAAATGCAGCGACGTCCCTGCTATCTGGCGGCGGCGACGCGATTCATTCGGGCGGGCTGAATGCGGCGAATCAGCCGATCACCAAATACTCCAGCGGTTCTCTGATATCGGGAATCGTGACCGCAGATGCAGCATCCAACACCGTGCTGAATATGTTCTACGGAACAACGCACATGGGGTTTTACGCGGCGCATACGGCCCAGATTTCTCCCACCAATTTGAGCACATCGGCGACTGCGGACATCGAAGTGGCTTGGGCTTGCACCAAATGGACGACAGGTAACATCTACGATTCCTATGACTTCCTGCCCGATACTGGATGGACGGCATTTCTTGATTCGGTAAGTGTCGATATCGACGTTTATTGGTCGTCCGGCTACAGCTACGTCCAGTTTGATGACACGAGTATGTACTACGTTCCACATACGGACCCACTGGCCGGATCAGTCAACGGTCACATCGAAGGGACGGTAGATCATGGAGATAGCATCCTGATCTTCGGAGGAGGCTATGACCACATTGGTGTGAATAGCAGTGTATCGAGCGGCGGAGGCTTGCATACGTTTTCAGCCAACATCTCGCATGATGTTGAGGCGGCAGTCACGACTCCACCGGATGGAGGCACTGCAACAGATCGAAGCTACGGCGGCAGTTGATTCGCGGGAGTTTGAGACGATCGGGTAAATCGACTCGCGAGCGACCGGATTTTGGTTTGGTCGCTCGCGTATATTTTTTCTTTTCTCCTGGAATCATCCCATGAATGCCGTTGCATTTCTTTTGTGCGTATTATGTGCCTTGAATGGCCAGCTGGATGGTCAATCCAACGCAATGGCTTCACCGCATTCTGATCATGCTGTCGCCACCCGTCGTGAGTTTCGCATTGAGAAGATGTTTGAGCTTCGGTTCATACTGATGAACGACACTGTTGCAGATGAGTTGGACTTATCTGCTGATCAACGGGCTCAAGTTCGGGAGACATCGCTGAAGTGGTTTTCGAACTACAAGGCTTATCAAACCAAATCCCGCGAGCGACTTGATGGCAAGTCAAGCCGTCGTCCAGGCATGCTCGACGGTGAGAAACGCGAGCTATTTCAGTTGACTGAATCTACTGAAACAGCGCTGGAGCAATTGCTTTCAGTTCAACAGCGCGCCCGCGTGCGAGAACTCACAATTCAATGCTGCAGTGTGAAAGCGCTCGCAGAGAAGGCATTCGTCGCTCACCTTAAGTTGTCACCCGAGCAAAGACGTCGGATTGACGAAACTGTGATCAGTTTTTCACAGCGCTCATCGAAGCTGGTGGAAGACACCAAGTCCAAGAAAGTCTCCCTTGAGGAGTTCAAGAAACTTTCCGCGATACAAACGAAAGAGTTGGAGGACGCCGTCCGTAAACTACTCAGCACCGAGCAGCTTGACGCCTGGGAAGCTCAGAAAGGAGTTCCCGCGAAGTTCAGTTTGAGCAAGCTGGAGTATCGACTTGAACTGGGGCCGGTAGCCTCGCTTGAGCTGCCCGTGATCCCTGAAGCCTTGATTCCTCACCGGGCGACGATGCCTTAATGACGGTGCTATTCCAGCGAGTATCCGTTCCTGCACTGTTCTCCTCGCTGATCGGCACTCGTCTTGTCCTGAGTTTTTGAACTCTTGTACTCTCCGGCTTCTGATCCGCTGCAAATGGAATTGAAGCTGCAGATTCATGGAGAGAGTTCAATGCTGCGACGACTGCTCTGGGGCCTCTGCCTCGCGATGATTGCGATCCACCAGGTTGAAGCGGCTCCGCCGAAAGTTCCCGCGCCTCCGCATGGCTTCAGATGGGTCGGCGCCCCCGAGATGGGTTGCTTCTTCCTTCAACCGGACGGCTGGTTCGCCAAGAAGGAGCGGAAGGGTGACACGGAAGCGTTGTTTATTACTTGAGAGAACATCGACAAAGAGGGCAAGTTCAACACGGGCCTGTCAGTCAATGTGATTCGTCGGATTCAACGCAAGCAGCGAATGCCCGCATCGGAGTACATGGCGGGATTCGCGGAGCGAACGGCGAAGGGCGGCAAAGTGCTCGTCAATCAGCCGCCTAAGAAGCCCGGTCGAATTTCAAGCCACGTTCTGCGCCTCCAGAGCAACTCTATGATGATTCATTACTTTCTGATGGCGGACGATAAGACCGACACATTCTATGTCGTGTCCTTCGAAAGTCCGGTGGACGAGTGGGATGCTAACCAGAAGTATCTGGAGCCGATCCTTGGCCAGATGATCTGGGACATTGCGAAGTGATCTCTGAGTATCGAAGCGGCGCCGCAGTTTGAGGACTTGATGTCGGGATAAAGAGCGAGGAGGCGAAGCATGATGGTCCGAGCAGTTCGGTCCTCCGCGATGCTGGCTGCGTTGTCGCTCGCTGGTTGCGTCAGCCAGTCGGTCCCTGAGAACTCACCGTACTTCACGCGCGGGTCGGAAACGATTTACTCGATCGCGTACTCGCCTGACGGCAAGCAGATCGCGACGGGGCACTGCTGGTTGTCGCCGCATGACGAGCGGTCCTATCGATACTTCGCGTCGAAGGGTTTCGTCGACCTGTGGTCCGCGGCTCCGAAGTCGCAACCGGTGGTCATTACGAGCAGCAAGACTGAACGCGTCGCCGTGCCAACATTCGCGGGCGACCAGTCGCTGGTAGTGCATGACACTTCCGAATTGATCTTCTGCGACGCAGCAGGGACCGAGCAGGCACGACGCGAAATCCCGCGCGCGTTTGCACTTGATACCGCTCATCAACTGGTCGCTTGCCTCACTGACGACGATCAGCCTCATCGTCTGCAGATCCGCAACTTCGATGGCGACATTGTTTCGTCCGAGTTTGCTGATCCCAATGGGCGGTCACTCTATCCTCACACGCGTCGCGCGTTTTCGCCCGATGGTCATTTCCTCGCGGCCTGCACGCGGTTCGATAGTCGCTCGGTGCAGATCTGGAACTGGTCAACCGGCGAACTTGTTCGCCAATTCGAAGCGGACGAGCACGAGCGGATTTATTGCCCCCCAGCCTTCAATAATTCCTCGGACGCACTTGCCTACGTGCAGTCTGCTGAAGAAGTTCGATTGCACAACATCCACACAGGAGAACTGCTGCAGACCTTCGCGCAGCAGTCTGGTCGATCTTTCGATCTTTGTTTCTCTCCCGATGACCGCTACCTGGCCCTCTGTGGCAGCGGTGATGATCCGCAGGGAAAGGCGTTCGGCTTTCTGCTGGTTTGGGACGTGGAGTCTGGAACGCAATTGTCTGAAATCACTCGCGCGGATGTCTGGGGTATCACCGCGATGCAGTTCTCTCCCGACGGCCAGACGCTCGCGGCGGGATTGAGTGACGGGAAGCTGGTGACTTACAGCCGCCACGAGCTGTTGAAGTAATCGCCAGCAGCGCTGATGCCCTTCGCGGCTATCCGCAGAGAACGCTGGCGGGACCGCGTCCCGTCTATGCAGCCTTGTTGCATTCCGGAAACCACCTTCGGACACAAGGTGACATGGCCTTCCAGAGCGCACGACCTGTCGCGCCATTTGCCGCCACATGAGACAGGTTGGGGACTTCAGGTCTGAATGTCGTCCTAGTCTTCTCTCGCGGCGATCACCGGTGAGTCAGTTTCGGGACCAAACACTCGAAAGCACTGACTCACAAGAAATCGCCGCAAGCAACATGAGAGAGAAGTTTGAGCAACTCGAACGCGTGTGGTGACTTTTCCGTTGCTGCTCAGCCAGTCGTGAGCTTCGTGAGGACTAACGAAGCCCGACAACAACGCTGGTAGCAATGGGCTGGAGGAGTTCCCTCACAAATTCGCTGGTCTACGCAACCGGACCAGCAAGTTCAGGTTGTTCGGCGTGGGCAGACTTTGCGGGTCCAATCGGAAACCAGAAGTTTGACCACGCTATGAAGCAGGCGTATTTTCGCGATCGCGTGGGACGCGCCGGCTTCTTGAGTCAATCTGCTGTCACACCATGAGAAGCATCTGAGAGCCGGCGGCAGGATCGGCACAATCGGAACTGCGGGTGGCACCGCAGCCGAACGATCCGTACGCCACGAGGGGGGACTATGCCAGCGTTTCGTCTGAGAGCGAGCTTTCTGTGTTTCTGCTTAATAGGGATTCTGTCATGGTCGGGCGCGGCCTATTCGGCGCCTCCGCCACCGCTGGATCTCGATGACAGCCGCAGCGCGCTGTCCATCGGCGAGGAACTCGAACGCTCTGCCAAGTGGCTTGATGCCGTTCAACATTATGAAAATGCCCTGAAGCGGTGGCCCGATGATGAGTCCCTCGTGTACGGCAAACGCCGTGCGAAGGCTCACTTCAAGATCGAACGCCGCTACGCGGACAAGAGCTTCCAGGCGTCGCTGCTGGCGATGTCTGAAGGTTCAGCTCTGGAACTGTACGACGAGTTGCTGTCCAACGTGCGTCGCAACTTCGTCGATGATCTGAGCTACAAGTCGGTGGTCGCTCACGGCACCGAGAGCGTTTATATCGCCCTGGCGAATCCGAAGTTCTTGGAAGCGAACCTTCCGGCAGCTCGTTCGGACCAGGATCGGGCGGCTCGCAAGGAAAACATTCTGCGAGTTCGTCAGACCCTGCGTGAGAAGTTCTGGAACCGCGAAGCGGGTGACCGTGAGCAGGCCCGGGCGATTGCTCAGCAGGTCGGTCGGATTACTCATCAGAACCTGGGCATTCAGCCTGCGGCCATCGTGATGGAATACATTTTCGGCGGCTGCAATTCGCTCGATGATTACAGCGGCTTCCTGACCGCTGATCGTCTGGCTGACCTCTACAGTAATATTGATGGTGAGTTCGTCGGCATCGGTGTCGAGATGAAGGCGGCCGAAGGTAAGGGCATGTTGCTGGTCAACGTGCTGCCCGAAAGCCCCGCGTCTGCGGCCGGTCTGAAGAAGGGCGATCACATCATCGCGATTGATAATGCCGACGTCCGCAAGGCGACGATCGACGAAGCGGCCAACATGCTGAAGGGACACTCGGGCAGCCGAGTTCGCTTGAAGGTCGCTCGTGACGAGGGCAAGCCGATCGAAGCTGTGCTCAACCGTCGCGAAGTGCATGTGAAGAGCGTTCAGGATGTGAAGTTCGTCGATACCGTCAATCAGATTGCTTATGTGAAGCTGGCCGGTTTCCAGAAGTCGACCTCACGTGAGTTCGATGAAGCGATGACCAGCCTGCAACGTCAGGGTATGAAGGGCTTGATCCTCGACGTGCGAGGCAACCCCGGTGGATTGCTGACTGCCGCTGTCGAAGTTCTCGATCGTCTGGTTGATAATGGTGTGCTGGTTTCGACGAAGGGTCGCTCGAACGATCAGAACTGGACCTACCGTGCTCAGCAGAATGGTGCTGTGACGGTGCCTCTGGTTCTGCTGACCGACGGCGACAGTGCCAGTGCCAGTGAGATTGTGGCTGGCTGCGTGCGTGACCTGAATCGCGGCACGATTGTCGGTCGCAAGACGTATGGAAAATGGTCAGTGCAGAGCATCTTCCATGTCGGCAAGAGCACTGGCTTGCGATTGACGACTGCCCGGTTCTACTCACCGAACGGCAATACCTACGGTCACGTTGGTGTTGAGCCTGACGTCCTGGTCGAACTGCCTGATGAACGCACCGCTCGCTTCCGTCCGACATCACGTCGCGAAGCCGAAGATGCCGACGTCGAGAAAGGCATCGAAGTTCTGCGTGGCAAGATCGGTGGTCGCAACTAACGAACGCTGATCTTTGAACGAGTTTCCCTGAAGTAACAATCAAAGCCTGAGCCACAGCAATGCGGCTCAGGCTTTTTTCGTTATCAAGCGTTCGGCAGACAGAAGGTGACGGGGCGCAATCAATAATTGCGGTCGATCCACTCGACAACTTCCTCGCTCCCCTCGCCCCGGCCTTGCCGGGGAGAGGGGCTTGGGGTGAGGGGCGATCGCACCGTTTCGCCTTCGATTCCAATCAAGCTCACCCATCCGCCTCTTCCAGACTGACGCGCGATTTGTTTCTGATCCATATAATAAAAGCGAGCCACGGATCAAACACCGATGAAACACGGACAAAGGCTTCTCAGCCTGAGCCCTTATCCGTGTTCAATCCGTGTTTTATCCGTGGCTCTTCAGCCTTCTCTCCAGTTGCGCGATCAATCGTTGTCAGTGATCTTCACGTTCCCATAGAGCGAGCTACCCAGCTTGGAACCAACGGCGTTGGCCAGGGAGAGGTAGAACATCTCGTTCGGGTCCTTGAACAGATCATCGATGATCTGAATCTGCACGGTGGCGGTCGCATCGCCGTCCGCGAAGGTGACCTTGTTGCTGCCGGGCTTGATGAAGTCCTTGCCGGCTTCAGCCGTTCCGCTGCTGATATTCAGATCGACCGTGGCTGCTCCGACCGTGCTGCCCTTGCGGACCAGCGTGATCGTCACATACCCGGCGTTCTCGTTGACGGTATAGTTCGACGTACCGAACTCGATCGCGCTGTCGTCTTCCACAATGGTGACGACCGCTTTGGCGACCGTGCCCAGAGTGGCACCGCCAGCGGGATTCTTCAGCGAGACTGTGAAGACTTCATTCGCTTCCACCGACGTATCATTGGTGATCGGAATGCTGATGGTCTTGGATGTCTCACCGGGAGCGAACGTCAGCGTGCCGCTCTTGGATGTGTAGTCGCCACCCGCGTACGCCGTGACACCTGAGAAGCCGCTGGCTCCGTCCGACGTCTGATACTGCACAGTCACCGTGCCCGAACTGCCGCCAACGCGATTCACCGTCACGTTCAGCGTGCCACCCGCTTCCGAGAACGAGTACGTCGGGCTACTCAGTTCAAACTTGCCGGGCGTGGCCGAGGCATCGTCATCCACGATGTAAGAAGACCAGCTCCAGCTACCTTGCTGCGCGCCGATCGCGTTCGACATGTTGACGTAGAACGATTCCTTCGACTCCATCAGCGTGTCGTTAATCACCGGAATCTCGATGACCTTCGACGCTTCGCCCGGTGCGAAGTTCAAAGTCATGTTGATCGGGGTATAGTCGACGTTACCAGTGGCGGAACCGTCGCTGGTACTGATGGTCACCGACGCAGCCGTCGTCAATGCTCCCTGTCGCACGACGGTGATCGGCATCTTGCCGGTACCTTCGACGGCCTCATAGGAGTAAGCCGAAGGCGTCGCGCCGCGGAAGTAGAACGTGGACTCGTTGTCCTGAATCGTCACGAAGGTCTTGGCGATTGCACCAACGGCGGCATCGTTCGTCGGGCTGTAGAGCTGAATGGAGAAGACTTCATCCATCTCCGTGCTGCTGTCGTCGAGAATCGGAATGCTGATCGTCTTGGACAACTCGCCGGGAGCGAACGTCAGGATGGCCGGCAATGAACCGTAGTCTGACGGAGCCCAGGCGGAAGCGGTCGTGGAACCGTTGCCCCCACCGGTGTCATACAGTCGCACGCTGGCTTCGACGTTACCGCCGTTAAGCCGATTGATCGTCACATTGATACTCGGAGTGCCTTCAGTCACCACGTAGTTGGCTGCAGCAAACTGGAACGTGCCCGGCAGCTTCGCGTCGTCACTTTCCACGCGGACCTTGATACTGCCATTCTTGCCGATCAGGTCGCTGCCAGTCTGAGTATTACCATCCGCATCGGTCACGACGGCGTTGCTGAGCTTCACCGTGAAGGCTTCGCCGCCTTCGTACCAGTCATCGTTCAACAGCGGAATGGTGATGGTCTTCTCGGTCTCACCGTCAGCAAAATTCAAAATACCCTGCACTGCCGAGTAATCCTGTCCGGCCGTCGCGGGAGTATCACGATCCGTGGGATAGAGCAGGTCGGTATGACGTTTGATCCAGGTCGCCTGCTTCGGGGGAGTGAACGCATCAGTCGCGAAGTTGATACTCGCCGCACCGCTGCTGCCGCCAACTCGATGCACAGTCACCGTCGCGGTGCCCGCCGTCTCGTTGAACGTCACCGACTTCGTATCAAACTGGAACTTGCCGGTTTGCCACGCATCATCGCTGATGACATGCAGCGTCGCATCGTCAGTGCCAATCATCATTCCGGCAGTCGGACTGTCGAGCGTGATGTCGATGACTGCCAAGCTCAGTGGCACAGTCTCAGGAGATTCAATCGCCGCATCATCGTTCACAAACACGCGGAACGTCTTGCGAGTTTCGCCCGGCTGGAACATGAGCTGGCCACTGGCCGCTACGTAGTCGCTGCCTGCCGTCGCAGAACCAGCCCCCGTCGTCCAGTTCACCAGCAACGCGCCTGAGGTGTCACCCGTGCGAGTCACCGCGACTTCGGCCATCCCGATGAACTCGTAACCAATGACGTTGTCCCATTCGAACTGCACGGCCGGCAGGAAGGTGCCTGCTTCGAAGGCTCCGATATCCACGCCTGCTCCGGTTGGCCGAGCGTGCCCGTAGATGTCGGTTGCCGGTGCGCCGGTTGGATCGCCGACGTCAATCGCCGCACTGTTGGCCTTCAAGTGGAAGTCGCCGCCAGCCGCGTTCACGAACAGATTGTTGATCGCGTTCGCCACGTTCGACTGATCGATCACGATCGAGTGCGTGTCCTGGCCGCCCGAGAAGCTCTGCCACGCGGCGAAGGAACCATTCGCTCCGTCCATCTGGAACAGATTCTGAACGATGTTGTTGTCCGAATGAGCGGGCAGGCTGTTGTGCTCAACGGTCATACTGCCGCGGTTCGGGTTCTTGTTCAGCAGAATGTTGTTGGTCACAACGTTGCCGTCGCTGCCTTCGGTCATCAGCAATGCCCAGCGGGCATCCGCTGCCATCACCACTGTATTATTGGTGACAACATTATTTTTGGAGCCATCAGCAGCGAAGCCTACATACAGCACGATGCCGGTGGAGTGATTGTCATACAGCAAATTATTCTGCACGACGCCGTCCTGGAAGCCGTCCAGATTGATCGCCGCGCCACCACCCGCGCCGTTGCCGTAGATCACATTGCCTTCGACGACGTTGCGTGAGTGAATTCCGTCACCTTCGAGGTAACGATCGGCATTGAACTGAATGCCGCTGTCGTTGTTGCCCCAGACGACGTTATTGCGAATGATCGCATCGTCCGAGCTGTTGCTGATGTAGATACCGTGCTCCACCTGCGACCGTGAGACATGATTATTCTCAACCAGCAGGTCGTAGCTCCAGCCGGTCAGAATACCCCAGTAGCCGTTGTGGTCGCTGATATTGTTACGAATGATCGCGCCGGTATTGAGCACTGACCGCAAACCAGCTCGCGGCATGTCCGAGACCGAGAAACCTTCGACGGTCACATAATCGGCACCTTCGAGGTTGATACCGTCCAGATTGTTTTCCGGATTCGGAGCATCAATCACAACGCCCGGCATCGCGTGGAACGTGATGCGAGCGTCAGCCTTGCCGTCGTTGGAAACCTGGAAGCCCCAGTAGTTACCGGGCTTCACAATGACGTAGTCGCCGGGACCGGCCTGATCAGCCGCGTGCTGCAGCGACTTCCAGGGCTTGTCCGCCGAGCCGTCACCGGTGACGTCACTACCCTCATTGCTGACCCACTTCGTCGCGTAGTTCAACGTGATCGGCGTTTCTTCGTCGTCGATGGTCATGGACGCGGAGCTCTGATGTCCGAGTCGCACGGGATAAGAACCGTCGGTGATCACGTTGCTCAGCGTGAACAGGAAGTGCTCGTCGCCTTCGGCCACATCATCACCCAGCAACGCAACCGGCACGATCTTCTCGGTCTCACCCGGTGCGAAGCTCAGAGTGCCTGCGACGGTCGTGAAGTCGAAGCCCGCTTTCGCAGTGCCTTCGAGCGTCGCGTACTGCACCGTCACGGTGTCATTCGTGGTCCCGTGACGCACGACTCGCACATTGATCGTCTTGGCTTCGTAGTCGTGATACCCCCGCGAATCGATCTCGATCGACGGTGCACCAAACGCGGCGGGTGGAGTTGCTCGCACTGTGCCCGCATTGAATTCGTCTGCTCCAAGGTCCGGAGTTGGCGGGTCCGCTTCGGTTGGTGGATCTGCTTCACCCGGCGGATCGCCAGCAATTTCATCGCGGACATTGCCGTCGAAATCATGAGTCAACCCGGCAATTGCAAACGCCTTGCCGATGGCCGGGCTGTTCGCGGTCAGGTGCCAGTTGGCGTCGAGGAACGGATCGCCGACCATACTGTGCTGGTCGTAGCCGTAATTGGTCTGCCACTGCGAGAAAGTCTGCTCGGGAGTGCCGTCACCGGTCAGATTGCGGTCAATGAACAGCGTGCCGCGAACACTGGTGCTATGATACTGGTTATAGTCCAGAGTCAGCGGTCCCGTGATCGAGCCTTCGCGGATATCGACCATGCGGGTGATGTTGTCCGAGTTCGTGACGATGATGTTGTTCAGCACGCTCGGATTGACCGAGGCGATGTGCTCGTAGGATGGAGCCGTGTTCGAGACCCACATCTCGTAGCCGCCGAACTGAATCGGAGCTTGAGCGTCATCGGCCGCATTCACCAGCGTGTTGTTGTAAACCTGAGCGTTCAACGCTCCGTAGATTCCGATGCCCGCCTGCCCGGCGTCCACAACAATGTTGTTACGGACGACGGTATCAATGCTTGCATAGTGACCGGGGTTCGAGTCCGGCTCGATCCATTCCAGCTCGGTATAGAATCCGTTGACGATGCCGGCGCCACGAGTGTCTTTGATCAGATTCTGCTCAATCAGAGAATCTTCCGTGCCGCCTGACGTCAGGATGCCGATGCCGTCAATGTCGTGAATGTAGTTGCCGCGGGCGATCATGCGGTCGCCGTTGTTATTATCAATTCCGTCCGAGCTGGTATTACTGCGGCGGCCGGTGTTGTAGATCTCGCTGTTCAGAATCGAGATATCATTCGCACCGGGTGTGATCTTGACGGCATCGACGCCGGTATCATGAATCTTGCAGCCGTCGATGGTGATGTTGCTGGCTCCCATGTGCGTCGAGCCAGCTTCGAAGTCGCTGTCCCACCAGTCCCAGAACATCACGCCGTACCAGTAGCCGCCGGTGATTTCGAGATTCTCCAGTCGCCCGCCTTCGACATCGAAGCCGTAGCGAATGACCGAATCGGCGTGCCCGTCTTTCCACTGCGTGAGCGGCGATTCAATCACCGCCCATTCGCCCGGCGCCGAGCGAATCGTCAGGTTGTCGACATCAATGTTGATGCCGCCTTCGTACACACCGTTTCGCAGCGTGATGGTGTCGCCCGGAGCCGCCGCGTCCAGCGCCCGGCGAATCGTCTTGAACGGATCTCCGACTGAACCCGCTCCCCAGTCGTCGCCGCCGTTGGACACGATCCATTCATGCCCCGTTCCCAGCGCCGCCGTCCCCATCGAAGCCTGAGCGGACAACACCCGCCGCTCTTCCAGAACTTCCGCAGGCAGGTAGCCTGCCCGGCCCTTACGTCTTGTCAGCCTTGAACTTGTGCCCTTTAACCAGTCCGCAATCTTCGTCGTCACCAACATGATGTTTTCCCCTAGCCGACCCGCACTTCGCAGCCGAACTTGGCTGCGGTCGGTGCCCTAGTCGCGCGGGGGAACGAATTGTGACTGACAATCTTGGCGGATTCTGGGAGAAGGCGAACAGTGGTCAGAAGACTGATGGGAGATGGGACAATGGGACCTATGGGACAGAATGGGACAGAATGGGACCCATAGATTTACGGTCGATCGCCACGCGGTTTTCGTGGTCGGCGTTCATCGGTCCCACTGGTCCCATCAGTCCCAGAACTCCCATTCCGGTACTGCAGCCGGGCGCGGGTCATCCGCTCACGCATGCCGCCTTCTTTGACGAAGTCCTGTTCCAGCCGCCGAATCTGCTGATCGAGCAGGAAGTTCGTCTGGTGAACCAAGCAAATCGCGATGTTGGCCACGACCTCCGCCGGGCGAGTCTCTACGAACTCACGAAAGGCTTCGTAGGTCAGCGGCCTCTGCATGCCCATGTTGCGGACGAACAGCGCTTCCTTGGAATCCTTCGCCCACATCGAAAAGTCGCGGACGCGCAGGAAGTCCTGATAGTCAACCAGCAGTTCTTCCAGACTCGCGCGAGCGACGTTGGTGAGCTTGATTTCGGTTTCTTTGGAGGTTCCCGAAGCCTGGCTGCCTTCGACGATGTTCTGCTTGCCGGACCGGGCGGCCTGCACCATCTGGTCAACAGTGCGATCGCCTCTCTTCAAGAACCGTTCGCAGAAACGAAACGTCAGGTCATAGATGACTTCCGCCTTCTGATAGGAAATCAGCTCGCGGTAGTTGCCATGCGACGGAATGAACCCCGGCTGGTTGGGCATAACCTGACTACCTGATTGCAGACGGCTCACCAAGACCGCAGATACCACGCATCACACTCATCCAATTCTGAGCGATGTGCAACAGTACTCTAACGATTGGTGGTCATGGTTTCATGTTCGCCGCTGGTCTCAGACCACCGCATTTCAGGCCATCTCAGAGGCCTCTTCTGCGGCATCCGCACGCCGCATGGCGACTACAGACAAGTACAGCCCGGCGGGAATGAGTGCACATGACAGAGCCAAGGTCATGAACTCGACAATGAAGTCGCCAATATGTGCGAACTCGTATCCAAAGCCACACGCCAGAAGTCCCATGATCGTCAGCCCTTTCGTTGTTTGATTGATCGTCTTGATGACCTCTAAGCGACAGCGCTGGCTGAATATCACGCGGGCTATTTCAGAAAACCTCGAACTGGATGCGACTGCCTGACACCGGGCGTGAATTCGCGTGAAGCGGAGCCCAGAAGTCGGCTGATCTGCACAGTTCACGCGTCGTTCGAAACGCGGTCCTCGCGTTGCCCCGTTTAGCTAGAGCTCGTTCTCGAGCCGCTTGCTGGGACTGCTCCCAAAAGGATTAACATCCATTCGGCCGTGCATCTCTTGGCTGAGCTTTCGCACTGCTGCCTCATGGCCTCGCGTGATCCAAAGCTGCTCGATGCGAAGACATCGCAAGTTCTCAAATCCAGCGTCGGTCACGTTCGGGCAGCTAATTTCCAACTCATGCACTGTTCTGCCAGAGAACGTCTGGAGCCACTTCAGATCCACGTCAGCAAACTGATCGCCCTTCAGGATGACGATGGATTTGTCATCAGGAAAGAAGGTAGCAGGGTCGTCAAAATAACCCTCACCTGTGCCTTGCAGTCCCCAACCTGTCGAAAACCTGGCGCCCTTACTGGCAAGATACTCGTGAGCAAAACGCGGATCACCGACGTGTGGTGGCAATCCTGCACGTACTCCCTCTCGCCAGCGCCTTGAATAGGTGTTGCCGATGTCCAGAGGGCTGTAGGTCCCGCAAGACTTGGAATGAAAAAAGTTAAAGGCAAACTGATGCTCGTCTTCGCGGGCTACGGCATCCAAGGCAGTCTGGTAACCTCGCTGATATCCAATTCGCGTCGCGGCGAACACGAGACTGCCCCAGAATCCAAGGATCAACAGCGGCGCTGCGCAGAGCCGCGAGAATCCAACGAGTTCATCTGATGGAGTTCTGAGAGTGATGCAGACCATCAAGAACGACGCCAGGCAGAATCCCCATAGGGGACTCCCAAGCGGTATCTCGAGGAGCGGACTGACGAGCAGGATTCCAATGGTCCACAACCACCACCTCCTGGTGAGCCGCGCGGACTGAGACGCTCTGAAAGCTGCGTCCGTCGAAGCAATCGTGGCTGGCGGTGATTCAGTGGACATGGATGAGCCCCAAGTTCTCCAGCGGCGGACTTGATGCCTGCAAGAACTCGCATCTCAGGGCGCGGCACCGAGTCCGCTTAACAGCATAACCGGCAATGCGAGTTTGCAACGCCAAACTCAGGCGAGCAGCAGAAACGCCTTCAGCGTGGAGTCGCAGGCCCGGTAATCATCCCGTCAGTCGGTAGCAAAGGGCAAGAATTCACCCGCGGGCAAAAGCCGTTCGGCGAAGTAGTCGTAGCCGCAGAATCACTCTACTCGCGGAAACACATCTCGATCACCCCGAACAATATGAAGACCAGCGGCGGTCCAATCATCATTCCGAAGAAGACAGGACTATCAGGTACGAACATTCCCAGTCCCATGTTGGATGCCAGAAGTCCCATGATCATCACACCTTCGTTGTTTGTTGAACTGTTTAGATGATCTTCAAGCGGAAGATCTCGCGAGATATCACGCGGGCCACGTCAAAAACTGCAAAATGGAAGCGGGTGGCCAGCAGGGCGAGCCCGTCAAAAACAGGCGGCGCCCGGAATCGGGCTGATTTGCAGCACTGATCGATTCTGGACGCCGCTTTGAACTGTGTGGCCGCTGGTCGCTGTCTTGCCGCTTTTAGTGGTCGCTGAAAGGCTCTCAGGACGGCTACTTCAGCAGGGTAGAACGATTTACGTCTTGCCGGGTCAATCACTCAGACGCGCTTGCACTCGCTCTGTGCTTCATGCTTTCAGGCAACAGCATGTAAATCGCCAAGAAGGGTGTTGAACACAGGGCCACTGCAAAGATGCCGCACAGTGCCATGACGCAGAGAGCGCCTATCGCACCACCAACGCTGATACCGCAACCGGCTCCACATGCCAGAATCATCATCGTAAGCCCTTTCGTTGTTTGATTGAGTTGATGATCTGTAAGCGGGAGCCAAGTCGAGATATCACGCGGGCCGCACCAGAAAACTCAGAAATCGATGCGGGTGGCCAGCAGGGCGGGTCGGCCAAAAAGCGAGGCGGCGTCCGGAATCTGGCTGATTTGCAGCACTTATCGATTCTGAACGCCGCTTTGTGCAGGACTTCGGCTACTCGCCCTCCTTCAGCAGGAAGCGGTTGCTGATCGCCTTAAAGGACAACCGGCCGAGCAGGCACGAACTGGTCATCTCCGTGCGCGGTCGAATCACGATGCCTTCGCGTTCGTTCCTGGTGCCGGGGTAAAGACCTTCGGCCAGCGCGAGCAGCGAAGCCTGCGTGTGCTGGAACGAATCGCCCTCTTCGATGACGTCCACGGCCGGAATGTCGATGGTCGCCAGGAAGCTCCGAGCGGCATCGTGATCCAGAAACCTGGCAGCCGCGATGTCAAAGACGCTGAAGGCAAACAGAGACGTCTCCTTCAGGCCCAGCCGGTTCTTCTGAACGCCCGGACCGACGATCTCACCCTGCACCACCATGTGGGGATGCCGACGCAGCTTCGCTTCCAGGTCGTACTTCCGAGCTGCTCGCCAGTAGAGGTTGTCGCCCGGCGAAATGCTCAGGTTGCGTCCGCAAGCGTGAAACGAACCGTCTCGAGGATCGATGCAGAACGTCGAGGACGTGCCGTCGTACTTCTGAGTGCTGACGTACGGCTGGCCCCGCAGTTCATCCAGTACTCGCGGTTCGCTTTGCACGCGAATCTCGTCTGTTTTGGGAATGAACGACGGGTAGAACGCACGAAACTCACCCATACCCTCAGGTGGAGGCGGTTCATACTTCGCCACGCCCAGCGTTTCCGTAAGATCCTGGC
Organism: Planctomycetaceae bacterium; assembly: GCA_021732995.1. Taxonomy (GTDB): domain Bacteria; phylum Planctomycetota; class Planctomycetia; order Planctomycetales; family Planctomycetaceae; genus AM-0621. The sequence goes on along the minus strand of JAKFWA010000038.1, from coordinate 54,594 downwards.
CCTCGACAACGCCGCTCAAGCCAAACTCAGCCAGCGGCATCAGCAAGCCCTGAGACAGTTCGCCGCGCAACTTCAGCGTGCGAATGCGGAACTTTTCGGGCCGGGCAATCGGTTCGGCCGGGATAGCGACGCCTGATGAATCCAGCTTGGGCTTGGGTTGCCACAAGAAACGGCAGGGCTGGACGTCCGGCGGAATGGAATCGATCTCGAAGTACAAACCGAGATCACCGACCTGGAACTCACCCTTTTTGGCGACGCACTGCCAGCCGTTGATTTTGACGAGTTCGATCGCGTCGGCATTGGCGATCGGCGAGATGCTTAAAACCCGCTGAATACTAGCCAATTTCCGCTGCATGATCGACTCCTTATGCTGACAGACTGATGCGTAATGTTCGCACTCAGACAGAGCACGCAGAGTCGTGGTTCGAGCTGCAACTGCGCAATCGGGTCAATGCGGGAGCGTAAGAGCGCCGCTTCAAATCCTGAATAGGCTTGCGAAGAGAATGCAGCCCAGGACGACGGTCACCAGCACCGGGGCCGCCACCATCGCGATCGCACCAAGTAGCGCGGGGCCTAGTCCGACCCCACTGGTACAACTGAGAATCGCCATTTCCACCCCTCCCTGATTTCTTGAGGTCTGCCTCGGATCGGGATTTAAGAGATCATGCAGCCTGCTAGGTGTGCTTAAGAGCCGCCCCTAACAGCAGCACCACCACCGACCCGAACACACATCCGAAAGTAAGAGCCATCAATTCGCCGAGATGGCCCATGCTGCACGCGAGAAGTTCCATGATGACACGCCCTTTTGTTTTGGTTGGTTGACTGCGTTGATGATGCCTGAGCGGAACAACGCGAGAGAGATCACGCACTTTCTGCCGGAATTCTTTGCCTGCCCTCCGACGGCAATCACTCGCAGAGTCAATGTCTGAGGCTCGCCACCAGCATCCAAACCATCGCGGCCACTGCCACGAAGGGAGCGGCTGCCATTGCGAGCGCACCGCATACCGCGACGAGCAGGTCACCACCACTGCAACAAGCGAGAATCGCCATTTCAGCCCTTTCACGAATTGATTTACTTGCCCTGAATTCTGAGGCAACCGCCGGGAAACTCGGCCACGGCATCGCGGCTTATTAAGTCACCAGCCACTGCAGCAAAGCTGCCGGAAACGACAGCAACTGTCCGATGAGTTTCAGAAAGAAGCGACCACAGAGGTCCTCGGTGCATGCTAAAACACTCATGATTTTAAGTCCTTTTTGCTTGATTACTGGCTTTGATGACCTCTAAGCGGAAGGCCCTGCCAGATATCACGCACATTCCAGCGGGAAATGTGCGTACTCGACTCTCACCGGGATCTCATACGGTCAGAGACGAAGCTGATCAGCGCCACGATCAGCCGAAGGGCCGCTTGAAACACCAGTGCATAGGCTCCCATGACGACCACAGCCATAACGACCAGGTGGTAGGGAAACACGTCTCCATGAGCCAGAAATTCCATCGCAGCACCGCCTTTGTTGCTTGAGAATGAATTGACGCTGACAAAGCGTCAGGCGGGGGCCGTGAGCCGATATCACGGGCATTTCAATGCGTTCTTCGGGCTCTTCGCTCAGTCTCTGGGTGCTTGCCACAGGGGGGGCGCGACGGACTGCGGTGTCAGCGCGAGTTTCAGCACGCGGGTGTTAGAACAATCGCATCCGCGACGTATTCAGTCCGCTGCATGGGATGCCTGCCTGTCAGAATGTGCGAAGGAGCGGCAGTCATAGTGGCAGAGCAAACCTTTCGAGTCTGCAGGCCTCAAAATGTCCTGCTCGTCGTTATTTTCGATGCCGAAAGCACTTCCGACGAGATGAATTCTCGATCGCGCCGAATTGGCACGCAGTTTGAATATCAAGAAGCTCACGTTCGCAGCCAGTCAGAATGACGGCCGTCAAAGATGTTGGTTGCTCGAATTGTCAGTATCAGCAAACGAATCACCACAGTATCAATAAGGAAGTTATCATGTTGTCGAATCTGTCTAACCGCGTCTCAACGTTGTTGCCAGACCCCTTCCAGGCCGTTCTGCGTGAGCTCGATCGCGAGTTCCCATGGACCGAAGGTGCGAACGGATACGTTGCGCGAAAGGTGGCACCGATGTCGGTGTGGCAGGATGGAAGTTTCGTCTACGCTGAAGTGGATGTCCCCGGTATCGCGCTGGAAGACCTCGATGTCACCATCGAGAACGGCAAGCTGACCATCACCGGTCAACGGAAGTCGGTGGAACGCCCGAAGGAGTTCCTGCATGAGGAACGCTTCTTCGGCAAGTTCGAGCGGACGGTCGCGTTGGCCGAGTGGGTCGATCCCAACAGCATCGAAGCCGAACTGCACGACGGAGTGCTGTCGTTGAAGCTCTCGAAGAAGCCCGAGGCCGAGCGTCAGAAGATTACAATCAACTACGCGAAGGGTACCGCTGAGAAGCTCCCCGAGCCGCCAGTTGAGTAATTGACTGACACCATCTGTCGCTGATGGCCTCCGCGATCAGGACGTGCAATCGCTACCCCTGTTGCCATGCGAGCGAGGTAATCCCTCGCTCGCGTTGTTTACTGAGATAAACCGAACTACGGGCAAACAGCTACGAGGCGCGGCAACACAGCTTGGGAGGGCGAGGCTCCTGCCGAGCCGTTTCAAGTTGCTAGTGCGGCTCGGCAGGAGCCTCGCCCTCCAAAGTGCTCTTCGCGATCTGGTCAAGCCGCATTGCCCGCCGCCACTCAGCCCCGCGGTGATTTCTGGAATCCGTATCACAGCTTGGCGACAGCCCCTTGAGGTTCGATGAGGGTCAGCCGCTTGCTGGCGAGTTCTTTATAAATGTCCGGCAGGTCGAACTCTTTCAGAATACCCGGCACAAACGACGACAGCGGCCAGGTGTAAGCCTCGCTGGTCGCGATCTCCTCGTAGGACTTTAATGGTTGCTTGAGAGTTACCTGCGTCACGTGGTCGGATAACAGTGCCGCGAAGGTCGCCGGAATTGTCCCCCAGCCGCGCGCGATCAAGTGCACGTCGGTATGCCCGCTGGCCGCGAGAAAATCAACGACCCGCAATACATCGCGTGTCTTCTGCGCGACGTACGGCTGATCCAGCATCAGCGAGTGAATGGCGTAGAAAAAGTCGCTGCCGTAGGGACGCAGGAACTGGTCCACGCCGCAGGTGTTTGGTTGCGAATCTCCGATACCGCGTACGTCGCAGGCGAAGAGGGGAACCGCCGTCTCCGTCGCCAGCAACTCCTTGATGAGCGGCTCGTCACGTAATTCAACATCAGCAGAGTGATGTGAAATATACAACATCGCCCGCACCGATCCGCGCGGCGGACGAGAAACAGTCGGAGTCTCCGTCAGCCGCGTCACAACGGCATAGACTTCCGGCTCAGTCTCGACTGCGTAGGTGGCAGTACTGCCCAGCGGATACTTGCGTTGCCCGGAAGCGCGCAGAATCCGAAAGTCGGGAGCAGTTTTCGGTAATTCACCCATCCTGAGCGCGTGTCGCGCTTTCGCTTGCAGAGTATGACCTGACAGAGGCACGCGCTGCTTCGCGAGTTCAATCGCCCGCGCGCGAGTGAACTCAAACACCGTTCGAGAATTCAGCTCCGCCACCTGCCCTCGCGGCGCACAGTATAATGTCTCATCCTTTTCCAGAGTGATTGGCGGCTCGACCTGACTGTCAGACACGCCAGTCACACGATTGAACCAGCGATACATCGCCTCGCGGTTTTCAATCGAGTAACCATGTTCGGTCGGACCGATGTGCAGATGGATGTTGTCAGGCGAGCCGAGCACAGTATAGAGCCGCTTCAAGCGTTCAAAGCTTTCCTGTGAACCGCGCACGTCGAAGAAATCGCGCTCCTTGGCGAGTATCACGACGGGCTTCGGAGCCATCGCGGCCAGGAAGTCATCGTGATCAAGCCCCAGCGCCATCGCATGTGGCGGACACTGTTCGGTATCCTGCGGCAACTCGTTTTCCAGATTCCGCCGAAACGTCGTCACAAAGCAGCCGGGCGCGGCCATCGTCCACCGGGACTCCAGACCGCAAAGCCAGGTGGTCATCGTGCCGCCGCCCGAATTGCCCGTGATACCCACGTGCTGCGGATCCACTTCGGGGCGGGTCAGCAGATAGTCCAGTGCCCGAATGCCATCCCAGGCGCGCCAGGATCCAAAGAACTCGCCCACGAGGAACTGCTGATTGCCCGCGTAGAGGTGCTCGGCGACGCCAATGCCACGTCGCGGTTTGAAGTTCTCATCCACATACTGCAGACGCTCGCCCTGCCCGATGGGATCGAAGATCAGAACGACGTAGCCCATCCGCGCGAGGCCCTGCGCGAAGCTCTGATAGGTCTCACCCGCCTTGCCATTCGCGGAGTGTCCGCATGACCCGACCACTCCCGGCAGCGGGAACTTGCGATCCTTCGGGATGTAAAGATTCGCTGATACGAGGAAGCCCGGCCGGCTTTCGAACAGCACTTTTTCGATTCGGTAGGCGTCCCGCTCGACGACGCCCATGATGCGCGGATTCAGCGGCGTGCGTTCTGGCTCCGGGCCGAAACACAGGCGAATCAGACCGCGCACCGTCCGCACGTAAGCCTCGGCGTTTTCTTTCGAGTCCAGAAAGTTCTTCCGGGTTTGCCCGACCTTTTCCGCTGCGCGGGCGAGGGCTTCAAAGTGGTCCTGCACCATGCGCGGAAAGCGATTGAGCGGGGTTAGCTGCGGTGCATCGGCGGCTATGGCTGAGGTGAGCCACCCCGGAACCAGAGTGGAACCTATGGCCGCGCTGGCAGCCTTCAGGACCTCGCGACGGTTGTAACCGTCCGCACTCTTAGACGCGTTCGATGCAGCGATCTCGCTCATGAGCAGTTCCTCAAAAGATGATGCAGAACCGGCGCGCGGGCTCGTGAAGGCGTCGTCTGACGACGTTCGCTTTCCGGCTTCAGCACTGTAGCGATTGCAGGCGGGATGAAACGCGTGCAAGCCGCGTCCGCCGTGCTCGGATCTGTACGCATCGCTTCGCTGGAGAACAGCACGCTCCTCTAGGAGCGTGTCCGAGTAGTCGTAGGTTGCGATTCCAATCGCGACCTGTTGGTTGCGACTCTGTCGCGACGGCAGCTGTCATTCAATATGGATCCTCTGTTTGGGCGAAACCAACTGAGGATGCCGAAGTCTTGACTGCGTTTGAGGCTTAGTCTCTTCAGGCGCCGTCGCGACAGAGTCGCAACCTACTTCTCGGACACACTCCTAGAAGCAGCCCACTGGATCGCCGCCGGTTGATGCGATGATCCTGGAACTTGCGGGCATCCTTCCGCAGGGAAACGCGAATAGTTAGAATGCAAAGCACGCCCAGCGACCCTGGGCGTTTTTGTTTTTGTACTGCGCGAAGAGCGCAGAGGACTCGTTATGACCGCTCAATCCGCTGCCTCACCGGCATCCACCGCCTATCGCGGCGAAGTTACGTTCGCTGATCAGGACCGCATTCTGGTTCTCGACTTTGGCGGCCAGACCGCTCAGTTGATCGCCCGCCGCGTTCGCGAACAGAACGTACTCTGCCAGATGGTGCGATTCGATCTGTCAGCCGCGCGCATCAAGGAACTCAAGCCGAAGGGCATCATTCTGTCGGGCGGTCCCGCCAGCGTGTATGAAGCCGGTTCGCCGCATCCCGATCCGGAAGTCTTCAAGCTCGGCATCCCGACACTCGGTATCTGCTACGGACTGCAGTTGTGTGCTCAGGCGCTGGGTGGCGTTGTCGCTCCTGGCGACAAGCGTGAGTTTGGTCTCGCGACCTGCGAGGTCGACACCACCAATCCACTCTTCAAAGATGTGCCGCAGTCGCAGCGTGTCTGGATGAGCCATGGCGATCAGGTGCTCAATCTGAGCGAACTGTTTGATTCCATCGGCCACACGTCGACGTGTCCGCACGCGGCGGCTCAGCACAAGACGCTGCCGATGTATGGGCTGCAGTTTCACCCTGAGGTCACTCACACGCAGTTCGGCGGCCAGATCCTCAAGAACTTCGTGCGGAACATCTGCGGCTGCACGGGCACCTGGAACATTGAGACGCTGATCGAACGCGAGATCACTTCGATTCGCGCCCGCGTCGGCAAGCGTCGAGTGATCTGCGGCCTGTCGGGCGGCGTCGATTCGTCGGTCGTCGCGGCGTTGCTCTTCCGCGCGATCGGCTCACAACTGTCTTGCATCTTCGTGAACAACGGCCTGCTGCGAAAAGGCGAGGCCGAAGAAGTCAGCTACGAGTTCGGTGACCACTTCAAAGTCGATCTGCACGTTGCTGATGCTCGCGAGCTATTCCTCACCGAACTGGCCGGCGTCACAGATCCGCAGAAGAAGCGGAAGATCATCGGCAAGCTCTTCATCGATGTCTTTAAGGACGAAGCCAAGTCCATTCCGGACGCGCACTTCCTGGCTCAAGGCACGCTGTACCCGGACGTCATTGAATCCGGTGCGAATCCCGACGGACCGGCGGCGACGATCAAGGCTCACCACAACGTCGGCGGCCTGCCCGCCGAACTGGGCTTTGAACTGATTGAACCTCTGCGTGACTTCTTCAAAGATGAAGTCCGCCGCATGGGCGAAGCACTTGGCCTGCCCGAGCAACTCGTCTGGCGGCATCCGTTCCCCGGTCCGGGTTTGGCCGTGAGATGCCTCGGAGAAATCACTGAAGAACGCCTGCAGGTCCTGCGCGAGTGCGATGCCATCCTCATTGAAGAACTGCGAGCCGCGAACCTGTATCGCGAGATCCAGCAGGCCTTTGCCGTACTGCTGCCGGTGCAAACTGTCGGCGTGATGGGCGACGCCCGCACCTACGAAAGCACGATCGCCCTGCGAGCCGTCACGACGGACGACTTCATGACCGCCGACTGGTTCCGCATGCCTCACGACCTGCTGCAGAAGATCTCGACGCGAATTACGAACTCAGTTCGCGGCGTGAATCGAGTCGTCTACGACATCAGCTCCAAGCCGCCAAGCACGATCGAGTGGGAGTGATCCGAGGGGTTAGGGATTAGGTCAGACGACGGTGATAGTCTTCGTTTGATGCTGCGGACAATCGTGTGCTGAGCGTTGTCGTGGGTCAAAGAACCGTGGTCTCGAAAGCTCGATGCTTGGACATCAGGATTCGTCAGAATTTCACTCAACGCGGATAGCATTCCCCTGCGGGTGAAACTATCCGTCCGAGTCAACGCGTCTGAAGGTCTCCCCTCCTCACGGTGTGATTGTCTGACAATCTCCCGGCGTCTGGCTCGCGAGGTGTGGTGACAATCGTACCCGCCGAGTTCTGCGGACTACTCGCTTGTGACGATTCAACTTAGTCTTCATCTGCCAGCTTGCGTTCATGGTGAGGAGCAGTATTTATGAAGTCGTTCGTCGTGTGGACGGTGTGCATTACCAGTTGCCTGTTGGGACTGCGTCCGGCGGTGGCTGAACAGCCTCAGCTTGTGGTGGTCGTCAGTGTCGACCAGTTCTGCCAGGACTACCTGGTACGATTCTCCGACAACTTTTCGGATGAGGGCTTGTTTCGCCGGGTTTTCAAAGACGGCGCCGCCTACGGGAACTGTCACCACCAGCACGCCTTCACGTTTACGGCTCCGGGTCACGCGGTGCTGCTCACCGGAGCCTATCCGAATACGCATGGCATCATCGATAACGACTGGTTCGATCGTGATTTGAAGGGGATGCGTTATTGCGTTGCGGATTCGTTCGTCAAAGTCGTCGGCGCGGAAACAGGGAAGGGAATGTCCCCGCGCACCCTGCTGGTTAACACGGTTGGCGACCAGATGAAGCTGGCGAACCGCAAGTCCAAGGTGTTCGGCGTCGCGATCAAAGATCGCGCCTCGATTCTGATGGCAGGCCACATGGCGGACGCCGCCTTCTGGATGGAGAATAACAAGTGGGTCACCACTGAGTATTATCGCGGAGATCTGCCTGGGTATCTTGCGGAGATCAACACGCAAAACAGATTCAACGAGTATCACGGCAAACGCTGGGAACTGCTCCTTCCCAAAACGAAGTATCACAACAACGGTCCGGACGAGAACGATTGGGAGAATCCGACGAAAGGTTTCAAGTCGGCCTTCCCGCACGATCTGGCGGCGGCAGGTTCAGATCCCAAAGTGTATGGAGATCAGGTGCTGGCCACTCCGTTTGGTAACGATTTCACTCTGCTGGCCGCGCGCGCGATCGTCACCAACGAGGAACTCGGTAAGGATTCGATACCGGATTTATTGTGTGTCAACTTCTCATCGAATGATTATGTTGGCCACGCCTACGGCCCCAACAGCTACGAGGTCGAGGACATCACCTACCGCACCGATTTGCAACTCGGTGAATTTGCCCGGTTTCTGGATAAAGAGGTGGGTGCGGGCAAATGGACCTTCTTCCTGAGCGCCGATCACGCCGTCGCACCGATTCCTGAGTATGCTCAAAAGCAGAAGTTACCTGCCGTGCGAGGACCGTTGCCCAAGGACCGCATCAAGAAGGAAGTCGAGGCGTTGCTGCGCGACAGGCTGAAAGCTGATCCACAGAGTCCGCCGATTGTCCAGGAAGTGGAAGATCAGCAATTGTTCCTGTTGCGCGAACATCCCGCGCTGGCCGGGGAGAGTTTTGCCCGAGCCCAGCGACTGGCTCGCAACTGGTTGTTGCAGCAGCCGCACGTGGCGATGGCCAAGACGCGCGACGAATTAATGTCGGGCAGTGGAGACCGGCTGCATGATCAACTGCGGCTGGCGTTCCATCCACGTCGCAGCGGTGAGGTGTTGTGGGTTCTGAACCCTTATTGCATTCCTGGTTCGAGTACGAGTACGAAAAAGGGCACAACGCACGGCAGTCCGTGGTATTACGACACCAACGTACCACTGCTCGCGCTGGGTGCGGGTATTCAACACGCGGCCTCCATGCAGCCCGTCAGCCCGGCTTCTCTGGCATCCACCGTTGCGATTCTGGTGGGCGTGAACCCGCCGGGCGGAAACGTGGAGCAGCCCTTGCTGGATGCTCTCGCGCGGTAACCGCCCACAAGACTGTTCGAGCTATCACCGCCACCAGACTGCGGCTTGTGACGAAGACGACGGTCACAGCGCGCCTGCGGATTGTGACTTGCGCGGGACCGCCATGTCGTTGCAAATGTCGAGTAACACTGCGGAGGGATTCTGCTGGCGCGTGGGGTGAAATCCCTGAATCGGGGCGTGAGGCGGAACCCCTCACGTGGGCCTGACGATGCGCGGCCTATGTTTCACCGATGAGCCAGAATCCCGTCGAAATTGGGCAAGTTTCCGGGTTTTTGGACACAAGACCAGATTCCCCGTTCTGCAGGTGCTCAAGATGACGGATCAGCGAAGTCAGGCTGCCGCCGCGCCACCCATGATTGATGAAGCGCTGAACCGTCCCAGCTATCAGTACTTCTACTTCGTGCTCGCCACGTTCGATCTGTTGGCGATCTGCCTGGCGCTCATGTTCGGCAATCGCGTGGTCAACAGCTCGCTGAGCGCACTCAACGAAGACCGTTCGTGGGCGTACCGGCAGGGGATTTATTCCGAACTCACTCGCGGGGCGAACCAGTGCCGGCAACCGGCTCACGATGCGGTGCAGGCCAGGAATACGGAACTGGCAGCGCAGCAGTTTGCTCAGAATCTGCGAGCCTTCCGTGAGGACCTGGACCGGGTTCGCTTCGAAGCGCAGACGCACATGCCGGCCAGCCATCTGGCCGATCTGATGCGGCGATTCAGTCGGCTGCAGGACCTGACACGCAAAATCGAGCAGGACGCGGAACGAGTGCTCGCGCTGGTGGAGTCCGATGAGGGCTCCCAGGCTACACCGCTCTTAACGTCGATCGATGAGTCCTATGCACAAATCACGGATGAGCTTGCCGAGCTATCTCTGTTCGCCAGTAACACTCTGGAGCTGCGTTATGAATCCCAGATTGAGCAACTGGTGAGACTGCGCGGTTATCAGTGGTGGATGGCCGTCTGCGGAACGCTGTTTGTCAGTATTATTTCGTTCTACGGTCATCGATTCTCGAACACCGTCCAAACTCAGGTGCACAAAGCGACTCAGCAGACGACTGAACTGGCGGAGAAGGAAGCTCGACTGCGCACCATCGTGGATACAGCCGCGGACGGCATTGTCACGATGAACCATCAGGGCATTGTGGAATCCTGCAACGAAGCGATGGTGAAGCTGTTCGCTCGCGACCGCAATGACCTGATCGGCAAACCCATCTTCATGCTGATGGAAGAAATCGACGACAACGTCGAAGCGTCCGGTCAGTTGACTCTGTGCCTGCTGGATATCAACGCCCTGATCGGAACCAAGCGGGAATTGCGCGGGATGCGGCCTGACGGCACCAAGTTCTATGTTGAACTGGCCGTCGCCGAAGTCCGCTTCTCGGATCGACGTATTATCACTGGTATCATTCACGACGTGACCGAACGTCGCGAGTTCGAAGCTCAGTTGAAGAATCACCGTCAGGCGGCGGAAGCAGCGACCGAAGCAAAGTCGCAGTTCCTCGCGAATATGAGCCACGAAATCCGCACGCCGATGACTGCGATCATTGGCTACTCGGACCTGCTGCTGGAACCCGGTCAGAGCGACGAGGAACGTCAGCGCTGCGTGCAGACGGTGCGCCGCAACGCCGATCACCTGTTGAACCTGATCAACGATATTCTCGACATCTCCAAGATCGAAGCCGGCAAGATGACGGTCGAAACGATCGCGTTGTCTCCGTGCCAGATCATCGGCGACGTCGCATCTCTGATGCGCGTGCGAGCCATCGAGAAGAACATCGGCTTCGAAGTCATCTACGACAGTCCGATTCCCGCCGAGATCAATGGCGACCCGGTCCGCGTGCGCCAAATTCTGCTGAACCTGGTAGGCAACGCGATCAAGTTCACGAAGTCCGGCCAGGTGCGAATTCATACCACTTGCCTGGATATCACCGGCGATAAGCCGCGCATGAACTTCCGCGTGGTCGACTCCGGTATCGGGCTTACGCAGGAACAACTGGGACGTCTCTTCCAGCCGTTTACGCAGGCTGATTACTCGACCACACGTCAATTCGGCGGCACGGGTCTGGGCCTCACGATCTGCCGTCGCCTCGTCGAAATGATGGGCGGCGAGATCACCGTGGCCAGCGTGCCCGGCCTGGGCTCCTCGTTTGAGTTCACGATTCCGACTGGCTCGCTGCAGAACACGCGCATTCTGGCGGCACCTGGAGAAGCGGAATCCATTCGTCAATCTCCGAACGTGGCCAAGGGAACGCAGACACGATTGACGGCGCGAGTGCTGCTGGCCGAAGACGGACCGGACAATTATCGACTGATCTCGCACCATCTGACTCGAGCCGGAGCGACGGTCGTCCATGCCGAGAACGGCCAACAGGCCTTCGAGAAAGCTCTCGACGCGGATCGCATCGCCCAACCGTTCGATGTGGTGCTGATGGATATGCAGATGCCCGTTCTGGACGGTTATCAGGCTACTTCCAATTTGCGTGCTCGGGGTTACTGGCTGCCCATCATCGCGTTGACGGCGCATGCCATGAGCGGTGATCGCGACAAGTGCCTGAATGCCGGCTGCACGGACTTCCTGACGAAGCCCATCGATCCGGGACTGCTCATTGAAACCGTTCGCAAGTACGCCGAGTCGCCGCTTGCGACGCGGCACTCTCAGACGGTAACGCAGACGGTGGAGCAATCTGCGGAGTTTGATACCCCGGCGGATAAAGTCAGTGAAATCGCGGTGATTGCTGCAACTGCCGTTGCTGCGGCTGCTCCAGACGTCACCATGACGGAAGACGATGAGGTGATTGTCAGCGAGTTTGCTGATGACCCGGAAATGATGGAGATCGTGGACGAATTTCTGAAGGGACTTGAGGAACGTGCCAACGAACTGGAAACAGCTCTGGCACAAAATAATTATACAAAGGTCGCCAGCGTCGCTCACACTGTTAAGGGCGCTGCTGGTGGCTACGGATATTCGACAGTCGGCAAGCTGGCTGGCGAGATCGAATGGCAAGCCAAACCCAACGGCGATCCCTCGCAGCTACCGGGATTGTTCAAATCGTTTGATACCCTGTGCCGCCGAGCGGTGGCGGGCCGCGCCCTGTCGTCCGAGCGATGGCAAACGTCAGCTTGCCGACCGGCTACAGTTGCGGTGCAACCGATCAGCAATGGAGGTATTAGCCAGCTCGACGCGGTCATCCAGCAGATTGAAGCCTCAGGCGAGGTGGATTCTGACCTCCGTACAGTTGGCATAATCCTCAAAGAGATTTCCGCAACCGCATCCGCCGGGCAATTCAGTGGCGGAGTTACGCAAACTGCGAACTAGATAATACGTGACCGTGGTTTGCCCCGTGCAAACCCGGTTTGGAGGGCCTTACGGGCAAGACCCCCATCTTCTGGAGTAGGTAACCATGCCGCAAACGATCCTCGCTATTGATGATTCGCCGGACATCCACCAGTTGCTGCGCGTGCGTCTGAAGCACCTGGATATCAAGCTGGAATCCGCGACGAACGCGAACGAGGCGTATGAACGACTCGAAGAGTCCAGTCCTGATCTGATCCTGCTCGACGTCTGCATGCCGGACGCGAATGGCTTTGATCTGTGTCGCCAGTTCAAACTCAAGCCGGAGACGGCCAATATTCCGGTCATCTTCCTGACGGGCGCTGCCGACGTCGACCAGAAGGTCCTGGGCTTCGAAGTTGGTGCGGTCGACTATATCGCCAAGCCTTTCGACCCCGCTGAACTCAATGCGCGAGTCCGTGCGGCACTGCGCACCAAAAGGTACCTCGATATGCTGGCTCAGCGTGCCATGATCGACGGTCTTACCGGGTTGTGGAACCGAGCCAACTTTGATCAACGGCTTATGGAGGAAGTCGCAGGTGCGGCGCGCTACGAACGCCCGCTATCTCTGGTCATGCTGGATGTCGACCGCTTCAAGAGTATCAACGACAACTACGGACACCCCTTCGGCGACGAAGTGCTGCAGGCCGTTGGTGATGTGCTCGCTAAGAACGCCCGCACGACGGATGTCGCCTGCCGGTACGGTGGCGAAGAGTTCGCCGTGATCCTGCGGGAGACCGACCTGGTCGGAGCCAACGTATTCGCCGAACGTGTGCGCACGCAGCTCGAAATGCTGATGATCCGCCATAAAGGCAAGCAGGTGATGGTGACCGCCAGCCTCGGTATCTCGTCGAATGAACTGTGCATGAACCCGATGGACCTGAGCCGCCAATGGCTCGTCGAATCCGCCGATCAGGCACTCTACAAAGCCAAAGAGACCGGCCGTAACCGCGTCTGCGTCTGCGACCGGCATTAATACGGCTACGACCAACAGAGAATTGTGTATATGAGTGGGGAGGGCGAGGCTCCTGCCCTCCCGCTTGATACCAATGGCTGCTTACGGGCGATCGCTCTGACCGAGTGGAGGGAACCACCGTTCCTCGTCGGTATCTGCTTCAATTCCGTCAACTCCGTAGACGACCGCCGATGGCTCTCGCTGCTGGAATTCCTTGACGGCGGCCGCGGAAACCTGCGTGCCACCCAGATGCAGACTCCAGATTCCGAACGCATCCCCAGGAGAAGACCACCGGCGCAGGCCATCATCCGTAATTGTAGTATTACGCAGGTCGAGACGTCGCAGATTTGGAACAGCACGCAGCAGTGTCAGGCTGCGGTCTGTGATACGGCTATTCGACAGCCCCAGCTCCGTAAGATTCGGACTCCCTTTCAGGTATTCAACGCCAGCGTCAGTGATCGAGGAACTCAAGATTTTTAAGTCATACGTCTTCTCATGAATCAGCACTTTGAGAAACTCATCGTTCACATGAGGTCCGCCGTAGACGTTAAAGCTTGTCAATGATGGGCTGCTTCCAATCAGCTTTGCTGTTTCCAACGAGAGATCTCGCGTTTCTGTAGTGATCAGTTCACGGCTACCGCTTTCCAGTAGCTTGCGGAGTGCCCGATCGCTGAACTGGCCGCCTCTCAGCATCACGGCCCTTAAGTCTGTATTCAGAGACAGCTCATCGCCCAGGCGATCATCAATGTGCGGACTTTCCAAGACGAGAAAACTCATTTGCATGGAGGCCAATCGCTCCCACGATTTGGCTGTCAACTGAGTGTCGTGAAGCCACAGCATGTCCAGGTGTGACCCGAATGCGAGACCGGAGAACTGCTCATCGGTCAGTTGCGAATCGTACCATATGAGACGCTCCAACCGACCGAGGCTGCTGATGCGACTGCCCGTTGAAAGCGGGCCTGTCAACCGAAGACTTGTGAGCTGCTGCATTTGCCCTAGCGCGTTCATCGCGGTTTGGTCAAATGGTCCCTTCAGCCTCCACAATCCACTGAGACTTGTGTTGCGGGCTAAAGCCTCGTAGTGCTGGCTGGTGAGTTGTCTCGGACGATCAAAGTCCAAAGACGTGAAGTGGTGCCTTTCGCAGAGTTGCAACAGCGCTTGATCGGAAGCCTCACCGAGATCGCGGAAACTGATCGAGTCGATGTTCGGCTGGCGATCGAGCAGGTTCAGTTGATGGTCAGTAATTGGCTGGAGAATTCCGACGCAGATCTTATCAATGACTTGCGGGCACCGATCGTCATTCATCGGGGCGCCGAGCCATCCGGGTAGCCAGATTGGATAACGTCCGCTTCCCAAAAGCCTTACGTCGATGCCGGGTGTTGCCACGAGTTCTGCCAGTGCAATCGCGCGACGATGTTCGATCCAGACTCCGATGCCTACCCACAACGCCAATGTTGTCGCACCGCCGAGTATCAACAGCAGCCACGGATGCTTCAGCCATGACCAGACCGAAGGCTGGTGATCGCTCCCAGTTGCTGATGTTTCTGAATCCTGCATGACCGGTGATTCCAGAACTCTGGTGAAACGCTTCGGTCGGTCGAGCCATCCCGGATAACGCAACCGTTTTGCAGCGGATCATCCAGCTCCGGACAGGAACTTGTTGAGCGCTGGCAATCGTCGCTTCGCTTCGTTGACGGCTTTCTCGTCCTGACCGTCTGCGACGACCTGCTTCCACAACTCGATGGCCGCTTTGAGCATTTCAGGCCGCTGTTTGATGTATTGCGCGGGCAAGTCTCCCGAGCCATACGCATCCAGTGCCCGGGCCCGTGCAATCAACGCGCGGCGTTGCTCGGCAATGTCATCTTCTTCCCACGAACGGTCTGCTTTTTGTTCGTACTCGGTCAGCACGGCCAGTGCTTTCTCAGCGGCGGGTAAGCCTGCCCAGCGTACGCGGATGCCCTGCAACTGCATCAGGCCGGCAAAACGGGTCTCACGCTTCTCTGTCCGTGCCAAGGCTTCGGCCAGCAGTGCTTGGGACCATTCCTCTCGCGAGGGCGCGGCGTCGGCATTGATACGACTGGCCGGATAGTCCGCAGCGAGCTTGCGACGATCGGCAGTGCCCTCTTCCAGCGATTTCCAGGCAGCCTCCAGCACTTTGTCATTCGGAATGCTGTGCCCCAGACCTGGCGCAACCGTTGCCTTTGCTCGCAAACCCATGCCTGCGAACATGGGCACTCGATAACGTTCGACCTCGCCGCGATTGAAGTCGTTCGTTCCGGTGATGAAGGCGAGACTCAAGCGATCCCGCACCCGGTGTTGGAGCCATTGCTCGTCACGCAGTTCGCCACCCGCACAGACCGGCATCACGCCGCCGAACAGTTCGGGCAACGCGAACGCAATCGCACACGCCACACGGCCGCCGCCGGAGAACCCTGCGATGTAAGTGCGGTCGGGGTCAATCGTCTGAGTCCGCCGCAGATCATCCAGGACGTCCAGCACGATGCGAACACGCTTCGGCATCGGAGTGTTGTTACCCGCCCCAACCGGACTGGCGAACGCGATGCCGTGACGTCGACAGATCGGCTCCACGTTCTTCCAGCCAGCCGGTTCGTTGCCTGCCGAGATAAACAGGATCAACGGCCAGCCTTCGCGCGGAGCATCCTTCTGGTCCGGGATGAAACGCTCATACTTCTGCTGAGTGGAGTCGTATTTACCGAGCCATTCTTTCGGTGGTTCGGTGACGCTCTGATTGGCCAGCACGAAGGTCCAGTCCAGTCGAGTCGGCGCGGCGACCACTGCGTCCCGCTGATACCCCGCATCGTCGCTCAGCGCCACCGTTGCGCAAGTCAGCGACCACATCAACGCCCAGCATAGGCAACGCATAGAGCACCCTCTTGCAGAGTTCCCAATCGAGAGCATCAAACCACTGATGTCGTAACCGAAGCCCTGATTCGCTCGCAATTACTGGCCGTCGCAACTGCACCGCGTGAGCCGCCTCGCTGTGCCGACTTGCCCCGGAAATCTCGAACTGCAGTACGATGACGGTTGCGTGAGCAACGAGTGCCCCGTACCACAACCATTGCCGCCAGCAGCGAGAAGCCCGCTTTCAGAGGACGCGCCGAATGCAGGTGTTGAACAACATGGTGAATCCGCTCAATCGTCGCGATCTGCTGCGGCGATCAGGGTGCGGGTTTGGACTACTGGGTTTGGCGGGCGTTTTGCAGCAGGATGCCGCCGCGGTGGACTCGTCCGCGAATGCGATGGCGCCCAAGCAGCCGCATTTCCCGGCGAAGGCGCAGCACATTGTGCACCTCTTCATGAACGGTGGTCCGTCGCAAGTGGACACGTTCGATGAAAAGCCGGCGCTGACCAAGTATCACGGCCAGCCGTTGCCTGCTTCGAACTTGCGCACCGAGCGACTGACCGGCGCGGCGATGAAATCACCCTTCGCGTTCCGTCGATACGGACAATCCGGCACCTCGGTCAGCGATCTGTTTGCGAAGACAGCTCAGCACATCGATGACATGTGCATCATCCGTTCGATGGTCGCGGAAGTTCCCAATCACGAACCGTCACTGATGTTGATGAACTGCGGCGACGGTCGCTTGCCGCGTCCCAGCTTCGGTTCTTGGGTGACGTATGGCCTCGGCTCGGAGAATCAGAATCTGCCGGGCTTCATCGCGATGTGTCCCGGCGGCTACCCGATTGTTTCCACTCGCAACTGGCAGTCGGCCTTCCTGCCCGGTGCGTATCAGGGAACGTATCTCGACACGCAGCACACAGAAGCCAGCAAACTGATCGAGAACATTCGCAACGCGTCGCTGCCGCTCGATGAACAGCGTCGGCAACTGGACCTCGTGCGCGCCTTCAACGATCAACACAAACAGCAGCGCAGCGGGGATGCTCGACTGGAAGCGCGGATTCAGTCCTTCGAACTGGCCTATCGCATGCAGTCCGAAGCAACGGACGCCTTCGATATCACCAAAGAGCCGCAGCACATCCAGGAGATGTACGGCTCGGGCACGCATGGTCGGCAACTGCTGATGACTCGGCGGCTGATTGAACGCGGTGTGAGGTTCATTCAAGTCTGGAGCGGCGGCGGCCAGCCTTGGGACAATCACGACAGCCTGGAAGCCAACCACAAGAAGCTGGCCGCCGACTGGGACCAGCCGATCGCCGCCTTCTTGAAAGACCTCAAGCAGCGCGGCTTGTTTGATTCCACTCTGGTGCTGTGGGGCGGCGAGTTCGGTCGCACACCCGCCGCTGAACTCCCCGCGTTGAACGGTCGAGACCACAACCACTACGGCTTCACCTGCTGGCTGGCCGGCGGCGGCGTTCGTGGCGGCCACGTCCACGGTGCCACGGACGATTTCGGCTATCGCGCCGTCGAAAAACCCGTCCCCGTCCACGACCTGCACGCCACGATGCTGCACCTGCTCGGCTTCGACCACGAACGCCTCACCTACCGAGTCGCCGGCCGCGATTTCCGTCTCACCGACGTCCACGGCCACGTCCTGCACGAACTGCTGAGCTGAAAGCCACTGGAGAACCCCCTTCGACAGAACCACCAATCTGCTACAAGCAGCCAGTGCATTGCTGATAAACCCGTTGCTCCGAACGACATCCCCCGCGACAAATGTGGAATTCAGAACGCTCAACTGCTTTGATCGCATTCATGAATCGCGAGTCCCGCCGCTCGTTCGATGACGGGCCGATTGCGGGGCTGCGCATTCAGGAGTATTGGCATTCCGATGTGCCTCCACGCGGAAGCGAACAGGAAATCACCTTCTACACAGCCGAAGCCGATTCGTTCGATGGCTTTCACGACTTCGCTGCACTTGCCTTGTTGTTCAATTGGGAAGATGCCATCACAGAATCAGCAAGAAGCACGTTCACAGTGGACGTGACGACCAGTATTGATACTGAAGCATTCGCCAAACTCTGGGTGGACTGTGCTGCCAAAGTCAAAGCGGATCATTTAACGATTCCCGAGCTTGAAGCGTCATTCGCACTGTCAGACGAATGGAACTGTAGATTCTACGTTGCGCACGGGAAAAACAAGTTCTATGCGGTGTGCTGGTCAACAAGCGCATGACATGAAAAATGCAAGTACGAATAGCGGTTGGCCCTCGACTTGCCTGTTCGGACCACCCTGCGAAGAAGGTTAGGGCAAAATGCTAAAAGAACATTTCTGTCGTGCGGCAGGATTTCCCTGGAATCATCAGTGGCAACCGTGGAAAGGGTGCACAACAGATTCAAGTAAAGGCCAGTGCGTTCTTCGTCGTGAGTGCGAGAATTGCGACGTCGTACAACTGTGGGCTGAAGAATGTCATAGCTGGTCGCCTTGGCAACGTACAGAGTCAGAACCATGCCATCGCGCCCGCCGTTGCATCCGATGTGAATTTGGCGAGGAATGGCAATTGGATTGCGAAGAATGGTGGTATCACACCTGTCGGTCTTGCGATGGCACTCAAGGGGAATGGCAACTCACCAGATCTAGCTTCGCAAACTCAACTGACACTGAGTATCCTGAGCATTCCGTGCTCGTTTCTGCATGCAACAACTGCAGCGGTAGCGGAAAACATATTATCTATTCTCCAGATTGGTTTCGACCGGGACTGCTGTCGCAAGCCCACAGAAGTTATCTCTGCGGAATGCTGCAGTTCCCGAAAGATGAAGGACTAACCTGCGAGTATTGCGACTGGTTGCACAAAAACAGTTCGGACAACGCTCTTTCAGAGTTTCTTCGTAATAGCCTTGCAAACGAACCGCATTGGGGAGAAAAACAAACAATGGTTCGCCGGCACTTGCAAAGCGCCCCCGACGGAGAGAGCTGGCTTAGCGTGATAGAATTTATTTTAGCTCAAAAATATAGCCAGCCACCGACTGGCCTCATGCGTGGGAGACTGGAGCGTTATGAGTTTCATGGAGGTTTTTCTCTGCACGAGAGGGGATATCAAACGCCAGTAGTTTATTACCAGTAACTCCCTGTTGCCGGATTCATCTTACGCGGGTGGCCCCGGTTGACCGCTTGCGGTCTACCGAGGTCGCGGAGTGACAAGAAGCTCTTGATCAAAGTGCATTATCGCACCTCTTGTGTCGCATTCTCTCGGCGCTGGCTGTGACGTCCGATAGTGGGGAACGAAGGAACTGATCACCACGCCTTGCGGCGGCGGGAGTCTTCGCGGATGCGAGCGAACTCGGCGAGGTATTCGTCGAGCTTCGCGGGGTGGCAGTCTTTGCAGAACTTACTCCAGCCTTTCGCGGGGACGATCACTGTATGGGTTGCAGCCTTACGACAGGTGTTCGCGGTGGAGTAGGGCTCGGCGAAGTAAGGGCAGGTTTTCTCGGGAAGAAAGGCGGCCAGCTTTGCCATCTCGCTGTAGGGACACTGCAGGTTCAGGCTCAACTCCTGCAGCGAGGAAAGGTGCCTTAAGGGCTCGAACGAGTTGTCTGCGACCTCGGCATGCAGGTAGAGGATTTTTAGTTTCTTCAAACCTGCAAGCGGCTGGAGAGTTTGTACTTTCAAGGCATTCCAGATGCCGCACTGCAGGGCCAGTTCTTCCAATTGTGGAATTGATTCGAGGCCCGACAGATCGTTGAGCCGCTTGGCGTCGAGAATGCCCAGCGCCCGCAAGCTGCGAAACTGCGCAAACGAACTCAGGGTGCTCAGGTTGGTCGCGTCTTCAATGAAGACCGCTTCCAGTTTCTTCGCCGCCGCGAGCGCCGAGAAATCATCCACCTTGGGATTGAGCAGCCCGAGCCGTTGCAGTCCCGGCATCTGCGCTACCATAGCGAGATGCTTCTCCTGCAGTTGATAGCCCATCACGGCGTTGACGCGCGAATAACCAGGCAGCAACTCCCAGCCGCGTGTTTCATCCTTCTTGCGGCCGCACAACAGCATCTCCCTGGCACCGGCCGGATAGTCACTCACGGCATCGAACTGCCGGAAATTGTCCGGGTTCGACAACACATCCCGGGCACGCACTAGGCCGAAGGACTCACGAAAGTATTTCAACATGGATCTGCTTTTGAAAGGCGTCTGTGTTGGCTGAGAACTAGCTCAAGTACTCTGTTCGACTCTAAAAACTCTGGATTTGTGTTTGACCCATATCCCACATGTTTTCCATGTTGCGGGTGTGATCTTCTGGTTGTGGTCGGCGTTTCCTGCTCAGAGTTTTCGTCAGGTTACTCATTGCAAGTTCGCTGAGACATCTTGGGATCCAAGTCGTGCTACGTAATCGCCGGAATCGTGTGATCGCTGTCGTGGGCAGCTTATGCTTTGGTGTGCTAGTGGCAGCCATTGTCGCCCGCATGGCGCCGAGGGTGTGGATTGAGTGCCTCTTCGCCTTGTTCGGGATTTCTGCAGTGCTGTTTGTCGCGAGTCATTTTGCGGCTGCGATTTCGCTGATTGCCGGCCTTGTTGGGGCGATCAAGATTCGCGTTGGCCAAGGCGACGACGATGTTGACCTTCAGCCGCGAGTGTTCTGGACGATCGCTTCCTTCGCCGGATTTCTCGTGTTCGACAGTGTCTCCGCTTATGCGGGGCGTCAATACGTAGTTCGGTGCGCTGAGTACTGCGCGGCCCAAGGCAGCATTGTGACCGGTATCCCGACAATCGACGGACAGCTTCGGCCGATTGATGACGAGGTTGCGCTTGCCGGTCTCCGCCTGATTGAAAGCGACCCAGCTCCCTCCCGTCGAGATGGAGGAAAGACGTCCGAATTCGCGTTGGATTTCAAGTTTTCGTCACAGACACAAGCTCGGATCATCCTCGTTCGCCAACCAGCCGTTCTTGGTCCGTGCCTCTGTCGAGTACTCGTTCCTTTCTGTGGCATGACGCGGGCCGTGGGTGTAATCCGCGTGTGTGGGCAATCAAGGTCGTATTGACCTCGGAAGTGGCGCTGGTGGCCCCCGTTGGCTGTACTCGGCCCACCGGGGGGCGCAGAGCGACAACACGTCTGGTGATCAAGAGATGACAACAGTATCGCCTGCGTCTCCAACGTCGGGAAACGCATCAAAGACGCCCACGGCGGCAGCCGGGTAGGGAACGCTGTCACATGATCTCTTACCGAAGTTGATTGGCGAATGCTTTCAGGTCTTCAGCATCAAACGTGTCCAAAGACAACAACCCGCGGAGCTGCTTCCCAAAACCGGTGGGCTGCATAGTACTAGGATTAATTTCAGTCGGGTCGTGAACGAGATAGGTATCTTCGGAACCCGCGACCCGCGAAATAAGCAGGCGTTGCTGAAGGAGGTCAAATACTTCTGCTAGCACAGCAACGGTTTCACCCGCCATGTCTTTCAAAGTAGCGTAGTGCCAAGACCGAAGCTGGTATCGCTCCGAGTTCGAAAAACATTCGAGGAGGCCAAGCTGACGATAAGTAAGACGCTCGGAGACTCGAAGCACATGGTTTATTGAAGCTGCTGTGAGCTGTGGGTCAAAAGCCGCATTTGCAAATATGTTCGCATAGAAACGAGTTTTCCGTTCCTCATGTTCGCTTCGACTCCTCTGGACCACGCCTTCTAAGATTTCATCAGCGTCGGAACGTGTGGAATCTGCATCGAAGAATCCGTCGTCTCGGATTCTTTCACCGTGGTCGAGCCTCTGCTGTATCTGAACTATCGCATGAGCCGCGGTCGCCCCAGCCCGAACCTTGGCCCGCTCACCGCAGCTTGCATCGTAGATCGCGACACAAACGCGACGAATCATGTTCGTGACAATCGGGGTTGTCGCTGCGCCAGCGACGGCACCGGCCGGTCCGGCTAGAAGTAGTCCGATTGCTGCGCCCGCCACATTTCCTGCGATCTCGCTGCCTGGTTGAATGAAACCTCGGATCTTCTGCTCGTCGTGATGCGTCGTCATGACATCTTTCAATTGAACTCGTTGAATCCCTCGGGAAGAGAAGAGTTTCTTTCGTTCAACGCGGTCTAACACGGTTAGATCACCAAAGAAATACCCAATGCTCTTCCGGGCAGGGTAGCCCGGCCGCAGGATGCTACAGCTTCAACTTCTTGTTGCTCTGCGACCCGGTAGGCCGAGTACAGCCAACCGCAGCCACCCAGAAGAGCTGATACAGTCGAAGATGAAGATCGCGCTCGGGAGTCGCGTTGATCATTCGGTTCTGAGCGACTCGGCAACTATAGTGCTGGGACTCTCTCGAACCGTCTTTCGTCGCGAGGATTCTCTGCCCATGTCGAAGCTCATCACGATGCTGTTTGCTCTGACGGTACTTTCGTCGGCAGCGGGAACGAGTCTGTTGCGGGCTGCTGAGCCGACTTATCCGCCTCAACTGCCAGACCAAAAAACGTTCGTGAGTGATTCGTCGCCGGACTTTTTGGTTCCGGCCGAGACAGATCTGCCGGAGGGGACCAAGATTGCTCGGACGCCGCCGAAGATCGACTTCGCTTACTTCCCGGAACAGACCTATGCGGGCAATCCGTGGAGTGCGTGGGGCGACAGTCTGGTCGTTGGCGACAAGTACTATGCGGCCATCGGCGACCATAAGGCTCCTCAGGGCAATGCGTTTCTGATTGAGTACGATTCCAACACGCACAAGATGCGGACACTGGCCAGCACGAAGCAGGTGCTCAATCTGCCCGAAGGGCACTACATGCCGGGCAAGATTCACAGCCGGATCGATCTCGGCAGCGATGGCTGGCTGTATTACTCGACGCATCGCGGTTCGACGCGCGTCACGACCGACCAGTACCACTACACCGGCGACTGGATCCTGAGGACTCATCCTGAGACGGCTCAAACGGAAGTCGTTGTGCGAGGTCCGGTGCCGAAGTGCTGTATTCCGACGAGCGTGCTCGATCCCGATCGTCTGATCTTCTACGGCGGCACGGCAGCGGGAGAATCCAGTGACAAGACGGTGACGTTCTTCGCCTACGACGTGAAGCAGAAGAAAGTCCGCCATACGGCGGTGCCGGGCGGAGACCGCTATCTGATGCTCGCGCGTTCGACGGGGCGGGTGTACTACATGGACGAAGTCAACAATCGCCTGATGCGGTACGACCCGCAGAGCAACCAGCCGCCGCAGGAGATTGCTGATCATCACATCGGTCTGCGCGCGGCGACTCAGGAAACCCCGGACGGGTTCATCTACACGGTTGGCGACAAAGAGAATCATCTCTGGCGGTTCAATACGAAGACCGAAGAGATCACGGACCTCGGACCGCTGGCTGTCGGCACGCAGACTTACACGGCCAGCCTGGATGCGGATGCTTCGGGCCGGTTCCTGTACTATGTGCCGGGGGCTCACGGCAGCAGCCAGAAGGATGGCTCGCCCGTCGTGCAGTTCGATACGCAGACGCGCACCAAGAAGGTGATTGCGTGGCTCGCCAGCTTCTATGAGAAAAAGTACGGGTTTCTGCCGATGGGAACGTATTCATCTGCCGTCAGTGCCAAGGGTGACAAGCTGTATGTCACCTGGAACGGCAACTGTGGTGGAGTCGATCGCAAGGGCAAGGTGATGTTCAACACGTGCGCTTTGACAGTGCTGCATCTGCCAGAAAGCGAGCGATGAATATCACGCTGATCGGGTATCGCGGAACGGGCAAGAGCACCGTCGCGATTCCGCTGGCCAAACGACTGGGCTGGCAAGCTGTTGACGCCGACGCCGAGTTGGAACGCAACGCCGGACGCTCCATTCGCCAGATCTTCGAGACCGACGGGGAGGGAGAGTTCCGCCGCCTCGAACGCGAGACACTCGTTGATTTGTTGGGTCGCGAGAACCTCGTCATCGCTGCGGGCGGCGGCGCGGTGCTGAATCCTCAGACGCGCGCGGACTTCAAAGCGGCGGGGCCGGTGGTGTGGCTACGCGCGTCGGTAGAGACGATTGAACTGCGACTGGCTGAGGACGTCACCACGGTCTCACGCCGACCGAATCTGACGAAGTCTGGCGGGCGCGAGGAAATCGAGCGGCTGCTGGCTATTCGCGAGCCGCTCTATCGCGAAACGGCTTCGTTGATCATTGACACCGATCGACCGTTGCCCGGCTCCGGCGGGTGCGATGCCGCGACGATTCCGCAACTGGTCGAGTTCATCATCGAGCAATTGAAGCTGCCAAAGCAGGCTCCGGAGGCCCGATCGTGATATGGGGCCTCTCGCTGTGGACCTGGGTGATCTACTTCTACCTGTTCCTCATCGGTTCTATCGTCGGCAGCTTTTTGAACGTTTGCGTCTATCGCATTCCGACGAAAGAAGGTTTCTGGGAATCCCTGCGGGCGGTTGTCTGGCCGCCTTCGGCATGTCCGCGCTGCAAGAACCGCATTCCCGGCTGGTGCAACATCCCGGTGCTGGGTTGGCTGATGCTGCGCGGGCGATGCTATTACTGCAAAGGCTGGATCTCCCCACGTTATCCAACGGTTGAATTCCTCAACGGCCTGATGTGGGTGGTGCTCTACGCGATGCACGTACCCGGCGACTTCACGCATTCGCTGGCTCCCAGTTGGGGGCAGGGGCTGTTTGGTCCTGAAGCCATCTACGGCGACTGGTGGCATTCGCCGAGCGTCATTCTGCACGTGCGCTATGCCTATCATCTGGTTCTGCTGGAAGCACTGGTCGTCGCCAGCCTGATCGACTGGGACCACTACATCATCCCCGACGGTTCGACGCTGCCGGCAATGACGGTTGGAGTACTCGGCAGCCTGACGGGCACGGTCTACCTCACGGCGATCTGGCATCAGCATTACGACGTCGTCTTCCTGCTGCAGGATTACGTGCCCGCGTGGATGCTGCTGAAGGGACAACTGCCTCAATGGATCTCGGCGTCGCCGCATCTGCATGGTCTGGCAGTGAGCATCGCCGGGCTGATCGTCGGTGGCGGCTTCACCTGGGTGATGCGGATCATTGGACATTGGGGACTAGGCCGCGAAACCATCGGCTTTGGCGACGTGATTCTGATGGCCCTGATCGGCAGCTTTCTGGGCTGGCAGGCTCCCATCATCATCTTCTTCTTCGCACCGCTCATCGCGATGGTGACGTTGCTGCTGACCCTGCCATTTCGGAAGTATCAGCGAGTCATCCCGTACGGCCCGTATCTAAGCATCGCGGCGTTGATTGTAGTCCTCTGCTGGAAGCCGGTCTGGTTTCACACCGAACGGGTCTTTGGAGCCGGGCCGCTCTTGCTCGTCATTGGTTTCGTGATGCTGGTGATGTTCGCGCTGCTGACACGCACGGTGACTCTGATCAAGCGCCTGCTTGGATTTATCGATGACGACCTGCAGCAAGGCGAATGGACTTCAGCGGATCATCTCTTTCATTTCTCTGGTGAAACCGTTGATCCGCGTCGGGGCCGCTGGCAGCAGGAGCACGAATGGTCCGGCACCGACAGCGGTCGCGGCTGGACTCAGAATCATCAGTGGCGAAATCCGCCCGTCGGCGGGCACACGCAACAGTGGCAACGGCGTACTCGTTGAGCTGAATTCAAGGCAATTGCAGACCGAGTTCGGGACAAATAATGCAGCCTCGACCGGCCGTAGCATGGACGCCCCGTCCGTGCGTAATCGGTGCGGCACGGACGGGGCGTCCATGCTACAGCTCATTCCAAGAGACCTCTCTGAACGCACGCAGGTCGAGCAAGCTCGCCGGTTCTGGCTGCGGCGGACAGGATTGTCCGCCCTGCAGCGGGCGACGCTCCCAGCACTGAGTATTGCGCAGAATCAGCTTGTTTTTAAGGTGAAACGCCGAGGCTGTAATTCTTGCAAGCCGTGGGTGCTGTCGGCGATTTAATGTCGGGACTTGAATGAAACTCAAGAATCCGTTGTCAAATTTGCAATCCCGAGGCATTGCGAGAGAACAAGGTGTTGCCGGAAAAATCGGGTGGCCCGTACATATCCCCCACGCTCGACGCACGCAGCAAACAGCCGCTCGCGACTGTGAAATTGCGGGCCTCGCAGCTCATTCCGACAGTTCGCAAACAGTGTTGAAATGACTCTCCTCAAGGCCGTTCGGCTCGCCATTTCAAAACTGATTGCAAAACCTCTTGCCAGCCATCTGACATCTGTCTGAACGACGCGCAGTCAACAGCAAATCGTTATCGCGGCGGGATCACCCCTCAGAGCTGTTCCGATGATTGGT
The DNA here is from genome assembly GCA_021732995.1 of Planctomycetaceae bacterium. Taxonomy (GTDB): domain Bacteria; phylum Planctomycetota; class Planctomycetia; order Planctomycetales; family Planctomycetaceae; genus AM-0621. The sequence goes on along the minus strand of JAKFWA010000038.1, from coordinate 28,195 downwards.
CCCAATCATCAAGCTCGATTCCGGCCACGCCAGTTCGTCAGACCCGCCTCATCACGGCACGTCTTTGTGATCTCCTCTCATTGAAGGTTAGGAAGGATCCTCATGTTCCCACACTTCCGCTGCGCCCTCCGTGCGCTTGCAGGTGCCTCAGTTGTGGCATCCGCGACAGCGGCCCTGGCGCAATGGGGGCCGAGCTCTTCCTGCGGTTGCTCCTCTCCTGCACCGCGTCCCGTCGCTTACGCCCCTGTTTCCTCATGCAACTCTTGCCGGCCCGCCATGCAGGCGATTCCGGTGACTCAGCAGTGCTTCCAGCAGGTGGCCGTGACTGAGTATCAGCAGATTCGTGAACGAGTTCGTCGTCCGGTCACTGAGGTGGCTTATGTCGACGAGCCCTGCACGACCTACCGCCCCGTTGTCGAAACCCGCACGGTCGATGTGCCGGTGACGAGCTATCAGGACGTCGTCGAATACCAGACGGTCCAGAAGCAGTCGGGCCATTGGGTCACGAACTATCATTGCAATAAGAAGGTCTCGGCCTGCGAGTACGATCCTCGCAACGACGTCTTCGGCTTCATGAACCGTTCGGCCTATTCGGTCCGCAAGGCGTTCACGCCAAACATGGTCGCGAGCCGCGAATGGGTGCCACAAACTTGCGTTTCGCAAGTGCCGGTCACTCGTAAAGTCGCTCAGACCTGCGTGCAGAAGCAGTCTTATCAAGTCACCAAGTACGTGCCCGAGACCACCACTCGCAAAGTGGCGATCAATAAGGTGCGTTGGGAAGAGCACGAAGTCGTTGCTCTGAAGCCGATCACGGTCATGAAGACGGTTGCGACCGGAACTCAGACCGCCTGGACCTACGCCCCTGCCGGAGCAACGGTCATCAGCTCGGCTCCGATGGCTCCCAGCTCACGCTTGAGCCTCGCTCCGACCGCTGATCCGATCAGCTCGCGATCCAGCAGCACGCCTACCCGAGCCGCGAACCGCGCTTCTGACGATGCGTTCGATGATCGTCCTGTGACACCGGTTCGTCCGCGTGAAACAACTCCTCGCAGCAGTTCACTCGACAGCTCGTCGAATCGTGAATTTGGTCACCGCGACACGAAGTCTCTGTTCGTGCCCGTCGGTCCCAGCTCGAAGCAGGCCAGCGCGATCGCTCGCGTCGGCGGATGGCGAGCTACCAACACCGCGACTGCTTCTGAAGACCGCACTCCTTTGCTTCTCCCCGCCGCAACGGCGATTGCCTCGACTCGCTAGTTCTGCAGCTTGAGAGGTCTCCCCTCCTCCTTAAGACCTCTCCGTTCGGTTACCCCTCCCGCGGCTGTCTCCCAGCTGCAAACCCTTGAAGAGTCTCTCTCTTCGCCTGTCTCGTCTCCCTTCCTCCCTCCCTTGCGTGTCCCGCGAGCCCAGTCCCTCCCACTGGGCTCGCGGGAGTCTCCCTCCCCTCAGGCACCGGCTTCAGCCCGGTGCCTTTTTCTTTTGGTACGCTGATTCTTTGCAACGCTCGAAACGAATCCTGCGGTTTGATCGGCGCAAGATTCCGTCTACCTGCTCAGCGTGCGTGGTTACACAACTCAGCGGCATCTCGAATTTCCCGCAGAGGCGCTGAGCTCGCAGAGGTTTGGAGAACAGACATAAGCGGTCATGGCTGCGATTCGCGCAAGCCGCTCCCCTCACGGGTCACGGTACTGATGAGCCGGTTTCATCTTTCTCAATTCTTCTCTGCGAGCTCTGCGCCTCTGCGGGAGATCTTTTATCGAGAACTCAATCGGTGCATGCTGCCGATCTCACACCCGCACTAAGTCGCGGAATTCATCAAGAAGGCCTGCGACAACTATCTGCCCGGAACTTGATTTGCCGGCGCTGCCCACGTTGCCGAGGGACCACTTCTCCGAGACACTCTGCGCACGCTGATTTCAGCAACCGCGCCGTAAATTTTCCGCCGGAGTCTCGGAGTCCTGCCCCATGCTGCCTGCCTTGTTGCGAAGTTCGTTGTTTGGAGTTGTTCTGGTCGCTGGTTCAATCGTTGTCGCTAAAGACGAGTGGCCGCAGTTCCGCGGTCCTGAAGGATCGGGACATGCCAAAGCCGTCGGCGTGCCGTTGACTTGGAGCGAAACTCAGAACGTCAAGTGGAAGGCTGCGATTCCCGGCAAAGGGCATTCGTCGCCGGTGATTTCTGACAATCAGATCTGGGTCACGACTGCTGTTGAGACGACATTGTCCGCAGAGGAAAAGAAGGAGCGGCTGGCCAAGCTGAAAAACTCGCAAGGTCTGGATGTCGCGGGACCGGTCTCGTTGCGAGCCATCTGCATCGACCGTGATTCCGGCAAGGTGCTGCATGACATCGAACTGGCGAAGGTCGACGAACCACAGCCGGTCCATTCGCTGAATAGCTTTGCGTCGCCCACAGCGGTTCTGGAGAACGACCGGGTCTATTGTCACTTCGGCAGCTACGGCACGTTTGCCCTCGATGCGAAGACGGCGAAGGTGCTCTGGCAAAGCACCGAACATCAGATCGATCACCAGACCGGGCCGGGCAGTTCTCCGGTGAGTTGGGGCAAGTTCCTGTTCATGAACTTCGACGGGACCGACAAGCAATTCGTCGTGGCCATCGATAAGGAAACCGGCAAGACCGCCTGGGCGACAAAGCGGTCTGGCAAAATGGACGATCGGCCTGACATGCAGAAAGCCTTCTGCACACCGGTGCTGGCCCAAGGTTCGACGGGCATGCAGGTGATCTCGCCGGGTGCCAACTGGGTCTATGGCTACGACGCACTCAGCGGTCGCGAGATCTGGAAGGCCAGCTACGGGCAACTGGGATTCTCGACGGTGCCGCGGCCGATCATTGGTCACGGCATGGTCTATGTTGCAACCAGCTACATGCAGTCGCGGCTGCTGGCCGTGAAGCTGGATGGCTCGGGCGACGTCACGGAATCGCACGTGGCTTGGAAGCACGATGTCGCGGTGCCGCAGAAACCGTCGTTGATCCTCGTTGGTGACGAGATTTACTTCGTCAACGACAAGGGCGTGGCGGTGTGTCTCGACGCAAAGACCAAAGAGGAACGCTGGCGCGAACGCATGCCGGGGCAGTATTCGGCGTCGCCGATTCACGTCGATGGCCGCATCTATTTTTGCAGCCAGGAAGGAAAAACCACGGTCATCGCGCCCAGCCGCCAGTACAAAGAACTGGCAGTGAATCAGCTCGAAGGCGGCTTCATGGCTTCACCGGCCGTCGCAGGCAAAGCTCTCTTTCTGAGAACCGACACTCACTTGTATCGCATTGAGGAGTAAGTGATTCGACAACAGTTGGAGAGTTAGCTCCCCTCTCCCCGGCAATACCGGGGCGAGGGGAGATAAAGAAATCAGTTCGCAAATCGGTAAATTCTGACCGTTGTTTCAACTGAGACCTGCAGGTTGTTGATCGCATTCCGTCCGAAGGAACTTCCATCATGTCTGTGATGAACCGCACCACTCTGCGACTGATGTCGTGTGCCGCGTTGCTGGCCATCGGCAATCTTTGCTGGGCGGTCGATCCTGTGGTGCTCGAAGCTCAACAGCGGCGCATCGAGGTCGTGAAGAAAGTCGCTCCGAGTGTGGTCGCCATCTTCGGAGCAGGCGGTAACGGCGGCGGTTCAGGCGTTCTGATTACTCCGGATGGTTATGCGTTATCGAACTTTCACGTGACCAGCGGCGCCGGCAACTTCATGAAGTGCGGGCTGAACGACGGTGTGCTGTACGACGCCGTCATCGTCGGCATTGATCCTACCGGTGACGTCGCCCTTGTGAAGCTGCTCGGACGTAATGACTTTCCCGTCGCGAAGATGGGTGACAGCGATCAGGTGAAGGTCGGAGATTGGGCCTATGCGATGGGCAATCCCTTCCTGCTGGCGACGGACTTTGTTCCAACAGTGACCTATGGCATTGTCAGCGGCGTGCATCGCTATCAGTACCCGGCCGGTTCGTTTCTGGAATACACGGACTGCATTCAGGTCGATTCGTCGATCAATCCGGGCAACTCAGGCGGCCCGCTGTTCAGCGATCAGGGCGAGTTGATCGGCATCAATGGCCGCGGCTCGTTCGAAAAGCGCGGACGAGTGAACTCAGGTGCCGGTTACGCGATCTCGATCAACCAGATCAAACATTTTCTGGATCACCTGCGATCCGGCGCCGTCGTCGACCACGCCACACTCGGCGCGACAGTTCAGACGACGCCTGATGGACGAGTGGTTGTGGCCAGCATCCTCGAAACATCCGAAGCCTACCGTCGCGGCTTGAGGCTCGACGACGAAATTGTGCTCTTCGCGGGTCGCCCGATTCGATCGGTCAATCAGTTCAAGAACATCCTCGGGATCTACCCCAAAGGCTGGCGGTTGCCCATCACCTACCGCCGCGATGAACAAAAGACCGAGATTCAAGCGCGGCTGCGTGGCGTGCATACCAAATCCGAACTGATGCCAAAGGAGAAGAAGCCGGCTCAGCGACCGAAGCCGAACGCGCCCAAACCCAAAGACGGCGAGAAGCCCAAAGAGGAACCTCAGCCGCAGCCCCAACCTCAACAAGATCCACATGCTGAAGCCGAGGCCAAACCACCAGAGGCTTACAAGCACATGTTCGCGGAAAAGCCGGGCTTCGCGAACTGGTACTTCAATCTGGAAGAGCAGAAGCGTCTGAAGCCACTGATCGCTGCCTGGGGCGACTATTCGAAACTCACAGGACCGTGGCTGATCACCGGCAAGTCCGGCATCAAGGACTCGGTGAAGTTCACCTTGTCCGACAAAGCGCTGGGCCTCGAATTGGGCACCGACCCGTATTATCAGGCACTCGACGGCAGCGATTTCGCCGACGAACCACCGGGCAGCGGCGGTCTGCTCGTCGCGATGCACCAGTTGCGCCTGCTGCTCACGAAGGGCGAGGCCGGATTCTCAGAATACTACTACCTCGGCAGCGAACCACTCAGCCTGACTGGCCAGACAGTGGATGTGCTGGTGACGACCGTCAACGGCGTCGAGACGCGCTGGTACTTCAGCCGTCAGTCGCCGTCGCTGGTCGGTTTTTCGAGCCAGTTGGCCGAAGATCTCGACGAGTGTGAAGTCTTCTTCGCGACGATGAGCGAAGCCGATGGCCGCTTCTTCCCGAGCAAGATCCTGGTCCGCAGCGGCGCCCGCGATTACCTGATGATCAACGTCGAGAAGTTCGGTATTCGCACCGCAGCGGATGCCAAGTAATGTTGAGACTGAACTGATCTTCCCGCGATCCGTCGGGGTCGCCGAGTTCTCGCTTCGTACGTCCAGATTCCAGCATGCACACACTCATCATCGACGAAGCGCGAGTCCATGTTCCCAACCACGTTGTGGATCAGGCATCGTTTCGCAATTGGCTGAATTCACCCGATTTCCCTGAGCAGGGCCGCGTTTCATTCCTCAACGGTGAAGTGCGAGTGGATATGAGCAAGGAGCAACTGTTCTCGCACAATCAGGTCAAAAATGAAGTTGCCTTTGTGCTGACGGGCATTGCGAAGCGAACGGAACTCGGGACGTACTTTCCAGACGGTGCGTTTCTCACCAATGTTGACGCGGATCTGTCCGGACAGCCGGACGGTCTGTTTATCGCCGACGCCACCTTCACAGACGGCCGCATCAAGCTGGTCGAAGGCGCACGCGAAGGCTTCGTAGAACTCGAAGGCTCACCGGACATGGTTCTGGAGGTCGTCAGCGACAGTTCGGTCGAGAAAGACACCCTGTTGCTGCGCGACGCCTATTGGCAAGCAGGCGTCCGAGAATACTGGTTGATTGATGCGCGCGGTGACGAACTCTCGTTTGAGATTCTTAAATACACACCAGATGGCTATCAGGAGGCAGCGAAGTCTCTGGACTGGCTGCGCTCTGAAACCTTTGGAGCGGAATTCAAACTGACCCGGTCCACCAACAAGCTCGGCCAGCCGAAATTCGTGCTTGAAGTTCGATAATCTGCGACCCGCCTGACAAACTCTCCTTCCTCACCAACGACAATCTATGAAGACAATTTTAGTAACCGGCGGCTGCGGGTTTATTGGGTCGAACTTCGTGCGCTGGCAGTTGGCGACATATCCCGATGTGTCGGTCATCAACGTCGATAAGCTCACTTACGCGGGCAATCTTGAGAACCTCGCGGATCTGGAAGGCAATCCGCGCTATCAGTTTGCGAAGGGCGATATCTGTGACCGCGAGTTCATCGATCGCACGCTGGCGTTGCGACCGATTGACGCCGTGATCAACTTCGCCGCCGAGAGTCACGTGGATCGCAGCATCCTCGATTCGGGGCCATTCATTCAGACGAATATCGTCGGCACGCAGGTGCTGCTCGACGCCTGCCGTAAGGCGAACATTCCACGCTACGTGCAGGTCTCGACAGACGAGGTCTACGGCAGTCTCGGATCGGACGGTTTCTTCACAGAAGAAACACCGCTGGCTCCGAACAGTCCTTATTCGGCCTCGAAAACCGCGGCGGATCTGCTCGTTCGAGCTTACTTTCACACGTTCCACTTCCCGGTCATCACCACGCGCTGCTCAAACAACTACGGCCCCTATCAGTTCCCAGAGAAGCTGATCCCGCTGTTCATCTCCAACCTGCTCAACGATCAGCAGGTACCCGTCTACGGCGCGGGCACGAACGTGCGTGACTGGATTCACGTCATCGATCACTGCCGGGGAATTGATGCCGCTCTTCGCCGAGGCACACCGGGCGAGGTCTACAACTTCGGCGGTCACTCCGAACTGCAGAACATTGAACTGACCAAGAAGCTGCTGGACGCGCTGAAGAAGCCGCATTCGTTGATCAAGTATGTCACCGACCGCGCGGGTCATGACTTTCGCTACGCGATTGATACATCTAAAGCCGAACGCGAACTCGGCTGGCGCCCGCAGGTCACGTTTGAAGAAGGTCTCACGGACACCATCGAGTGGTATCTGGGCCACCGCGACTGGGTCGATCGCATCAAGAGCGGCGCGTATCGCGACTACTATCAGACTCAATACGGCCAGCGGTTGAGTTGAGCCTTCGGCGATCCAAGTCTGTAGAATCCGCCCACCCGACTTTTGTGCTTTCGCATCAGAGAGGATGGCGACGTCATGGGTGCTCTGCGCTTGGTTCTGGTTCTGCTGGTCTGCATCACGGCCGGTGAATGCTTCGCGGCGGAGTCGTTTGATGTGCTCATTCGCGGTGGCCAGGTCGTTGACGGAACGGGCAATCCGTGGATCAACGCCGACATCGGCATTCGCGGCGACCGCATTGTCGCGATTGGGAAGCTCGACGATGCAACGGCCAAGACGGTCATTGACGTAAAAGGAAAAATCGTCGCGCCGGGCTTCATTGATATGCACTCACATTCGGACTTACTGCTGCTGGAAGACGGTAATGCTCCGAGCAAGATCCGGCAGGGCGTGACTACCGAAGTGCTGGGCGAAGGTTCGTCAGCGGGGCCGTCCAGAAACGGGCGTTTCAAAAGACTCAGCGACTACTTCGATGAGATCGATCGCGCCAAAGTGGCGGTCAATGTGGCGTCGTATGTGGGGCTCGACAACGTCTGGCAGGGCGTGATGGGACCGTCGTTCGAACGTCCCACCGCCGCGCAGATCGAGCAGATGAAAACGATTCTCGATGACGCGCTGCAGGACGGCGCGCATGGCTTGTCGAGCGCGCTGGCAATGCCGCCGGGATCGCTGGCCACAACCGACGAACTGGTCGAACTGTGCAAAGTCGTCTCGAAGCGTGGTGGCATCTTTTCGACGCACAATCGCAACGAAGGCACCGGCGTGTTTGAAGCGGTCAAAGAGGCGATCGATGTCGGCGAACGCGCGGGCGTGCCCGTGGATGTGATTCATCTGAAGATTGCTGATCAAAAATTCTGGGGGCGGATGCCCGAGGTGATTGAACTGATCGAAGTAGCTCGAAGACGCGGCGTGAACGTGCAGGCCAACGTCTATCCCTACACCCGCGGCAACAACAACCTGTCGAGTATCATTCCGCCGTGGGCCCACGAAGGCGGCACCGCGAAACTTATTGAGCGGTTGAAAGACGGTGCACTCAGACCGCGTCTGAAGCAGGAAATCCGCAGCGGTTTGCCGGGCTGGTACAACCACTACACCGCCGTGGGTGGTGACTGGTCACGGATGCTCGTGAGCGGCAAGGGCGGCTATGAAGGCCTGACGATGGACCGCGTCATGACCGCGCGTATCAAGGGTCAGGATCGAGACCCGCTCGACGAGTTGTTTGACATTCTGATCGAGCACGGCGGTTCGGTGCCGACCGTCTACGAGCATCACACCGAAGAGGATATGAACCTCGCGCTGCGTCAGCCGTGGTGTTCGATCGGTTCTGATGGTTCAGCCTACGCAATTGAAGGCCCGCTGCGTCGAGGCAATCCGCATCCCCGCAACTTCGGGACGTTCCCACGCGTGCTCGGCGTCTACGTCCGCGAACGCAACGTGCTGCGGCTGGAAGATGCCATCCGCAAGATGACGTCGCTGAACGCGGCGAAGATCGGTCTTAAGGATCGCGGCCAGCTCCGGGTTGGAGCTTTCGCCGACGTGACTGTCTTTGACCTGCAGCAGGTGATCGACAAGTCGACCTACAACAACCCGTTCCAGTACAGCGAAGGCATCGAGCATGTGCTCGTGAATGGCCAGGTGGTTCTGACCAAGGGCGAGCCGACTCAGGCCAAGCCCGGTCGAGCTCTTCGCGCCGGCCGGACTGCCGCTTACTCCCCGAACAACTGACCGGCTGCAGGGCGTTGCTGGCGGCGAGTCGCTTGATGCTGGGGCGCTGTCTCGCCTTCCAGTGTCGCCGAGGCATCGAACGGTGCGGTGACGGGCTTCTCGGGATGAGCTGGAGTAAGGATCTCAATCCGCTGTTCAGCGTGTTCGAGCACCTGATAGCAGTTCCTCAACAGCCCGACGCCCCGTTCGAACTGGGACATCGAGTCTTCGAGCGACAGCGAACCAGCTTCGAGTTGCGAGACAATCTGCTGCAATTCATCCAGCGATGCTTCAAAGCTGGGGGCAGCAACCTGAACTTCCGGACTGGTTTTCTTGGCGGGCATGCGAGGGGCCGTCACTCAGAGGCGTATTGACCGTTTTTTTTAACCGCCCGTAGAGTAACCGCGTCAGCCGGTTTGTGCTCCTGTTGAGCGTCGTTTCGCAGTTGGGCAAGGAGGCCCGCGTGGGCTGGATTCCGCATGAGGCAACTTCAGTCGTAGAACCGCCGTATCCGCGGCGGTTGCTGCGTGAACTGTTGTTGCGAAACCACATCTCGCTCGGAGCCCGCATTCTGGATGCGGGTTGCGGCCGCGGTGAGCTCGTGCGCTATCTGGCATCGCTGGGTTTTGATCCAACCGGGCTGGACGAGTCCGAATCAGACATCGAACTGGCTCGCGAACAGAATCCCGACCTCGAATTTTTCGTCGGCGGCGTCCCGCGTGAGCAGTTCGAACTACGGACCCAAGGCTACGACCTGATCTTCGCCCGAGACCTTTCCGCCTGGTCAGACAGCGTTTTCTCGCGGCAAGCATTTCGGACGACGGCCAGCTTGCTGAGCTGCCTGCAACCGCGCGGGCTATTCATCTTTCTGTGCTCCACTGACAGCGACTCCGAGCCCGAGCACGACGTCCTGTGCTTTGCCCGACACCTCGCCCAGTTCCCCGGTGAATGCCGCATCGATCGCTTTCATTCGGGCACCGAGTCCGTCCAATTCCTGGCCGCAACGCTGCAGCTCGACGCTCAGCCACGTGCCACTTTGGAGTGGGACCGCCTCGGACAGAAAGCCAGCTCGGTCCTCGACGGGCCCTGCTGCCTGCTCGCTCACCCGACTCTGTCCGCGCCCCGCCGCGCCGCCTGAGCGTTTCCCTTGTAGGACGGACAATTCTGTCCGTCTTTGGCGTGGATTATTAACGCCGCGGTCAGAATAGCCCGCCCGGATTCAGAAACCGGGCAGAGACCCAGGCCAATAACTGCCGTAGTCACATTTCCACCACTCGAAGTAAGCTGGCGCCTTCCATCGGAGGATCAGATGGTTTCCGCGTGGCGTCTGCTCTTGATCATGATCTGCTGTTGCCTGGCCGGGTGCTCTCATTTTCGGATGAGTCAGCCGGGTTCAGACATAAAGACCGCCGCGCATGATCCTGATCAGAAGTCGGTGTATGTCGTCGGACACGGCTGGCATACCGGTCTGGCTCTGCGCACACGGGATATCTCGGCAGAACTGTGGCCCGAGGTTCGTAACTTCCAGAAGCACGACATCGTCGAGATCGGTTGGGGCGACGAAGGTTTTTATCGAGCCAAGAAGATCACGCTGCCGTTGGTGCTCGATGCGGCGCTGCTGCCTTCGGGAACGGTCATGCACGTGGCTGGCATGGATGGCCGGATCACGCAGATCTTTCCGGCTAGTGATATCGTGGAAGTCCCGCTGACCGATTCACAGTTTGATGATCTCAGCCGCTCCATCGCAGCGAGCTTTCAACGGGACGAGAAAACAAACTCCGCCGAATGGCTCGGTCCGGGCCTGTATGGTGACAGCCAGTTCTTTCGAGCAAAGGGTTTGTACTACTTCCCGAAGACCTGCAATGTGTGGACGGCCACTCAACTGCACGCCGCCGGTTGTCCGGTCCTGCTGCCGTCGCTGGCCTCCTCCGCCGAGGGCGTCCTCACCCGCACGCGCCGCATCGGCAAGGTTGTTCAAGAGTCCCCCAGCGGTATTAAACTGGCGCTCTTGCGAGGTGAGTAGATCTCACTGAATTCGCAAGCGTTGAGTATTGATCGAGGCTCTTGGAGTGCGCCATGACCGCGGCCGGACAATGGACCCCGCCTGACGATCCTGATCCTCATGAGATTCTGGATAGTGCATGGGACGACGCTCGGGCTGGACTTCACGAGGTATCGCTCGCGAAGTTTGTCTGGTTCCACCAGAACGCGGTGTTGATCGAGCCGGGCATGGGCGGAGTTCGACTCTCTTTTGCGCTCTCATATTGGCATGAACTTGCGGAGGAATACCCGCCAGCGATGGACGCGATGTTGGCAGCCCGCGATGAAGCTGAGTCGTCATTCCTTAATAAAGGTTATCGGTTCACGGATTTCCATGACCTTGCCTCGCTCAATAGAGAGCTGGGAGACGAATCGCGGACGGTGACAACCTTCAAGCGAGTGTCACAAGACAACAGCAAAGCAGCCCAACGCGTCTACCACGTTGCAGAACGAGCGCTGGTGAAGCAGGGAGAGTTTGAACTTTGCAACCCGTTCCTTGAAACGAGCAAACGCCTCGAAATTGGCATCAAGGGATTCCGTGTGGGGAGGCGATTTGAAACCGATCCAGCCCACGGCGATCAGCCACCGCCAGAAACGGCCTACACGCATCTGATTCATGACATTGCGACGTTGGTGGCGCTGCTCGTCATTAACAATCGGGCAGATGAGGCAACTGCCGTTGCGCGTGATGCTCAGGCAGCACTGCCCGACTACCCGATCATGGCAGAACTGGAATCCGCGCTCGCCGGCCAGCTTCCGGCATCGCCGTATCGGCGTTAGGCAATTCGCCGGCTGGCGTGCTGTGAAGTTTACCGCCCGTCGCGTTGTGAGCGCTTGGACGTCGCAGCTAACCTCTTGCCTCGCCACTTTGAGTTTCGTGGTTGTTTCTTGAGGGCATGAGATGCGCAGACTCGTGATCGCTCTTTCTGTTGTCGCAGTGTTTGGACTGACCAGTTCGATCCCTGCCGCCGACAAAGCTCCGGCACCGGACTATACGAAGCAGATCGCTCCGATCTTCAACAAGCATTGCGCGGGTTGCCATAACGCTCAGGACCGCGAAGGCAAGTTCTCGACAGAGTCGTTTGCTGACCTGCAGAAGGGCGGATCGCACGGTCCGGCAGTGCAGGGGGGAGACGCCAAATCGAGCCGCCTGTTCCTGATGATCAGCGGGCAGGCCAAGCCGGTCATGCCGCCCAAGGGCGAAGAGCCGCTCAAGCCCGAACAGGTTGAATTGATCCGTTTGTGGATCGAGGCGGGGGCGAAGGGTCCTGATGGTGTCGAGCCTGTGCGGCGCGAACTCAGCGTGCCCAAGCTGCCGGGGGCGAAGCTGAAAGCCCAACCGATTGCCTCGCTGGCGGTCTCGCCCAATGGCAAGCAACTGGCGGTGGCGCGCTTCCAGCGTGTTGAGATCCGCGATGCGCAAACAGACCAAATCATTCGTGAGATCCCCAATCTGCCGGGCAAAGTGAACTCGGTGGACTACTCGCAGGACAGCGCCTGGCTGGCGACCGGATCCGGCGTGCCGGGCCTGTTCGGTCAGGCAGCGATCTGGAACGCGGAGAACGGGCAACTGGTGCGTGCGTTCGAGGGACATCGCGACACGATCTATGACGCGGTGCTGAGTCCAGATCGCAAGCTGCTGGCCACGGCGAGTTATGATCGCAAGATCATTCTGTGGGATTCTTCGAACGGTCAGCAGGTCCGCGTGCTGGATGGTCACAACGGTGCGGTCTTCGATCTCGCCTTCAGTCCTGACGGAACCATTCTGGCGAGCGCCAGCGCCGATCAGACCATCAAACTGTGGCAGGTCGCGACCGGCGTGCGACTGGATACTCTGAGCCAGCCACTCAAGGAACAATACACCGTCGCCTTCAGCCCGAACGGTGAGTTCGTAGCGGGCGGTGGCCTCGATAACCGCATTCGAATCTGGCGACTGATCTCGCGCGACAAGCCGCAAATCAATCCGCTGGTCTTCGCCCGGTTCGCTCACGAAGGCGCTGTGCTGCGCATCGCGTTTTCGCCGGATGGTCAGCGAGTGGCTTCGGTCGCCGACGATCAATCGTTGAAACTGTGGGAGACCAAAGACTTCACACAGATCGCCGCCTTCGAGCGACAGCCAGACGTCACCACGACGCTCAACTTCAGCGCGGACAGCAAGTTCGTGCACGTGGGCCGGGTGAACGGTTCGCTGCAGAAGTACCCGGTTCCGGCCGGCACGTCGCAGGCGCCGACGACCACCGTCGCGGGAAGTGCGGCTCCGATGCCTGTGATGGCGGACTTCAAGCAGCTCACGGAAGCCGAACCGAACGACACGCCGCAGACCGCCGGAGCTCTCGAGTTGCCCGCGAAGCTGAAGGGTTCAATCACGGCTGCGGCTGGTCAGTCCTCTGACGCGGACATCTTCAAGTTCGAAGCCAAGGCCGGACAAACTTGGGTCTTCGAGATGAATGCCGCCCGTGCGGGTTCGATGCTCGATTCGAAGCTGGAAGTTCTCGATGCCAGCGGCAAGCGCATTCCGCGCGTACTGCTGCAGGCGGTGCGCGATTCGTATGTCACGTTCCGGGGTATTGATTCGAACACACGCGACGCCCGCCTGCAGAACTGGGAAGAGATGGACCTCAACCAACTGGTCTACATGAACGGCGAAGTCGCGAAGCTGTGGCTCTGGCCGCGCGGACCCGATTCGGGCTTCGTCTTCTATCCGCACACCGGCAATCGTCGCACGTTCTTTGATACGACAGCCACTTCGCACGCTCTGAACGAGCCGGCCTACATCGTCGAGCCATACGCACCGAGCAGTCGTCCGCTGCCGAACGGGTTGCCGGTCTTCACCGTCTACTACGAGAACGACGATGATTCTGAACGCGAACTCGGCAGCGATTCGCGACTGACGTTCACAGCACCGGCCGACGGCACATACCTGGTGCGCGTCAGTGATGTGCGCGGCTTTCAAGGTGAGAAGTTTTCGTATGAGTTGACCGCTCGTCCGCTGCAGCCGGACTTCAGCGCGAAGCTCAACGGTGAGAACCCGACCGTGGGCGCAGGCAGCGGTCGTGAGTTCAACATCACGATTGATCGCAAGGACGGCTTTGAAGGCGAGATCCGCATCGACATCGAAGGCCTGCCGCCGGGTTATTCAGCGACGACGCCGCTCTTCATTCAAGAAGGGCAGAGCATTGCTTATGGCACGCTGAACGCGACCGCCGACGCAGCGCAGCCCACTCCGGAGAACGCCAAGGCTGCGAAGGTCGTGGCAACGGCAACGATCAACGGCGTCGAAGTGAAGCGTCCGCTGAACGGCTTCGGTGAAATCAAGCTAAGCGAAAAGCCGAAGGTGCTGGTGGCGATTACTCCGGATGCGAACGCATCGACTGAAGAAATCGCAGCCGCGTTCGGTCACAGCAACGCGCTTGAACTGACCATCAAGCCCGGCACAACGATCACCGCCAAGGTGCGCATCGACCGTAACAAGTTCGACGGTCGAGTCGGTTTTGAAGCGATCGCGCAGAACCTGCCGCACGGAGTGATCGTGGACAACATCGGCCTGAACGGCTTGCTGATCGTCGAGGGCCAGTCCGAGCGTCAGTTCTTCCTGACGGCTGCTCCCTGGGTGCCCGAGCAGACGCGCGTCTTCCATCTCAAAGCGAATGAAGATGGAGGCCAGACTTCATGGCCCATTATTCTGAAAGTGAAACGCTGAAGGCCTGACGGAACGAGCGATCGCCCTGCGACTATTGCGAGAAATAGACGTAGGGCACTATCGCCGCAGCTATTTCCGGGCGGTTGTAGTAGTAGGGCCAGGTATGACCGATCCCGATGAGGTCCGAAACATCGACCTCGGCGATCTGCGTATCCCGGCCATTCAGGAGTTGCAGGTCGCGAGACGTGAAGCCCACGCGGCCGAGCGAGCGTGAGGAGAATGGGCGACGTAGGGGGTAGAACCACAACGCCCAGTCATGCCGCGTCTTCATGTTCAGCAGACATTCGGTCGAGCACAGTGCGGAGCCGTAGCGTTCGCGCGGAGTCAGCCAGTCATGATCGATCGCGGCGGCGGCCAGCACCGTGCGGATGCGATGTGGGGCTCCGCGCGGCACAGCCAGATCCTGCAATCGCCCGCCACCCAGGAGATGGAGCGCCGACGACACCGTGCGAGCGCCGTGACTGTGTCCAACCAGCGAGACAGGGTTCTCAGCGGGAATGATGTTGACGAGCCGCGCCAACCGCGCCCCGTTCATTTCAGCCCGGCGTCCGAGGACTGCGACATCCACACTCGGAACAGGCGAGGTCAAAGCATTGCCGGCGTCGAACGCAAACGGGCCTTCACTCGGCCACGTGAAGAAGATGACATGTAGAGGCAAATGAGGAGCCGCGCCGCGCAGCCAATGGAAAGTTCGTTCGCAGTCTTCCTTGACGGTTTCGCGTGTCACGTAGCTGCCATGCACCACGATGCACACGGGAACGCCGGGCTGCAGCCCGCCCACAAACTGCTGTTGGGTCACTCGGCTCGTGCAGCACGACCAGTCCGCCCGGAAGAAATCCAGATCGCAGCACTGAGAATACTGGCGACATTGCTGGCAGTGGCGCACGCTGACGAGCCAGTGGGTCTCGGCGAATTCTCGCCCCTGCAGATCCCCGTGAGCGGGATCGCCGAGGATCGGCACTTTCTGAGCTTCCACCGGAGTTGGCAGCGGCGCCGGACCGGGAGCCGGCAAAAAGATTCGCTCAGCAGGCGTCTGAGGAACAACAACGGACTGACGGGGAGCAAACTCCGCTGGCGGAAACAGCGGCCCCAGATCCTGACTGAGCGCGATCGGCGCCGAGACAGTTGCCAGCAGCCAGAAGGCTGCCACCGATAGAATGATCGTCAGCAGTTTGCGTGTCATAGCTGAAAGTTGGTCGTTGAGATGCCGTCATGTTGTTCATGAGCAATCACGCACATGGAATCTAACCCAACTTCAAACGTTTGCTGGAAAGGCAACCAGCCCGCGCGCGGATCTCACGAATTCGTCTCGGGTTGCTACTGCATATATCGATTACGCAAACAATTCCCGATCGGCGATTTGTAACCATCGCAGTGACTTCAACGCGCAACGCCCCGAAATCGGCTCGGACGCCGCGTGTCTGCTGGCGATGACTAAAGGCCGCGTGAGGTCTTTGAGCGGCGGGCTATGGTGGGGCTCGCGGGCTACTTCTTTGCCGGTTTGACAGGAGCATCCTGCAACGCCAACGCTCGAAATTCGTCGTGCTGTCGCTGCCACAGGGCGGACAGTTCGCGGACACGTTCCGGTTGCGTCTCCGCAAGATTCTTCGATTCGCCTCGATCCGCCTTGAGATCGTAAAGCTCCCACGGCGCCTCTTTACCAGCCGCAACCAGCTTCCAGTCCCCAACACGAATGGCCCGGTTGCCTTCGTGCTGCCACCAGAGACTATCACGCGTCACCGCACCGTCTCGCGCGAAGGCCGGCAACAGACTGCGCCCCGGAGCGGCCGGCACCGGCTTCCCGTCCCGCTCTTTCACCGGTTGCACTCCGGCAATTTCCAACACCGTGGGCACGATGTCGATAAGATGCGAAGCGTCATGTCGCAATTCACCTCGCACTGAAATGCCTTGCGGCCAATGAGCGATGAGGGGTGTGCTGATACCGCCTTCGTGCACCCAGGTCTTGTGCCTGCGGAAGGGGGTATTTGCAGTGCTCGACCAGCCGGGACCAAGGCACAAATACGTTGCTCCCGAACCGGCGGGCGCTTGAGGATCATGCCCGTCGCCTCGGACCATGATCTCGGCGCTGGCTCCGTTGTCCGACGCAAACAGGATCAGGGTGTTGTCGAAGGCCTTCATAGTCCGCAGTTGAGCCAGCACGCGGCCGATGTCCTGATCCATGCGATCTACCATGGCGGCGTGAATCGCCATCTTCGCCGCCTGAAACTCGCGTTGCTGCTGATTCAGCTCAGACCACGGCAGCGGGCGATTGATCTCACCCGCGCCCAGGATCTCAAAGGCCTTGGGGAAGTGATAGGGCGGCCCGACCTCGCGTTCCATCTGCGGCAGCGCATTTCTGGTAAGCCCCAGTTGATGAACGCGATTAAATCGCCGGGCCTGGATTGTGTCCCATCCGGCCTGATACGTGTCTCGATACTTCGCGATATCTCCCGGCAACGCATGCAGCGGAAAATGCGGCGCAGTGAAACACAAGTAATGAAAGAATGGCTTGTCGGCGAAGCGTTCGTCGTGTTCCCGCAGGCAACGGATCGCGTGATCCGCCGTCGCGGTCGTGGTGTAATGCGCTGGATTCGACGCGATTTGCGTCTCATCATCCGTGATGCCATTCACCTTGAAGAAATTATTCTGCCCGCCGCCAATCTCAAAGGAGTGATCAAATCCTGTTTGAAGCGGCTTGCCGTCCACATGCCACTTGCCCGAGTGATACGCTCGGTAGCCGGCTGGCTTCAGCAGTTCCGGCAGCAAGCGAGCCCACGCCGGACGAATCCCTTGACTGCCGCTGGGGACACCTTCGACCGTATCACGCCTGATCTGCTGGGCATAATACCCGGTCAACAACACCGACCGTGACGGCCAGCAGCGAGCCGTATTGTAGAACTGCGTGAAACGCACGCCGTTCGCGGCCAGTGAATCCAGTTGCGGTGTCTGGATCTCGCCGCCGTAGCAGCCCAAATCCGAATAACCCAGATCATCCGCCAGGATCATCAGCACATTGGGCCGCGTTGCTTTGCTGTCTGCCACAGACGAACAGGGGAACTGGATGATAGTCCATGCGCTGGCGATTATTAGGAAAGCAAGCCGCTGCATCGTTCAGCTCCCGGTCTTGTGTACAAGGGCGTCCGATCACTTGTGGATTCGCTTGATCTTCGCCTTGAATGTTATCTGCGGCCGAAGTGCTTCCCAACGGCCCGATGCCGCTAAGTCTGCAGAGCGACCGCACGTGCTTCACGTAGTCGTCGTTTGACGCTGCGTTGATGCGTATCATCCCATGTGGGAAGCCACATTCAAGCGATGCCGACTTTCACCATCTCTTCGCGAGTCCTTCATATTCAAGGGCCAGACTTCAAACGGTTTTAAGGTCATAGCTACTTGAAGGAGTTGGAGAGATGTCCCAAAACGTGCACACTCAACCGCGTCGGAAGGCTCGCGGATTTACGCTGATTGAGTTGCTGGTCGTGATCGCAATTATCGCTGTGCTGGTGGCTCTTTTGTTGCCGGCGGTGCAACAGGCTCGCGAAGCGGCACGTCGGTCAAGCTGCAAGAATAATGTGAAAAATATCGCTCTCGCGATGTTGAATTATGAGGAAACACATCGAGTATTCCCGTTCGGTTTCGACGAACGTGAAACGCTGTGGCATGCGATGATTCTGCCGCAGCTTGAGTATCAGACGATGTACGATACGCTCGTCTGGCAGGAAGCTGCTCCCGGCAACTGGAACGATGCGGGAACGACGAACACTCTGGCCGCAGGTACTTTTGTTTCTGTCTTCCGTTGTCCGACGGCTTCCGTCGAAAATCAGATCACCAACGAAAGCATCCCCAACCGGGCGACCTGCAGTTATCGTGTCTGTGCGGGATCGAATGTCTATTCAGACGACGCCAGCACGATTCCGGCAGGCGTCCCGGCCGGAGCCGTCTCTCTGGAAGACGTCGGACTCAATGGGATGTTCTGGGGTTGCAGCAGTGTCAAGATGCGCGATCTTGTCGACGGCTCTTCCACTACCGTCATGATTGGCGAAAGCTATCTTGATCCGAATTATACCAAAGACGGTCAAGGCATGGATTACTGGACGATGGGATCTCCTCAGTCTGGAGGCTGGGTTGTTGGTGGCGCAGGCGGTACTGAGTACAGCGAAGGGCTCGGGTCGACTGGTCCGAAGATGAATTCGCGACTGGATCCCACGATCAATGGCGTTCTGATGGAAATGTCGTTCGGCAGTTGGCACTCAGGTGGTGCGAACTTCGGCATGGGCGATGGTTCGGTCAAGTTTCTCTCTGAGAACATTGATATCAATACCTACCGCGCGCTGGGCAGCCGAAACGGCAACGAAGTTGTCGGTGACGTCGAGTAACAAGCGCTACACTTCTTCGCGATCGTGATAGAAGAGCACGCTGCAAACGCCCGAGCTTCAGCGTGCTCCTTCTTACTGAAGAGAGTTATGTTGACTAACCCTGATGTGTCAATCGGGGCTTCGAGGAGCATAAAAATGCACGTTTATCTTCGCGTGACTGCAGCGTGCCTCGCGAGTTTGTGTCTCTGCGGTTGCGATTCGGGGCCTAAAGCCCGCTATGACACCGTGGAGCTTGTGCCCGCAACGGGTAAAGTCACTCTGGACGGCGAGCCCTTGGCAGCGGCTGTGGTGAGTTTTGAAGACCCTGCCAACGGGACCTTCTCCTGTGGCGTGACCGACGGTTCGGGTGTCTACAAGCTGCAACTCGACTCCGTGAAGTCCGGAGTCACTATGGGTAAAAAGTCCGTGCGCATCAGCACGGCGACGAAGATCCTGGGAGTGAACGCAGCGCAGGATCCGAACGAATCCCCTGAAGGCAAGCCCGCGCCCGAGCCGGAAAAGGTGCCGGAGAAGTTTAATAAGAAATCCGAACTCACTACCGAAGTGGTATCCAATCAGACGGAATATAATTTTGAGTTGAAGTCGAAATAGAGTTCATCGCGTGGCCGGAGCGTTCGAACTGGACCGTGTTCGCTGCTCGGGAAAATCAGCTTCGTAGCGTTTCACCAAGTCTTCGACTCCGCCTTTTAGCAGATACACCTTGCCGCGAATGGTCTTTGATTCGCTGGGCTTCAGGCCGCCGATGCGGAAGTCGGAATGCACGCAGACGATCACGCCCTGGAAGAGTTCCTGATAAGGCTCCCAGGCGGACGCCATGATCCAGCTTTCATCGGCTGAGAAGCAGCCGATGAGTCCGTTGCTGGGCACCAGCGGGCTGAGCGGTCGCGGGTTCACGTCGTTTCGATTGACGGACTTCGGAGCCCACACCTGACCCGGCGTGTAACGGGCCTTGGTCGCCCAGTCGCGAGTTGGCAGGCGTTCCAGCTTGCCGTCCAGAAACACAAAGCACTTGTCGAGATAATCCGTCTGCTTGCGACCTGTGAAATTGCCCACACGAATACACGGCTGAGCCCAATGTGCTTCCGACTCTTTATCCGTCGGGTTCTTGGCGACCACACCGAATTGCACGCCATCGCTGACAGCCTGAATGTCGTGCTCGACGACAACTCCGTCTTTCAACAAGCACTTGAGCCGAATCCGCTGCCCGTCATCACTGGCCGAGATCAGCTCAGTCTTATGACTGATGACCGTCTGCCCCCAATCCCGATCCGTTGACCCCGGCCGGCAATAGGCTTCGAGGTACCAGATCGCCAGATCTCCGCCCGGCAGATCCTGCCCGGAAACCGTGAGGAGATTGTCCTTCCACTGCAGCTTGAACGGCGAAGGCTCAGCGGCAACAGCCGGAGCACTCGCCATCAAACCAACAAGTACCAAAACCCACTTGATCGCGCTTCGCATGGGGAGTTCCTTGAGTCGACTAGTTCGCAGAGCATGTCCGTAACTTACCGGCGGGTTGTCGAATAGTTCCAGCGTCACGCTTTCGCGCCTCAGGAGGGGACTCTCAAAGTACGTGGCGCGGAGTTGCCTACGATCGCTCAGAATGAATCGGCACACTTCGATGATCGTTCAGTGATGTCGACGAGGCCGGGCTACAAGGTGCGCCAACGCAATTCACACGGTCCGCTCGAAGCTCATTTGGTCAACACTCCAGGGTGAGTCTTCAGGATACTTGTCGTCATGCGAGCAATAGATAACTATAAACGGTTGTCTTCTCTATGCGCTTGCACAGATTTGCGTCTGGATCATGAAAGGGCCAGCTTCATGATTAGAGTTGAATGTTCCCGTTGCG
Organism: Planctomycetaceae bacterium; assembly: GCA_021732995.1. Classification (GTDB taxonomy): domain Bacteria; phylum Planctomycetota; class Planctomycetia; order Planctomycetales; family Planctomycetaceae; genus AM-0621. The sequence continues at coordinate 7,504 of JAKFWA010000038.1, read as the reverse complement.
ATGAAACGTTGCAGGTCAAGGATGCCGCCGCCGGCAAGAAAGTTCGGTGCCCTGCGTGCAAGGCGGTCATCGCCGTGCCGGATCAAGACGACGACTTGCTGTCGGCGGACGACTATCTGGACGATGAAGACGACTTCGCGGAAGAGGCCCGGCCCCGCGCTCGATCGGGTCGACGTCAATCCGCACAAAGGTCCGGGTCGGCGAACCCGGCGGTGCAGGCCCTGGCGATCGGTGGTGGAGTCGGCTTGCTGGTCCTGGGCTTGCTGTATGTGGCGATCCGACCCGGCAAGGACACTGACGACCCGGTGGCCAGCAATGCCCCAAGTGCGGTCACGAATCAAACTCTGGCCACTCTGGGTCAGCCTGCGGCAGCGACAACGCCGGTAGTCGCGCCGGTCGCATCGAGTGGCCAGCCTTCGCTGGTGCAAGTGGGCACGGGCCCCACTCTTCTTCCTGTCGGCAGCGTCGCGTTGCCAGTGTTTCCTGCGACCCCTGAGCCATTTCGACCATCCACAGATCCGACCGCGAAGTTTCGGACGGTTGATTGCTCCAAGGTCGCCAACCAGGTGACCGCGCCTGGCTCGCGAATGCAGCTCATCCTCTATCTGCCCAATCAGCCGACGATTCCCGATAAGTCACTCGGTTGCGTAATTGTTCCCAGTGCAGGCTCCAACCTTTTGTCCGGCACGGGCTGCCACGATGAAGAGTATCAATCCGAAACTCTTCCGTATGTGCGCGCGGGTTACGCCGTGTTGGGATTATCGCTCGATGGCCAGATCGCGGATCGCGAGAAGATGACGCCCGGTGATCTGGCGCGAGCCTATACAGAGTTCAAAGCGGCTCACGCGGGACTCGTCAACGTTCGCAATGCGATTGAGTATGTGAAACGGTGCGTCCCCGAGGTCGATCACAAGAGAATCCATATCGCAGGGCACAGCTCCGCCGGAACCCTGGCCTTGCTGTCCGCCGCTCACTTTCCCGACTTGAGCATCTGCGTCGCGTATGCTCCATGCTGCAATCTTCAACAGCGCATGAAAGAAGCGATCAACAATCCGGGGCTGCAGAAACTGCTGCCGGGACTGAGCGAGTTCGTTGAGAAAGAGTCGCCTTTAACTCACGCGATCTCGATCAAGTGCCCCGTCTTCCTGTTTCACGCCAAGGACGATACGAATACTCCGCCTTCGGATACCGCCGACATGAAGTATCAACTTAAGCTTGTGGCCCCTGACACACCGGTCGAACGGACGCTGGTGGCAACCGGAGGGCACTATGAAGCCATGATTCAGCGAGGCATTCCCTCGGCGATTAACTGGATGAAAGCTGCCGAAAGGCTTCAGAGGGAGATAGATCAATCGTCTTCGCCGGATCGGGTCAGCTCAACACCCAACGGTTCAACAATCGCGCTGGGATCTGATGGAGTAAGGCAGCCTGCGCCCACAACGCTCAGGCCAGATGCGCCGCCGGGAACGACAATCGTCATCCTGGATAATGTGCGTCTCGAGAAGGCGGGGGATCTCCTCGCGGTAGTAAAATCGCGTCTGGCGCACGTGCCGTGGGCTGATTCCAATTCGGCAAAGTATCATCCGGAAACCAGGCAGCTCACGTTCTTTGCCCCCGGCAAGCGAATTATACTTCCTCAGGCAAGTGCAATTCTGACTACAGGGGGCGTCCTTTCGGACGGCATCTCCATCGCGACCGCGAAATAGCACTGCTCGGTCAAGTCATCCGGGTGTTCGCTTCGCTCAACGCGTGTGACCACGGTTGGCTGTACTCGACCTGCTGAGGTCGCAGAGCGACAAGACGTTGATACGGTAACTTGCCGGGGCTGCGCCACCCCGCGACATCCATGTTGCAGTCAACATTCATTCGGATTCATCCGACGTCGGGCCGATCATCAATCCTATCCATTCGTCCTTATATTCATGATAGGCGACGCATCTGCCTTCCCGTGAGCGATGGTCAAGTTCAGCGGCTGTCCGACAAAGAAACACATTCTGGGAACATGTGGAACAATACCGGATATTCTCGTCTTCCGTTGGTGCAAGACTGATCCATTGTTGCAGGCAACTGACGCGCAACTCGAGCGGACAATTCGTGACCTTGCTGAGGATCCTGTGATAATGATCCGCTACCGCCTGATCGATTTGTATTCTGTCGGCGGTGTCGTAGCGAACCGTGCGTTCGGTGACAAACTCGATTTTGTCGAGGAGATTCGGCAATGCTTCAAGAGACTCGGAATCGTCGGGAACAATTACATGAAGTGTTCGCCCTTCAAGACGCACGGGAAGCAGCGAATTCTCACGCGCGACGGACTCAGGCAGAAACTCCAAGGCGCTGCGGTGAACGGCAATTGCGTTGATGTCTTTAATATACGCCATAGTCTTCGCACACAAGAGTGGCGGCGCCGCACCGGTAGCCCGAAAACGGGCAACCCTGCGTGAAACGGCACGATCAGATGAATATCGAAACTTCTTATAAGGAGCGCTGAAACTGCATCGAGATTGGGCACTGGTCCCGTCGTTCAGACTTCATCAACGCCAGATTCATCCTTGAGCAGAGCAAGTATTATCAGACCGATCAGCGACAGAAATGCCGCCAGACACCAGACGGGAGAACGTCCCTTCGCCATGGCATAGAAGGCAAAACCGACGAGCACCATCCCTGTTGCGCCTAGCGTAATGAGCGCCCCCAGCATCTCCTGCTCGCCATCCATCATGACTCGACCCACGATCTGCAGGATGATGCCGGGGATTGCGATGACGAGACTCAAGTTGTTGTAGCGTTTAATCACGGTGGCCTTCCTCTGTATTTTGCGCTGCGTCCGAAAAGCGTCCTTGGGATCGGGACTACGATAAGCCCTCAACCCAATCCTCGCGTCTGCGGAATTGATGGTCAACCATACTGCAGGCATGTTGATATCAACGCAAAAGGCCAGAAACTCGATTTCTCGAGTAACCGCAGTTGGCTGTGCTCGGCCTGCCTGGGCCGCGAAGCGACAAGACGTTGATTCTGAGTTAAGTGTCGACCGGCTTTAGCGGTGTTGAGCAGCATAGCGACTAACGCACGGTGGCCAGCAAGCAGCATCTCAGTTTCAGCATTGCAGATGTCGCGACGCAGTGCGCAGTAGGCTGCCTGCTGAATACCCGGAGAAAGCGAAATGGGCGAAGGTGCCGGACTTGGCGGTCTTCTCTTTGTTTGCATCGTTGTGGTGGGACCAGTGGCGCTGATTGCGCACTTACACAGTCGCCGCTACGCGATGGTTTCTCTGATGATTCCCACGGCCGTCAGCGCGGTCCTTGGCGGCCTCTGGCTCCTGTTCAATGTGCTCGACCCCGCCTCCGGAGATCGCAAGTGGCACGATCTATTAATCATTCGTCATGGCTTTGTTTTCTCATTCATAGTCACCTTACTGGCTGGTATTCCATCATTGATGGTTCAATTGATGCTGCGAATAGCGCCACCACCCTCTGACACGGATCGCAGGGAATAGCCGCACACCCGCTGGTCGGGGGATCTCCAGTTCCACGTCTGATTCAGTTCGGGAGACCGATGGTCACTTCGGTGGGTCATCCGCCGCGTCCTTGAAGCGTTCGGGTTGTTGATGAGGTTCAGTGTCAACTGTTGGGTCAGTACTTTCTGGCTCATCTCGCCAGGCTCGCGTGAGTTGAACGTTACCGTAGAGCCAATCTTCATTTCGCGGATGCAGAACAACGGGGCGAATCCCTCGTTGCATGAGCACACTCGCGAGTTTGCGGTATGTCTGTAGCAGTTGTCCTCGATTCCCCCAATCTTCGAACTCGCCAGCTGCGGTCAGTCCGGGCTCAAGAAATGTTCTTCTATTAACCTCATTCTCAGCGGGTCCGTCGATGCCAAGCCCCATGCACGTATAGGACCAGTCATAGTGAAAGACGGCTTCGAATGACTCAACAAACTCAATAACCGCGCGTTCAAGCGCAGCGTCCGTGTTCTCTGAAACAGCGTCAGTTACGCGCCGCAGCGGTGGATGACGCAACAAATCGCAATTGATGAGTGCACATCCGACGTTGGATTCAAAATTAGATAACTCGAAATAGAGATCCAACTCATCCCGTTTGAACAAACACTCGGTGATGGCGCAGATCTTCCGATACTCATTGCCCACCGCAGCTCGAGGACCGTCAACTTCGTGAGGAACGAACTCGACCGTCAGATTACCGACTTCCTCAGGCAACTTTAGATGCGGAATTGCTTCGAGAACGCGGCACAATTCTTCGTTGCGATCTGGCGAGCCTTCACGGAAGTGCGGCATAAGTGCCCGCAATTCTTTGAATGCGTCATTGAGAAGATCAGCCAGTCGATAATGCATTCGTCGTCCAATGTGGTGCTGATTGTTCCGTTGGGCTTGATGAGCAACGTCTGTCGTCGAACATTCTGGCGATGACTCAAGCTGAGCTTGAGGTGACAAATGCCAGGAATCTGGCGCTCGAATGAATCATGAGCCTAATCCCTTCGAATGTGCCGATCGCGAGAAAAATGCTCAGTCCGGCCAAGCCGACCCCCACGTGCAAGAACATCGCAAGCGGATGCCTGGTGAGTATTACGGGTACAATTGTCAGGCCGGAAAGCGCTCCCAGGAAAGAACCTGCCAACATACCAGCCCGCAGAATTCGCCCTGGCTGTCTTCGCGCGTTCGCACCAATGGCACGAGAGGACTGTGATGGTTCGCGTGCGTTCGCTGAAGCAGATTGAACCGTAGTCTGGAGAACGCCACGCAGCCTCGGGATCGCCAGCCAGACAAGCGAACCGCAGGCGGGGCAACAGGCATCTCCCGGTGGCAGCGCGTGTTCGATCACAAAGCCTGCACCGCAGACTGAGCAGCGGTTTGATTCACCTTCGGGCGTCCTTGTAGCAGGCATCAAATCACCTCACTCTCTTCGCCGAATGCTACGACCACGTGCGGGCATCCAACGATACCTGCTCTTCTTTGCTAATCACAGTTTGGCCAGGTGAGTATGCCGGGGCCGTCGGGGGTAAGGATGGGAACCCAGGCTTCGACGAGTTCTGCGAGCCGGGAGTCATCGATTCGCAGGCGTGTTCGCGGTTGAGCCTCAGTATTCGCTTCAGATACCCAGTACGTGATGGATTCTACGGCCGCTCTCAACTGAGTCAGTCGCTCCGGGGGCAATTTGCATGTGTTCGGCGAAGCGGGGATTAGTTTGCCACCGAAGTAACATGCGTCGCCGTCATGAAATGGCGCTCGCAACGATTCGAAATCAATTCGGCCGTGCTCCGGATCGAAACGACAGCCGCCCAGCGGGACGTAGTAACCCTCGACACTGCGCTGGTCACAGTCCGTACCGGCACATTGCTGCTCGTAAATCACGCGCGTTGGAAATTGAATTATCACACCGGTATACGAGTTCGACGTCCCGTCCGGGTCGATCATGACGCGCCGTTGTCCCACGCCTGACTCCTTTCTGTAGCGTGACCAGTAGCTTCATCCAGATTGAATCGCCGCATCTCGGCGGGGTCGAGTCGGTTGGATGGTCCTATTCACAGCGTCACGACGTCGCTGTTTCATCTTCACGTCGGAACTCATTCAACCGCCGCCCGATCAGAGCCTCGATCAGCGGTTGTGGAACGCAACACGCTACCAGAACGTGGCGCGTCAACGCACCTTCCAGCATGGCTCCATCACGGTATCGCTGAGGATTGATCTGCGCACAGGCAATCCCGTGATAGTTCCTGCCCAGAACGCATTGCGCAATCAGAGCCAGTGTAATGACCGCTTGAATCGCCAGATGCAGAGGCAGGTTGTCCGTTTGAATCCACGCATACGCATTGATCAGGAACGTGCCGATCCAGATCAAATCGCGCTCGCCGCCGACGCGAAAGGTGTTGCAGAACAAAAAGAAATGACACAGAAGATACGGCACCATCAGGGCGAATGGACCAACAAGTTGCCAGAGCCCCACGGTGGTGATGGTTCCGCCGGCAAAGATGATCACGTCCATCACCGAGAAGCGGAATCCCCACGGACGATCATGCCGCCACCAGGGAAGATTGTGTTCCGGAAGCATGGCCAGTGTCCTCCGCTGCCAGTGGGATCGAATTCACTGAACTTGTTGTCTGGAACCTGCGTGAATTTCGGTCGAAGCGGTCGCGCTCAATCGGGAACAGTGAGAAATGATACGTCGTTTGTTATCAGATCGAGCAGTGCAACTGTAAACTTATCCGCGCGAAATAGCGCGCCGGGATTAATGCGGCGAGTACGACCATGTTGCCAGTCCGCTGGCATGTGGGAGTGACCAGAAAACAAGTAATCCGGTTCCGCGTCGAGCAGCGGCTTCAGATCCATTGTGAGATGCCCGTGGACGATTGCAATACGTTTCTCGCCAAGCATCACCTCGCCGCCCCACCGGAGACACGTCGCGTGGTGCTCATCGGCCGCCCTCAACAGGTCGGGAACAACGTCGCAGTCGTGGTTGCCAAATACAAAATACAACGGGCGCCCCGAACACGCAGCGACGATTTCCGGAGTATTGAGGTCTCCACAGTGAATGAGCACTTCGGCGCCCTCCGCAATGAGCAGCTCAACAGCCCGCTGCGCTCGAGTCACAGCTCCATGCGTGTCCGCCAGAATGCCTATCTTCACCGCCGTTCCCCTCTCGATCGCTCGTGCCTCTTACCCAGAGGATAGCGGAAGTAGCAGCACCTGCCGCAAGAACCGCTTGAGTTTTCTTGACGATCGACCTGCGCTCTGTGAACAATCCCGGCGAGGTTCATCATAACTCAAACTCGCCCTAACACGGACGCGTTGGATGCTTGATTAACCATACTCAGGAAGCTGATGCGGGCGGGCATGCTTAACGCAAATGACGGATCAGACGACTCTGAACCGGAGATCGGTGGCTGTGGCGGGTTAGTGATCGCCAGATAATGGAGTAGCACGGATGGAAATGGATGCCGATCGCTGGGTGATGCACTTTCAAACCAACCGCGAGCAGCGTCTGGAGCCGGACTGGGCGGCTCCGGTCACTCTGGCCGCTGATGTGGTTGTGAAACTGGTTCGGTCGCTTGAACAATTCCAATTGAGTGACGGCGGTGGCCCGGCCAGTCTGATTGCGTGGAACTGCGAGTCATTTCGATCCAGCAGCGCTGCAACTCGGAAACTGGTCGATTTGTGGTTCGAGGAGGAGAAAGAGCATACTCGGTTGCTCTTCAGTGCAGTCAGTCGATTTGGAGGCAGGCCGATCACTTCTCACTGGAGCTTTTCGGTATTCTGCTGGGTACGACGATTCAGCGTTCGGTTTGAACTCACGGTGCTGCTGCTCACTGAGATAGCAGCCTGTTGAAAAAGCTGCGTCTCTCAAGGACTGAGACTGAATCAAATGGGACAGACTGAAGTGTTCCCACTCCGGTGCTGAGCGACGGCCGTTAAGAATCGACCGCAGGGTGAATGAGAGCGCGACTCTGAGGTCCTCACACCACAAACGCAAACGCTGGACGAACGCAAACGCTCGCG
>JAKFWA010000035.1 GCA_021732995.1 Planctomycetaceae bacterium | reverse complement strand
CTCCTCAGTGCTCAACTCAATCACCACTGCACGTCTCATGGCAACTTCCTCCCGGTTGCCAGATCAATACCATTCCTAAACACAAAGGTTTCAATAATTAACTTTATTTAGGCGTCACTACACTAGCACTGCTTCCACGCGGCATGGTGGCCTCCTCACGACAGCCTCTGCCTGCAGCATCCAGATTCTAGCTGGCCTGCCTTACTACGACACTTTACTAATCGCGGCGCATCAGTTCATCGAGTGTGCGTTCCAGCCAGCGAGTATCGACCTGGCCGGCTTGGAATGTTGGATCGCGCAGAATCTTCCGCAGCAGCGGAATCGAGGTCTTCACGCCTTCGATGACGAACTCATCAAGAGCTCGCAGCATGCAGGCGATGGCCTGTTCGCGGGTCGGGCGATGCACGATGAGCTTGCCAACCATTGAATCGTAGTATGGCGGAATCTTGTAACCTTCATGCACGTGCGAATCGAAACGCACGCCTCGTCCGCCGGGGATACGCAGTTTGGTGATCGTGCCGGGGCTGCCACGGAATTCGTTGTCCGGGTCTTCGGCATTGATACGCACTTCGATCGAGTGCCCGTTGCGCTTGATGTCTTCCTGCTGGAACGGCAGCTTTTCGCCAGCGGCTACTCGGATTTGGCTTTCAATCAGGTCGATGCCCGTGATCTGCTCAGTCACCGGATGCTCGACCTGAATGCGGGCATTCACTTCGATGAAGTAGAAGTTGTAGTCCTTGTCGACGATGAACTCGCAGGTGCCGGCGTTGTAGTAGCCCGCCGACTTCGCCAGTCGCACGGCTGCTTCGCACATCGCATTGCGGACATCATCGGGCAGAGTTGGCGCTGGCGCTTCTTCGATCAGCTTCTGGTGTTTGCGCTGCGTCGAGCATTCGCGCTCCCACAGGTGGCACACGTTGCCGTGCTGATCGCCGATCAGTTGCACTTCGACGTGTCTTGGATTTTCCACGTACTTTTCAAGAAACACGCCTGCGTTCTTGAAGGCCTTCTCGGCTTCTTGCGAAGCTTGCTTCACGCCGATCTTCAGGTCTTGTTCGTTCCGAGCGACGCGCATGCCTTTGCCGCCACCGCCAGCGGTCGCCTTGATCAGCACTGGATAGCCGATCTTACTCGCGATCTGCACGGCTTCGGCTTCGTCTTTCAACAAGCCTTCGCTGCCGGGTACGGTCGGGACGTTGGCCTTCATCGCGACAATGCGTGACGAGACCTTATCGCCGAGGCCGTTCATCGCTGCGACGGGGGGACCGATGAACTCAATGTCACATTCCCGGCAGATTTCGGCAAACTTGGCGTTCTCGGCGAGGAAGCCATAGCCGGGGTGAATCGCCTGAGCACCGCCAACTTCCGCAGCGCTGATGATGCGGTTGATGAGCAGGTAGCTGTCGACGGCTTGAGCCGAACCGATGCAGTAGGCCTCGTCCGCCAGGCTCAGGTAGTGAGCCCCGCGATCGGCCTCAGAAAACACGGCTACGGTTTCGATGCCGAGTTCACGGCAGGCGCGGATGATTCGCAAAGCGATCTCACCGCGATTAGCCACCAGAATGCGTTGAAACATGTGAGCGTTGTCTTTGAGGAGTGAGACCGGCCACGGCTCGGAAGAATCGGCGGAACCTCCTGGCTCACCGCACCGGCAAGCCAGGCAACCGACCAGCGGCTACGACTTGATGCGGAACAACGGCTGACCGTACTCGACGGAATCGCCGCTCTTGACGAGCACTTCAGCGATCGTACCGCTCACGTCAGCAGTGATCTGATTGAAGACCTTCATGGCTTCAACGATGCAGACGACGGTGTCCGGCTGCACTTTCGAGCCCACTTGCACGAATGGCGGATCTTCAGGGCTCGGCGACGCGTAATACGTGCCGACCGTCGGGCTCTTGATGGCGGGCAGGTTGCTTTCAGCGGCGACGGTCGGAGCAGGTGCCGCCCCGGATGCGGCCGGCGTCGGAGCCGGTGCATGAGCCATCGGCGCCGGAGCGTATTGCATCGGCGGTGGCAGGTACTGCATGGCCTGAACCGTCGCCGGTCCACGGCGAATGCGCCACGTTTCATTGCCGTTGTCGAGGTTGATGGAAGTCGCGCCGTGCTTTTCCATCAGCTCCATCAGTTCTTTGACGGCAGCGAGGTTGAAGGGATTCTTCGACTCGGGGATATCAGCCATCGGCTCAGACCCTTTGGGTTTGGGTTGCGATGCGGAATTCTTGGACGTCTTCTTCTTCATGGGCGTGCTCAAGAGCGGTTCCTCAAACAAGACCGCCGTGCCCCGCGGATAGCCACCAAGAGCACGGCGTGCGTTGAATGTTACTTGTGCTGCCCCGGTCCAGCAACTTGCCGCGACCTCACTTAGTACCGTCCATGAAAGAGTTCAGCGATGTTGTACGCACTTAGTAAACCGTGTCTGCGTAATTCTTTACCATTCTCGATCAACACGATTGTGGGGAGCGATTGTACCCCGTACTTCGCCATCAAGTCCGGTCGCGCATCAACGTCCACAATCTGGATGTGATCGGTGCCGCTGTCTCCAACCTGCCACTTCACGGCCCGCAGTTTGGGCCATTCGTAGTTCAACCCTTGGCAGGCACCACACCAGGACGCCTTGAAGACCAGAACCCGGCGGTTGCGAACGTGGGCTGGTGCAGGTTGCGATTCAGGTCGGTCATCCGATGAGAGGTCAGCTTCAGTTGGCGTTTCCGAGTTCTGTTCCTGGCTGACGAGCTGCAGATCGAAAGCATCACTGCCCAGCTTCGTTTCCTCGTCACGGCTCAGGTCAGTTCGCCAAGCCACGGCATCATCTTCATTCGTCGCGGATTGCGTGAACTCCTGAATCGCTGAGCTTTGCCCGCCCAGTTCAATCTGCGGCACAAACTGAGTTTTGCCCAATCGTGGCACGATTCCGGGAATCTCATTCCCAAAGTCAGACACTTCCGAAGCGATCGCCCTTGTCACCAAACCCGCTGCCATCAAAACAGCCGCCACCCCATGGATTCGTCCCATGAAACACTCCATTCAAAAGACTCCGTAGTTGGCCCGAACTTCGATCGCGGTGGTCAGTCCGAGATTGAGGTTCGCGTAAGAGGGGAAGACGGTAGGGGTGGTTGCGGGCACACGCAACCAATTTGGAGAAGTCGCGAGATCCGGCGTGTTGGGTGAGAATCTTCCAACAACGTGATTTGCGGGAAATTCAGCCACTTTTTCGATTTGAGAATCCAGGTGACGGCGCACAACCGCCAAATTTTCAGGAGCCAGAACTGAGATTTCGCCAGTCGAAGAACGTGTCTGCGGACAGGCGCAGTGGGCGAACGACGCCGCTAAATTGAGCGTCCGACAAATGCCTGCGTGCTCGACAGCGATCGGTCAGGCATCCGTTTGTGAGCGAAAATCAGGTCCTCTTCAGACACTGAAACCCACCATGCAAGCACTCGACTACGCCCAGCAGCTTGTCCGCTTTGAGTCGCCCAGCCTGGTTTCCAATGTGCCCGTCGCGAACTTCATTGAGGAGACATTGCGACGGCTCGGTTTCACCTGCGAGCGGCTGGACTACAACGACGCGAACGGCGTCCCGAAGTCCAGCGTCGTCGCTCGCAAGGGCGAGGGCACCGGCGGCATGGCGTATTTCGGCCACTCGGATGTAGTTCCTGCCGGCTCGTGGTTCACGACCGAGCACGGTCCCTTTCAGCCGACCATTGTCGGAGATCGCCTCTACGGTCGCGGGTCCTGCGACATGAAGGGCTCCGTCGCCTGCATGCTGGTCGCCGCCGAGCAATTTTCAGCCAGCGAACTCAAACACCCGATCTACGTCACGGTCACGGCCGACGAAGAAATCGGATACGGCGGCGCCCGAGCTGTCGCTGTGCGTTCAAAACTGTTTCAGGAGATGGTGCGAGGCGACGCCAACGGCATCGTCGGCGAGCCGACCAAACTGGAAGTCGTCTACGCTCACAAGGGCACCTACGGCTTCACGGCGATCTCACGCGGCCGCGCCGCCCACTCGAGCACACGGGAAGGCATCAACGCCAACCTGAAGATGATTCCCTTCCTCGCCGAGATGAAACGCATTCACGACGAGGTTCAGAACGATCCACAGTGGCAGCATCCCGAGTTCGATCCGCCGGGAATCAGTTGGAACATCGGAATCAACGACCACACCGAAGCCGTCAACATCACGGCTCCGCAGAGCATCTGCACGGTCTACTTCCGCCCGAGCCCCGGCCAGAACGGCGACGTCCTGATCGAACGTGCCAAGCGAGCTGCCGCCGAAAACGGACTCGAAATCTCCGTTCGAGACGCCGCCAACGCGCTTTACGTCGACCGCAACTCACCGTTCGTCCGTGAGGTGCTCGATCTCGCCGGCCAGGCCGCGGCCAAAACCGTCTGCTACGGTACGGACGGGGCAGTGCTGACGGGACTCAAAAAATTGCTGGTCCTCGGCCCCGGCGACATTGCTCAGGCTCACACCTGGGATGAATGGATCGCCCTCGACCAACTCGACCGTGGCACCGAACTCTACGCCAAACTCATCCGCCACTGGTGCTGCTGAGCAGGTTTGGTCTGAGGTGCTTCGATCAAGTCTCTGAGCTTTTATTAGTCGGCTGAAGCCGACTGCGCCAGTAGCCCGAACTCCGTCGAGGTTGAGTCGGTCTGGCATCTTACCCAGTCTGACAGACACAGAACTTGGGCTTGGGATTCCGTGGCTTCCTCATGAGGCTGATTTGCCGCGTCTCGTGGAACCCGCCAGAATCTGCGGCATTCGCAGACTAGAACTCTTCCAGTAAAGGCGTCGCGGTGAGCAAGAAGAAGGACATGGATAGCATCGTCTCGTTGTGCAAACGACGGGGTTTCTTGTTTCAGTCGTCGGAGATCTACGGCGGGCTCAACGGTTTCTGGGATTATGGTCCGCTCGGCGTCGAACTGAAGAGAAACGTCAAGGATGCCTGGTGGCGCGACATGGTCACCTCGCACGATGAGTTCCGCGAATACCCGGGCGCTCCTCAGACATTTCATATGGTCGGGTTGGACAGCTCGATCGTCATGCACCCCCAGATTTGGAAGTGCTCGGGTCACTACGACTTGTTCCACGACATGATGGTCGACTGCAAGCTGTCGAAGAAGCGCTATCGCTACGATCAACTGAAGGGACGCTGGGTCACGTGTCCGGGAAAAACGGCATCCGCGCAACAAGTCGAGCGAGTGTTCGTTACGTCCGGTGCTGAAGATCCGACTCCGGACATTGAAGCGAGGGCTGCGAAGCTGTTTGGCCTGCGTAACAAGGAAGCCGACAGGCTCGTTTGGGATGGCGGGGTTCAGTCACTGGGGACGGTTGAACCGAGCCAATTCGCCAGCGTGTTGGCACCCGACGTCGACTCGCTTGGTACCTTCACTGAACCGCGCGAATTCAACCTGATGATGAAGACGATCCTCGGCGCGATGGGCACCGAAGACGATGCGGCGTTCCTGCGTCCGGAAACGGCTCAAGGCATCTTCGTCAACTTCAAGAACGTGGTTGACAGCACGCGCGTCAAAGTGCCGTTTGGTATCTGTCAGGTCGGCAAGAGCTTTCGCAACGAGATTACGCCGCGCAACTTCACGTTCCGATCGCGCGAATTCGAGCAGATGGAACTCGAGTTCTTCTGCCATCCAGGGGAATCTGCCCAGTGGTATCAGTATTGGCGCGATCGCCGCATGAAGTGGTACACGAACCTCGGTTTGAGCGGTGAGCGCCTGCAACTTCGCGAACACCATCAGGACGAACTCAGCCACTATTCCTGTGGCACTTCCGACATTGAATATGCGTTTCCGTTCCTTGACGCCGGTGAGTTCGGAGAACTCGAAGGCATCGCTCATCGCGGTGACTTCGACCTCCGTAGTCACTCCGAAGGCAAGCTGGATCCGAAGACGCGACCACTGGAAGTGGAGAAGGACGCTGACGGAAATCCAAAGTGGCGCGGCAGCGGCAAGGATCTGTCGTACTTTGATGACCAGACCCGCGAACGGTTCATTCCGCACGTGATTGAACCGTCAGCGGGCGCGGATCGCGGTACGCTGGCGTTCATCTGCGAAGCCTACGACGAGGACGAAGCCCCTGACGAAGACGGCAAAGCACAGACTCGCACCGTCATGCGATTCCATCCGCGGATCGCCCCGGTGAAAGCCGCGGTCTTCCCGCTGATCAAGAAGGAAGGGATGCCGGACATCGCACTGGGAGTGTATAGAGAATTGAAGGAAGCAGGACTGAATGTGCAATACAATCAGCAAGGCGCCATCGGTCGTCGGTACCGCCAGCAGGATGAGATCGGCACGCCGTATTGCATCACCATTGACGGTGATACGATTAGTCAAAAGACGGTCACGCTTCGGGATCGTGACTCTCTCGCTCAGGAACGTATTCCGCTGGACAAGGTCACGGAAGAAATCCAGCGGCGGTTGAAGGGCTAAATGCCCGCCAATCCCGAAGAGCGGCGATTCGTTGCCGCTCTTGCGTCTCTCTTCGATTCGTTGGTGCCTGTCATCCATCGCGTCTCGTGCGGAGAACATTGATATGGCTATCACGGTGAAGTGTGATTGCGGGAAGACGCTGAAGTTGAAGGACAACGCGGCTGGCAAACGGCTGCGTTGTCCTGATTGCGGCGGTTCTGTCGAGGTCCCCGAGCAGGACGAGTACGGCGAGGCGTACGAAGAAGTCATTGAAGAGGAATACGAGAGCAGGCCCTCTCGCCGTGAGAGTGGTCGATCTCGATCTGGTGGCGGTCGAGGCCGTCGACCTGCGCCCAAGCAAAGTGCCAATACAAGTCTCATTATCGGACTGGCAGTTGGTGGAGTGACTGCCGTCGGTGTTGCGGTTTTAGTGTTCACACTGATGAGACGGCCCGATCCAGGTCTTCCCGTTCAGGCTCCGCCCGTCGCGGCCAGCCCGGACCCGGCTAAGCCGAATCCCACACCCAATCCAGCTGATTCGACGAATCCGGCCATAGCGGCTCAACATGCCGCCACTGCTCCCAACGCAGCCGCAACGCCCCCGGCGACAACTCAGACACCGCCCGCTCAGCCTACCCCGGTCCAGCCGGTGGCTGCTGCCGTTCAGGGTTATCCGGTGTGGGTGGTCCTGTCGAACTTCAAGCAGGGGCAGAGCAGCGGGCCGTTCGATAAGCCCTACACGATTGACTATCGCATTGCCGCAGGGGCTCCCGAGGCGGGTAAGAAGTATGTGCTCTATATCGGTCAAGGATCGGGCGGTGGTTTCATCGAGCACTACATGGAAGTGGATATCACCCTGCAGAATCAGGGCACGGTACAGTTCGCGATCGGCCCCGGAGTGCTCGGCACAGGCAAGCTCAGCGCCCATATGGCCTTGAAGACCGGCCATCAGAAATGGAGCAAGGTCTCAGGCGAGATTGCTCAAGGCGGCACTGAAACGGCTGCCCAGCCGCCCCCGACCGTGCAGCAGCTCGCCGGTGCCGCCGCCGTCGGAAAGGTGATTGCCATCGCCAACGCCAAGAACGGCAACGGCTTCGCCGGTGGGAGAGAAATTACCGTCGATTGCGTGGTGCAAACCCCACTGCCTCCGGACGGGTTCTTCTTCCTCGTGGCCAAGAACGCCTCCGGGGACGGCATCGAGTTTGATATCACCCAAAGCCTGCGGCGCGCTCAGGTGGGTGAGACGGTCAATATCGGTGGACGTATCATCGGTCCCCCGGTCGGTGGTCCGCTGACATTACAGATTGAAAAGCGGCGTTCGCCGGGTCGAATTCGGTTTAACAACGAGACTCCGGAGATCCTCTCCAACCCTGTCAGCACGAACTGATTTGGCGGGTCGCGAGGCGCGTTGCATGGACCCTGCGGCGGCGGCGAGGTATCTCTCCGGTATCTGATTTCCCGCACGCACCGCTTGCTGCTACATCCTGACGCACTTGCTCTGACATCACGCCTTTTAGGGAACCTCGACAATGCCTCGATTTGCCGGTTGGTTGCTCGCTGGACTGCTCTGTTTCTCAATGCCCGCAGTCACGAAGGCTGCAGATGAAAAAGCCAAGCCGGCAGCGATCACCGACATCTCCAAGGTCGGCGATGAGTTCGCGTATCAGGGTGAGTATCTGGGGTCCGTCGTCAATGCGTGCCGCCGTTGCGAGCCCGTCGGCCTGCAGGTGGTGTCGCTCGGCAAAGGCGACTTTCAGGCGGTCGAATATCGCGGCGGCTTGCCCGGCTATGGCTGGCCGATGAACGGTGAACGCACCAAGTACACGGGCAAGCTCGAAGGCTCGACGCTGACGCTGAACGCCGAAGGTCGCCAGATTGTGATCGCCAACGGCGCGGCCTCAGTCACCAGCAACGGCTGGTCGTTGGGGAATGCGGCCAAGGTGACTCGTCAAAGCCCGACGCTCGGCCAAACAGCACCGTGGGGAGCCAAAGTCCTCTTCGATGGCACGAACGCCGACCACTTCAAGGACGGCAAGCTGGAAGGCAACCTGCTGAAAGAAGGCTGCGAGACCAAGGAGGCTTTCGGCGACTTCCAGTTGCACATTGAATACATGCTGCCGTACATGCCGCTGGCTCGCGGACAGGCTCGAGGCAACAGCGGCGTCTACATCCAAAGCCGCTACGAAGTGCAGGTCCTCGATTCATTCGGCCTGGATGGCATCGAGAACGAATGCGGATCGCTCTACAAACAGCGCCGCCCGGATCTCAACATGTGCCTGCCACCGCTGACCTGGCAGACCTATGATATCTGGTTCTTCAGCCCGCGATTCGATGAAGCCGGCAAGAAGATTCAGAACGCGCAGATCACGGTCTTGCATAATGGCGTCGCAGTTCACAACCAGGTGGAAGTGACCGCCAAAACCGGTGGCGGTGCTCAGGAAGGCCCCAAGGCACTGATCACCAAGCTGCAGAATCACGGCGATCCGGTGCGCTTCCGCAACATCTGGATTGTGCCCTACGTTCAGCAGACCACCTGCCCGGTTTCGATCGCGGCTGCGAATTGATTCTCACAACTGATCCTTGAGCGCTCCCGTCCTTCTCACAGGAATCTGCACGATGCATGAATCGCTCGAAGTCACTCGACGTGAAGCACTGGTTGCCGGCGTCGCGGTGTTAGGAATGGGAACCATGCTAGCTCAAGCTGCCGACGATCTGGAAAAGACTCCGTGGATCGACGCTCATTCGCACATCTGGCCTGCTGACGGCGAGAAGTACCCGCTGGCGCCGGGTGTGACGAAGCAGCAACTGGATCCTCCGCGTTTTGACGACAGCGACCTGCTGTCGATTGCTCTGCCTGAAGGCGTGGGCCGAGTGGTTCTGATTCAACATTCGTTGTTTCATCTCTTCGACAACACCTACCTGACGGATGCCGTGAAGAAGCACCCGCAGCGGTTCCGGGTCGTTGGAATGGTGGATGATCGCAAGCCAGCGCCCGGTGCGGAGATGAAGCGGCTGCTGAAGCTCGGCGTCACCGGCTTCCGCATCACCCCATTCATCCACAAGGACATGCAGGAGCAGTGGCTCGACAACGCCGGCATGAACGAAATGTGGAAGACGGCCGCTGAGACTCGTCAGGCCATGTGCCCGCTGATCAATCCCGATCATCTGCCGGGAGTTGATGCCATGTGCCAGAAGTATCCCGAAACGCCAGTCGTCATTGACCACTTCGCCCGTATTGGCGTGGATGGTCAGATGCGCGACGCGGACTTGGCAAACCTCTGCAAGCTGGCTCGCCACAAGCACACGAACGTAAAGATCTCGGCTTACTACGCTTTGGGACGCAAGACGCCTCCCTACCTGGATCTGCTGCCGATGATCAAGAAGCTGCTGGAGTGCTTCGGTCCGCAGCGTCTGATGTGGGCCAGCGACAGCCCGTATCAGATCCAGGGAGGCAACAACTACGGTGCCTCTATCGCCCTGATCCGTGATCGGGCCGATTTCCTCTCGGCCGAAGACAAGCAGTGGCTGCTGCGCAAGACGGCCGAACGCGTCTACTTCTTCGTCTGAATGCGGTCGACTGAACTACGCTGCTCGCGCAGACGGTAGCGTTGCCTTAACCGGTTTGGCTTGCGACTTCTGTTTTGGCAACCGCTGACGGCGTTCATGCTCCATCGCGCAATAATTCAGAATCGCGCCGCACATCAGGTAGGGCGTGTACTGAAACGAGTGCATCAGCACGGTCATCGTACACACCGACAACCAGTGCGAGAGGATGACGATAATAATCGCGGGCTGGCGCAGGCCGAGAGCTTCCTTCATCATCAGGAAGTAGCCCCAGTAATGGAACGCCGTGCAAACCATGCCACCGATCAGAATCAGGCCAACGTGGTAAACGTGCACTGTGTTGTTGAGGTGCTGAGTCAGGGTGATGGACGTGCCGTTGTACCCCAAGCCGACGACTACACAGTTGGAGATTTGGCCCAGCGCATAGTTCAGCGTCGACATACGTTCGTAAACGGAAAACTCGGCGTTCTCCACCCGGTAAAAGACACTGTCATAAACTGAAGCCACGCTATTCTGAATGTCGGCCGAAAAAGCCCATGCTCCTCCGGCAGCAACCGCAATGATCCCCATCGCGGTCAGCACTCGATTACGATTTGGCTCCCACACCAGAAAGAAGAACAACGCCGGGATCGCGAAGATCGTTGACTTCGCCAGGGTCGCCAACATACCCATGCCGATGATGCACAGCAGAAACACTCGCTGCCGATAGCTCGACAAATAAGGCAGCAGGCAGAACAGCGATGTGAGGCACATACACAAACCGCTGCAGGACATGTTAAGGCCCGCAGCACGAGTGGCTTCGCGAGTCTCCCACAACAACTGCTGTCCGATCGGTCCGACGACACCGAGCATCTGCAACACGGCCACGCTGCAGCTTACGCCCTGAGCACTCAAAAACACTGACAGGAATGTTTTAGGTTCCATATTGGCAAAAGCCAGATGACCGAACGGCAACAGGACACCAAAGATGTAGATCGTCTGCATGATCTCAACGATTCCCCCATCGGGGTCCATGACTTGCGAAATCAGGACGAAGGGAAACGACAGAAGCAGCGGAACCTGAAAGGGTCGCAACTGAAAGAGCTGGTCGGCGTTCAGCAACACCGCGCCGATCAGGAACACGTCACCAAAAGTGAGGCTGAACTCAAACGGCCGGAGACTCGGCCACGGCACGAAGATCAGGGCCCCGTAGGCCAACAGCAGTTGCAGCCGTCGAACGTCCATGTCCAAGCCTGCTATTAAAAGAGCGATCGCTCTTGAGTTCCTGATGAATTCACGGGCCGACGCCCGCGATCCCTCGCGACGACGCCGGCAACTGGAGACTCTATTTCGATTGTCGAAATCTCAACAAGACGCGATTCAAACTCTGCCGCACCAAAACCGGAAGAATGAAACACCGACGGACATTTTCGGCACTTTTCGGCAAGATTCGCCGGACAGTTGGAGTCTTTCCGGGGCCTAACGCACGTAGATAAATTCCTTCGTGTTGAAAATCGCGTGGGCGACGTCCAGCCAGACGGGGTGCGATTGGAGCACTTGGTCCGCTCCCACCTGATGCAACTGAGTGAGTTCCCGAATGGACTCTTCCCAGCGGCTGGTTTCACTCGACGCAGGAAGCCGACCGTACGCGGCGAGGAACATGGCGTGGACGCGGGCCGCGACCGAACCGTGCGGCTGAGCAATCAGCTTGCGAGCCCACACCTCGGCCTGCTGCTTCACGAAGGGATCGTTGAGCAACGCCAACGACTGAGCCGGCGTGTTGGTGACATCGCGCGTACCAGTCGGAATCTTCGGCGGCGGCTGATTGAACAGCGCCAGCAGTCGCGGCGGCTCCATGATGGTCAGCTTGGTGTAGATCGACCGGCGACCGTTGCCGTTCAGCGGGCCTGAGAACAATCGCTTCTGGTCGTCCTCGCTTTGTCGATGCGGGTTGATCGGCGGACCGAACAGCGTGAGGTCCAGTTCGCCCGACGTCGCCAGCATCGCATCGCGGATCGCTTCCGCTTCGAGTCGTCTCAACGAGAAGTGATGCAGCGACCGGTTGGCAGGATCAGCAGTCAGGGCTGCTTCGCTAACCTGACCGCCTTGCTGCCAGGCTTCCGTCAGCACGATGGCACGGACGAGCCGCTTCAGCGACCAGCCATCGGCGATGAACTGCCGCGCGAGATGATCCAGCAGTTCTGGATGCGAGGGGCGTTCGCCGAGGTGTCCAAAGTCGCTGGTGGTTGCCACCAGACCCGTCCCGAACAACGACTGCCAAACGCGGTTCACAAACACACGCGCCGTCAGCGGATTGGAATTGCTCGCAATGCGCCGCGCGAGTTCCAATCGTCCGCTGCGCTGATCACGAATCTGATGCGCATCAGCGGCCACGGATGCCTGCCCCGAGCTCGCCGGCGCGAACAGTCCGGTGCGATTCGATGAGTTGCTGATCAGCCGCAGGTAACCGCGCGGCACCAGCGCTGCGAGCTTGTCGTAGTCGCCGCGCTCATGCAGCGGGTAATCAAACGCGGGATCAACATCCCGCATGCCGTTGACTGTCCAAGGCTCCGGCAGATCGCGTTCAAGTGTTCGGTAGCGTGTCACCAGATCAACCAGCGCCTTCTGCGTCTCGCCCGTGTCTTTCGAGTTCGCTGCGTTGCTGAGCACGCCCACGTCGAGCATCCAGTTGATGAGCCGCACGTCATCGTCCGTCGCGGCACCTTTGCTCCAGGTATCAATCGAACTGGCCAGCCACTGTCGGTAGCGTGCTCCGAGCGATTCCGCGTCCGCCAAGGGGTCACCGTTCACCAGCCCGTTGAAACGCGTCAGCTCATCGAACGGACTGAACGGTGCCTGATGTCGTACCACGCGCGAGATCGCGAACCAGCTCCGCGGATCCGCCGCTTGAGCTTCGCTGCAGGCTCCTCCCAAACCCACTCGCGGCGGAAAGTTCGGGTTGCTCGTCTTGGTCGCGAACTCCAGATAGATGTGCCGCTCGCGCATGTTGCCGTAGGTATCAAGCCGCACCCATTGCGGATGCCGGTTGTTGATGTACTGCTGCTTTTCGGTCAGGAACGCATTGTCAATGACCGCTCGCCGCGCCGCGAAATCACCACCGGCCAGCTCAACACTCAGATGTCCCGGTTCGAGCGTATTGAGCCACGGCGTTCGCACCGCGCCATTCATGCGCGGCGAATCGGAGTGAGTCACCAAACCACCATGCAGGATCTGTCCGACCGCTTTGTCGCCTTCCAGCGCGACCGTGAAGTCGCCGCACGGCACGATGTGATTTACACCGACACCATCGACCGACCAACCGGCCGGCACGCCCTTACGGAAGTCTGCCACGACGCCGAAGTGGCCACCGTTCTCTCGCGTGCGTTTCTCGCGTTCTGTTTGATAGTTCGCAGCGACGGCCTTCCAGATATCAGCCGTCGGTGTTGCCGCATCCGTCTTACGGACCTTCCACCAGGCGTGCAGCACTTCTTCAATGGGCGGTGACTTCTCACCGAAACTCGCCACCAGTTTGTCGAGTTTCGCGGCGTCGAGCTGTTGCAGATCGGCCTGCCAGACTTGCGCCAGCAGAGTCCGCATTTGAGCCTTGATCGCCGACAACTCGGCTCGCTGTCGCGCGTGACGCTCGGGCAGATCGACCGTGTTCGACACCCAGCGCGAACTCATGAAGATCCCGCCGAGTGCGTAGTACTCATCCTGCAGGATGGGATCGAGCTTGTGGTCGTGACACCGCGCACACGAAATCGTCAGCCCCTGAAATGCCTTCGAAAACGCATCGATCTTGTTGTCGAGCATCTCCTGATGGATGCCGTCGAATTCAGAACTGTCGCCGTGCCGCTTCTCACCCATCTGGAAGAACATCGTGCCGATCAGAGATTCGTTGATCGCGTCCGCCGCGTTGAGCCGCGGTTGCTCCAGTTGATCGCCCGCGATCTGTTCCTGCACCAGTTGCTGAAACGAGACATCCTGATTGAACGCTCGCGTCAGGTAGTCGCGATAGCGCCAGGCGCCCTTTGCGGGGATGTCCCATTCGTAGCCGTAGGTGTCCGAGTACCGCACGACGTCCATCCAGTGTCGGGCCCAGCGTTCACCGAAATGCGGCGAGTTCAACTGGCGATCAACGAGCCGCGTCCAGGCGTCCGCTTGCGAGTCCGCCGCATAGGCCGCGACGTCTTCTGCTGCTGGGGGCAGACCCGTTAACGCGAAGCTCAGCCGACGAACCAGCGTCCGCTGGTCGGCTCGCGGTGCTCGCTGAAGTTGCTGTTCGGTCAGTCGCTGCTGGATGAACTCATCAATCTTCGCGGCGTTTGCTTCCGGCTTCAGTGCGGGGGTTGAAGTATCCAGATCGAGCGGTTGAAAACTCCACCAGCGGCTGAGTTGATCCCATTGCGCCGCTTTGGCCTGCTGCACCGCCTGAGTTGCCGACGCCGGTGTTTCGCGGGGATCGATCGCACCACTGGCGATCCATTGTTCGAAGTCCGCAATCACTCGCGCCGAGAGACGTTCATCAGGCGGCATCTGAAAGTCTTCGTGCTTCAAAGCGCTGATCAGCAAACTCTCTTGGGGCCGCCCCGGCACAACAGCCGCACCCGATTCGCCGCCCTTGCGGAGTCCTTCGCGATGATCGACATGCAAGCCGCCCTTCAATTCCTTCGACAACGCGGAATGGCACTGATAACACCGCTCGATCAGCACGGGTCGGATGCGCTTCTCGAAGAACTCCAGTTGAGCGCGATCGTCAGCGCGAACGGTCTCGATTGCGCTCATCAGCACGCTGACCATCAGAAGCACAAGCAGGTGTCGCAGATGCTGCATCATGTCCGTCGCTGCCGTGAACCAGTGGAATGAAGCCTCAAGGGCTGAAGGGTTAAGCGTTGCGAAATCTCCGTGCCGCGCCAAATTCGCGATGTCCGATCGGACGGAATTCGAAGTGCGATCCCTACGTTTGCGGAGCATTCGAACCTGAGTGCCCGCAGAACCCATGCGAACTGCAAGCAGCTCGTTCGAGGGGGAGACTTCGTTACCAGCGCGGTGATCGATTTGCGGCAAATCACTCTTAAGTCGTTTCCTGGAAATGCATTGCGGTTTCTCCGTCAGTCATTCGTCAAAGTCTCTGTCAAACTTTGCTGGTTGTGCCGAATTTGCCGAAGTTGACGGTTGGAAAATGCCGATGAACTTGTCGGCCCGCGCTGGAAACGCACGCAGGATGGCGTCTCTCAGCTCATTGGCGGGTGCAAACAGACAATCGTTCCGCATGAGGCGATCATGGTGCGCAAGCTGTCTTTGACCATTCTGGGTGCGTTCGGTCTCTGTGGAGCATTGACCGGCTGTCAGTCGACCGTCGGCGGTCAGACACTGCCATCGGCCTACTACCTCCGCGACGACGTGCAGTACTTCCCGGCCGGACCTGAATTCAAACTGACGAACACGGTTCAGGCCATGGAGAAGTACAAGCTCGACCAAGGCTATGGTGATGCCAGCGGTGCAGGTCCAGGCACGCCAGGTTTCGAGTAATCGGCAGACGGTCGTCGACGCGAAATTGGTCGGACGTTCCATGCCGTGGCGGCTGCTCCAGCGGAGTCAGCCTGACCTTGCGGCGGACTCAGGCTTGGGCAGCTTCGACGACTTCTCAATATATCGTGCGGCCGTAAGCAGCATCGCTGCTTGCTGGTCGCCGGGGGGGACGACCCCTTCGCAGCCTCAATCTTGAGTCGTTGCGAAGGGGTATCTCCGTTTTCAGTGGTCGCTGTTGACACTGCAACAGGCCGTTAGAAGTCGACTTCAAGAGTCCATCGGCAAGGGCTCGATCGGTTGCGGCTTGATCGGCGAATAACCGATCTCATCAACCGGTTCGCCCTTCATGCGTGCGCGGGCGTAGCGGACTTGCAGGTCCAACTCCTGGTTCGCGGCATACAGCGTGACCACGCTGTCCCAGATCTTGCGCGCGTCGAGCAGCCTGCCCTGACCGTATAGGTCTTCGGCTTTGGCCAGGGATGAGTTCACGAACTCAACCCGATCCAGCTTCGCGTCCGTAGTCGCTTCGATTTCAGAGATCTCCAGCTTTGCCAACGCCACAAAGTCCTGATGGTCCTTCGAGTCCTTCAACAACTCCATCAGACTGCGGTACTTCTCCAGCGCGGTGATCCGGTCTCCAAATTGTTCGAAGCGCCAAGCTTCCATGAAGAGACGTTCGGGCTCGCTCGTCGTCGGGCGATTCAACCGCGCGTTGCTGATCAGGCGACGCTTCAGGCGTTGAACCTCAGCCTTCTCGATGAACTCCTTGGCCACTGCTGCATGCTTGCCGTCCGGAAAGCGGTTCACCATCGGCTGCAGGTATTTGTCGATGCCTTCGCGCCACTGCACCGGGTCATCGCTTTCCATGTACGGCTGAGCCTTCGCGAACAGCTTGTCTTCGTTGGCTGGCCAGACGACCCACGCGGCGACGGCGAACATCGCCAGCAGAATACTCGCGAGAAACCAGGTGCGTTCCAGCAGCGGTCCAGTCGATAGCTTGCGTTTCTTCTTCTTCGGTCCCAGCAGCTTCTTCAGATCCGGATTAAACCCGGCCATGGTTGTTGTCGTTCGCGGTCCGCCGGTCGAGCGATCGGATGCGACGCTCACCTGCTCGGCAACCTTTGTCAGCACTTCATCCAGAGCCATGCGCACAATCGCCGCATCGTACGGGCGGTCCTGCGGATTCTTGGCCAGGCACTGCTGCACGATGTCATCCAGCCAGACAGGGCAGTCATAGGCCAGAGTCCGCACTGACGGCGGTTGCTCATTGACATGCTGCATCATCAGATCGCTCGGAGCTTCGCTGACGAACGGCGTGCGACCGGTCAGCATCTCGAAGAGCACGCAGCCCAACGCATAGAGATCTGTCTTTGCGGTGATGGGTTGCTTGAGGTTGATCTGCTCGGGAGCCATGTAGGCATAGGTCCCGACCGTCGAACCGGTGGCGGTGATCGGCATGCCATCCATGTCACGGGCGATGCCGAAATCGCCCAGCACCAGTTGTTCGTGCTCACTGCCTTCACCGAGAAACAGATTCGCGGGCTTCAGGTCACGATGAATGATGCCGTTGCTGTGTGCGCAGTCGAGCGCGTCGCAGATCTGAACACCGAGCTCGATGACCTGCTCCCACGGCAACGCACCACGCCGCTCCAGCAGGTCGGCCAGCGTGCCGCCTTCCATCAACTTCATCGCGTAGAAGTGCTGACCGCGGATCTTTCCGCCACCGTAATACTTGGTGATGTGCGGATGATCAAGACGCTCGAGAATGCGCATCTCCTGCTCGAAGCGCGCGACCAGACGGCTGTTTTCCGTCAGGTGGTGCG
The DNA here is from genome assembly GCA_021732995.1 of Planctomycetaceae bacterium. GTDB lineage: Bacteria > Planctomycetota > Planctomycetia > Planctomycetales > Planctomycetaceae > AM-0621. The sequence continues at coordinate 82,595 of JAKFWA010000035.1, read as the reverse complement.
GCAGCAGCTTGAGCGCCGTGATGCGGCCGTTCTTGCGGTAGATGGCGCGGTAGACCACGCCCATCCCGCCCGCACCCAGCGGTTCTTCCAGATTGAACGGACCAAAGGCTCGCGTCAGCATGAATGCCTCTCAGTCATCGCCACAGCGTCCCAGCGGTGGTGATGCGTACTCTGGCCCACAGCATCAATTTTGAGACAACCCCTGGTGTCTGTCCACGAGCGTCAATCGTCGGACGGGGTGGGTCATCCCTCTGAAGCGTCTTCCTGGGGCAATCGGGTTAATGGATCTGAATTCGGTTATGGACAGGAATTTGCGAGAGCTATTGGCTAACGCGATGCCAGCCGCGCGGCGAAGGCGTATTTCGGATCTCGATTCTTCTGATTGGTCCAATTCGGATACGGTCTTTTGTGCTCGCAGGTTTGCTGAAATGACGCCAAAACCTGAGACTAGCTCGGTCATGGGCAACCCGCAGATGGCGGTGCTTGTCGGGACCTGAGACTGCGGAGACTGTTGTCTTTCGCTCAGCAATAAGGCGCATTGCGAAGCGAAACGCAACAAGGGACGCTGCGATCTATTCGTCACCCAAGTTGTGCGGTGTGACTCGGAATGCGGTTGTGTTCCGTCTCGCAAAACGCCACTTTTGAGGGACCTTACGGGGTCTCAACCAGTGCACTTGAAGAATCGGAACTAAAAACACATGTCCGACGAAGCCATCGAAAAGCTGAACACGGCCTACAATCAGATTCGCGAGCAGATTGCGAAGGTCATCATCGGTCAGGACCACGTGATCGATCACCTGCTGATTGCGATGTTCAGCCGCGGGCATTGTTTGCTGGAAGGCGTGCCGGGGCTCGCGAAGACGTTGTTGATCAGCACGCTAGCCCGCAGCCTGTCGATGAGCTTTCACCGCATCCAGTTCACACCCGACCTGATGCCTGCGGACATCACCGGCACCGACGTGATTCAAGAGAATCGACAGACGGGGCAGCGTGAGTTCCGCTTCCTGCAGGGGCCGCTGTTTCACAACGTGATTCTGGCCGACGAAATCAACCGCACGCCTCCGAAGACGCAGGCGTCGCTGCTGGAAGCCATGCAGGAGCGACAGGTCACGGTTGGACAGACGCGGCACCAGCTCAGCGATCCGTTCTTCGTGCTGGCAACTCAGAATCCCATTGAGCAGGAAGGCACCTATCCGCTGCCGGAAGCTCAACAAGACCGCTTCATGTTCAAGGTCTTTGTGGGCTATCCCACCTTCAATGAAGAACGTCAGATTGCGAAGACGACTACGAGCATTAACCCCTGCGAGATTCAGGCCGTACTGAGTGGCGAAGAGATCATGGACCTGCAGCGACTGGTGCGCCAGGTTCCGGTGAGTGATCACGTTGTCGACTACGCGTTGGCCCTCGTGCGTCAGACGCGTATCGGCGAACCGGGTGTGCCCGACTTCGCGAATGAATGGCTCAGTTGGGGCGCAGGTCCCCGAGCCGTCCAGTTCCTGGTGCTCGGCGGCAAGGCTCGAGCTCTGATACACGGCCGCACGCATGTCTCAACAGAAGACATTGCTGACTTGGCCAAGCCCGTGCTGCGACATCGCATCGTCACGAACTTCGCCGCACAGAGCGAAGGGATCACGTCCGATCATGTGATCGATCGTCTGGTGAAAGAGACGCCGCAAAAGGAAGGTGAGCTGACCAGCGATCCGCGTCTGAAGAAGATCTTCGCCGCTTAATTCCGCCGGACGGGAGTACCACCGCGTTTCACAATCACGCGTTGACGGCGCGGTGATGGAGCACGCTGCGCGGTACACTTGAGCGATGCCACTGCAACTGAACCCGAACGGCGTTGTATGACGGAGACGAATCGCATGGATCACATTACCGACCCGCTCTATTTGGAAGCGATTCGCTTCTTCCAAGAGCGCTTCTCGCACGTGACCGAACTGGGCCTGCGAGAACCGAATGCCATGAGCCTTGCCACCTGCGGCGCGAACGGGCAACCCTCCGTGCGAACCGTCTTGCTGCGCGGCATCGACGAACGTGGGTTCGTGTTTTTTACGAACTCGCTGAGCCGCAAGGGGCGGCAGATGAACGACAACCCGCGCGTCGGTCTGTGCTTCTACTGGGACAAGCTGCAGGAGCAGGTGCACGTCGAAGGCGCAGTCTCAAAAATCGACGACACCGAAGCCAACACCTACTGGCAGACGCGCGCGCGGCTTAGCCGCATCGGAGCCTGGGCGTCACTGCAGTCACAACCACTGGATTCTCGCGAGACCCTGCTGGGTCGCCTCGCCCACTACGAAGCCGAGTTTGATGGCCAGGACGTTCCCCGACCCGAGCACTGGTACGGCTACCGGGTGATCCCGACGCGGATCGAATTCTGGAATGGTCGAGAAGGTCGCCTGCACGAACGCCATGTCTATGAGTCCCGAACTGATGGCTGGATGCAATCAACGCTCTACCCATAGGTCCAGTCGCCTGATTGTGCACGCAGAACCCTATCGAAACGTTCATTCAGACATCCGAGGCTTCTCGGCGTGACGACTGTTCGGTGAAGTGGCTTCTCTGCTTTGTTCTGCTTATTTTTGTTACCCGGCGTCCTCTGTTGCGTGGTACTCAATAGGATTCGCCCGTAACTTTTGTTGATCACGTCTCCTATCGAGCGTCGTGTTGGCAAGCCTCGCTAACCGCACGCTATTCCCTCTCGAGGAATCGCAGATGAATGCTCCCGATCCCGCGCAGGACGACCTTGAGCGCGATGATGCCGTCATCGGAGTAGCGTTAAAGTGGTCTGTCGCGGTGATCGCACTGCTGGCTGTCGTCGGCGCTGGTGGCTGGTATGTATTCAGCAAGCGCGATGCGGGTCCTGACATCATCAAAACGGATCTCAAGGAAGTTCCTCTGCGCGAGAGGGTGCCACTGGAACTCCCCTCGGTGCCGTTTACCGAAATCGCTCAATCCGCTGGTGTGAATTTCAAGCACGAAAGCGGCGCGGCCGGAGATAAGCTGCTGCCCGAAACAATGGGCGGCGGTTGCGCTTTCTTCGACTACGACAGCGACGGCGACCAGGACCTGCTGATGGTCAATTCGCAGCGCTGGCCGTGGGACAAACGCGAGCCCGCCGAGCCTGCAACTCACAAGTTCTACCGTAATGACAATGGTCAGTTTACGGATGTGTCTGCGGAGAGTGGACTCGGGATCTCCCAGTACGGGATGGGCGTCGCGACGGGAGACTATGACAACGACGGCCATGTCGATGTTTTTATCACCGCCGTGGGTTTGAACCGTCTGTTTCGTAACACCGGAGAGAAGAAGTTTGTGGACGTCACCGACGAAGCGGGTGTTGGTGGTGACGCGGCACAGTGGTCGACCGGTGCTGGCTGGTTCGACTACGACAACGATGGCGACCTCGACCTGTGCGTGCTGAATTACATCAAATGGACCAAAGAGTTTGACCTCGCGCAGAAGTTCCAGTTGCTGGGTGGCGATGAACGAGCTTATGGGCGGCCGCAACCGTTTGAGGGCACCTTTCCCTACCTCTACCGCAACGAGGGCAACGGCAAGTTTACGGAAGTTGCAGAAGCCGCGGGCCTGCAGGTCAAGAACCCGAACACGGGAGTGCCCGCCGCCAAGTCGCTGGGTTTGACGTTCGCTGATCTGGATCGCGACGGCCGAATGGATGTCGTGGTCGCGAACGACACCGTGCAGAATTTCCTGTTCCACAATCAGGGTGGCGGCAAGTTCAAGGAGATTGGCGTCGAATCCGGGATCGCGTTCGATATGTCCGGCGCGGCTCGCGGCGCGATGGGTATCGACAGCGCGCATTTCAGGAACAACTCGGCGATCGGCCTGGCAATCGGCAACTTCTCCAACGAGATGACCGCGCTCTATGTGGCGTCTGATCAGTCGCTGCATTTCTCCGACGAAGCCGTCTCAACAGGATTGGGACCAACCTCGCGTCTTGACCTAAAATTCGGAGTCTGTTTCCTTGATGTGGATCTCGACGGGCGACTCGATCTGCTGGAGGCGAATGGCCACCTGGAAGAGGAAATCAATCGCGTGCAAAAGAGCCAGCACTACGAACAGCCACCGCACTTGTTCTGGAACTGCGGGCCCGAGCATGGAACGGAATTTGTCCCTCTGACCGCGAAGGAATGCGGCGAAAAATTCTTCGAGCCGACCGTCGGACGCGGTGCAGCATTCGCCGACATCGACAACGATGGCGATCTGGATCTCGTGATCGCGGCCACGGGCCGATCACCGAAGCTGCTGCGCAACGACCAGAAGCTGGGGAACCACTGGCTGCGTTTGAAGCTGGTTGGAAAAAAATCCAACCGCGATGCAATTGGCGCGCAGGTAACAGTCACCGCCGGCGGTCGCACGATGCGACAGCAGGTCATGCCGACTCGCAGCTATCTCTCGCAGGTCGAACTACCCCTGACATTCGGCCTCGGCAAGGACGGCAACGTTGATCAGATCGCCGTGGAATGGCCCAGCGGCGCCAAGACCGAACTCAAGTCACCAGCGATCGACAAACTGCACACGATCGAGGAAACGAACTAGCAAAACTTGCTCGCTCCCTCACCGAGCTTCAACCGGCCACGGCCATGTAATGCGGTCGGGAAGCACCGGGGACTTTTGGGCGCTGGTGCTATCCCATTGCTCAGACCAGGTTTGCCACGAAACGGGAGTCAGCGCAAAGATCAGGCTGTCGGCGTGAACGATGGGCAGGCTGAACTTGGTTGCGATGTGGCGCGGATAGGGGCGAATGAGCTCACCCGAATTGAGGCCGTAGATGGCTTCCTCTTCGTACTCGCCATCAGGCCACACCAGCAGACCAGCTTCCGCGACGTCATAAGGCACGACCTTGCTGGCGAAGGTCGCGGCGATTTGTTCGCGGATCAGGTCTACTCCCGCCAGTCGATAGAAGCCAACCAGAGCCCGCCATAAGAGGCGTTGTTCTGCCTCAGAAATCAACAGGACCCAGCCGAGTTCATCGGTGCTCGCGACCAACCAGCCGGATTGTTCTTCGAAGATCAACGTCAGCGGGTCATTGCCGAGTTCATAACAGGCAATCTCCAGCCGCACGCTGTTCGACGCGAGGCGCAGGCGAGTAACTCGCAAGCGACGTTCCGGCCACTGCCCGGACAGTTCCAGCAACTGCAGTAACTCACGTTCAACAAAATGCTGCACGCAAACCTGAACGTGGTGCAGTTGGTCGAGGTACTTGCTGCGAGCCTGGCTATGAACATCGCCATCGCGATGCCGGTCGACTCGCCGCAGTTTAGCAAACAGCTTGGGCAGCGTGCCTGAATGGAAACCGGGCTTCATCAGGCGAATGAATGTCTCGCCGTGACTGCCGACCAGCACGGGTTTCAGGTTCTCACCGCGGTTGGCCATGTAGACCAGCCAGTTGGATTTCAGCTCCCACACCAGAAAGCCGAAGATGCCAGGAATGCCCCACACGACGGTGGCGGCAATGGCGTTGGCGGTCTCAACCGGCATGCCCGAAGCGACTTTCAGCAACAGGGCAGCCAGAGGTGACGCCTTCGCCGCGTTGCTGGTAAACGCCAGCGGTAGCAGCAGCTTGTGTGAGACTGTCACAACCGGAAAGTGCTTGATGGGATTGATCTGCGGTTCGATCAGCAGGTTGACGCAGAACCTCAGCACGAATGTGATAACCGACCAGAACACGCTCAAAATCGCTTTGAACCCCAGTGACACCGATGTTTCGCCGCTCTTGAAACGCAACCACTCATCGACGGCATACAGCACACGCTCGAACCATTCGAGCATCCGCTTGAAGGTTTCCATCACGAGGTCAAAGAGTGCGACGAAGATGTGCACTCGGATACGGTCCCACGTGCGATGCAGCCACTCGGCCGAGAGTTCTTCGACATCTCGGCCCACGCGGGAATTCAACACCACAGCCATCGCTGTCCAGACGACGACCCAGTTCACCGTCGGCTGCATTTCCCACTCGTTGAGCCACGGAATGAAGCCGCAGATGATGGCCGTGGGAATCAGCGGCGTGATCAGCATCTTGCGGGCGATGACGGCAAAGGTGCTCTTCAGGAATCGGCGCACCAGGGGCAGCTTCAGCAGGCGCGCTGGCCAGTCGATGAGCAGCTTGCGCAGGAATCGAAACAGTTTGTGCAGCAGTTTCGACAACCAGCGTCTGAATTTGGCGACGTGAATGATCAGCAACAGCAGCGTGCCCATCACGAAGATCGTCGCCCGCACGTTGACGGGGTGCGAGATCCATTCGACGAAGTCGGACTCTTCATCAACCAGCTTCTCGACGATATGCAGCAATGCCTGAAACGCGATGAACGCACAGCCGTAGGGGATGGCCAGATAACGCGTCAGGAACCGGCCGAAGACCGTTCCAAAGGCCGCCGCGCTCAATCGCTGCAGCCCGCGCAGGTGAATGTCGCCGCGCTGGTAGACACCATCCAGCACTCGGCTGAGCTGTTTGTCTGCCTGCAGCAGCTTGTCGCCCAGCAGGAACTCGGACGGGCTCTTGAGATCCTCCAGCTTCAGGTTGCTGCGTGAAATCGCGTCGCGCAGATCACCCATGGTGATGAAGCCGCGCACGACAACGCCGTCGAGCAACTCTTCCACAAGCTTTCGGAACGCGACATCTTCAGGCACGTTGCGCGGCACGAAGTTGACGCTGGCCAAAGCCTGCTCGGTGAGCGGTCGAATGCGGACGCGCATCTGTCGCTCGGCGGAGTCGTCGGCAGCATGCAGCAGTGCCGACAGTCGATCGCGTTCATCACCTGTCAGCCGCGCGGACACCAGGCGCCGAGTCGCACTGCGCAGGTGCTTCGACATCAACACTTCACGTTGATTGGGCAAGGGTCGCTTGAGCGGTCGTTGGCCGAATGAGAGCGCCCAATCCAGCAGGTCCACCTTATAGATCACGCGTTCGTGGTCCACGCAGACCTTCTGCAGGTCGTACAGCAGCTTCTTGTCCGCCGACCAGAAGCCTTCCATCGCGTGCATCAGCAACGCCACCAGCGACTCGTACCAGCATTTTGCCGCCGTTTCGTTGAACCCCAATGCGGCCTGCAGGCGATGCACCAGACGCTGCATGTCCTTCAATGCGCCGTTGATCGCTTCGTCGCGGAGTTCAGGCGATGCAAACTGCGACGCACGCATCTGCAACAGAGCGGCCGCCACCGCGTTTCCGCGCATGAAGGCTTTATCCGCGCGGCGCATGAGCTTGGTGAAGATCCGCAGGTTCTGCCTGCTTCCCGCGTTCAGTCGTGTGGCGCACGCTTCTGTCAGTGCTGGCCAATCGATCGCATCCACGTCCGACTGAGCCTGACCGTAAGACGTGTCAGCGTGGGACGAGTCGTCGTCGAACCCGGCGATATGATGCAGTTCCTCAAACGTCGTCAGATGCCCGCTGATTGACTGCGGCTCGACACTGCCGGGTAAGCGTGTCTGTTCGAACAGGCCGATCACATCGACGTCGCGACACAACAATTCGTCGATGCGATCCAAATCCGAAAACGCCGGGAAGTACGTTGCCAGACAGTGCGGTTGAAATCGCTTCAGCTCGCTGAAGACGGCTGCGAACTCAATGTAGACATCAGTCTGAGTGACTTCACTGCGCAGGAACCCCTCGCGTTTCAACACGGTAGCGATTTCGTCGGCTTCGACTTGCCCGAGCTGATCAACGCGCCGGCGGATGGACGCAGGCTTCAACTTGCCAGCTGCGACGAGTTCATCGAACGCGCGATGAATCCGCGCGTGATACAGCAATCGCCAGACAGCCAGCTTCAACTCCGCGAGACTCATTGACTCCAGATACTTCTCGTCTGGCTGGGCGAGCAGAATGGCCTTCGCAGGCAAGTCGCTGTTGGGCTGCAGTCCAAGCTCATCCCAGTCCACATGTTTGATGAGGTTGTTGCGGGCGATAATCAGTGACTTGCGATGCGGCACGTTGACCGCCAGCGTCGGCAGATCCCACTCCTGCTTCATCACCCGCCGCAGCACGCGCGGCTGCACGAGGTACGCCGTCGGATCGACGGAAGTGAGCACACGACGGACCTCGGCGACCATCTCGTCGATGTGACTGGGCACCTGGCCAGACCGGTCAGCAGCGGTTTCGTTTCGCACGTCGGCCATCGTCGGAAATCTCGGAGCGTGTTCACAGTGTGATGAGCGCCACAGAAGATACCGTCCGCGAATTCACAATTCACCGCCTCGCCCAATCTGGGGCCTGCAAGCCTCAGGCTGCGAGTTGCCTGTTCGGCAAGGTCAACGCAGCTTGCGGCATCGGCGACTACTTGCGAGCGAGTCGCACGACGCCGTCCCACTCAGGCGGAGCAGTGCGATTGTTCTGGACGATCGGAATCGACAGGAAGTCCTGCGCCCGATCGCCCGCAGGCATCGAATGCAGGCACTGCCACGCTGTCTCCCAGCGCCCGGCGATGAAATCATCGACGCCTTTTTCGAACTGGGCAATGTGATCATCGCTGAGCAACGGGTACTCACTGGCTGGCGGCAGCAGTTCACTCACCAGCACCGGAGTTTCCATGCCGACGGGTAACACTTTCGCGAGCTTGCGAACGCGCCCGACCGAACGAACCATCTGGCTGCGCACAAAGTTGGCGGTCGGTTCATCGATGACGATTGGAACTCGCAACTGCGAGGTCATGGTCTCCAAACGGCTCGCGAGGTTCACGACCGGTCCGAAGACAGTGACCTTCACCTGCTCCTGTGTGCCGATCTTGCCAGCCACAGCGCGGCCGTGAGCGATCCCGATTCCCATGCGAAAGTCTTGCAGCGGATGCCCCGGAGTGGACGCAGCTTGTTCAAAGGCGGCTCGAATGCTGAGCGCCGCGCGGCAGGCATTGAGCGGTGCTTCCGCCGAAGCCAGCGGCCAGCCCCAGAAGCCCAGAGCCGCGTCGCCCTGAAAGTCTCCCGTCACACCTCCGAACTTGAGGATCTGTTCCGTCATCACGCTCAGCGCCTGACTGACGCGGCTGAGCAGACCTTTGAGGTTCGTCGCTTCCAGTTCAGCCTTCTGGCTGAAGCCGCGCAAGTCACAAAACAGCACGGTGACATCGCACTCACGCGGCTCCAGGAGGTCGGGATTCAGGTCTTCGCCGAGCGCCTCCAGAATTGGGGGCGCGAAGAACTGCCGCAGGCCTGCCTGATGCCGCTCAAGAGCTCGCAGACGCCGCAGTGAGCTGATGATCTCGGCCACGAGTTCCGTGAAACGCACGTCAGCCTGTAACTGAGTTCCACAGCCGGAGGCTGAGATCACACCGGTTTCCGCTCCGTGACGGCCAGCGACATACAATCCACGAGGCGGTTCGCCCGGCACAAACACCGGCGTGCAGAACGCCCAGTTGAATTCCGAAATCGCTGTGTAACGGGAATCGGGAGCATCGGTCGGCTCCCACACATGGAGCACGCTGCGACGACTGGTCATCAGAGCTTCGCGGACCAGCCGCGCGCTGGGACGCACGGACCCGGCAGTTTCCGTTCGACGGTCGCCGCACAACACCTCGCAACTGGCCGGGGTCAACTCGGTGATCGCCACAGCTTCGGCACGCGGCACACCGGCCAGCAGTAATTGCACCACGCGCAGCAGGAAATCTTCATGCGTGCGGGCACCGAGGATCACGCGCGGCAGGTGCGTCAGCACTTCGATGCGTTTCTCGGCGTCTGAAAACGGAATGTTGCGCAGTTGCCGAGCGTCGAAAGTCATTTCCTCAAACGCGCGCGAGTGGGGCGATTCATCGGTCGTCGCATGCCGCTCGATCCGGAATTGAGTTTCACCGATGACGAAATGTTCGCCGTCGTGAACCTCGAATTCGGTCGCAATCACGCCGTGAAAGTAGACCGCGTTGCGGGCTTCGTTGAGCTTCGTCACCAGCACAGACTGACTGCGCAGAGTGAGCGCAACGTGACAGCGGGACAGAAACGGCTCGCAACTGACGACGACATCCGCTGGCTGTTCGCGACCGAGCATGCTGCGTCCGGCGGGCAATTCATGCCGGGAAGCCTGCTTGCCAGCGACATCGATCACGACCAGTTCGAACATTGCGGAGAGCGACTCAGAGATGCCTGTGAGATGAGAAACGAACCGCCTTTATACGGATCGCTGGCAAAATCTGCAGCGATCCAGCCCGCAGCGTGCCACGCGGCGGGAATGACCCAACTTCCGTGCGGCAACGGCAAGCAGCCAACTACAGGCAGATCGTTACGTCTCGCTCCTACTGATCGCCAGACGGTTTCAGGCTTCCTGGACGAATCGCCGGAGCATCTTCCTCGTCGAACAGCTCGCTGGCGATCTCATCAATCTGCGGATGCAGTTCCTCGGGAGCGATGTCCTTCGCTCGCTTGATCTCCGCTTTGGCCAGATCCAGCTTCTTGAGATCCTTGAACAGTCGGGCATGCACGATGTAGAGATTGATCACAATCTCCTTGTCCTTCGACTTGCCCAAATCGGCGATGGCTTCCTGAATCACCTTCTCGGCTTCCGCGAACTTCTGGTTCTGAGCCAGCGGAGTCATCTTCAGCATGTAGAGCTGAAAACGTTCCTCGTCGGTGTATTCCTTGTTGGCCAAGGCTTCCGCCAAGCCCTTGTTCAGCGCCGGAACGCGATTGAAGGCGCGATAGACGCTGAGCTTCAGGATTGTGAGCTTTCGCAACCCGGCCGGGTAATGGCTGAACTCTTTCTCTGCTTCAGCGACGCCAGCCAGGATCTCATCGGGATCCTGCGACTGTCCCAGCGTCCGGCCAAGCTGCTGCCAGCGCACGGAAAACAGGTAGGACTGGAGGCGATCTTCCCACTTGGACTTCATCCCAGCTTCGTCGTTGGCGTCGAGCTTGATGATCTCTTCGACAACTGGTCGATAAGACACAAAGATCAGATTCGGCGGCACCGCCGTGAGAGCTTCAGCAAGCAGCTTGGCACGCTCGGGTCCCTTAGCTCCGTCGGCCTTCGCGAAGGCTTCGTCGCGTGTGGAGCGAGTCTCGCGCAACCCTTCCAAATGTTTGATGTACGCCCGAGGTCCTCCCGGTTCATACCCGGTCTTGGCGTAGGCTCGGCCTTCGGAGTCCGCCAGCACGATCGTCGGGAAACCGTCGACACCGAACGCGTCCTGTAGTTGATCGTTCTGTTTGCGAGTCGCTGGAGACAGATCGCTTTCGCCGCGCGGGAAATCGACTTCCACCAGTATGAACTTCTGAGGCGCGTACTTGATAAATTCAGCACGCGAGAAGACTTCGCGATTCAGGACGATGCAATAGCGGCACCAATCGGAACCAGTGAAGTCCAGCAGGATGTCTTTTTTCTCGGCTTTGGCTTTGGCCAACGCCTGTTTGTAGTCAGTCATCCAGGGCGCGCGCTGCGCGGCATCGTCGGTATCAAACGCGGGACGTTCCTCGCTCGCCCCTTCGTTCAGCGGCGGCAGTTTCAGGCTGGCGAATGGCTCGGGAGATTCGTCTGACTTCTTGCCGTTGGGCTCCGGGAGCAACGGCGGCAACAACGCTTCTTCAGAACCCTCTCTGGCATCCGTCGCCGGCGCGTCGGAAACCTTCACGACCGCGGCTTTCTCCGGTGGCGCGTTCCCGGCCTCCGTTTTGGTGTCGGCCGTGGCCAGCGATGAGGTCGATTCCGAGCAACCGCTGAGTCCCAGCGCTGCCAGGGCCAAGACCGAAGCGACTGAACTAGCTACGAAGCGTAATGCCATTATGGGATTCTCCAGCAGCGTCACGGCTGCATCATCTGATCTGCATGCGTCGCTGAATCACTGCGACCCGTCCTGGCGGGAAGCTACAGCGTTGCGAAAGTTGTTGAAACGCCAAAAGGGCCGAAGGTCTGCGGCAAGTGATCCCTGCAGCAGACTTTCGACCCTTCATGATTCAGCACAAAGCCGCTCGCCATGCGTCCTGTCTTAGAGCGCTGGCTCGATGTCTGAGTCCGTGAGGCACGCCCACAGGTAGTAAATCTGCTGTTCTTCACAGCGATCGATGTACGTTTTGGGCATTTGAGCGACCACTGCCGGTTCCCACTCGATGAAGAACTTCAGCGGTGCCTTCTTGCCGGAAACTTCTACGATTTTTCCGGTCCACCCCGCGAACGAAATGTCGGGGAAGTCCGGCGAAACAACGCCGTCCTTGGCGCGCACTCGAGTGCCAACTGACAGGAGTCCAGACTTCTTGGGGGCCGAACTGCGGGAACTGGTTTGGGTGGTACTCGTGAGACTGGTCATGGGCTTTCCTCAATCAGGTAATGACCGTGTCGCCGCGGACGACAGCTTGCGGGAAGATCATCTGCGGGCAGTTTGAGTGATTTGGACGTTTGATAACGGGAAGTGAGGAATCTCGAACAGATCGATTTTCAACTTCGTGAATGAACTTTTAGTGAGCTTCCACCAGCGGAGCGGATCCGAGTCGTTCATCGGCGTGAGCGGGATCAGCACTGGTGATTGGCGTTCCCAACTGCACCGGCTGTGATGTGGACGCGGTGCCCTCCGTGGCAATTGGCGGCATCAGCGTGACTGCGGGGCCACCGATCGGTTGCTGTTGAACCATCAACGGAGCGCCCTGATTGGCCATCACCGGCGAGGCATTCCACTGTCCCTGTGGAATGCCATTGATGCCGGCGATCCGGCTCTGCACCTGCGGCTGATACCAATTCTGGTACAGCGACCGCCGGTACATCGCCAACGCCTCTCCGGACCGTCCCTGGTCCTGATAGGTCTGACCCAAGTGGGCCAGAGCCGTGGCGTTGTTCGGTTCAATCTGCAGTGCCTGACGCAGATTGTTTTCTGATTCCGCGGTGTTCCCCATTTCGCGGTTCAACCACGCGAGCTCAATTTGGGGTTCTGCGAGGTAAGGCTGAGTCTCGGCCCACATGGCCAGCACGCCTTGAGCCTCGTTAACGCGGCCCTGATCCTTCATCACCGAGGCCAGTCCGTGATAGGACGGCTGGTGCATGGGATCCATGTCAATGGCCTTGCGGTAAAGCTCTTCCGCTTCGACCAGTTGGCCTTGCTTCCGCTTGGCGGTGGCTACGTTGTGGACGTAGTCCGCGTTGTTCGGATTGTCGATGGATGCCATCTGGAAATAATGGCGGGCCGCGCTGTAGTTCCCAGCCTTGTATTGCCGATGACCGAGGTCGTTCATGACGAACCCGTTCATGCGTCCGCAGCCGGTAAGCAGCGAGGCAATTCCCAGGAGTGCGCAGGTAATCAACGGACGACGAAACCGCATTGGTTCGATTCTCCGTTCAAGAAGACCGAAAAGGACCGGCGCCAATCTGCAACAGGAGCGCAGGCGGCTTGGGTCGAGGATGTTGAAAATGAAAAGTGATGTGCCTGAACCGGCACCGGAGGGCGAGACTGAGGTGGGACTCTGAAGAGGTAGTACTTAGTCCCTTGATGGGAGTGGGAACATAGGCCGGTTTGCCGAAATGCTGCAAGACCGATTTCCGCGATCAATCGCGCCAGGGGTGCGCGATCTTCTTCCAGTACTCTTCGAACTTGAAATGCGGGCTGTTGTCGTTGTCGTGGCAGTTCGAGCAGACGTTCTTTTCTGCCTGAGCAAGTTCAAGCCGCATCAGCTTCTTGGCATCTTCTGTCTTATCGGCTTCGATCAGCTTGATGTGCTCTGATCCGGGGCCGTGGCAGTTCTCACACTGATTGCCAAACAGGTGCGAAGTTTTCATCGCACTCTCAAAACCGGACTCGTAGCGCAGCACATCCTGCGGATGCCAGCCCGTTGTGTGGCAGGAAAGGCACTCCGGATCAAAAGTCCGCGAGATCCCCAGGCGGCCGGTCTTCAGACTCTCAAAACCTTTCGCGTGGCCGGTTTCCTTCCACTTGGCGAAGGCCTTGGTGTGACACTCGCCGCACTTTTCAGCTCCGACGAACTGCGCGTTCTTAGGGTGCTTGATAGATGGTTCTGTCTCGGCCAGCTTCGAGTCCTTCAGGACGTCCTGATAGAACTGCATGTGGTCGATCATGCGTTTGGAGTTCTTGAACCGCTCACCGTCGAGCTGCACCAGATCGAAACGGAAGTTCGGCTTCTCGTCCGCATACACACCGAGCATGCCCAGGAACTTGCCCTTGTGGCCAACGGTCACAAAGGTCGTATCACCGACCAGAATCGGGTTGTCGGTCATCGGTTCTTCGACCGCGCTCGTGGAAATCACGAGCTGAAACTCAGGAAACTGCTCGGCCAGCTTCTTGGACTCACCGGGGTTGGCGTGACACATCAGAATCAGCAGGTCCGGCTTCTCGGCCTTGAGCTTTTCCAGCGCTGCCTTGATGGCCGGCACCGGATCGTTGATGGCGATTTCATTCGGGTCGAAGTTACCGAGCTGAATTTTCAGAGACGGGTCATAGATCGCCGTCATGCCGACCTTCTTGCCCCCGATCTTGAAGACTCGCTGACGAATCGGCGTCGGCAGTTCGTTCGAGCCGAAGAACGTCAGGTTGGCGGAGATGAAACGCAGCGCAGTTTCCGCCTCTTTAGCCTCGGGTTCGGCATCCTGAGACAGCAGATAGCCTGCACCGAGACGCAGTTCTTCCGTGCCAACCACCAGCGCGCGGTACTGCATATCTTTGAGAGCGGTCAGAAGCGTCTGGAACTTGTACTGACTCTGCAGACGGGCATTCTTCAGCGTGCCGCCGAGGTCGAGGCCGGCAACTTCCCAGCCCTTCTCCTTCACTTGCCGCAATAGATCGTCGCGACGCGCGATGCCTCCGTATTGAGGATCAGCACAGCCGCAGGGTTCAATATAGCCGTGCATTTCGCCCGACAGAGCCAGAGCGAAGGTTGGCTTCGGCCAGTTCTCGTACTTGGCGCGAATGAACTTGCCGTTGTTATTGCTGGCGGTGACGGTCTCGACGGAAACAGCTTTGGACGCGCCGGTGTTATTCGGGGCATTCTCGGCTGGTGGAGCTTTAGGCTTGTCACCGCCGCAACCACAACAGACGGCCAATGCCAGAGCAGCCCACACCTTCCGAGAATCGTAACCAAGCATGAATCAAACTCCGTTTCCCACTCGCCGCGGCAACCTACCCATCCAATGACAGTGACCTAGAATCACAGTCTCGTAATGGATACGGCGGATTAGCTCAAATCCAATCAAGACTCGCACAGGCCCGGGAGGATGGTACTGAGTCCTGACGGAGAGAGCTAAAGTAAAGGCGCCCGCATGAACGAGGGGACTGATGGTTTGCCTCGTAACCTGATTGCCTCTACGCCCGAGTCATCAGATCCGCCGACCGAAATCCGACAAATCAGGCGAATGCGTCAGTGCTCCCCGACGACTTGCACACGGGCACGGCGACTCCAACGACCCACTGCCACTACCGGTCAAGGTGGGATGCGCAGCGCGCCCCTTAGCTTCCTGCGGCAGACACTTCGTGGCGGAACTCGTTGAAGTGCAGGTACTCCCAGTGCCGGTAGATGGCGGAGTTTTGCACCAGCACCTCGTGTGTGCCGATCACTTCAACCCGGCCTTTATTCAGCAGCACAATGCGATCGGCGCTCTTCAGCGTCGGCAGGCGGCTGGGCAGCAGAACAGTGCAACGGTCACGCATCAGACGGCGGCAGGCATCGTCGATCAGTGACTTGTCGTCTTCGGAGATCTCACCCGTCGGCTCGCGGATGATGAGCAGCGCGGGGTCGCGCAGAATGGCACGAGCCAGTGCGAGTCGGAAGCGCTGACCGGCATCCAGTGTCTCGCCATGTTGGCCGATGACGGTCTCATAGCCCTGCGGCAGCTTTTGAATGAAGTTGTGAGCGTGCACCTGCTTCGCCGCTTCGGTGATCTGAGTCAGCGAGTACTTCGGGTTGCCGAGAGAGATATTCTCCAGAACCGTGCCTGTGATCTGCGCGATGTCTTCATCGACCAGCAGCGTTTCCGTTCGCAGAGATTCTAAAGTCGCCCAGGCGATGTCCTGCTCATCGAAGAGAATACGTCCTGAAGCGGGTTCGATGAAACGCGGCAACAGCGACGTCAAGATGCGCACTTCAAACGGATCAAAGGCCACAATCGCCGTGCTGCCGGTTGCGGGGACTTTCAGGTTGAGTTTGTTCAGAACGACGCGCTGACCAATGCGATAAGTGATGTCATCGAAATGCAGAAACCTTTGAATCGGCTGAATGAACTTCGCCCCGACCGCCTGGCTGACTTCCGGAATAGTGTTGAGGAAGCGATAGATGTGATCGGCCGCCGTGTTCGCAGCAACCGCGCCATCATGTGTTGCGACCATGCGGTTGACCGCGCGCCAGGCGAAGAACAGCGAACCAATAATGATCGCCGATTCCGCCAGCGAGAGGTGATCCGGCGAACTGGCGGGTGCCAGTAACCGAAACGCGACGAGGGCGATCACAAACGCCGAGCAGCCTGCGGCCAGCGTCCGGGCCGCCCAACTGTATTGATTGGCTCGCAAAGCAACGTAGCCGAGTTGCCCGTCATAGCGGCTCAAGTGCTTGAGGAAGCGTTGACGCTCAAACTCGTCGATCTGGTAGCCGTGAATCAGGCGGCTCGATTGCAGGCCTTCAAACACCAGCCCCAGCTCAGCATCCGCCCGGTCGATTCCCAGACGCTGGGCTTTGAGCAGCCCGCGCCGCATCTGGTTCACAATCATCAGACAGACGCCCACCGGGACAGCACATTCGAAGGTCAGCCGCCAGTCGATTCCCAGTAGCACAATCAGCAGGGCAACCAGCCGCCCGGACTGCAGGGACACCTGTTGAATCCATTGAACAACGCCGTTTCGCACGGCTTCGGCGTCGGTCGTGAACAGCTTTCGAACCTGCTCATGCTGCGAGTTAAGCATGTCGCTGGTGCCCATGCGCAAGGCTTGGCGATGCAGTGATTCTCGCAGTTGGTGGACGATCTTGTTCGCAATCACTCCCGACGTGCGGGTGACTTGTGCCATCAGCACGGCATGCACAAATCCCAAGACCAGCCCGGTCACCACCAGGAATAGCAACGACATGCCGGTGGACTCAAAGCCGCTCCACGAACGCGTGAGTTCAATGACTGCAGGTCCCCACCAGCGGCTCCTCAAATCCCACGCGACGGCTCGTAATCCTTGATCGTCCTGCTGGCTGGGCAATGCCGCCGGTTGAGTTTCCGCAGGCTTCGCTTCCGCATCGGCTGGCTCGTCACCGTCGGTGTTGTCCGACGAATGTGGTGGAACGCTATTCCAGAGCGCGTTGTAGGCGTCGTGGTCAGCCGACGGCAGATAGACGCGGCCTTCGTTGTGCAGCAGACCGATCAGCAGCAGACCCGTCAGCAGGAGAGCGACGAACACCACGTTGGCGGCTACGGCCCAGCAGAACGCCACCAGTCCCTTGCCGCGAAACAGGTCGCCGACAGGAAAGACGTTCCGAAAGGCTCCGAGTGCCGAGCTGTCCACGATGCGTCTCGCTTGTTATCGGAAGTGGCTTCGCCGGCTCGACTCCGTTTCAGGCGAGGTCGCGGTCCTCAAAAAGGATAAACGACAGCAGAATCGCGGCTCCGCCGTAAACGACTGAATAACTGAACGCCGTCAGCAGGTAGATCGGCGGAATCAACTGACCCGTCGCGACTGCCGCTGACATGTTGAAGTACTCCAGGTTCGGCAGCACCGTCGCGATCAGCCGTCCCATGAAGTCCACAATCTCGATCTTCAGGACGCCCGCCTGCACCATGATGGGTGTCAGGTGGCCGACCACGAAGACCGCGAGGCATGTCACCATGTTCACAATCATCGGTGCGCGAGTAGAAATCGCAACGCTGACTGCAGTCAGCACCGAGATTTCCAGGAACATCAGCAAGAAGCCCGGCAGAACCTGTAGAACCTCTCCCATGCGCTCCTTGTTCGGCAGGCCGTTTTCGATCCAGGTGGGGATCTCCTTGCCGGATTCCTTCGCGTCGTAGCCGACCTTGTAAAAGATCAGGAAGCAGAAAATCAGGATCAGCGGAATCACCAGGAACTGCACCGCTTGCAGGATTCCCAGAAACTTGCCGATCACGAACTGCCGCCGCGTGATGGGCTTGGAGAGCAGCGTCATCGCCGTTTTGCCTTCGATTTCGTTGGCAATGGTCGTACTCGACGTCCAGATGGCGAGCAGCAGGCCGCAGATCAGGATTGTGGCCAAGCCACAGTCCTTGAGCATCTTGATGTCTTCACCCAGCGAGAAGAACGGCAGGAAGGTGTTGACCAGCAGCAGGACCGCGCCGATGAACAGCAGCAGCAGATACAGCGGCTGGCGGATGGCTTCCTTCGTCGTCCCGCGAGCGATCACACCCGTGCGAGTGGTGTAGGCCACGCCAATCTGTCCGACAAACAGCAGTGAGACCACGACCAGCGTGGAAATCCATTGCCAGAAAGGAATTGGAGCCTGCGTGATGCCATGCGTACCGTCAGCCAGCAG
This sequence comes from Planctomycetaceae bacterium, assembly GCA_021732995.1. GTDB lineage: Bacteria > Planctomycetota > Planctomycetia > Planctomycetales > Planctomycetaceae > AM-0621. The sequence continues at coordinate 64,187 of JAKFWA010000035.1, read as the reverse complement.
ATTCATTACAGGGAGGAAGCTCATGAGTTGCTTTTAACTAAAACGACCGCGAATCAGACCAGACAATGACGTACGGAAACTCTTCCGGACAGTCCACCAGACTCACCAGCCGTGAGGCTCGGGATCAACAGGATACCCAGCCACAAAACGCAGAAAAAGCCTTCGTTCCCTGCTTTCTGCCGGCCAACTGTTGATGCGTCCCTGCAATCGGTAGATTCCGCCCTCGTCGGCGGTTACGTCACTGCAGACGTATAAGTTGGATGTCACCCGGAGTTTTCACGCAGACACGTGAAATCTTCCGAGTTTTAGCGTCAAACACCATCGGCGTGTCGGTCTGCGTCGGAAGAATCGATGAAGATTCGGCATCTCGACTGGCCTGAACAAGTGACTGAGCATGCGAATTGCCCTGATCGGCGCGAACGGACAACTCGGCACGGACCTCCAGACCTGCCTGAAGGGCGAAATCGTCCCACTGGGCCATCAGCAGATCGAACTGACCGACGATGCCAGTGTCACGGCCGCTCTGGACGCTGCCCGCCCGGACGTGGTGATCAACACCGCCGCCTACAACCTCGTCGACAAGGCCGAGGACGATCCCGACGCCGCCTACGCCACCAACGTGCTCGGCCCGCGCCGACTGGCTCAATACTGCGGCAGCAGAAACCTCGTGCTCGTCCACTTCAGTACCGACTACGTCTTCGGCCTCGATGCGTCGCGTTCGACGCCCTACCAGGAAACCGACCTGCCCGGACCACTGGGGGTCTACGGAGCCTCGAAGCTGGCCGGTGAATACTTCGTGCAGGCGAACTGTCCAAAGCACTACGTCGTCCGCACCTGCGGCCTCTACGGAGTCGCCGCACGACGCGGAGCCGGCAAGGGCAACTTCATCGAGACCATGCTGCGTCTCGGCCGCGAACGCCCCGAACTGCGAGTGGTCAACGACCAGATCTGCACCCCAACCTCAACCGCCGATCTCGCCGCCGCCACTGCCGAACTAGTCTCCTCCGATGCCTACGGTCTCTACCATGCCACCAACCGCGGCCAGATGAGCTGGTACGACCTCGCAGTTGAAGCCCTGCGTCTCCGCGGCATCACCATTCCCGTAATCCCGATTCCATCCTCCGAGTTCCGCTCAAGAGCCCAACGCCCGACCTTCAGCGTGCTCGACAGCAAGAACCTCGAAACGGTGCTGGGACACTCGATGCCCGATTGGCATGACGCGGTCGCTCGTTACTTGAGCTGATTCACAGAGCGTGCGACTCAAATTTCTCTATGCGAATGACGTGATGCGCCGCAGAATCCCTTCGGTCTGCATGGATGGTGAAGAGGAGCGACACGATGCTTAGGATAAATAGCTGCATCACCCTGCTAGTTATGGTGTGGGGTTCTTCGGTGATGTTTGCCGATGATACTCTTCACCCAGATAGGCACTCGGCCGCCCGTGCGGTGCTCGATGCAAATCGTCCTTTTGGCGAGCTGTTCAAGGACTTTTCAGATCCATCAAAACGCAAGCTCGCTTCGGTGAATCAACAATTACTGACTGTTGCTGATGTCTTACACGACTCGGCAATTAAAGAGCGTTTTCACCCCAATGCGTTCGACTTATTGATGTATGAACCGCTAGAAGGCACTCCCGCGAGTCAAACCATCGACCGCGAACGGATTGCTGGCTGGCGACGACAAATCCTGGAACTCACGCCGCAGATCGTGGAATACCTCGCCGAGACAGAGACTGAGAATTGGACTCCCCTCGTTGACATCTTGCTATTAGTCGATCCCAGCGGCGCCGCGCTTCGCCGCGAGGAGCAGCGGCTGCTGAAGGACGACTCACTGCGACTTTTGGTATATTCAAAGATGCTGGGTTTCAGCATTATTTCTCTGCCACGAGATCGCTCGGTGCTGGCTCCGATCATCAAGGAACTGGGGTCGCAGGACGACGTAACCTTGGGCCGCTGGAATGGAGCTTGGAAAGAAATCCGTGGCAAGGAGCTTGATACTCAAGCCGCCATGCTGGCGGTTCTCAGCCATAACGTGGCAGGGATGATCACACTCGGTGATCGAGTTCAGGCAGAACTTCCGCATCTTGCAGCACTGTTGAACCGAAATCAGCCGCCCATCTTTCGCAAGGTGAGCCTGCTCGTAATGTCCTCCCTCGGTGAAGAGGCATTGCCATGTCAGGGAGCGGTTCGCCAACAGTTCCGTGACCAGGATCCACTCATTCGCCTGCTGGCGGCTCAAGCTGTGGTTGAAATGAATCCGGGAACAGCCGACATCGTCGCTCTTGAGAATGAAGCGAATCTGAAGGGCGAGGAACTGGCGTGGTTCCGTGAAAGTTATGAGACGAAGAATAGGGCTGGTGCGGTTGAGGGCTATCAAAACGTTCAAGGCCAGCCTCTGGACGAAAAACAGACTCGAGCTGCCATTCTCGCCGCCCTACGGTCCCATCATCAGTTCTTCTTCAGGCGTGGCCTGCGTGATCTCATCAAGCAGGGTGAGGCTGGTCGTTTCGCGAGACGCGAGGTCGAAGCTGTCCTTCTGTTACGGCAACTCGACGACGAAACCCGACGCCTCGGAACACTGGCCATCAAGACGATGGATGGAAAGTAAGATCTTCACTCTTGCCCAACTCGGCGGAGCCCAGGCGACACTGATGCGGCGCGCTGACAGGTCGCCGCGCTTGAGGACCATCAGCGAATGCTTGGTCGCTTCGAACTGGCGGATGAGTTCGACGCAGACGGAACTCAAGCCGACAGCGGTGCCGCAAGTGAAAAAGTCGAGGGCCACCTGAGCAGGTGGCCCTGACAACTCGCGGAGACTGTCCGAGCAATACTTCACTACATCAGGTTCGGGAAGTTCGCTTCGGTGAAGGCCTCGTCGATTTCGCTGGCCAGCCCGACCAGTTGGTCGTTGCCAGCGTTGCCTGCCATCTTGTCCGCACCACCCTGGCCAGTCAGGAAGTCGTCGCCATCCCCGCCCACCAGCGTGTCGTTATCCGCCGAGCCGTACAGCGAGTCATTGCCAATTCCACCGAGTAGGGTGTCGTTGCCGTAATCGCCCAGCAGGAAGTCGTTGCCGGCACCGCCATTCAGGCCGTCTTCGCCAAGATCGCCGTACAGCGAGTCATCACCGGCGTCACCGTAGATGGTGTCGTTGTTACGGCCACCGTTCAGAACATCGACACCGTCTCCGCCTCGCAGCGTGTCGTTGCCGTTATCTCCGTTGAGGTTGTCGTTGCCGGTTCCGCCTTCGATGCTGTCGTCACCCGAACCGCCTGAGGCACCGTCGTCGCCTGCGTCGCCAAAGATGTTGTCGTTGTCGCCGCCACCGTTCAGGATGTCGTTGCCATCACCACCACGCAGCGTGTCGTTACCCAGGCCACCGCCGAGGATGTCGACTCCAGCACCGCCGGTCAGCGAGTCATTACCATCGCCGCCATCCAGGCTGTCGCTGCCAGAACCACCTCGCAGGGTGTCGTTACCGGCACCGCCGATGAGTGACACGTTGCCAATCGTGAAGCCGCTGGCGTCCAGCAGGCTGGAGGTTGCACCGGCCGTCAGGCGAACGTTCTCAATCGAGACCAGTTGATCGTTTCCAGCACCCGCCACGAACGAGGCATCCGTCAGCACGATGTTCGTGCCGGTTTGAGCGACGAAGTCCGTTCCGATGCCGCCGTCCATCACGTCGTTGCCCGAACCGCCCGAGAGCGTATCGTTGCCCGAACCACCGTTCAGGAAGTTCGTCAGGCTGCTCGCAGAAGCATCGATCAGATTGTTGCCGGCACCGCCGGTCAGAATGCTGATCTCAAAGCCTGTATAGTTGTCGGTGCCATCGCCAATCACCTGAGTCGCAGTCAGCGTGATGCTCGCATCAATGCTGACGGTCAGCGTGTCGGTACCGGCTCCGCCGTCTACTGTGTCATTCCCGGCATCGCCGCTGATCGTGTCATTTCCACCACCGCCGACGATCGAGTCGTTGCCAGCGTTGCCGTTGATCTGATCCAGGTTCGTGCCACCGGTGATGGTGTCGTTACCGGCACCACCGCTGATCACCGTCGTGCCCGTAAACGTCGTCGCGTTGATCGTGTTCGCACTGTCACCACCGATCAACGTCGCGGTTTCGACGCCAATCAGCTTGTCGGTCCCGAGTCCGGTCAGAGCGGTGTCACTCAACGTGAAGTTCACGTCGCCGGCTTCGAACAGGCGATCGTCACCAGCACCACCGTCAATCGTGTCGTTACCCAGTCCACCGGTCAGCAAGTCTCCGCTGGCACCCTGACCGAACAGGCGGTCGTTGCCGTCCTGACCATTCAACGTGTCTCGGCCAGCCGCACCGTAGAGCAAGTCGTTACCCAGACCGCCGAGGACCGAATCGTTGCCATCGAGACCGAAGAACGAATCACCCGCCGGGCTGCCGATCAGGGTGTCGTTGCCAGTGCCGCCGTACAAGACCACGCCAAACGATTGCGTGAATCCGGAAGCGTCGATCTTGCCACCCGCTGAATCGCTGAGCGTCAGCATGGCCCCGGTGATCATCGCACTCGGGGACTGATCGATGAACGTGTCGTTGCCCAGGCCGGTCAGCGTTGTGTTGGTGATAACGAAGTTGGCCGCACCGGATTCGATCACGAGATCAGCACCGCTGATCGGCGAGAACGCGTCGTCGCCTTCGTTACCCGTCAGTGAGTCGTTACCAGCACCGCCTCGCAAAGTATCATTTCCGGCACCGCCGACGATCGAATCCTTGTCGCCGTTACCGGACAGGACGTCGTTACCGCCGTTACCGAGGATTGTATCTGCGTTATTACCACCCTGAATGGTGTCGTTGCCGGAACCGCCAATCAGCAGATTGTTACCAGCACCGTCCAGCATGAAGATACGGCCCGTAAACGCGCTGCCGTCGATGATGTCGTTGCCCGATCCACCGTACAGATTCGCTACTTCAAATCCGGAAATCGTATCGGTGCCGGTGCCGGTCAACTTCGTATCACTGAGTGTCTGGCTGCCGCTCGCTGTTTGAACGACGGTGTCCGTTCCACCACCGCCGTTAACAGTATCATTGCCGCCGCCGATAGTGACGGTGTCATTGCCATTTCCGGCGTTGACCACCACTCCATGCGAGGTCACAAGTGACGCGTTGATCGTGTCCGCGCCGCTGCCTGTATTAACGGTGAAACTACTGAGTCCGGTTGCCGCGAGGTCAGCGGAAATCGTGACTGTGTCACCACCGGAGACACCGTTCGTATCAGCGTTGATAATGACCGCTGAAGTGTTCGTAAAGCTGATCGCACTGAAGCTCACTCCGCCGCTGCTTCCACTCACGCGGTTGGTGCCAGCCGATGGTGCGTCAACCGTAATCAGATCGGCGTCATTCGGCGTAACGATGGTCAGGCTGCTCAGCGTATTAACACTGATGGGTTCAACCCCAGTCAGTGAAATCTTTGAGCTGCCAAACTCGATGGTGCCGGTGCCATTCGTTGTGCCGCTGGGCGTGTACTTGGCCGAGGTCCCGGCTGTACCTGCCAATGTGAAGGTATCATCCGTTGTTTGAGTACCGGCAGCGAATGCAATCCCGCCAGTTGGGACAGGATCACCGGTCGTCAGATCGACCGTCAGTGCATCATTATCATTTGAGCCATTGATTGTCAGCGAAGCGACGTCGACAAGATCTTCAGAGAACAGCAACACGCTGTTGAGCGTCACTTCCGTGCGTGCTGCATTGAGCTTGGCCTGGAAGACATCCGTGCTTCCATTGTTGGCTTGCGACTGAGCGCTGATCACGAAAGCCAGCGGATTCAGCGGATCGAGATCCTCAATCGAAGTGAAGCCAATATCCACCCCGCCCGTCTGAGTCAGCTTGCCGCTCGAAGGCGTTGAAATCGTTGCGGTTCCGGTACCGTTGTATCGCAGAGTGTCTCCAGCACCAGAAGTCGGTGAGGAGCCATCCAGCGTGAAACCGGTCGTCGACAAACCGGAAACTTGAATATCAGGTCCGACGGAACCGCCAGCCACTCCTTGACCATTCCCGTTCAACAGCACGATTGCCGCGTTTGCTGCTGGCGTAACCGTGAACTCGTCCGCCGAGGTCGTGCCGGTAACAGTGACGACATCATTATTTGCGGAGTCACCAGTGACACTGATTGTTTCCGAGCTGGTGGCGTTGAATGCACTTCCTCCGAAGCCCGTGATCGACACATTACCAGAAACACTGGATGTGTAGGTCAACCCGATGGTTCGCACTCCATCGCCGGTTGCATTCGCATTGATGTTGACGATGTCCCGCTGACCGCCTGATTGCGAGTTGCCAGCAATTGCCAGGGACGTGTTGGCAGCCAGCGACGTCCCAGCAGCGAAGTTGACGTTGAACGTATCCGACCCGGCATTACCGACCACGCTGAACGCGGCGCCCGCTGCCAATTGATTCGCCTGAATATTGAAGGTGTCGACCGTTGTACCGCCAACGTGAGTCTCAATGCTGGAGCTGGTCAGCGTGCGTCCGCCGGAAGCGTATGAGTGTGTAGCCCCCAGCGAGAACGTACCGCTAGCGCTTGCCAGCCCATTCAGCGTATCAGCGAACGCAGTACCGACGACGTTATCAACGTTCGTAACCGCGCCAGTCACGGTGCCGACTGACAGGTTGAATCCGTCTGTGCTGCCCAATCCGGTCAGCGAGATTGTCTGAGCACTTGCGATAGCGGACAGGTTGATCGTGTCTGTTCCACTCGCACCAAGCAGGTTACCGGTAAGAGTTGCGCCGGCTGCGAACACGAAGTTGTCGTTGCCGCCAGCACCGTTCAGTGTCAATCCATTGACAACACCACTCAGATTGAAGGTGTCCTGTGCGGCGTTACCGATCAGCGTTTCAAAACTCTGGAAGGAGAGAACTCGACCCGCGACTGTCACTGATCGTGGATCCGACGCAGTGATATCCCAGGTACTATCGGCATTGATACCATTCAGCGTATCACTGCCAGCGGTAGATCCACGAACCTGATCGATGCCCGTGAAGCCACCCGCGGCGGCCTCTGAGCCTGTGAAGCCATTTGATGCGGCTGTGCTGAGTGTGACACTACGAGCGGTCGTCACATCAGCCAGATCGATAATGTCGGTACCACTACCGCCGATGATCGCACTGACCGAGCCCCCGTCGGCGAAGTCGAAGAGGTCTGGTCCGGATCCGCCGGACAGCGTCTCGAAGGCAGTAAATATAATTCCGTCAACGGTACCTGAATTCGCACCGTTCACCAGGAATGTCGATCCCGGAGCAGCAGGGCTTCCGAGCAGGGTGTCCGCGTTGGATGCGCTGCCGGTGATCCGTTCGACGTTGGTCAGGTTTCCGGTGTTCACCGAGACCGACGAAGTCAGAGCAGAATAGTCCAGACGGTCGTCGGAGCCAGTGCCACCGTCGATCTTGCCCGAAATAGCAGACCCGTTCGTCAGGAAGGTGACAACGTCATCCGAGCCGCCGCCTGCCAGACTCACTCCGTGGACCCCGGTGATATTGAATTGATCCAGTCCCGCGCCGCCGAGAAGCGAGTCGACATTGCTGAACAGGAACTTGCCGCCGACATCCTGATACTCATTTCCGGTCGACGAATTCAGAGTCCATGTGGCGTTACCACCAGCACCCTGCAACGTGTCGATCCCGGAACCACCTTGCACGGAGTCGATGTTCGTAAAGAGTGGCACGCTGGTCGACGCGCCGCTGAAGCCGCTGGCACTCGCCCCGGTCAACGTGATCGATTCACCAGTGCTGCCGTTGAACACAATTCGGTCTGCCGAGCCGGCACCGCCGTCAGCAGTTCCGGTCAACGATGCCCCGGCAGCCAGCGAAATGGTGTCGTCACCGCCCGCACCATTGATCTCCATTGTCTGGGCGCCCGTGATGGCGAAGGTGTCGGCTCCCGAGCCGCCCACGAGGTTCTCCACGGCGGAGAAATTCACGGTTTTGGAACTGCTTTGATAGTCGTTCGTCCCGTCGATGGACCATGTGGCAATGTTGTCAGTTCCGGTGAGAGTATCATCGCCCAGGCCAGCGTTAATCGAGCTGATATTGGCGAACTTGGAGATACTCGTCACGAAACCGCTGAAGCCGACCGATCCCGCGGCGTTCAAGACGATGTCGTCATCGAGTTCCGCGAGGACAAGAGTATCGGAACCAGTTCCGCCGTTCGTTCCCACCGTTCCTGTCAGTGATCCGGTCGAAGTAAATGTGAACGTATCGTTCGCAGTTCCGCCGGTCAGATTCTCGACAGCGGTGAAGTTGACCGCGCCAATCTTGCCTGCGTTTGTACCGGTAATATCAAAACTGGTGTCAGAATTCGCGCCGAGGATGGTATCCAACCCCGTCGAACCGCCCACGATCGATTCGATGTTCGTGAGCTTTGCCAGTTGAATTGTGACTGCCGATGTAGATGCCGCGTAAGTCACTTCATCGTCATTTGCCTCGAGGCCACCGTTGATGGTTCCGGACAACGTTGCAGTGTCGGCGAAGATGAAGTTGTCGTCATCAGTGCCGCCCACCAGATTCTCAACGGATGTGAAGGCCGTGTTGAGCAGGAAGCCCTGATCAGCGCCGGTGATATTCCAGTTGTTGAGGGAATTATTCGTCGTAGTGAAGGTGTCACTGCCACCATTGCCATTGATGGTGCGTGCCACGCCAATGTCTTTGCCGGTGATTTTGTCATCCGCAGCGGAACCGACGAACTGTTCAAACTGGGCTCCGCTCAGATTGAGCGTATGCGTGTCTCGAACAGCCTGAGCACCATTGAGATCCAGATCGATCGAGATCGGGCCGACCGACTGAGAGAAGTCGAGCCGATCGGTGCCGCTGGCGTCCGTGACGACGTCGGCACTGCCTGGAGTGAGCACATACACGTCGTCTCCAATGCCGCCATCGAGCGAGTCATCGCCAAAGCCGTCGGTCAGTGTATCGTTGCCGTCGTTGCCAATCAGGGCATTGGCGAGGGTATTACCAATCAGCTTGTCATTGGCCGTGCCGCCCGTTGCGTTTTCAACACCCGAGATTCCGCTATCGACATTGGTTGACAGTCCATTTACGAGATCAACCGTCACGGCGGACGTATAAGCGGAGTAGTTGACGGTGTCATTGCCTGTGTCACCAGTGATGGCTCCAGTCACGCCAAAGCCGTCGCTGAAGTTGAAACTGTCGTCGTCAGCGCCGCCGTCGAGGTTCTCAAAAGACTGGAAGTTGAGCGAGCCCACCGTTCCTCGATCATCCGCCACCGAGATCGTGAAGCTGTCCTTGCCCGAAGTTCCGACGAGAGTATCCGACGAACCCGTGCCAATGACCGTTTCGACAGTCGTGACACTGCTGAGTTTCAGCGATACCGGGGTAACACCGGAGGCAAAATTGAGGGTGTCGTTGTCAGCACCACCGATGAAGGTGAGCTTGTCAATCACAATCACGGTCGAGAAGTTGAACGCGTCGTTGCCCGCGCCGCCGTCGAGCGTGCCGTTGACGGCAACGTTGCTCTGAACGTTGAACTGGTCGGCTCCGTCGCCACCGGCCAGATCGATCGTCACCGGACCCGCGACCTGGAATGTGTCGACCATCGTGCCGCCGACCGCGTTGTCGATACCAGAGAACGTCAGAGTCTGAGTACCCGCCAGGTAAGTACTGGTCGTTGTATTGATGTTCCAGGTAGCATTCGCCGAAATACCCGTCAGCGTATCATCACCGGATCCGCCGATGACCGCATCAAAGCTCGTAAATCCACCGCTGATACCGCCGCCGGTTGCCATCAACGTACCGTTGAAACCGCCATCGACGACGTTTGCCGCAGTGAGAGTGATCGTCTGAGCTTGTGTGGTCGTCGCGAGATCGAGCGTGTCAAGATCTGCATCTGCAGCCACGGTACCTGTAATCGAGGCTTGATCGCCCAGTGTCAGCCGGTCGTTACCAATTCCGAGCGACACAGTTCCGGTCAGCGACGCCATGCTCGAGAGCGTGACCGTGTCTGCTCCACCCGCACCGGTGATATTCAGCGTATTTGTGCCAATCACGGTGAAGGCATCGATGCCATTCTGCCCAATCAGATCCTCGAACGCCGAGAAATTGATCTGGACCCCGCTGGCTTGATAAGCGCTCGTCGGGCCGACTGCCCAGCTTGAATCGACGTTGATACCAGTGAGGCTGTCACCGGTAGCGGCACTGCCCACGAAGTTATTGACGTTGTTGAAGCCCGCGGCCAGCGAACCCGAGTCGTCAGCATTGAACCCGTCAATACCGCCGGTCGACAACAGGCTCAGTGCCACGCTGGTACTGACTCCCGAGAAGCTCACTGTATCAGTGCCTTCATCGCCTTCAATCGTGCCAGTCAGAGTTCCGGCATTCGCGGTGAAGGTGAAGCTGTCGTTACCCTCAAGACCACCGAGGCTGCTGAATCCGGAGAAGGCGACGCCATTGAATGTGCCAGAGCCGGCACCGCTGATTGTGAAGACGTCGTCTCCACTCGTTCCCAGCAGGGTATCGTCTGTAGTGCCGGAAATCAGAGTCTCAAAGTTTGTATAATTGCTGAGGCTGATCTCGACAGCGGTTGTATACGCCGAGAAGTCAATCGTGTCGCCCGGTGCCGTCGTCGGATCGCCACCATCAATTTGACCGATCAATACTGCCCCATCAGCCAGCACCACGAAGTCGTTTCCGTCACCGGCCGAGATATTGATCGGCTGTGTCCCCGCAACGTTGAAGGTGTCAACTTTTGAACCGCCAACCACGCTGTCGAAGCCGCTGAAGGCGAACTGACGCGACGTGGCAGCGTCTTCGTAAATCTTCGCCGGACCGATCGTCCAGTTGGAGTTCTCATTGCGTCCGGTGAGCTTATCAGCCGCGCCACCGCCAATTGCGATGTTGATATTCGAGAACCCTGCACCACCGCCCTGATCAATCTGCGCCACACTGCCATCGTAGCCGTCGACAAAGCCGAGGGCGGTCAAGGTGATTGCGGCCGAGGCTGTCGTCAGCTTGCTGAAGTCCAGGGTGTCAACGCCATCATTACCTTCAATCGAGCCGATCAACTTGGCGTCATCGGTCATGAACTGGAATGTGTCATCTCCCGACGTTCCATCGATTGTTCCAGACTGCACACCGCTGATCTGGAACTTGTCGTTGGCATTTCCGCCGATGTAGCTTTCAAAAGAGCTGATCGCCAGCGGACGATTGGTGGAGTCTTCAATATAGGTGTTGGTAGAGCTGAGCTGCCACGTGGCGTTCGCGGCCAAACCAACCAGAGAGTCGGCAATGCTTGAACCGATCAGCGAATCGATGCGTGTGAAGCCGAACATGAACGCCAGCGAGACCAGATTCACCGTACCGGTGAATCCACCGGCGGTTGTTCCCGTAAGTGTAGCGCCCACTGCGGTCGTACTGGCGTGCAGATCAAGAGTATCCACGCCATCGCCACCTGCGATCGTCGGGCTTCCGCCGTTGACAGCCACCGTCATCACGGATTCGCTCGTCAACTTCACCCCGTCGGCGAGGAAGAACTTGTCGTCTCCGGTATTACCGACGAGATCGCCCTTGTTGTCCACCAGCGCGTTGATCGTGTCATCGCCAGTTCCACCATCGACGTTGGTAATTGTAAGTCCGGCGCCCTTGTTGGGGTTGTTCAGAGTGATCGTGTCCGCATTCCCCTGTCCCAGCACTTGCAGCTTGGCTGCGTTCTGCAGTTCGATTGCTGTGAACGCATTGTTGAATGTCACACGAGTATAATTTGCCTGACCGTCAATCACTCCGATTGTGTCCGCACTGGTCGATCCCAGAACGTCGAACTGATCGACAGTCATGCGGCTTTCGATAATCTCCGTCGCGCTGCTGGCCGTGAATCCGTCGAAGGCGATGGTCTGAGTAAACTTTGTGCCATTATCGATCGAAGTGGTCACCGTGCCTTGAGTGCTCGTCGGCCCCACCTGATACAAGATCCCGGATGTCGCTGCGGCGAGTTCACCGCCCAGCAAGCGGAAGATGTCGTTGCCGGCACCCGCATTGAGCGAGAAGCTGCGGTTAGCACCGCCGGTGTACTCAAGCTGAATCAAGTCCGAATCAGCACCAGCGTCCAGCGAACCACCGAAAACGGCATTCGCGTGCAGGAAGATTTCGTCAATGCCATTTCCGGTCGCGATGTTGCCGAGCACCGCTCCCGTACCAAGGGAAGCAACGTCCACAACATCATTACCATCCTGACCACTGATAGAACCACCGAGCGTCGCGTTCACCAAGAACGTGTCGGGATTCGTACCACCAGTCAGGTTCTCGTAGCCGGAGAACGCGAGCACGCGAGCCGTTGAGTTATCGGTGTATGTGTTCGCAGCGTCGATCAGCCAGGACGCATTCACGTTCTGACCCGTCAGCGTGTCGGCAGTGTTTGCACCGCCCGCCAGAGTTCGGATCGAGGAGAAGCCACCGGTAATAAGAGATCCGGCAGTGCCGCTGAAGCCGTTGCCATTATTCGATGTGAGAGTGACGTTCGCGGCAGTGGAAGTGAATCCGGCAAAGCTGAGCGTATTGTTACCAGTTCCACCCGCAATCGCTCCCGTCACTCGTCCGGCATCAGTTCCAAAGGTGAAGCTGTCATCACCACCATTTCCGTTGAGCGACGCTGTCTGGGCATTGTTCACCGTAAAGGCGTCAGCCTGATTGCCGCCGTTCAGCGTTTCAAACGCGGAGAAGGCGATCGTGCGACTCAGCCCGGGATCTGTGTAGGTGCTGGTCGTATTCAGCGCCCAGTTAGAAATCGCATTGCGCCCCGTCAGGACGTCGCTCGTCGACTGACTGCCGACCAGCGTGTCGATGTCGTCGAATCCATTGATGACCGCAGTGGCGAGGCCCGCGAAACCATCAGCCGTTCCGGCCGCGCCGATACTGACAGTGACGGCCCCCGTGGATGTTGAGAACGTCAGCGTATCACTACCGGCACCGCCATTGACTCCGGTAACCGTCGCGCCTGTACCCAGTCGGAAGGTATCATTGTCTGCTCCGCCTTCAGGCGTGCCCGTCAACGCGACTCCGGCCGCAATATTCACCACATCGTCGCCGCCCTGCCCTTGAATGATCCGTGTGGCGTTGGCATTGATATTAAACGTGTCGGCTGCTGCGTTACCAATCAGCGTCGTAAAACCGCTGATCGCCGCGGTGCGTCCATCCGTGGCGTAACTGTCAGACGCGCCCACAGTCCAGGTTGACGTGGTGGGAGCACCGACGATGGTGTCCGCGCCCTTACCAACTATGGAGTCGATGTTGTTGAAGCCACCCATCGCGGCCTGCGTTCCCTGCACACCGTCCGTATTGCCCCCGGCAGTGATGGTCACTGTGAGGACTCCAGGTAGGCCGGATAGGTTTAATGTGTCACTTCCGGCGCCGCCAGACACGAGTCCGGTTAGCTTTCCTGTTCCGATGAAGCTGATGCTGTCATTGCCTGACCCGGCGTTAATCACTTCAAAACTGCTGAATGCAATTCCGTTGACTGTCCCTTGGTCGGCATCAGTCACCGTAAACACATCGACTCCGGAGCCGCCATTAATGACGTCATTCTTGCCAGCGCCCGACCCGCCGACAATCGCTTCGATGTTCAAGAACGAGTTGGCTTGGACAGAAACCGTTGTTGTGTGTGCGCTATAATTTACTTCGTCGCTACCGATCCCTCCGTCAATCGTGAAGCCAGCGTCCAGGTTAGCGCCGTTGGCAAATCGAACCAAGTCGTCGCCAGCCCCTCCTGAAATGTTTATTTTCTGCGTGCCAGCGACGTCGAAAATATCTACTCCCGAGGAGCCGATCGCGTTCTCGATGTTGCTGTCGAAAGACAACACAAAGCCCGTCGCCTTGTCGGTGTAGCGATTGGTGCCATCCAACTCCCAGTCGGAATTTACACTGAGACCGGTGATCGAGTCTGCAGTCGACTTACCACCGAGTATCGAATCGACATTCACGAAATTGCCAGTCACGGACAGCGTCGTTCCCGAGAAGCCCGTCGAACTGCTGCTGGTCAAGGTCACGGATCGACTGGCGGTGTAACCGCCACTGCTTACTCCCGCGAATGAGAGCGTATCCAGACCCTTTCCGCCGTCAAATGGACCGGAGAGCACGCCACCGTCTTCAAAGACAAGCGAGTCAGCACCGTCGCCACCAGCAATAGTCGTTGCCTGGTTACCCGAGACGATGTAACGGTCGCTGTTTGAGCCACCGTTTAGATTCTCGAACGCTTGGAACGCCAGCGACGGAAGTGCACCCAAATCGGTATTAATCAATCGATTGGTACCGTCGATCTCCCAATCCACATTCAGCGTGGCGTTATTAAGAGTATCAATTCCCGAGCCAGCTCGGATCGAATCGATGCCAGTAAAGCCACCGCTGAGTAGATTGGTCGATGTTCCGGAGAAGCCGTCGGCAGTCGTGCCGGTGATTGTCGCGGTGATCGCCGTCGTGAACGCTGACGCGTTAATCGTGTCGGTACCCGCGTCGCCGCTGATCGTGCCTGTCAGAACCACACCGTTCGTGTAGACGAACGCATCATTGCCATCGCCACCCGTCAGTGCGCCGCTGAAGTTCACTCGCAGATTGAGCGTATCGTTCCCGAGATCTCCGTTGGCATTGATCGTCGTCAGTCCAACAGCGCGATTCGGGTTATTCAGGTTGATGGTGTCGTTCCCATCTCTGCCGTTGACCGTCAGCGTCGTCTTGCCTTGGAAGACATAAGGACGGAATGCCCCGTTGAAGTTCACTTCCGTGAAGCCTGGAGCGGTGGCGTCGATGACATTGATCGTTTCGTTGCCCGCAGCGCTGTCTACGATCAGATTGGCTGTGATCATCTGGTCGTTAACCGATTCGACGTTCGACAAAACCGTTGGCTGAGTCAGCAGGCCACCGGTGTGTGCTAATGTCGCCGCCGCCGATCCCGGACCAACTGAGTAGGTGGTCGTTGCGGGCGCATCATCCCCCGTCAGATTCAGAATGTCGGTTCCACTTCCGCCATCGACAACGAGGTCACGAGAGACCGCGCCAATCATCGACTGAAAATCAGCATTTACGATGTCATTATCATTACCAGTGAGCACGGAACCAATGACTCGTGCGTTGTGGGCCAGATTGACTGCGTCCGCACCATCACCCGTGGCAATGTTACCACCAACTACGACACTGGTCATAAGCTCAACAGGAAGGCCGCCGCCAATCGAAACAGTATCGACTCCCCCAAGCGAAGTAATATTCCCCGAAAGATTGGCCTTGACGTTGAATGTGTCGTCCAGTGCGCCACCGGTGAGATTCTCAACACTGACGAAGGTCAGGTCGCCCGCCGTTCCGTGTCCTGTGAAGGTTCCCGCGTTGGCCGACGAGACTGTGAATACGTTTCCGTCGTCATCGCCGACGATCGTGTCGCTGTCAGCCTCACCGTCGATTTTCTGATTCAGCTTGCCTGCCGACAGGAAGGTGAAGGTATCACTGCCGGCGCCACCGCGCAGGTCGTTGTTCAGCGTGACAGTGCCTTCAATCGAGAAGCTGTCGTTTCCAGTGCTGCCGGTGATCTGGTTGTTGAACACTGCACCGTTCTGCAGAATGAAGACGTCGTCGTCAACGCCCGCGTCAACCGTCCCGACAATCCGGCCTCGCACATCAATGGTATCAGTCAGCTCACCCGTGCTGACGTTACCGCCGACAACTGCACCCGGACCGACAAGAATCGTGTCGCGACCGACGTAGCTCGTGATATTACCGCCGAGCCACGTGGTGCCCCCGTCCGTCGATGTACCCAGATTCGCGTTCAGAGCGAACGTGTCATCACCCTGACCTCCGAACAGATTTTCGATACCGGTGAACGCAGTGGCTTTGCCGAGCAGTGAGCCTGCGTTCGCAGTCGTGATATTGAAGAAGTTGCCGTCATCATCACCAGTGAGGATGTCACCGCCCGCACCGTCACCCAGGCCGGCGATGTTGCCAGCGAGGCTGCCGAAGGCCGTGAAAATGAACGAATCGTCCGCGGCACCGCCAGTGAGATTCTCGATATCCGTGAAGAGCGTCGTCTTGGTCGCCAGACTGCCGCGGCCTACCGCCGCGACCTGACTGCCGCTGCTGGTATCGCCGGTAATATTAAAGAGATTTCCATCGGCATCGCCGACGATCGTGTCCGTGCCGGTTCCACCGGAAATGCTTCCGAGCAAACTGCCCGCGTTGGAGAAGTTAAACGTATCATTTCCTGCCTGACCGATCAGGTTACCGACGACCACGGCGCCAATATTAAACACATCGGTTCCGGATCCGCCTGACAGCGTTTCGATATTCGTGAAGTCGAGAGGGCTGTTACCCAGGGTATTGATTTTACCCGCCAGTTTTCCGGCGTCTTGCTGAGTAACATCAAATACGTTGCCGTCGTTGTCGCCAATCAGCGTATCGTTGCCACCCACACCATCGATCGGACCTTGCAGTGAGCCCGTGTTGGTGAAGGTAAATGTATCCTGACCGGCTGACCCGACGAGCGTTTCCACGTTGCTGAATCGACCACCGATGATTGATCCAGCCGTCGCCCGGAACGTACCGCCATTGACCGCGTCGATTGTGAAAGTCTCATCCGGGCGAGAACCGTCGCCGATCAGCGAGTCAAAGCTGCCGCCGCCGTTCAGGTTGCCGCCGATCGAACCGCCGTTGGTGAACGTGAACGTGTCGAAGTTTGCCCCGGCAACCAGATTCTCGAATCCTCGCACGCCAGTGGCGTCCGTCACATCACCGAACGCCAATGTTCGCACTGTGCTGGAATCGGTATAGGTGCCGCGATTCGGGCCGTTGATCACCCATTGAGAAGCGACGTCGAGCGTCGCGAGGGTATCGGCGTTGGACGATCCGCCGAAGACCGTATCGACGCC
Source organism: Planctomycetaceae bacterium (assembly GCA_021732995.1). Taxonomy (GTDB): domain Bacteria; phylum Planctomycetota; class Planctomycetia; order Planctomycetales; family Planctomycetaceae; genus AM-0621. The sequence continues at coordinate 47,319 of JAKFWA010000035.1, read as the reverse complement.
GCTGAAGTTCTGCGTAATTGACGTTTCCGTTCCGGAGTAACCGTCTACGGTGTTAGACGTCAGTTGCACTGAACGGGCCGTCGCGAAGTTTCGGAAGTCCAGAGTGTCATTACCCGCGCCGGCGTCGAACAGACCGATCAACTGGGAGAACGTCGTCTGGAACCGCAATGTATCATTACCGTCGTTCGTGCGGATCTGGTTGGCCTGCACTCCGGAGACTAGGAAAGTATCGTTACCCGAACCACCGTTGAGTTGCTCGATGTTAGTGAAACTCAGCGTACGGAGAAACGCGTCGTCGCGCACGGTATTGGTACCGTCAATGTCCCACGTCGAAGCCAGGCTCAGCCCGGTGATACTATCTGCTGTGCTGGCACCACCGGTCAGCGAATCGATACCCGCGAAGCCGTTCGTCACCGCTGGCGAGAATCCCTGATAACCGGTCGGGTCGTTGGCATTGAGGGTGAACGCGACGGGGCCCGTATAGGCGCTGAAGTTCAGCGTATCGGTACCACCACCTGCGAAGATCTGACCGCTGATGTTGCCTGCCGTGCTGAATACGAATTCGTCGTTGGCAACCGAGCCGCCATTCAAGTTCTCGACGCGAATGAAGTCGAAACCGCCGACGTCACCAGCATCAGGGGCGGTGATATTCCAGAGGTTCTTCGTGCTGGCGGAATCGAGACCGGTCAAGGAGTCGCTTCCCAGCAGCCCGTCGATCTTGGCCGTGCCCAGGCGATTCCAGCCGCTCAGATCGAAGGCGTTATTGGTATCGTTTCCGGTGAGTTCGGCGGCTTCACCGGAGAATCCAACCAGCGCCACGCTCGTCAGCGCGGAGCCCGCGTTACTGCGAATGAAGCCGGTGCTGTCAGAGGTTGAGGCGAGCGTAAAGCCCACTGCATTCTCCGCCATATCGGAGGTGGCAGTTACCTTGAGCGTGTCAGTTGCCACACCGCCGTCGATCGTAATGCCGGTTCCCGTTCCAAGGAGGCGAAAATCACCGTCCTGGAACGCTACGGTGTCCGAACCAGGCCCCGTGCGGATGATCAATTCACCCAGCGTTGCGTCGCTTCGCAGAGCATTATTTGCAATGGTGACACTGTCATTGGGAGTCGCGCCGTCGCTGGCACCCACGTCAATCGTCACTGAGGGCACGAGCACAAAACTGACTTTCGATGTTCCTGACTTGTCGGAAACAACATCAAAGGAGCTGACCGAATTGCTCTTTGAATCAGTGGTCGTTCCAGACTGGAGAGTATACTTATTCTCGCTGTCGCTGGGCGTCACGGTGCCGCGAGCAAATGATTCAAACTGCACCTGCTCGACTGCACTCACAGTCACCTTGGACTTCGAGAAGTCGATCGACCCGTCGGAGAAGCCTGTTCCCGACGGACGATAGGACGCGTCCGTTACCGCGCCGCCAACCAGCAGCAACCGGTCAACTCCGACTGTTGACCCAAGTGCGTTGGCGTTGAAATTCACATTCAACATGAAAGCCTGAGTGCTCTGATCAACGATCAGCAGGTCATTATCACTCGAGCCATTAAATCCAACGGACTGGAGACCGACGAGCGGCAGACGATCAACAAGCGTGTTGTCGATCAGAATATCGACAATTCCACCACTGACTGAGAACGAGAACGCATCCGCCGCGCCGTCGTTAACGTGCGCGGCAGACATCAGCTTCGTGGACAGTTTGTTGGCATCGTAAACAGGATTGGCGTCGTCGTTGGCGAGGTATGTCTCGATGCTGGTAAAGCTGACGTCCCCGTAGGCCGTGCTCGCAATATCAACCGAGCCATCGCCAGACATGTTGGGACCGGTGGTCGCGTACGCGCCCTTGCCTGGTCCGGTCAAATTCAGGAGCAACGTGTCTCCCGGCGCCATTGTCGGATTGCCACCGTCAATCACCAGAGTCGGCGTGCCAGGATTGTTGATAGTCAACAAGGGGGCGGCATTGATGAGGTCGTTGCCGTCATTGCCAGTGACAGTAACACCGCCGGGAATGCTACTCTTGGAGTCGGTGATGTTGATCTGGTCGTCTTCAGTACCCGCGTCGGCAGAAATCGAACCGCCTTCGTAGAAGATATTGATAATATCGACACCCGCGCCGCCCAGCAGGATATCATTGCCGTTCCCACCCTGGATCGTGTCGGCACCCGCGCCAGCGTCAATGGAGTCGCCGCCCGCTCCGCCGACGATCGAGTCGTCTTCGGTTCCGCCGATCAGCGTATCATTGGCTTCCGATCCGAGAATTGTGTCGTTTCCACCCGCTCCGCTGATCGAAATGGGAGTCGCGGGCAACGTGGCACCGGAGATTAAATCGGCCTGAGCGCCACCCGTCACTTCAATCCGGGTAGTCGCGTAGTTACCGGTGAGATTCGCTGTACCGCCGACAGCGTCGTTGTCGGCAGTATTATCGAGATTAACAACCACCTTGGATCCACCGAGACCGGCTGAAATCAGGGCGGACGAATTGACTTGCAGATTGTCGGCGACGTTCAAGGTGATATCACCGATGGTTGACTGTACCTTTGCCTTGCTGATCGACAGGTCATCGGCAAGGGATAAGGCCCCCCGATCCAGAACCGACAGAGTAATCGCCGAGCCAACGACATCTCCCACCACGGACATGGCGCCCGTGGACGAAAGACTGATGGCACCCGATGCGTTCACGCCATTGACTGTCAACAGATCTGAGTTGACGACGGTTGCGGTGGTCGATCCCGAAAGCTTGATCGTGGTGAGGTCGTTTGCCGGATCGTCGAGGGTGATCGAACCAGTGCCGGTGATTGTCACGGTCGCAATTCCAGCCACGGTCAACGGTCCGGAGTCTGTGATACTGCCCACCGAACGAATGGTTGCGTCCCCAAAAACCGATTGCAGTGCCAGATTCAATGTGTCGGAATTTCCGATGAGCAGATCGTCCGTGGCAACGACAGTCAGGTTACCCCCTGCGCCGTGCAGATTGTGGTTCAACCCCAGACTGATACTGTCTGTTATTTGGGTGGTCAGCGTCGTACTTCCCGCAACCGACAGCAGGCCGTACCCCACGGCTGGAGTAATAAAGTCGATAATTCCACCGACTCCGCCTGAAGTATTCAGCGTCAGATCGCCACCGACAGACACGTCGGCGTGAATCAGGATATTGTCGGCGGTGACGGTCAGACTTCCGGCTGCGATCGTACCAGCCGCGCCTTGTCCAATGAATTCAATGTCATCCACGTCTGACAACGTGATCGCGTCGGCAGTGAGCGCAATCTGGTTGAAGTCGTTGCTGAGCGACCCCAGTGTCACATCGCCCACACCGGTGTCGATTCGAGCCACACCAGACGATTGCACCGTACTACCGCCAAGCTGGGTCAGATCCGCGTCAGTCAGAGTGACTGTCAGATTACCCGCCTGCATATTCTGAAACGTCACGTCGGCTTGTGAACTCAACGAAACGTCATTCGTTCCGGCGAAAATACTGACCGCCCCGCCGAACTGGTTGAACGGGTTGCTCAGATCCACCGTCCCATTGACGGAAGCGAAGAAGAAACTGAACGTGTTAATCGCGCCTGACACCGTCGTGACATTCGACTGGTCGATGGATTCCACATTGCCGATTGATACCGGCGCCGGAATGCCAGTCAGGTTCAGACCTGCTGCTCCGATATTCACCGCATCAATACCAATGCCGCCGTTCACTGTCAGCGACGCGATGCCCAATGGGTTCGTCGCAGAGGTTGAGATATTGAAGACGTCGGCCAGGTCACCCAGATTTACCTGCAGGGCAAACGAAGCACCGGCGAGAACACTCGTATTGAAGATGATTGCGTGGCTGGAGTTCTGAGGGGTAGTGATCCCCCCGAACGCATTCTCGTAGCGAAAATTGCCGCCATTGGTCGAGGTCGCATCGAAGGTCGCCCCGCCACCCAGGAAAATCTCCAGGGTGCCCCCGTTCTGGATCATCGTGACGTTGTCAGACGTTCCGATGTTGTCCGACAGCGAGATCGTCGTCGTGGTCGTGCCCATCAGCAGGAGTGCGGGAACGACTCGGTTTTCCAAGAACTGGATTTCCCGGTTCAGCGCCTGATGTCTGACGAGCGATTTCTGGGCGTGGCGACGGACTCGCGCTTTGTTGCGACGCATCTTTGTCCGCAGCGAACTCAACCAGGGCGTGAAGAACATAAGGATCGACCCCGTCTTGGAAGTGGTCATGCATCTCGTCTGACACCAACTGGCGTCGCGTCAGGCCGAGAAAGGGTGGCGTGGACTGCTGGCGAATTATTCAAATCGAACAACTGACGCAGCAAACAAACTCAACCGAACAGAAACCGATTCATCAATCGCCGTTAGCGTTTGCGCGCACGAAACAGCTTCGCCGCCCTACCCTACCGGCACCAATCTCAATCTCATCGGAATCAGTGAGAACCGAACCCGAATGAGATCAGAACCCGCACGCTTAAGTTCCGCGATTCCGGCAGCGTATGACCGTTAGTCCGAGGATGGTTCGAACGCCGTCGCCAGCGATTCTGCCACCCACGTCCAAGCCAAACGGATAAGCCGAAAATAGTGGTTACTCACGTGAGAGCAGGTAACGTATTCGCAATGCAGAACTTGAGTCAGCGCGAATTTTGGGGCAGATTGCCATCAATCTCAATGCCGTGATCGCGTTTGACAGTTTGGGAGCTGCGAATTGAACCTTCCACGGGGCGTTCAGGCCGAGAACGCCGCTGATCTGAAGGGTGTTTTCACGCGAAGCCCACCTCAGGCGACAGAGGTTTCAAGCAGCTTCCAGTTCGGGGTTACAGCAGCTTCCAGAGCAAGAGCGCGACTGGTCCTGAGTACAGAATGCTGTCCAGGAGGTCCAGCAGTCCCCCGAAGCCAGGCATCAACGCAGCCGCATCCTTGGCTCCCACGTCCCGCTTGATGAGTGATTCCGCCAGGTCGCCGATCAGCCCCACCAACCCCATCGAGACGCCGAACAGCAGGATCCACCACGTCGGCAGCGCGGCCCATTGGGCTCCCGAGTCGAACAGGCGCGGCCCGTAGTTCAGCCAGAGCCAGCATCCGCCGCAGGCTCCGAGGATTGCTCCGAATCCGCCCATCCAGGTCTTTCCTGGACTGAGCAGCGGCACCATCTTCTTGCGGCCAAAGAGGCGTCCCAGCGTGTAGCCGCCGATGTCGCCGCTCTTCGGACCGATGACCACGGAGGCCAGAGCGAAGTAACCCGCAGCAGCTCCGTTCATCCATCGGAGCTGCATCGTAACTGCTGTCAAAACACCGACATACGTGATGCACAGCAGCTCGGCGCTCAGGGTTTCCATATTCTTGCCGGGCTGGCGATACAGCACGCACGCCTTCAGAAACAGCAGCAGGACCGACAAAGCAAAGGCCAGCATGGCCGATTCCAGCCCGTGCTCTCCGTGACTGAACCAACCCGCGTAGACGATCGCGCAACTGCAAAGTGTGGTCAGCAGGTAACCGGGTTCGAATGATCGCGTCCGCAGCAAGGTCACGAGTTCGTAGTTCGCTCGCACGGCCAGTAGCAGACAGAGTCCCAGCAGGTACGGAGCGGATTTCCCCGCCTGCTGGTCCAGCATGAAGATTCCGATCAGCAGCGGTATCAGAACCGCGGAAACCAGCAGGCGCCATCCAAGCATTTGTCTTCCTGTGAGGGAGCGGGCACTCGGTCTGAGCACCCGCAGGCGACCCATCTTACGACGGCGACAACCATTCTCGCTAAGGAGCGCGCGGCACAAACGTCAGTTTGACGTTGTCCACCCACATCTTGCCCGTCGCCCCGTTCAGCCCGATGCGCACGATGGCCTCGCGGGCGTCCTTCGGAATCTCGATCTTGCGACCGACGCGTTCCCAGTCCTGCCGACGCAAATAAGGCCCGAGCATCGCGTCGCCCATGGGACGACGGACTGAATCATAGAAGTGGATAATCAGCGAAGGTCGATCCTGAACCGTCGGCCCCGCCTGCACCGCCTCGATCTTCAGGTCCAACGACACGTTGATGGACGCCACCTTGCGACCATCGATCGCCAGCCCCTGCAGCACTTGAGCGATCCGCCCCGGTTCCTCGTTCTGGAACTCAGCGACATAATCCCCATCGCGGGAATCGTCCTTGATACGTTCCATCTGCCGCTGGTGATGCCAGTTATCGGCGCGGTCGTCCTTGTTCTCGTCCTTCTCGAAGCTGCCGTTGAGGATCTTCGGGTTCGCCGGGTCGGGCTTCACCTCGCGCAGGTCTTCGGACTTCCCGGTCATCGGCACGAACAGGGTTGGAATCAGCTTGGTCTGCTTCAGTTGTCCGCCCTGCTTCTCATAGAGATAGAACACCTGCTGGTAGCGTTCTCCCAGCGGGATGAGCAGTCGGCCGCCCTCACGCAGTTGATCGACGAGCGGCTGAGGAACCTTTTCCGGCGAACACGTGACGATGATTTTGTCGAACGGCGCATGCTCCGGCCATCCGAGGTAACCGTCTCCGACTTTGCAGAAGACGTTGTCGTATTTCAATTTCTTGAGCCGCTTCTCAGCCTCACGCCCCAGCGGGCCCACGATCTCAATCGAGTAAACTTCTTTGACCAGCCCTGAGAGCACCGCCGCCTGGTAACCGCTGCCCGTACCGATCTCGAGCACCTTGTCTCCGGGCTGTGGGTCCAGCGTCTCAGTCATGTAGCCCACCACAAACGGCGGCGAGATCGTCTGCTGGTAACCGATCGGCAGAGCGACATCGACATAGGCCTGTTTCTGCTGCGGCCCCGGCACAAACTCATGCCGCGGCACCTGCCCCATCGATTCGATCACCCGCTTGTTGGTGATGCCCTCCCGCACGAGAGCCTCATGCACCATCTTGGCGCGCTCATCCTGAAACTTGTCATCGGCCGCGTCCGCGCACAGACCGCCCAACAAGCCGATGACCACAATCCAACACGTTCGAAGCTTGCCCGTCCTCATGCGACATCCTCGACACTTGCCAGAACAAGAACTCGCTCGTTTCCAATGTCTGTCATTTGAATACGAGCAGTAGGATACCAAGACCGTCACGGCAATTCCTGGGCAGACCCCGCGATTGTTTCGAGCAACTGCCGAGTCGCTGGATCAAGAATGAATGCCCAACAGGGACGATCGTACGCATCGCGAAGCGTTGGATCGGCACCGTGGTCGAGGAGCAGTTGAACCGCAGCAACGCTTCGACAACTCCCCAGCGGCACGCAGTCGTCGCAGTCGCGATGATTGACATCAGCTCCCGCTGCCAGCAGCAAGCGAATCATTTCCAGATGGTCGTTTCGCACAGCCGCGAATAGTGCAGTTTGGCTGTCCCCACATCCATCAACTTTGGCGCCGTGCGACGCCAGCAACCGAACAGCTTCTAGATCGCTGGCGTCAGCGAATCGCCACAGCAGCGAACCGCTGCCAAATCCGTCGTGATTCGGATCCACGCGGAACTCTTCGATCAATACCTTGAGAACCGTGAAGTCATAGCAGCAATCGACCGTATTAATCTCGACCGTCTGTTCGCGAAGAAACTCCTCGTCAGGTTGATTGAGCTTTGGAAGAATGATGTCCAGCACCCTCGCCAGCTTCGCTCGCTCGTCTTCGGATTTAAGCTCTTGCCTCAATTCGTCACGGCGTCGGACAGCCTCGCGACGTTCAGCCTCGGTTCGGAAACGTGGAATCGAGTATGACATCCGAGCACCCGCTTGAAGCAACATCCGGACAACGTCGGCATGCCCTGCCTCGACAGCCACCATCAGAGGTGAGTGGCCCTTTAGGTTCAGCGACTCAATGTCCGCCTGCCGCTCCACCAACAACGCGACGGCGTGATGGTTGCCAAACCTCGCCGCCAGATGGAGCAACGATTCGTCGCGATCAATTCGCGCATTAACGCTTTCGAGCCGAGGGAACGCCGCAACGAGGCTTTCCACATCATTCGACTTGATGGCACGAATCACTGCGTTGAGAAAGAAAGTCATCGCATTCACGCAGCCTCAATGTGCTTGCTTACGCGATCCAGAGCAAAGCTTGGCAACGAGCAAACCACGGCGGCACTCGTCAGTCCTCGTACACGACCCCAAAGAAGAGACAACTGCCCAGAAAGTTCAGGAATCCGATCGCCATACCTACTGCGCCTAGCCAATTGAATTTGCTTCTGCATCCACCTAGAGCAAAGAAACCGCAGGCGACGGCGGCAAAAGACAGGCCCCATCCCAAGTAGCCAACCCACTGAATGTAATCTGCCAAGGGACCTTCCCATGTCACAACTGGGCGCCTTGTCCGACGATCTTCTCGAACGTGCGATGCCCCTACTATGAGTACTGCGGAGGCGATTGGGGCCAGGATTCCACTCAGGATTGCCGGGCGAGATGTGTCGCGCAGTATTGGCTCACGCTCAGGCGTCGGTGGCGACTTCCAGCGATAGTGCCTCGTAATCGATGCCGGCAATACACGGCTCAATACGTAAATAATGAGGCCAGATATGCCGACGGTCAGGAATGGGAACACAGGCACAAACCAGCGATTCTCCATTAACCAATGCTGCCAGGATCCTGCCTCATAAGGAGCTTGTATATCCGCAGTGGCGATCACTGCAGGGGCCACTACTGCTACCTGCGTTGAGATAATACCAATAACGATCAAGCGTTCCTGCACAGACATCAGAGAGTTGGATTCTGGTTCTGATTGTTCGTTTTGGTTCACAATGCCCATTTCCAGTGCCCCGGATCAGACCAACGGTCAATCGCAATTCTAGGGAGCATGGAGATCACCCATAGCTCCAAGACGACGAGCATTACGCCTTCGCCGAAGCTTTCAGGTCGCTGAAGGCGCCACCTCCGATCGTAGTATTTTCCAGTTACCAGGAAGTGACCCAAGTGGCACACCAATAAACCGATCATCACCAGGTTCACCAGGCCAAACATTCAGATCTCCGATCCCAGTCCACCCGCCGAAGCAACCAGCACGCAAGGTGGAAGCGCTTCACAGAGCAGCCTAAGACTGCCGCGTTACGATCACTTTGTGGAGCTTGAGCTTGTTTCAGAGACCTTCTTGGCGAGGTACACATAGTCGAGGCCGAACATGTGCGCGGGCACGGCCTTCGGGTTTGTGCCTTTGACTTCGACGGTGAGTTTGTGGTTGCCGGCTTTCAGGGAGTGGGTGCCAAGGGTGATGGGGCCGGAATGGATGACTTCGGGGGAGTTGAAACCGTCAAAGGGGGCTCCGGCAGACTTGTCGTCGATGGAGAGTTGGACGATGCCGTAGTCGCGGGCTTTCGTCACTCCGATGAAGACTTCGTAGTCACCGTCGTCTTTGACGGGCAGTTCGAAGACCAGCTTGTCGCCGGGTTTGCCGCCGGTCCACCAGAGTTGCTCGCCGCTCCATTGATTACGAGCGTTGGTGAAACCGCCCATGCCCTGAGCACCCGCGGCTCCGCCGGTCTTGCTGAGGATCTTGAGGGACTCGCCTTCGAGCGCACCGGAGATGCGCTTCGTTTTGGAGTTCATCACGGGGCCTTCGCCCGGCATCGGCACCTGCGAGGGACTTGCCAAGTACGCGATCAAGTCGCGTTGATCATCGGGCTTCAGTTGTTGCAACTGGCCTTCGGGCATCATCGAGATCGGCTGCACGGCACGGGTCTCGATGTCGGACTTCGGGACCGTCACCACTTCGTTGACGGTCTGCACAACGAGCGCCGAATCATTCTCTTCCCTAATGAGACCCGAGATCACGCGGCCGTCCTTCAGCTCCAACAACGTCATCTGATAGTCACGACCGATGACGGCACTCGGATCGAGAATGTTCTCCAGGATGTAGTCGATGTTCGCGCGGTTAGATCCGGTGATTTCGGGACCGATCTTGCCGCCTTCGCCGAAGAGTTTGTGGCACTTCGCGCACGTCTTCGTGTAAACGGCTCGGCCATTAGACAAGTCCGCCGCGCCCAGCAGCGAGGCCCGGAACTTCGGTTTGAACTCAGTGATCAACTTCTGCTTGTCGTCCGCGGTGGAACGAATCGCGCCCCAGACTTCGGTCAGCCGTTTGGTGAGATCATCGTTCTTGAGCCGCAACATCTGGCCGACGGTGAACGCCGACAGGTCCGTGCGCGGAATTTTTTTACTCTCGATGGACTCCAGCAGCGCCAAGGCTGTCTGTGGGCGAGCGGCCAAGGTTGTGATCGCGTCTTGCTTCTCGTCGTCATTGAAAGTCTTGTAGCTCGACAGAATCGCGGGCGCCGTCGCAGCGTCTTGAACCTGAGCCAGTGCTCGCAACACGGGGCGTCGGACCGCAGCATCGGCCAGCAAGCCTTGCAGCAGCTTGGGAAGCTCAGTGTCCTTGCCGGTCACGAGGGCGTCCAAAGCCTGCAGTCGTGAATCCACGTCCGCTTTTGAATCACCCACAATGCCGCGCAGAGCGGGGAAGATGGACTTGTCACCAAACTTCACGGTGATGAATTGAGCCTTCTGCCTGACATCCGCAGCCTCATGTTTCGCGAGCTTTTCGTAGATTCCCGGCCAGCCTTCAGGCATCGCAAGCTGACCTCGGTTCTTCACGACGGCCACGATCTCATCCAGCATGAGCCGTTGTGTCGCTTCGTCTTTGACCGTTCCGAGTTCCGCAAGCAGTGCGCCCAGTGAACCGTCTTCCGATGCCGCGCGCCGATAGATGAACTTCGTCACGAGCGGGATCTTTGATACCCGCGCGAGCTGCATGGCTCGTTGCGGATCAGCACCAACGAGCGGTTCAACCGCGTACCAATACATGATGGGCAGATTGTGATCGTCAGCGTCTTCGGCGTGAGCCAAGAGCGAGGCTGCAATCTTCGCTTTGTTTGCCGAATTCGTGCGCTGCAGAGCCGATGCAATCGCCAAGCGAACGATAGGCGAAGAATCTTTTGCTGCCAGTACCTCGGCCCCGGCAGCAACGGCCTCGCTGAGTTGTACATCCTCGGCATCAAGCTTCAGTGCCCAGACGCGGAGGTGTTCTGAATTCGGACCGGTTGCAGACAGTAGTTTGGCGAGATGCTCTGGCTTCAAGGCCCCTACGGCATGCAGCGTCCACAACGCGCGCAGTTGCTGAGCGACATCAGTTGATTGAGCGAGCGTCTCAAGACGTTCATTGAGCGGCACGCCCGCGACTCCAGACGACGGAGTTGCGGATCGCTCCTGCAGTACCTTCCGAGCCATGCGCACTTGCCATTCGTTGCGGTGACTATGCAGCGCCGCCAGCTCGTCGTTGTTCAACTTCGACAGGTCCACGCGTTCTGGCTTCCGGTCGCCGTAGGTCACTCGATAGATGCGGCCGTTCGTGCGATCCCAGATTTCCGGCTGGCGACGATGGCAGGCGTTCTTGTCGTACCAGTCGATGACGTAGACCGCGCCATCGGGTCCGGTCTTCAAGTTGATGGCTCGAAACCACCGATCGTTGGCGAACAGCAGATCGTTGCCATGTGAGCCGACATAGCCGGAGCCGCGCGGCTTCAGAACGTCGTTGTTGACGCGGTTGCCGTGAATGTTGGCCATGAACAGCGTGTTGCGATATCGCGCTGGCCAGTTGTCTCCGAGATAGATCATCGCGCCCGCGTGAGCATGCCCACCACCCGCCGAATGCGTGTCGTTGTGAGCGACCGCTTCGTTGCGTCCCCACCAGGCATGATCGGCGAGGTTGCCTGCGTAGTGAGCGTGATCAGCGATCGTCTTGATGTCGTCGAACGTGTAGGGGTTGAAGTGCTGCCCCGCCTGGCGTTGGTAACGTCCGCCTTGAATCACGTGATAGAGGTGCGGAATCACACAGGCGGTGATGAAGGCTTGCCCATGCTCATTGAAGTCCACGCCCCACTGATTGCTGGCACCGTGAGCGAAGATTTCGAACTGATGCCGAATCGGATGATACCGCCAGACGGCAGCGTTCATCGGAACTCGGTCCTTGTCCGCAGTGCCCGGCTTGCCGACTTTCGAATGCGTAAAGACACCGTGACAGCCATAGAGCCAGCCGTCCGGGCCCCAGATGAAACCGTTGATGGTCTCGTGAGTGTCCTGCCAGCCGAGACCATCCAATAGAACGGTCGCACCTGGCGGCACATCTTTCGGGAATTGAAGACCAGGCGTTGGCTCAGCCTTCATCGGGACGCCGTCCGGGATGTCGTCCTTGTTGCGATCCGGAATGAACATGAGGTACGGAGCCGCTCCGACCCACACACCGCCGAAGCCGACTTCCAGACCGCTGACGAGATTCAAGCCGTCGATGAAGACCTTGCGCGTTTCGAACGTGCCGTCGAGGTCCTTGTCTTCAAGGATGACAATCTTGTCGTTGCCTTCGCCTTCGGGGGCTCGTTCAGGATAGGTGTGAGCTTCCGCAAACCAGATACGTCCACGTTCGTCGAAGGCGAATGCGACCGGCTGATGGACGAGTGGCTCGCCGGCAGCCAGTTGCACCTTGAAGCCTTCCGGAACGGTCATGGCCTTCGCGGCTTCTTGCGGAGTCAGCCCTTCGTTCGGCGGTAAACCATTTCCGCTGGCCTTCGCGGCATGATCGCGCGGCATCGGCTGCGCGGCATCCCATTCAGCCCTCGTCACCTTCATGCGATGCTGAATGTGGAAGAACGCCCCCTTTTTGTTGCCGACGACAACATCCGGCACACCGTCATTGCTGACGTCCACGATCTTGACTTCGACACCAACGCCAGAATCGTCGTGAATCAGATGTGGCACGAAGTCGACCGTTTTGTCTTTGAGTCGAGTCGTGCGGAACCAATAGATGACTGGCGGAGCGCCCGGATCGGGATCGCCATTCGGTCCGTGAGCCCAGTATCTTTTGCCTGTGACGATGTCCTTGATGCCGTCGCCGTCGACATCCGCCAGGTCAATCGCGTGCAATTGGGAGAACACGAGCCCGTAGCGGTTCTTGTCAGGCGTGGCGCCCATGATGTCGTGCTTCTTGAACGCGACAGCACCGTCCTTCGTATCGACGGTCGGATCGTTTCGGCGGTTTTCGTACCAAGTCAGCCCGTGACCGTGTGCTGCCAGCGACGTCAGCACATCGTTGTCGCCATCGCCGTCGAAGTCATAGGCATACATCTGAGCTCCCCCCGGCCCGGCGAACTGGAAGGCGTGCTTCTTCCACACGGGGTCGCCATCAATCGCAGCCGGTTGTTCCCACCAGCCGTTCTTCTCAAGCAGATCGGCTTTGCCGTCTCCGTTGACATCGCCCACTCCGAGCCCGTGCGTGAACTTTCCACCTGCCCCCTCGGGCGAGATGCGGCGAAACTTCCACGGCTGCCGGGCATCTTTCGGATCGGGACCAGCAAAGCCAAAGTAGCCGTTTGAACTGCACACGATCTCGCGCTGGCCATCGCCCGTGATGTCAACGTAAGTCGGCGATTCGTTGTCAACGGGCTCCAGAATCTTGTGGCGAACCCACATGCCTTCCTTGCCGGCGGGATTCTCAAACCACGACGCATCCACGCCGGGGAATCCGATGATCAGGATGTCGTCCCAGCCGTCGCCGCTGAAGTCCTGCGAGTACGCAAAGAAGTTGTCCGAATATCCCTTGGGATCGAACGGCTTCGGCGGATAGTAGACGTGCGACTTCTTGAATTCCGGCCCTTCATACCAGAACGGCCCGGCCATGATGTCCGTCTTGCCGTCCTTGTTGAAATCGCCGACGCCAGCACCCTCAGAGAAGAACACATCGGAGAGTCGGGTGGTGTGCCAGTGGCTGAGCGTGAACTCATCAGCCGCTTTGATGCTGAACGGCCAGCATATAAGCATGGCCACAACAAGCGCAAGAAGTCGAACGAGCATGGTGTCTCCGGGGGAATGAGAAGCGGTCCAGCGATTCGATCGATGTTCCCGCATTCTGCCCGCCACTCGCGGAGAACCAAAGCGAACAGCCCCTGAGATTCTGCAAAACGGCTTCGTGCGTCTTCTCTTGATGGCTCTTGTCGAGCCACGCCGTTTCTTGACTTTCAAATTTTGGACTTGTAACTTTCCGCATTCTTGGCCCAACGGTGGTCGCAAGACCCCGTTCACTGGCCTGGGCTAGTTTGGCCTGACGTGAAAGTGGGATCTGGTCCCACTTTTTTTATTGTGTGGACGGATTTTTGCGGCAAGGGACAACCGCGAATAGTCGCCCTGGGAAGGACGCTCATGAACGGCAGCGAAGTGCTTCGCGTTGTGGACGCGATTCATCGCGACAAGAACATTGACAAAGAGATCGTGTTCGAGGGCATCGAACAGGCGATCCTTTCGGCCGCTCGTAAGCACTACGGAGAAGGCTTTGAACTCAAAGCGTCCATTGATCGCAAGCATGGCGATGTCACCGTAACCAGTGATGGTGCACCGCTTTCCGCTGAAGTTATCGGCGACATCTTGGGGCGTGTGGCGGCTCAGACTGCCAAGCAGGTGATGATCCAGAAGATCCGCGAAGCTGAGCGAGACACACTCTTCCAGGAATACGAAGAACTCAAGGGCCAACTGGTTTCCGGAACGATCGCCCGTTTCGAGGGTGGAGCAGCGATTGTAGCTCTCGGTAAGCTGGAAGCAGTATTGCCTCGCAGCGAACAAATTCCCGGCGAATCGCTCCGCACGAACGATCGCACACGAGCGGTTGTTCTCGAAGTTCGAAAAGCCGGAAGTCGTGTCCGGGTCGTACTTTCCAGAACGCATCCAGAATTCGTACTGCGGTTGTTTGAGTCCGAGATTCCAGAAATCTCTGAACGAGTGATTGAAATCCGCTCACTGTCTCGAGAAGCCGGCTACCGATCCAAAGTCGCGGTTTCGTGTCTGGATAACAAGATCGATCCGGTCGGTGCTTGCGTGGGCGTCCGCGGCGCACGCATCAAGAACATTGTCGACGAACTGGCCGGCGAGCGTATTGACATCGTCCGCTGGAACGATTCGCTCCAAGTGCTCGTCCCTAATGCGATGCAACCTGCTGAAGTAGAAGACGTTATCCTCTGTCCGATGCTCGGGCGGGTGATCGTTCTGGTTCGTGACGATCAGTTGTCGCTGGCCATCGGCAAGCGAGGACAGAACGTCCGACTGGCTTCGCGGCTAGTGGGTTGGGACATCGAGGTCATGACTCAGTCAGAACTCGATCAGCAACTGGAGAAATCGGTCGCAGCATTTGCGGCCATTCCGGGTATCACAGATGAATTATCCGAGAGCCTGGTCTCTCAGGGTTTCTTCACTTTCTACGATTTGTCAGTCATCGAGCCCGACGATCTGGTGGAGATGAGCGGCCTGACTCAGGATGAGTGCACTGCAATCGTTGATTTTGCAGACCAAGAGGCGGAGAAGCAGGAACTCGAAGCAGAGCAGAACCGTGGGAAGAACCCAGGTGGTGGCGGTGGGCGAAACTCGCGAACGAGCACTCCTCCACCAGAAGCCGATACGCGACCAAAGCCGGCCGCGACTGATGTGGAACCACCTGCTACGGAACCGTCTGCAGTGGAGTCTGGGCCAGACGAAACTGCGGCTCCAGAAGCAAACGGCAACTCTTAGTCTCTTTATACTATACTGAATTACTGATTACGCTGACGGTATTAGCGTCATTTTAGACTGCACGATTGGGGATCAATGGGAGAAGTTCCGAACAAAATTCGCATCTTTTCGCTGGCTAAAGAACTCGGCATGGATAGCAAGGTACTAATCAAGTACTGCAACGATGCCGGCGTTCCAGTGAAGAGCTCTGCGCTGGCGGCGATTTCTCCCGAGGAGAAGCAGCTGGTCCTGGACTTCATCGCCCAACGGTCGAATGAACCCACCAAGCCCACCATTCCGCCGCCTGAGTCCGCGAGCCCCGCTCGCGAGTCAAACCGTGACTCCGGCGGGCGCATGCGAAACCTGCGCGATGTGCAGGCTCGCGAGAAGCCCCGCGCTCAATCCGAAACGCCTTCGGCGAGCGAAGTTGAGGAACCTGAAGCACTGGCCGAAGAGCGGCCCGTCGCGGCGGAGACTCCGAGCCAGCAGCCAGAACCCGTAGTCGCCGAACATCCGGCGGAGATCGCTCCGGTCGTCGAAGCGGATCAGGAACCCGCTGCGGAAGCTCCTGTTGCGGCGGAAGTCACTCCAGAGCCTCGCGTCGAAGAATCGCAACAACCTGTTGCGGCCGAAGACAAGTCAGCGGCTCCAGCGACGCGACGAGATGAAGCGGCCCCAGCGTCGAACACCGGCGTCATGCGAGAAATGCGACCACGCGGCAGCGGCAGCGAAAGCAATCGCGGCATGAGAAGCGGCGGGCCTGGACCTCTGCGGGCGCGAGCCAGCGGGCCGATGCTGGCCGCCATGCCGACGTTCAAACCAAAGGAACCCGCCAGACCGGCTGGTGAAGAACAGAAGGCTCAGAAGCCTGAAATTCGCCTGACTCCGGAACAGTGGAGCGCTCAGCAGTCGCCGCTTGGAAAGCGTCTGCACAAAGAGGCGGAAGATAAGAAGGGTAAGGGCGTCACAGCCAAGAAGAAGGACACTGTTGCTCCGCTGGCCGATCCTGCATCACGAGCCAAGCAATCATCCGATGAGTCAGAAGGTGCTCGCAAAACAGCTCGCAAGGATCGTCGCAGCCAGGGCGGCGTGAAGAGCGACGAGGATACCGAAGATACGTATCGCCGCCGATCACCTCGTGGAATTGGTGGTGGACGTCGTCGATCCCGTACGGTCGTCGAACTGAAGACGGTCGCGTCGGTCGAATCCCCCATCACCGTGCGCCGTCTTTCCGAAGCAATCGGGCGTCCTGTGAAAGCCATCATCGGCTCACTGTTCAAGCGCGGCCAGATGGTCACCATCAACGAAGTGATCGACGACGATCTGGCATGGGAAATCTGCTCGGAACTGGGCGTCGATCTGAACGTCGAAAAGCCCAAGTCCGTCGACGAGGAACTGGAAGAGATCTTCAACCAGGAGTCGGACCCGGAGAAGCTCAAGCCACGTCCGCCGATCGTCACGATTCTGGGCCACGTCGACCACGGCAAGACCACCCTGCTCGACAAGATCCGGTCCACAGACGTGGCTGGCGGCGAAGCTGGCGGTATCACTCAACATATTCGTGCATATCAAGTTATGCACAACGGCCAGCCGATCACCTTCGTGGACACCCCTGGCCACGCGGCGTTCGGCGAAATGCGAGCCCGTGGTGCCAACGTCACCGATATCGTGGTGCTGGTTGTCGCTGCGAACGACAGCGTGATGCCGCAGACCGTGGAATGTATCAGCCACGCCAAGGCTGCTAACGCAGCCATGATCGTCGCGATGAATAAGAGCGACCTGCCGGACATCAAAGAGACCAAGGTCCTCACCGACCTCTCAACTCACGGCGTTCAGCCGCACGAGTGGGGCGGCGATGTCGATGTCGTGCGGACTTCAGGCCTCAGCGGATTGGGTATCGACGAGCTGCTCGAAACGATTCTGATCACTGCTGAAATCAACGAGTTGAAGGCAGACCCCACCAGGGACGCGGTCGGCATCTGCCTCGAAGGCTTCCGCGATGAAGGTCGCGGAGCGATCGCCTGGTTGATCGTCCAGAAGGGCACCCTGAAGGTTGGCGACGTCATTCTTTGCGGTTCGACCTACGGTCGTATCCGCTCGATCTACAACGATCGCGGCGAAGAAATCCAGGAAGCGCCGCCCTCGATGCCCGTCAAGGTTACCGGTTTGGGCGACGTCCCAGGCGCCGGCGATCGATTCTATGTACTTGATGACATTGATCTTGCGAGAACAGTTGCTGAAGAACGCCTGGCCGAGGGCCGCAGCCAGTTCCTGGCCGGACGCAACAAGCCGCGTACGCTCGATGATATTCTCAACGCTGCGAAGCTCGGTGCCGTTCAGGATCTCAACCTGATTCTGAAGGCGGATACGCCCGGCTCGATCGAAGCTCTCCGCCACGAAATCGGCAAGTTGGAACATCCGGAAGTGCGCGTTCGCGTGCTGCACGAAGCGGTTGGTGGCGTCAACGAAAGCGACGTCTATCTCGCGAGTGCATCCGACGCGATTATTATTGCGTTTAACGTGATTGCCGAAGACCGTGCCGTCCAGTTGGCCGAGCGCGAGGCCGTCGAAATTCGACGGTACGATATTATCTATGAAGTTACCGATCAGATTAAGCGCACTCTCGAGGGACTGTTGCAACCTGAAGAAGTCAAGGTCTCAACGGGCCGCGCCATTGTGTTGCAGGCATTTGCGATCAGTAAGGTGGGAACGATTGCTGGCTGCCGCGTGTTGAGCGGTACTATCGAACGCTCGCATCGGATTCACGTAATTCGTGACCAGAAAGTTATGAATGACTACCCGATCGCATCACTGAGACGAGGTAAGGACGACGCCAAGGAAGTCCGGGAAGGCATGGAGTGTGGTATTCGGCTGGATGGCTTTAACGATGTGAAAGAGGGCGATCTGCTTGAGTCATTCCGTATCGATTCCGTCAAGCGAACACTCGATTAATCTCCTCGTACTCTAGCTCGTCGGATGGTGTGGCTATGTTCTCTCGTCGCCAACTCAGGGTTGCGGAATCGATCCGGCAAACCATTTCCCAGGCATTATTGCGCCATTTGCGCGACCCGCGTATTCAGCGGGTCACAGTCCTGAACGTTGAAGTCTCGCCGGACTTGTCGCGTGCCAAGGTGGCAGTAGCCATCGAAGGTGACGAGAAGAAGCGGGCGCTGGCGATGGCCGGGCTCGAATCCGCACGCGGTGCTCTGCAGGCGAGAATTGCGGAGAATCTGCAGACCAAGCACACTCCAGTACTGAATTTCGTGCTGGATTCGCTGGATTCACCGGCTCATCAGGCGGAACGAGCTCTTGAATTGATCGCGGCCGAGAACGAACGGAAACGACGTCAGGCGGAACGAGCGACTCAGGAGCCTGAATCCGAAACGGATAACGATCAGGAGTCCGCCGAAAGCGAGTTACAAGTCGCAGACAATAACCGCCCGGACAATCTGTAAATAATACTCATATAAGTGTGAAGCTCGCAGAAACATAGATCATGGTTGCAAATAAAAGTTCTCTGGCCGACAAGCAGACAATCGTTGGCAAGCTGACCAAACGGCTGAAGAAGGAATTCGGCGGACTGCCTAAGCGCGAGTCTCTGCCGGTTCTGGAAAGCCTGATCTATGCCATTTGTCTGGAGGACGTCAGCTATGAAGAAGCCGACGCCGCCTATTCCAAGCTGGTATCCAGCTATCACGACTGGAACGAAATCCGCGTCACGACGATCAGCGAGCTGGAATCGGTCTTCACGGGAATTGAGAACGGTGAGTGGCGCGCCATGCGAATTCGCCATTTACTCTACTACATTTTTGATCATCAGTACTCTTACGACTTCGATGGTATCAAAAAGAAGAGTCAGGAACTGATCCATAAGCAGCTCGCCAAGATCAAACACCTCACACCCTTCGTGCGCAATTGGCTGCTGCAGAATTCGCTGGGCAACCATGTGATCGCTCAGGACACGAAGATGTGCCGCCTGGCGATCTGGCTCGGCCTCTTGCCGCCGGAAACCACGGTCGAAGACAGCGCTGAGGCGCTGAAGTCGCTCATCCGCAAGGCCGACGGTCTGGAGTTCGCCTACCTCTTCAAGTGTGCGGCGGTAAGTCCCAAGAGCAAGTTCATCGCAAAGCTCGATCTCGCCCAGCACTCAGCGGATATCAGCGCCGCCGAAACCCACCTGGAGGAACTGCTTTCAGGCAAGGCCGGGCGTCGCGCCGGTGGGACCAAGGCTGAAGCTGAACCCGCCACCACCAGCAAGCGCGGCGAAGCCGCTGAGCACAAAGCAACCTCCACTAAGAAGGCTGCATCTGCCGGCAAGGAAGTCAAAGAGACCAAGGAAAAGGAATCGTCCAAGACCGCCGCAGTCAAGAAACGCGCCAAATAATCACAATAGTCTCGATACTCGAGCCATTACGCTTCGCTCACGCCCATTGCCATTTCGGCATCACGTCACACGTCGGTCGTTCGAGTTCACGCTTAATCAACAAATTCCCGTCAGAAGACCGCTTGCTCGCGCCTTATAGGCACCGTCAACAATACTCAGTAACAAATCGATCGGAGCCGCTTCTCACACCTCTGCTTCCAGCACGAAACACATAAGCCAACGCGAATAGCTTGCGGCGGCGCAAACGCACCAGAAGGGTGATTCATGGCAAGCGAGATCTGCAAACAACTGCTTTCAAAGGGTTTGATCGGCGATGATCAGCTCTCGGAAGCCGAAGACATGGCTGACCGTCTCCGCATCCGCGTTGAAGACGCGCTGGTCCGCTTGGGGTACGTGGACGAGTCGGACATCTCGACTTCGCAAAGCTCGGCGTACGGCCAGGACATGATTGACCTGACATCCGTCGAAGTCGCGTCAGACGTGATCGCACTCGTCCCGGAATCGGTCGCTCGCGAGAATCAGGTGCTGCCGCTGCGTTTTGAAGGCGACTCGCTCATCGTGGCGATCAACGACCCGATGAACTTCACGGTCTTGGATAAGCTCCGGTTCATCCTCAATAAAGATGTCAAAGCGGAGGTCGCTTCAGTCGACTCGATCCTCGCGGCCATCAACCGCTACTACGGGCACGGCGGAGGGGAATCCGTCGACTCCATGATCGCCGAATTCACAGAAACGGCGATCGACTTCACTCAGACGGAAATCAATACAACCGTCAAAAACTCGGGCGTCGAAGACGACAACGGCGCTCCGATCATCCGGCTGGTCAATCTGATCATTGCCGAGGCCCTGAACATGCGGGCCAGCGACATCCATATCGAGCCGTTCGAGGACCGCATCCGAATCCGATACCGCATCGACGGCAAGCTCGTAGAGAGGGATAGCCCTCCAAAACGACTACTCAGTGCCATGATCTCCCGCATCAAGATCATGGCCACAATGGACATCTCGGAGAAGCGACGCTGCCAGGACGGTCGCATCAAGACTCGAGTCGGCACGAAAGAGATCGATCTCCGCGTGAGCATGATGCCGACAGCACATGGACAGGCTGTGGTCATGCGTATCCTTGATCGTGATAGCATCAAGGTGGGCATCCGTAATCTCGGATTCTCTGAGGAGAATTACCGCATCTTCAACAACGTCATCCGGCGCCCCAACGGCATCTTTCTGGTGACCGGCCCGACGGGTAGCGGCAAGACCACGACTCTCTATAGCGCGCTGGGCGAACTCAACCGCCCCGATCGAAAGATCATCACGGCAGAAGACCCGGTCGAGTACATCCTTCAGGGGATCAACCAAGTCGAGGTGAAGACCGCGATCGGACTGACGTTCGCGTCCGTCATTCGTGCGATGTTGCGACAAGCTCCGAACGTCATCCTAGTCGGCGAAATCCGCGACTTGGAGACCGCTGAAATGGCAATTCAGGCCAGCCTAACTGGCCACTTGGTTTTCAGCACACTCCACACGAACGATGCGCCCGGAGCAATCACTCGCTTGATCGATATGCACGTTCAGCCATTCCTCGTGGCTTCCAGTGTGATGGCGGTCATGGCGCAACGCCTCGCGCGTCGCATCTGCCAGAAGTGCGGCGAGCCGTACCGGCCGGCACAGGGCGAATTGCAACACTTCGATATCTCGCCAGAGGTCGCAGCCAACAGCACATTTATGCGTGGCAAGGGCTGCTCCAACTGCCATCAAACCGGCTTCCGCGGACGCGTTGCTGTCTTTGAATTGATGGTGATGAACTCCGCAATTCGCGAATTGACCTTTAATCGGGAGCCTTCTCAAAACATTCGCCGACAGGCAAGACTGTTTGGAATGAAAACGCTTGTTGACGACTGCCTCGACAAGGCACTCAAAGGACTAACCCACCTTTCGGAGGTCTACTCGCTCGAGAAAGGTGGGCATTAGTCGCGGCCGTCGGCACGTGCCCGGCCACCCGCGCATTTTGCAACGGGGTCCTAAAAGTCACTCCACGGCGGCAGATCGCTCTCCGCTGATGCATTTGCCGGTTTGGCACTGCGAATTACCACGTCTCCGTTTTCTGTCTGCCAAGTGGAAGTCAGAAAGTTTTTTGGAAAAGATTTTGGGCCAGCGAGACCGTCCGCAGGTCTCCCAACAAAACTGAGACTCATCAATGTCCGCCTTCCAGATTGATAAGTTGTTGGAAACGGTCGTTAAGGAGCGCGTCAGCGATCTCCATATCGTCGTTGGGCAACCTCCGGTCGTTCGGGTTGGTGGACACATGGTGCGGCTCGAGACGCGAAGTCTTGAGCCGGAAGACAGCGTGGCGCTGATGAAGAGCATCACGCCCGAACGGAACCAGCAGGAACTTCAAGAAACCGGTTCATCCGACTTCGGTTTTGCTTTCGGAACCAAGGCGCGATTTCGGGTCTCGGTCTTTAAGCAGAAGGGACGCGTCTCACTGGTGCTGCGACGCATTCCGAATGAATTCCTCGCGCCGGAGCAGATCGGATTGCCCCCTGTCTGCCTGGAACTCATTCAACGACCGCGCGGACTCTTCCTGGTAACCGGGCCGACGGGAAGCGGTAAGACCACCAGTCTTGCCAGTATGATCAACTGGATGAACCATAACATGGCTCATCATATCATCACGCTGGAAGACCCGATCGAGTATTATCACAATCACATTAAGTGTACAATGAATCAGCGGGAGATTGGGACCGATTGCCCATCTTTCGCTGAAGCCCTGCGACGCGCCCTGCGGCAAGACCCGGACGTGATCCTCGTCGGCGAAATGCGCGACTTGGAAACGATCGAATCAGCCATCACTGCGGCCGAAACCGGCCACGTTGTTTTCGGAACGCTACACACCACCGGTGCTCAAGGTACCGTTGATCGTATCATTGACGTTTTTCCCACGACTCAGCAGGCTCAGATTCGCACGCAGCTTTCGACTGGTATTTTGGGCACGCTGAGTCAGGCACTCCTTCCTCGTAAACCCAAGGGAGTCGTGGCCGCCTACGAATTGCTGGTTGTCACTCCCGCTATCGCCAATCTGATTCGCGAAGGCAAAACATTCCGTATCAACTCGGCTATTCAAACGGGTCGCAAATACGGCATGCAATTGCTCGACGATGCCTTGTTCGATCTCTGGCATCGAGGCATCTGCGAAGAAGCTGACGTGATTCAGAAATCGAATCAACCTGCGGAACTTCGGGCCAAGATTGAAGCCGCCAAGAAGGGCATTCTCGAGGAGGCCGAAGACGAGGACCAGGAAGAGACTTGGGAATAGTCTGCGATCCACTTTCGTTCTGAGAGGGGCTGATGGCTACGCGCAAATTCGGCGCTATATTGGTTGATCTCGGCTACTTGACCGAGGACCAGGTTTGGGACGTCGTTGAGCAACAAAAGCAGACGTCGGGGACGCTATTCGGAGAAGTTGCGCTCCAGATGGGGCTGGTAACCCCTGCGCAAATCACCGAAGCACTCGCCGAACAATGCGGTATGCCCGTCGTAAACCTGGCGGAAACAACCATCCCGCCGAAGGTCTTGGAACTCGTTCCGCAGACGATGGCGGAACTCTACAAGATCATGCCGGTATCATTGCGCAATGACGTACTCACTGTTGCGATGGCCGAACCTCAGAATCTCGGCGCGCTCGATGACTTGCGAAATTTTCTGGGTTACGACGTTCGTGGTGCGGTCGCATCACAAACCGACGTAATGAAGGCCATCGAGAAGTATTATTCGGCGTCCAAAGAAGAGAGCATCGAGGACGTCATTCAGCAGATGGAGGCCGAATTCGACGGCTCCGGTAAGCGTAGTAAAGCGTATGACATCGGGTCCGAAGATGAGCTCGCGAACTCAACTCCCATCCGCAAACTTTTAAACATGGTGCTGTTGCTGGCCATTAAAGATAAAGCCAGCGACATTCATCTGGAGCCGTTCGAAGAAGAATTCAAGATTCGAGTCAAGGCCGACGGCGTCTTGTATGAAATGGTGCCACCACCACGACATCTGGCGAACGCTATCGTCAGTCGCGTCAAAGTCATGGCTAACCTGGATATCGCCGAGCGTCGCCTGCCGCAGGACGGTCGCATTGAACTCAGTGTCGGTGGTAACCCCGTCGACCTGCGCGTCAGCGTCTTGCCGACGATGTTCGGTGAGTCCGTCGTTATGCGAGTGCTTGATCGCACTGTGGTGCAACTGGACCTCAACAAGATCGGCATGGACACAACAACATTGTCGCGATTCCGGCAATTCCTGCAGACACCCAACGGTATCGTGCTGGTGACCGGGCCAACGGGCAGCGGCAAGACCACAACGCTCTACTCAGCGTTGAACGAACTGAACGACATTGAAACCAAGATTATCACCACCGAAGACCCGATTGAATATGATATCAGCGGGCTGGTGCAAGTACCCGTTAATAACGAAATTGGAGTTACGTTCGCGAATGTGTTGCGTGCGATTCTGCGACACGATCCCGACGTGATTCTGGTAGGCGAGATCCGCGACTTTGAAACTGCTGAAATCGCGATCCAAAGCGCACTCACTGGACACCTTGTATTCAGCACACTGCATACGAATGACGCTCCAGCCACGATTACCCGCTTACGAGACATGGGCGTCCCGCCCTTCATGATCACAGCCACAGTTGAAGCCATTCTGGCTCAGCGGCTGGTACGACGTATTTGCTCCGACTGCCGTACTGAATTTGAACCCAGCGACGAGTTGCTGATGGAGTTGCAGCTCCCGATTCAACAGGCGCGAAAATACCGTTTCTATTACGGTCGCGGCTGCTCCCGATGTAATAATGGTGGATACAAGGGGCGCTGCGGCCTCTACGAATTGATGGGTGTGACAGACGATATTCGCGACATGATTTCGTCGAACGCATCCACGGACGAGCTTCGCAATTTAGCTCGCAGCCAGGGCATGACGACCCTGCGTGAATCGGGCCTGAAGCAGATTTTTGACGGCGTCACTACGATCGACGAAGTTGTTCGCGAAACCGTTATGGAAGACGTCGACTGAGATTCTGCACGAATCCAATTGCTAATTCATTAACCGACTGATGGAGAATTCGCATGCCAGTATATCAATATGAAGCCATGGATAATGCTGGCACGGAGATCAAGGATACGGTCGAGGCGGCGTCCGAAGCCGAAGCCCAACAGGCGATACGCCAGAAAGGCTTCTTCGTCACCAAGATTGCCGAGCAGAAGAAGGGCAAGAAGGGCAAGAAGACTGCCGAGAAGAAGGCTCCCGGACCGGCTAAGAAGAGACGCGGCTTTTCGTTCGGCCGAGTGAAAGCCGCCCATTTGTGCTCGTTCACTCGACAACTCTCGGTGCTGCAGGACGCCGGACTACCGATTCTGCGCAGCCTCAAGATTCTTGAAGGCCAGGCGAAACCGGGCCCTCTGAAGAGTTCACTGGTGGGCGTTATTGAAGACGTCGAATCTGGATCAACTCTTTCGGAGGCTATGGCGAAGCAACCCAGAGCCTTCGACGACCTGTATGTCAATATGGTACGAGCTGGTGAAGCTGGCGGTGCCCTGGAAATCATTCTGCAGCGACTCGCGGAATTCAAAGAGCGAGCACAGAGCCTGAAACGCAAGGTTCAGGGTGCGATGATTTACCCCGTCGCAGTTGTGACGGTGGCAACGTTGATCGTCGGCTTCATCATGGTGTGGATCATTCCGAAGTTCAAAGCCATCTTTGAAGGCTTCGGTACCGAGTTGCCCAAGATTACCGAGCTGCTGATCAAGACCAGCGACATGGTCGCTTCCTACTGGTTCCTGGCACCAGTGCTTCCGATCGCCCTCATCATCTTCTTGAAGATCGTTCGTAAGAACAAAACAGGCGAGTACATCCTCGACTATGCGGCCCTCAAGATACCTTTGATGGGCAAAATATTATCTAAATCAACAACAGCGCGCATCATGCGGACGCTGGGCACGCTGATCGCGTCGGGCGTGCCCATTCTGGAAGCACTGACGATTGCGCGTGACACCTCGGGCAACGCAGTTTTTAAACGGGCTTTTGACAATATCTACGCAGCGATTCGCGAAGGTGAATCGATTGCAGTTCCGCTGAAGGAAGCCCGTATCGTCGATGACCTCGTGGTCAACATGGTGGACGTGGGTGAAGAAACAGGTGCCCTCGACGTCATGATGTACAAGGTCGCCGACGTCTACGACGAAGAAGTAACGGTCCTCGTTGACGGTCTGATCAAGCTGCTGGAGCCCATGCTGGTTGTGGTCCTCGGTCTGGTCGTCGGATTCATCGTTATTGCGTTGTTCATGCCACTGATCAAGCTCCTCAACGACTTGTCGTAATCGTCCGGGGGGTTATTTGCAGAGAAGCGTTCATCACGCTCGGGAGGCAAGTGATGTTGCGGTCTGATAAATACGTATTGGCCAATCGCGCACGAGGCGGCTTTACGCTCGTCGAAATCATGATTTCAATCGTGATTCTGGCGATCTTGATGGGCCTGCTGCTGCCGGCAATCCAGAGAGTCCGCATCACAGCGCGTGTGCAGGAAGTCAAGACGGACATGGAGAAACTGGACACCGGATTGACCCAGTTCAAGCAGCGTTTTGGTGTCGAAGTTCCGGGCTCCCTGGCGTTCTGTGAAACGGCAACACTGTGGACATCCAATTCCGATACCCAACGCAGTCGTGCCATTATCCGCCAGATGTGGCCGCAGTTTAATTTCTCTCAGAACGTCGACATCAACGGGGACGGCACAAGCTCGGCCCAGCCGATTGAACTCGACGGCGCTGAATGTCTGGTGTTCTTTCTGGGCGGATTGAGAGACCCGAACAGCGGTGCCTTGGTCGGGTTTTCCAGGAACCCTCAGAATCCGTTCGCGACCGGTGGAAACCGTGAGGGTCCCTTCACTGAACTTAAGCCCGCACGCCTTTGCGATGTCGACAACGACCAGATGCGCGAATATCTCGATCCGATTCAAGGTCAGACGAACCCTTACCTGTATTTTGCCAACGGCTTCCGCGTGAGGCAGGATACCGCAACGCCAACTGAATGGGTGAACGCTGACAACTGGGGTACGGCATCAGCCCAGCAACGAATGAAGCGGGCCTATTATTTACCCGGTATCAATATCAACTGGCCGGCTGGCCCTGCGGCGAGTACTCCGCACAATAAATCCACATATCAGCTCATTTCTCCAGGTTTCGACAAGGCGTACGGTGACGGCGGTGCGTTCAACACGCAAGACGAGACCGGCCTGACGAATGGCGAAGACCGCGACAACATCACCAATTTCCATTCGGGAATGCTGAATCAATAGCCGTCGCTCTAGACGGGAGTTTCGCTATGAACAATTCCATTCAACTTGAGCGCCACAGCCAGCGAGTATCACGTGGTTTTACAATGGTAGAACTGCTGATCGTGATCGGCATCGTGTCCTTCCTGATCACAACGCTCGGAGTAACGGTAGCCAACTATATTGAGAACGCCCGCGAAGCACAGACCATTGCGACGATTCAGAAAATCGAAGGCCTGATCAGCGAGAGACTGAAAGGGCTGGAACGAGCCTACCGGCGTCCGGACTTCACTTCGTTCGTCAATCGTTTCCACTCTGCCTTGGAAGCGGGTGTAGTAATCGATTCTAACGGCAACGGAACGCAGGATGCGGGCGAGTTTCTGCAACTGCCCGGGTTCTCCCGCGAGGCGACGGATATGCTCGCTCGAAAAGCATTCGCCCGTTTGTTGTTTCCGCAGTTCTTCAGTGAACTATTGCCTTTTACTTCTCAAACAGCCCGCCAGCGTATGCAGGCGGATCGCGCCTTCTGGGGAGAAGATGTAAACGGCAACGGAACGCTGGATACCGGTGAGGACGCAAACGGCAATGGAACGCTGGATGGTGTTGACATCACCAAGCACCAGCGTACTACTGAGAGTTCAGAGCTTCTTTATTACGCCCTCACTCGCCTGGAGATTTTTGGTGTTTCTCCGGTTGGTGACGATTTCAAGTCATCCGAACTGCGAGATACAGACGGCGATGGGTTGATGGAGTTCGTCGACGGCTGGGGACGCCCACTGAGATTCTACCGGTCGCCAACGCGACTCATTAAGCCGTATGGAGTTTTCGGCCCAGACGGCCAGCCAGGAGTTGGTGGCAATGATGATGATGGAGATGGGACTAACGATAATCTTCCTGAGGTGGGAATCGTTACGTCATCAGGACCATCGGACGACCTAACCATCGATTCCGAATGGCGGCGGTTTGCAGGCTTGTTTATCAGTGGACTGCCCCGTGCGCCAGTGCAAGTCAATCAACCCGTTCTGGTGACCTACGATCAACTGAATCAGGATCCTGATGATCCCTACGGGTTGCTGATTAGTGAATTCAGGCGACTCAGCTTCACACTGAATATTCCGGCATCGAAACTGCTCGAAACAGAACTCGCATACGATGCCTTGTGGAGCTTTCCGACGTTTGATGTGTATCACAAACCGTTGGTGGTCTCCGCCGGACCGGATGGATTACTGGGAATCCTGGAGCCATTTCCGACCGAGGACTTCAACCGCAATGGTGTTCTCGATACTGGCGAGGATCTGAACGGCAATGGTGTCATTGATTATTTCGGTCATCTCGCCTGCCCTGAAATGACCGCACCGCCGCCTGCAACGCTGACAGCTACCACATCAATCGTGATTCTCCCCACAGCGTTCGACGCCGCTTCGGACAACATCACCAATCACAATCGTCGGGCTGGGGGACGTTAATATGAAAGATTATCACTCCTACTCCAGCCGTCCGCCGCTTCGGCGAGGCTTCACGCTCGTCGAACTGCTCGTCGTTGTTGGCATCGTCCTGCTGCTGGTGACAATGACGGTTGTGGCGGTTGACTTCAGCTTCAAAACCGAACGCGTGCGATCGGCTGCTCGACAGCTCCAGTCCATGCTCGAAGGCGCTCGCGATCGGGCGATTCACGCCGGCGCGCCTCGCGGAGTGCGGATCATGGTCGAGGATGACCGTGAAAGCGGCCGCAAATCGGCAAGCATGATCTATATCGCCAGCACCGAGCCCTGGTTCAAGGGGACAATTACACTTAAGCGAAGCGATTTCGCAACACCCTACGGTACCGTCGACACTCCAGCCCAAGGAAATGACCGGGATGGAAACGGCGTTGCCGACACTGATGTCTACATGGTTGAAGGTTCGCCCGAGACGTTGTGGTACGCTTTACTACAACGAGGATATTTGCCGGTCTACGAATTTGATTCGAATAGTAACGGAGTTGCCGACCCCGGAGAGGACCTCAACGGAAACGGTGTTATTGACAGAGGCACTGCACGTATCAAGATCCCGGGCGACCGTAACGGCACTTGGTATAATGTCAGCACTCGATATTTGGGACGCAATCCCGCTAATCCGCACGTTCTCGAATTGATTCGTCCCTACCGAGATCCCGGTACGACACCGCCTGCGGAAGTTGTGGCGTTCGAAGGCACGGGAGTTAACTCTTACGTTTTGGAGTTGCCGCCGCGAGTACTCGCGGATGCCGAACCAATTATGTTGCCTGCGGGAGTGGTGATCGACCTGGACGCGTCCGATGTGCCGGATGCCTGGCGACCCGCGAACCTCAGCACGCTCCCGACAGGTGTTACCCAGTGGCAGATGGCCTACAGCAGCCAGATGGATATTCTGTTCTCGCCTCGCGGGACGGTGACTGGTCCCGTGGCTGCCAAAGGATTGATTCACTTTTGCCTCGCCCTGCGTGAGGACGTTGACGCCATGACAATCAGCGGGGGCATCACGCCCAGCGGGCAGACAGTGCCCGCGCGAGCCGCAGTATGGGCGGGTGGAACCTGGAACGCGAATACGGTGATCGTTGGCGAGAATACCACTGTTACTACAAATCCGCCGACTGGCGACAGAGGGCTTGTCACCGTATTTACGCAAACGGGGAAGGTCGCTTCTTATCCGCTGAACCCTCTAGACGGGGGCGATGCCGATCAATTTGCGGATGATCCTTACCTCTTCGCCAGGCAAGGGAAGGGACTGACGCAATGAAATCGCTCCTCAGACATTCTCCTACTACTACTCCTCCGACCGCACCGCGCGGCGGTGTTTCTCTGACTGAAGTGCTGATGTCACTGATGATCATGAGCATTGGCGTAGTGTCACTGATCACCCTGTTTCCGATTTCCACCTTGCGAGTCATCGAAGCGACTCACATGACCAACGCGACGGTCTTGCGGTACGACGCCGAGGCCTTCATCGACAGCCAGACAAACTTCGTTTTCGACCCGGACCCTAATCAGGCAGCAGCTCGGGAGCATCTCGGAGAGAGCTACCTGGTTGATCCACTGGGGTTCGCGGCACTGAAGGCGGCTGGTGTGGCGTGGAGTGCACCCGCCAATCCAGCCTGGACATTCGGGTATAATACTCCCGCCAGCGCTACTATACCATTACCCAGGCGTTATCCCGGTATTGATGAAAACACGCTGACTGAGGCTGTTGCTCGTACCCTTGTCAGCCTGCCCGATTCATTTTCCGAGCAGGGTGACGGGCTGGCGCTGGCTGGCACCGCCACCTCAACCAGCGTGACCGTAGATGCGAACATGGACCTCAGCTCGGTGACTCCATCGGCTCAGGTGCCATACATCGCAGTGCTCTTCGATCCGACTGGCGACATCAGTGAAGTTCGCACGCTGGACACCGTCTCGCAGCCTGCTCCGCATGTTCTGACCTGGACTCAACCGCTGCCATCGACGTTTACCGACATCGGTCGCGTGCAAGTGCTCTCCAATGAAGAATTTTATACGTGGATGCTGACTGTTCGGCGCCGTGCGTCGGGGCCAGCGAAGGTAGACGTGGTCGTTTTTATCAAGCGATTGATAGCAGCGGCTGATATCACGGGCGACGGAACGCTGGATGGTAATCAGGACGAACAAGTCTATAGCGGCAAGCTCGTGAGATTCGTACCCGGCACCAACAACGAGAACAATCAGGTCACAATCACGTTTGCTGCCGGCAATCCGCCGAAGACGGCCAAGCGCGGCGCTCACATCTTCGATACCCGGAATTGTCTATGGTATCGCATTTCATCAATCCCGAATGAAACCGCCACGCAGATGACTTTCGTCCTGGAAGAATCCGTACGGCGGGACAACACAGAAGACCTCAATCTCAACGGTTCTTTGGATACCGGTGAGGACACGAATAGCAGCAACTCGATGGACGAGGGCGGAATTATTATCCCCCGCGGAGTGATTTCCGTCTTTCCGCTGGAACTCAAGTTGCCGGCTTCCTAGTCGCGCGAGTTCCGCTCGTTCCGTATTCTTTTGAATTATCAATGCTTCAGGTTGGTATCATGCACTCCTCTATGCCCCATCATTTCGGCGTTCCAGCGGCGAAGCGGAGCGCCGGCTTTACGCTCATCGAAATGCTGGTCGCGGCATCGCTGGTCGTCATGATGATGTCCATCTTCGCCGGGATTTTTCAGATCGCCGCCGGGTCCATGACGAAGCAGCGAGCGCTCGCTGAGAATGACCAGCAGGTTCGTACCGCAGTGACAATCCTGCGAGGCGATTTGCAGAAACGAACCCCTCGGAACCTGGTCCCGTTCTACCCACGCGAGAATCACGAGCAACAGGGAATCCCCTTCGACAATCGGGAGGGATACTTCTATATCAATGTAAACGACGCAAACAGCGGTCTTGACGATGTTGTGCAGTTCACAGTGCGTTCAACAATCAAGACGGATTCGCTCGACGACTCACCGTACTACGGGCGCGCTGCCGGGTTTGGCGACCTGAGGGTAAATCCCAATCAACCTGATGCAGATGATGGTGAAATCGCCCCCAATGGATCAGCGTCTTCGACGACCGCTCAGGTGGCTTACTTTGTCCGCAACGGGAATCTCTATCGCCGCGTCATTCTATTGCGAGAGCCGCTTTCCGTATCGGGGTCGTCCGCTTCGGGTACGTTGACGATTAATCCCAGGAGATCCGACAACAGAGAGTACTTCGACGCCAGTCCGCCGATGCCGCAAACGCCACTGTACTCCGGGAACTTCCTTGAGGACTTTGATTTTTCAGCACACTGGATTGCAGGTGTGACGCAATTCATTGGAGTCGACGCTTCGCGAAACGATCTTGATAACAGACTCCAGTCCGCCAATTTCCCGTTGGGCCGTTCACGCTTCCGTTTCGGCTTCGATTCGACACTAGCAACCGCCAATTCAGGACTGCCGCGCGAATACTTTGGTGCCTCTAATAACATTTTCTTGGGCCGATTCACGCACCAGGAGACATCCGATCCGACTTATCAGTATCCATTCGGTGCCGCGCCGCTGACCAATCCCTGCAACCTGGCAACGGTGCTGAATGATTCTGCTCCGCAAGACGGCATCCCTGATGGGTATGAAAGCGGCAGCCGCGCCGGCGAGGATATCCTGCTCACGAATGTGCATCATTTCGGGATCGAAGTCTGGGATGATGCCGCCAACGGTGGTGCAGGCGGCTTCGTGGTACTGGGCTCAGGTACCGACTATGCGCTCGCAAACTGCTTAAACAATACCTACAGCCCAACCGGGTTAGCCGCAAATGGGGGGCGATGTTTTGATACGTGGCACCCGTTCTACGATCGCGACACAGGGTTGGACGCGGCGACATTCGTCGACAATCCGAATACCACGACGATGCCCTTTGATCCGCCCCCTTACCGCCCATTGAAATACGACCCTGCTGCAAATAACTCATTGGTCTGGAACCCAACGACTTCGTACACGCCCGGGACAATTGTTTTTCCTCCTACGGAGGATGCGAATTACAATGGCGAACTGGATAGCGGCGAGGACGGAACGAACGGGTTCAGTGCCGACGGGGTCTTAGACAACGCACTGGACGGTTTCAAAGTCCCTGTATCCAGACACGGACGAGTGTATCACTATATTTGCCGTCGTGGCACGACTTTGAATGTGAGCACGCGGACACTCGCAGATCAGCCTCAATGGAGTGGTATTCCGGGCCACGTATTCGGACATGCAAATACTCAAATGGAACTCTGGGAAGCAGTTCCCAATATCAAGCCGCTGCGAGCTGTTCGATTCACCTTGCGGTTTCTGCACCGCGGATCAAACAAGTTGCGTCAGGTTACCATCGTTCATTCGCTTCGAGATCAGTAATCACTTCTTACTCACGTGGGCCTCCAGAGCGTCACTTCACGGGGAGGTAGGCCATTATGAAAACTATCTTATCAGCACCGCACACCCAGGTCGCGACTTCCGATGAACGGCGAGGATCGACGCTGGTCGTTATCATCGCGCTCATGGGCATGCTCTCGCTTCTGGGAGTCATGTTTTTCACATTCGCGACTCAAGAGAAAGAGAACGCGGAGAACTTCCTCGAAGCTGCGAAGCGACTGGAAGAAGCCGATCTCGGGCCGGACGTGTATTTTGACTGGGCGCTGCAGCAGGCGATTTCCGGGCCGTCGCCGACGCTCAAGAACAGCGCGTTGTTCGGCGGCCGTCACGCGATTCTCGCTAATCAGTTCGGCAGCGACTCGCACCCCCATTCCGGACGCGGCGTCAACTTGATTGGCGACATCAGCGGCAATCTCTCCGTCGATCAGAATTTTGATGGCATCGCAGACGCTGGCACTACTCTACTGGAAATCAACGATTCGCCGATTGCTCACGGCCGTCGGGAGATTTCGCTGCAGAATTATCCACAGCCAGACGTCGATTACACTTACCCTGACATCAACAACGTCTTCCTGGCATACGTCGGTCGAACACTGGTACAGGAAAGAGACGTCAATGGGAACGGTACGCTCGACAGTGAGGATACAAATAATAACGGCAAGCTCGACACTGGCGAGGACGCGAACAGCAACGGGTTCCTCGATAGCGAGGATCTGAATGGGAATGGCGTCTTTGATACGAATCCGGTATCGATCCGGATTGTCAAGCCATCGTATCACCGGCCGGAATTAGTGCGGGGCATTCCCACGTGGTACACCAGCGCTGCCGCTGCTCCACGGGTCTTGCGTGCTCATCCCGAACACCAGTACGTGTCTAACTCGACCCTGGGACAGGCTGCTGTGTCCCGTTACCTCAATCAGGATAACCCCGCTGAGAACACCCTGTTGACCAGCGGTGGCTTCTTCTTCCGCGTGGATAACGACCGGGACGGAACGCTCGTGACAGGCGAAGCGCCCAAGCAGGGAGCGTGGGATATCACCGCCCCGACGAACGGCCTGGTCCCCCTGCGAGCAACCGACTACGACTTTGATGAAGACTGCGATCTGGACGGAATCTATGAGGCGATCCTGCTGGATCTGGATTTCCCGGTTCAGGAAGACTCGTCGAATGGCAAGCTCTACCTGCCCATGTTCGGTATCACGATTGTTGATGCCGACGGACTGCTGAATCTGAATGCTCACGGCAATCTGGCGGGCAATTCGCACGGCCAGATTGGCATCAACGGTTACCCGTTCGTCGGAGCGCCAACGAATCCGTACCCGGTGTCTGTGTCGCAATCATTGCACGGGCTTTCGAGCTACGAAGTCAATCCGGTCTGGGGACTGACCGCCCAACCCGCGAATGTTTCAACGGCGGGGCTTGGTATCTACGCAAATTACTTTGGTGCCGCTCCAACCAGCGCGTTTGACCTCGCGAATATGGACTTCTGGCTGCTCAACAAGGGACGTGTGGAACTGAGCGGTGGCAACCCGAGAGTTACAGCGGGCCGCCTCGGAGACTCGGATCGCACTCTTAATGTGTATAATGCTGCGAATGCAGGGGGCACTTCACAGATTTCATTCAATACGCTGACAAATGCCAACGCCTTCCCGTTTCCTGGCATTTGGAATCAGGACGATAATCGCGACCGCAA
Organism: Planctomycetaceae bacterium; assembly: GCA_021732995.1. Lineage (GTDB taxonomy): Bacteria > Planctomycetota > Planctomycetia > Planctomycetales > Planctomycetaceae > AM-0621. Next base: position 12,570 of record JAKFWA010000035.1, on the reverse strand, counting down.
TGAGGGCGGCCAGTACGATCTGAGCCAGCCGGCGACAATCAACAACATGGCTCTGGGCCAAACCCAGAAGTCTCGTCACCCGCTGTCGTACGGCGGAGCTGGTCGGTTCTGGTACTACAATTCAGGCAACACCGCGGATCCGAATAACTTCCGGAAGGTTGATACCGTCGGCCCTCCCAATAATCCAATCCGCTGGCCGCGATATACCAACTACCAGCTCGCGGGAGACGCCGACTGGCGACCTCTCGACAATACTGGTACCGGTGTTAATTACTCGCTGCTCATGCCCAATGCTGTGGCGGGAACTCAGTTTCAAGCCGGTATGTATACGCCGCAAGTGGGCAGCAATACGCAACTGCCGCTGTTTGACGACATGAGCGAGATCACGCTGGAACAGCGTTTCCTGCGTCGTCCGTACGATGAACCATTCAGCTACGAAGACTACGCGGGGATCGCGTTGTCCGAAACGGACTTTACCAGCACGGGTATCAAGTCTCGGCTGCGTGACCTCGCACCGGCGAACATGAATCCTGGCTACAACTCGCTCGCGGCTCAGATTCGCAAACGCTTTACCACTGAGTCCTGGGATCGGAAGCAGTTCGGGCACTTCACAGGTGGTACCCCACTGGGGACCGACGGAAGGCCGGGCATCGCAGGTGTTGATGACGACTCAAACGGCACCAAGGATGATCTGAGCGAACTGGGCTGGCCCGGATCGGATGATGTGTTCGTCCGCTGGTGGGAATTCAATCATGATTCTGATAACGATGGCAAGCTGGAGTTTCCCCCGGCGTTTGGTGCTGGAGCAATTCCTGCCTACTCCCCATTGGACCCCTTCCGTCCACAACTCCGCCGCATTCTGGCTGTCGAGCACGGTAATACCAATCAGTTTGCTATGCAGTTCAGGCTTGGGCTGAACCAGTTGCTGGATGTGCGCAGATCGCCGGGCACTAACCCGAATCCGATCACGTTCCCGCTGGAGTATCGTCCGTTGACTCCGCATCCGACCGGTACGCTGTCCGGAACAGTGCCTACGATTCAGCCGGCCTATCCACCACAGACGGATGTCGCGCAGGAGTACTGGGCGCGTCGCGACCGTCAGGCGATGGCCCGGGACATTTACGTGATGCTGGCCACTTTCTGCCGGGGCGAGTTGGGCTCAACCGCTACCGCAGTGAACCCCACGCTGGCCGGTGCCTACTCAACTCCTGAGCAGCAGGCTCTGTTGCATGAAATGGCGCAGTACGCAGCCAACGTCGTGGATGCACTCGATCGTGATAATGCCATGACGATGTTCGAGTATGACACAAACCTCAGCAATGGCTGGAACCTCGACGACGATGCCTACTTCAATAATCCGTCGGAGACAGAACGGGCGGTTGTGGTCGGAGTCGAACGGCAGGAGTTGGCGTTCTCGGAAACGCTGTGGGCCTGGCAGGACAACTTGACCACGGATAACTCGCACACACCGTTTGATGAAATGGTGGATGAGCACAACTTCCTCTTCATGGAATTGCGTAACCTGCAGCCGACTCCGGTCGATCTTGGAAAGTCCGGCGTCAGCATCAGTCGAAGCACAGCCACCTGGCGAATTCGACGAACGAACAGTTCGTCGACGCTCGACGCAGCGATTCCTCAAGGGCCGGTGTCTGTGACCATTCAGCCTGATGAGAACTGTCTCTACTTCAAGGCCAATGCGGGCAGTATTCCCGCGGGATCGCAATACACCATCGCGACAGGCGATGCCTATTTGGGGCTGGGCCACCCGGTAGATCTCTATATCAACGTTGATACAACAACTACGAATTATGAACTGATCGCACCAAATGCGGTGGGGACATCCACCTATACAACCAACAGCCCTCCGACAGCAGGTCAATTGGCAAGCCGCTGCAACCTGGATCTGGTGGTGGATAACACGTTTAACAAGCACGAACTGGAAGCCGGTACGGGTGCTGGTACTTTCCTGGATCGGACGACAGCGCCACCGAGTCCCGATGTGCAACTAGTCCTGGAGCGGAGACTGAATCCCGATCAGCCGCAACTGCCTGTAACGGAGAATCCATGGGTTGCCGTGGACTTCATGCGTGCTCGAAGGCAAACCTTGGGTATCAACCCATCCGACACCGACACGACGATTGCGACAATTCTGCAGTCAAAGAAGAGCTGGGAACGCGAGCAGCCTCTGGATGGTGATGCCGAGGCTTATTACAACGGCGCCGCGAGTACTCGTATGAATTCGCTGAATCAGGCGGGTACAACCCTGCAGCCAGCAAATTCAAATACCCCGGCCGCGTCAGGCAGTCCAGAATACACAATTCAACAGTTCCACTTTGACCGTGACTTCGCCTCTTCAATCGAGCTGTTGAACGTTCCCGTTGGGCCATCATCGAGCACCGGACCGGAAATATCCGTAGGCTGCCCGAAGTGGGTAACTCGAATGCTCGTCAACCAAAATGTGGACGGCCAGTCGTGGTTGGGGCGGCAGCGATTTATGAGCACTTCTGCTCCGGCGATTCCTGACTTGGGTGGTGGTAGTCAGATCTACGGAAATCAGTGGCATCGGTTGCTGGGGCTGATTGAAGTTCCGAGCAAGGCGCATCGCCAGTTGGGCGACGCGTTCCAACTGACGCGTACTCCCGGCAAGATCAATCTTAGCAGTATTCGCGATCCAGAAGTTCTGGCTGGATTGCTGGATTGCCCTGAACACATTCTGGCACCAGATTCGACGGCGACGACTCCTCGCTACGGCCTGGAATCCTATCTGCCCGCGAGCGTAGCAAACCCGATTTACGCATACAGTTCGAACCCGCTTAACGTCGGCAAGGTCAATGGCCGTCGTGATATCTGGGCTGACTTCCTGGTGGCTCGAGATGGCCTCGACCCGATTACACAGATTCCGTTGCCAGGTACGCCAGCGGCTCCGACGCTCAGAGGCGATGGTGTTCGTACGGGTGGAAGCAGGCCGTTCCGCGACCTGTCATATGATTCGACGGCACTGCCGAACGACAGCATCGAGCAGTCGATTCTGCGAGGTCAACTGGCAGATGCGGCGAAATGGAATTCGGGCATGGAAAGCGCCGCGACCGCCGATGGTCGCCAGGAGCGATTGTTCGACATCGGAAGCACCAACGACCCGATGGTAAAGAGTCGCCTGCTGTCGAAAATCATGGGTAACGCGACGACTCGCAGTAACGTCTTCGTTGTCCACATGACCGTGCGATTCCATGAAGTCTACGAAGATGCATCCGGCAATCAGCGGATTGGCGGGCGTTACGACCTCAATCACAACAACAATCGCGACGACGACACTCATCGCGGCTTCTTCATCCTCGACCGTTCCAACGCCGAGGAGGCCTACAACGCAAATACGGCAACCTTCAACTGGCGGAACATCGTGAAGTATCGCTTGACGATCAACTGATGACAGGTGTTGCGATTTGCGGCAGTCAAAAAGCAGTAGCAAATGATTCAGAATGCCACGCCGATACGTCGGAAGTGCCATGAAGGTCTGGATTTATGCAAGATTTTCACGGATTCACTCTGCAACTTGGCTGGCGGGTGGTCATAATCAGTCGAAAGGAGGAGTGCATGGGGAATGGGCGACGGGTTTAACCTGTAGTCGTAGCTGACAAAGCTGCCTCACCTCACTTTTGTGTTTCACTTTAAAAAACGTCTGTCGATCAGCACGTCAGAGAACAGTCCCGAGCGGGAGCCGCCTTCCAGCGGCTGGGCACAGTGCCTCGCGGCGTCTGCGAGCTGTCGAAAATTCTGATCCCGTTGGGAATTGTTCTTAGTCACATCTTTTTTCGCAGGAGTGTCCCAATGAAAACAAACCGAAAGCCCCAACGGGCTGGGCGTGGTGGTTTCACGTTGATTGAATTGCTGGTGGTGATTTCCATTATCGCGACGCTGGCGGCGCTGATTCTTCCCGCCGTCCAACAGGCGCGCGCGGCTGCTCGTCGAGCTGAATGTCAGAACAACATGAAGCAGCTCGTCACGGCGACCACCAACTACGCCGCGAGAAGGAACGGTCAACTGCCACCACTGATGTCGTTTATTGGCGGTGTGTACCGTCCGTGGACTGTCTCCCTGCTGCCGGATCTTGATAACGCTGCCGTCTATCGTCAGATCGAGACTTCCGGGACTAGTTTTCCAGCAACCTCGCTCAAGGTCTTTCAGTGTCCCGTTGATACAACGAATTTCCAGGCTCCAGCGGGCTTGAGCTACGCTGCGAACGGCGGATACGCATTGACGACGAATTGGGATACCGCTGGTGTCGCTCATTCGTCCGGTTCAATCAATGACTGGGACAACACAACCACCCCAGTTGCTGTATCAGCGCGCGATGTCCAGATCATGCGATCCACTGGTTTGCTCTGGCGCCCAGTAATCGCAACGGCACCTTACAGTGATACGTTCACAGACGCCGCAACGGGTACGTCGCTGGATTTCGTTTCTTCCGGAGATGGAACATCCAACACCGTCTTGTTTGCAGAGAACCTGCAGGCGCAAGGGTGGCACGACATTTCGTTCGGTGGAACGGCTAATCTCTGGAATTTCACTTTCGCGCTGCGTGTTGCGGTTGCGGATTTCCAACCCGTTGGCACTGGTAGCACTGCCTATGCCCAGCGGCTGAACTATGGTAACGCCACTAATTTCTACAACACGGCGCTGAGTTCGCTTCCAGGTCAGAACACGATCGCGTCGCCGGGCTCGACGCCCCGTCCGTCATCGAATCACCTGGGCACAAACATCTTTGGATTCGCGGACGGCAGTGCGAAGCAGGTTTCTGAAGGCACTGACCACTGGGTGTATGCCCGCCTGCTGAGCCCGAACGGTCAGCGATATGGTCAGATCGTTGATGGTATCGAAAACTACTAACAGGGAATGACAAGCTCCACGGAGCTTGCCTCGAATCGAATGTCACTAGGCTCCAGCCTGATTGAGCTAACTCAGGCTGGAGTTTTTTGTTTGCATCACTCGTGCAATGTGCTCATCCAGTCGGCTGCAGTTTGTGTTGACGATTAGCAGTTTTTGAGTTTACCAGTTCCGAGCAATCGCAACGCTGAATAACTCTGCTGAGTACGCGGCTGGGGTCTCAAAGCCGATTGATGTGCTTTACAGATCAGTATCACGAAGTGCGGCTTGATGGTAACTGACGATTTGATCGCAGCGATTGCAAGTGCTCCGGGTGGTGGCGCGAGGTCGCTTATTCGTATCAGCGGAGCTCGAGCAAGAGATACTCTGAATGCACTGCTTGACAGGGATGCAGACCTGAAGCAGTCCAACAAATCACCTGGTGGGGCGCATCGAGTTCAAGGCGCGAGCGAAGTCACGCTCGACGGGCATAGGGTCACTGTTTCAGTATCTGCATATTGCTGGCCGAGTTCACGGAGTTTTACCGGGCAGCCAAGTGCAGAGTTGCACGTTGCGGGTTCGCCTGCAATCAGTGAGGCGTTGCTGAGTCGTGTCTTTCAGTGTGGCGCCAGGCCGGCCCGCAAGGGAGAGTTTACGCTCCGAGCCTTTCTGGCCGGACATATCGACCTGATGCAAGCGGAAGCGGTGTTGGGGGCAATTGACGCGGCGGACCATGAAGAGCTGGGTAACGCTTTGCGTCAGTTGGCGGGAGGCGTCTCGGGACGCATTCGCGAAGTGCGCAGCGAGCTTCTGAACCTGCTGGCCGACTTGGAAGCCGGACTGGACTTCGTTGATGAGGATATCAGCTTCGTCAGCCAGGCCGAGGTATTGAGCCGTCTGGGTGCAGTGCGAGAAACGGTGGCCAATCTACTGCAGCAGTCGCAGGACAGGATGCACCTCGCAACGACTCAGCGAGTGGTGTTGGTCGGAGATCCGAACAGCGGAAAAAGTACGCTGTTCAATCGGCTGGTCGGCATCGACGCTGCAATCGTTTCGCCGGTGGCTGGGACAACTCGTGATTATCTTCGCACTCGCGTGACCTGGCGTCATTCCGAGTTCGAACTTGTCGACACAGCCGGGTGGGAGCAGGCCGGTGCCGGTATCGATGGTGAAGCTCAGGGCCTGCGGACAGAACAAGTTCGCGATTCAGATCTTCTCATCTGGTGCATCGCACGGGATGCCATCGAGTCCGATGCGGCAGCGTCACTCGGCCGACTCGAGGACTATCTCCGTGATCGCCCAAACGCGCTGCTGGTCATCACGAAGTGTGATCTGGTGAGTCCACAAGCTGGATCAGGCGTTGAGAAGACGCCGCATCCGACAAACCACGATCGCGCGGCCTCGCAGCTCGAGCTCAGTGCACTGAGCGGCAACGGCCTTGAGCGACTGCTCGATGCGATTCAGAAGGAACTGGCTCAGCAACGACTGGGAAGTCGAGACTTCATTGGGTCTACTGCCGCTCGGGCTTCCATTAGCCTACGTCGGTCCCACGATGCGTTAACCCAGGCGATTTCCGCTTGCGAGGCCAGCCTGGGAGACGAAGTGGTAGCGGTCGAAATTCACGACACTCTGGATGCCTTGGGCGAGATTGTCGGGGCTGTCGTGACGGATGACTTGCTCGACCGGATTTTCAGTCGGTTCTGTATCGGAAAATGATGAATCTTGAGCGTTACAGCCGCCAGATGCGGTTTGGCGAGATCGGTGAAGAAGGGCAGCGAAAGCTGCTCTCGAGCCGCGTCTTGCTGTGCGGCTGCGGAGCATTGGGCACCGTACTGGCCGATGTGCTCGCACGAGCAGGCGTCGGTTTCTTGCGGATCGTTGATCGTGATTTTGTGGAACCAAGCAACCTGCAGCGGCAGGTGTTGTTCGATGAGGACGACGTCAGGGATCAACTGCCAAAGGCCGTCGCAGCGGCTCGCAAGATCGCGAAGATCAACAGCGATGTGCAGGTTGAACCCATCGTCGCGGACATTGAATATACGAACATTCGACGCTTCGCCGAAGGTGTCGATCTGATGCTCGACGGTACGGATAACTTCGAGGTCCGCTTCCTCATCAATGATTGTTCGCTGGAGCTGAATATCCCCTGGGTGTACGCCGGCTGCATCAGCAGTCATGGGCAGACGATGCCTATCTTCCCGAACGAGTCGGGGTGTCTCCGTTGCCTGATTGAATCGCCGCCTGAACCCGGATCGATGGAGACGTGCGACACTGCGGGAATCCTCGGACCAACCGTGAATGTGATTGCCTCGCTGCAGGCGATGACCGCGATCAAGATTCTCGCCGGACGTCGCGACGCTGTACCGCTGTCGCTAACGATGATCGATGTCTGGGACGGATCGTTGCGGCAAATGAGCGTCGCCAACTTGCGCAGCCAGGCGAATTGCCCAGCGTGTCAGCGCGGTGAGCGGTTGTGGTTGAGCGGCCAGCAAGGTTCGCAGACAACGGTGCTGTGCGGACGGAATGCGGTGCAGGTCCGGCCCGCTCAGACGGCGCAGCTGGTGCTGCCAGAAGTCGCAACGAAGCTGGCTGACTCTGGCGAAGTCAGCGTCAATCCGTTTTTGTTGCGTCTGAAGTTGAGCAATCCAGACTATGAAGTGACATTATTCGCGGACGGTCGAGCGATCATCAAAGGCACTGACGACGCCGGTGTGGCTCGAGCCGTTTATTCGCGATACGTCGGCCTGTAACCTTTTGGTTAAGACGCCGACGAAACGAAAGCACGCTGAATTCAGGAACGGAAAGCGATCACTGTGGCGAACGTGTTGGCAGAGATTTGTGAGAACAAGCGGAGTGAGATCGAAGCGGCGAAGTCGCGTTGCTCTGAACATGATTTGCTGGCGCAAGTGAAAGATGCGCCGCCGGTGCGCAATTTTTTGTCTGCGTTGGAGGCGGCTCCTCGTATGGCGCTGATTGCGGAAGTGAAGAAGGCCTCGCCTTCGGCTGGCGACATCCGCGCGGACGTTGATCCGGTCGCAGTGGGGAAGATCTACGACGCGGCCGGTGCGTCGTGCATCAGTTGCCTGACCGACGAAAAGTATTTTCAGGGACGACTGGAGTACCTCACCGCGATTCGTGCTGAAGTCAGCATTCCCGTCCTGCGCAAAGACTTCATTCTGGACCGCTATCAAGTGCTCGAAGCGCGAGCCGCCGGAGCCGATGCGATCCTGCTCATCGCCGAGTGCTTGAACGACTGCCAGTTGCGTGAGCTGTACTTCTACGCGTCAGAACTTGGCATGGAATCGCTCATTGAGATCTACGAGCCGGAGAACCTTGATCGCGTGCTGAAGCTCGAACCGGGGTTAATGGGCATCAACAATCGCAACCTCAAGACCATGGTGACGGACTTGGGCCATTCCATGCGGCTGGCGGCGCAGGTTCCGCAGTCCTGCCTGTTGATCAGTGAAAGTGGCATTCGCAGTCGCGCGGACGTTGATCAACTCAAAGAGCATGGCGTGCGCGGCATTCTCGTTGGCGAGACGCTCATGCGACAGAACGATATCGCCGCGAAAGTGCGCGAGTTGGTGGGTTGAGCCGATGCAGCCTCGCGACGTTGCGGCTACGGTTTGAGCATTCGCTCCGGTAGTGATCGACTCGTAAGGACACCGTCATGACAACGAGTTCCGCGACCCGCTACATCGACCCGGCCGTGCTGATGCGGATTCGTTCGCTGGAACTGCGCGTCAAAGCCGTGATGGAAGGCTTCGTCACGGGCCTGCATCGCAGTCCGTTTCACGGGTTCTCGGTCGAGTTCTCGGAGTACCGGCAATACACGCCTGGAGATGATCTGCGGTATCTCGACTGGAAAGTCCTGGCCCGTTCCGATCGACACTACATCAAGCGATTTGAAGACGAGACCAACCTGCGTTGCCAACTGGTCGTGGACAACAGCCAGTCCATGAGCTTCGGCTCAACGATGGTGGCGAACACAAACAAGACGTATTCCAAAGCGGACTATGCCAAGACGCTGGCCGCGTGCCTGGCGTATTGCCTGATCCAGCAGCGCGATGCCGCCGGGCTGATGCTGTTTGATGAGCAGGTCGAAGCGTTCGTGCCGGCGCGATTCCGTCATGGACAATTGCGGCAGATCTGCGTCACGCTCGAGCGGGCCACGACAGGACGTTCGACGGACCTCGTCCGACCGTTGGATCAGGTCGCCGCACAAGTACGAAAGCGCGGGTTGATCGTGCTAATCTCAGACCTGCTGGCCCCGCTGGATGGTCTCGAACGAGCACTCACAGCGCTGCAGGCGTGCGGTCATCAACTGGCCGTGCTGCAGGTGCTCGATCCACGTGAGCTCTCATTGGACTTCGCTGACGCGGCGTTGTTCGTCGATGCCGAGTCAGGGCGAGAGCTCTACGTTGATCCGGCAGACGCGCGGGCGTCTTATCAGGCAAAGCTGGAGGCACACTTAGCGGCCGTGCGACGAACCTGCGACAAGCTAGGCGCGGTTCACGAACTCGCGGCAACAGATCGTCCGCTGGAAGAAGTGTTGGGCGAGTTCCTGGGTATTGCCGCCCGGATGAAGCGCGGGCGGCGATAGCGCGGCGACAACACTCTTCGGAAAAGACGGACGCGGGACGCGTCCGCCACGACGATTACGGGATGACGAAGACAAGGCCAGTGACAGCGGCGCCTTCAGCGAGCGCACCCGTGAAGCTGAATGGCAAGCGCCGCTTGTAGTACGGCACGCATTCGCCGGGTCGGTCGTAGCCGAGATCGTAGATTTCGGAACAGAAAAGCCCGTTGCCTTCGATGTGCGTCTGATAGGGCAACGTCGGGATCGTCAGGAAGAAGTGCATCCCCGAAACCACCGGCTGAATGACGGGGATCTCGTTGCCATAACGTTCAAGTTGTTCCTCTTCAAAGTAGAGAGGATGGTAGTAGAACGCAGGAGCCTCCCAGGCAAAGACCTGATCGGTCCAGCGGCGGCCGACTCCCAGTTGATGCACCTCAACTGGAATCTGTTCAAGTCGCTTGCGCGCTTGCGGCTCAGGCAGCAGAGTCTCCTGTCCGTCAGAACTGGTCGCTGGCGGCAACACGCTCAGAGACTTCTCACCGATCGACTGGTAGCTGCGAGGATTCTTCTTCAGGCGATCCGTCAGACGTTCCCCCTCGGCTTCGGTACCGGGAAGGTTCTGGCGCGGCTGATAGGCCAGTCGAGGCGGCGGTAACGGAGTCGGCTCGACGAGTTCGATCTTCGGAGCATACACGGGTTCGGGCTCAACCGGAGTCGATTCAGGCGAGACAGTTTCGACGACGTTCAACGGCCCCACGTCCTCCGCAGGCGGCACGAACGGAGCAGGCTCAGGCAACGCTGGAGTGTTGAATTCCTGAGCGGGCAATTGCGGTTCAGGACGTGCGAGGAAAGTGGTCTGCACCGGACGTCCCTGCTCTGCTGCGCGTTCAATCTCAGTCAGCACGGCGTAAGGACGCACCTTGAAGATCTCAAACGGAATCTGCGTCTGAGCAGCAGTCTCGGCATACTTGTGAGCGGCGTAAGTGTCGCCAGCAGCCAGTTCCAGACGAGAACGTGTCAGCAGCCGTTGGGCATTGTCACCGCGCAGATCAATCCGGCGAGCGGACCGCGAAGGTCCTGAGTACCCGTACTGATAGCGAGCCTTGCGTGCTTCGAGAGAATCATCCGGCTCGGTTGTCGCGTATGGCTGTGTTGAAAGTCCTGTCGGCACCGTCGCGGCTGCTTCTCCAGCTGTGAGTTGGATCACTCCTTGACGCGAGTTCTTCGTGACCGGTGTTGCTGGCCGTTGAGCCTGCTTCACAACGGTTTCGAGTTTGCGCGTGGGAGCATCGGCAGCGACGCTATGGCTGCTGATCATTCCCCACGAAAGACTCCCCAGCGCCACGACGGACATCACCCGCAGGAATCGCTTCGCTCGCTGCGTCGACGATTCGCATGGTACTGGTGATACGTTGAAGATGAGTCGAATCAACACGATTCAGGTCTCCTGCCGCAGTTCGGACGGGCGGAACTGCGCCGGTGGTGTTGGGGTAGCTCAAGGCAACGAACGTAAGGCAAACATGAGATGTGCCTGCGCCGCGCAATCAGCTTCAACCGTTAGTTCGACAGACTGCCGTCAGCAAATCGAGATCAACAAACTCAACCCGCACGCAGTCAGCAGCTTCCGGAACCGGCAGGTTGCGAGCGTTCGGCATGACCGGCAAGGTCGGTACCTGGTTCCGTTATGAACGGACCGGAGTGACGTCGTTTCGCGAAATCTTGCCAGAACGATTCAAGTTGCTGAGAGCGCGGCGTCGGAATCAGGCAGTCCAGACGTGGGAAACCCAGCCGTGCGAAGCCGGAGCTTGTCCGCGATTCCGCTCGCCGTTAGACCTTTCCAGAAGAAACCTGCTGCCGATTTCCGTAATGACATCGTCGAGGATGTGCTGATGCGAAAGCTCTTCAGTGCGTTGTTAGTTTTGAGCCTGTTCAGCGGACAGGCTCGTGCTGAATCCAATTGGGCGAGCTGGCGCGGGCCCGAGGCCAACGGCCACTCACAAGCGACAGACCTGCCCGTCAAGTGGGATGCCAGTGATCTGGCCTGGAAGGCAGAGTTGCCCGGCATCGGCCAATCATCGCCCGTCGTGTGGGGCGATCGAATCTTCCTCACCGCGGCTTTGGAGCGCGGCAAGCAACGCGTGGTCATGTGTCTCGATCGCAAAAGCGGCAAGCTGTTGTGGGAGCAGGTCGCATGGAAGGGTGATCCCGAACCGACTCACGAAATGAACGGCTGGGCCTCGGCCACCTGCGCGACTGATGGCGAGATGGTCTATGCCTTCTTTGGCCGCGGCGGACTTCACGGTTACACGGTAGATGGCAAGCACGTCTGGTCCCGCGACCTCGGCCAATTCGCGGGGCCTTGGGGGACTTCCTCATGCCCTATTCTGGTCGGCGATCTAGTGATTCAGAATGGAGATTCGGAAGCCGAAGCCTTCATCGCCGGCATCGACAAGCGAACGGGCAAGACGGTCTGGTCGACTCCCCGTCCGAACAACCGCGGCTGGAGCACTCCGATTGCGCTGACGGTGAACGGGCATCAGGAAGTTGCGGTCAACGGACACTCGGGAGTGCGGGCGTATGATCCGAAAACCGGCAAAGAACTCTGGTTCTGTAAAAGCTTCAACGGTCGAGGCGAACCGACGGTAACTCCGGCCGGCGGCGTCCTGTGCACGGTCAATGGATTGGCGGGCGATATCTATGCGATCAAGCCGGGCGGCAGTGGTGACGTCACTGGGACCCACATGGCATGGCATACGCCGCGCAAAGGGAATCGCGACTGTCCATCACCGATCGTCATTGGCGACACGATGCTCGTGATGGACATGAAGGGCATCGTTACGTGCTATCAGCCCAGCACTGGTAAGGAACTCGCGAAGCAGCGTATCGGCGGCAATTTTTCAGCGTCGCCCATTGCCGCGAACGGGCTGGCTTATTTCATCAGTGAAGACGGCAGCACGTACGTGATTCGTCCGGGCAGCAAACTGGAAGTTGTGGCGGAAAACAAACTCAAAGCGGCCCAAGAAGAAATCTTCCGCGCGTCGATTACGCCAAGTAACGGTCAGTTGCTCATTCGTTCGACGAATACGCTGTATGCCGTGGGCAAGCGTGCGGAGTGAATGGATACGGTGCTA
>JAKFWA010000049.1:37496-100430 GCA_021732995.1 Planctomycetaceae bacterium | reverse complement strand
TCAAGCGGGCTTCTTCACCGACCACGAACTCGATCATTCCGACGGTGTGATCTGGGACCCAGCTACCGGCGAACGAGTTCCTCAACCGCGGCTGGATGCACCCACCGCGATTACGCGTTTGAAGTCCTTCAGCTCCGACCAAGTCTCGGCGTTCTTTGAAGGTCGCCTGAAGGAATGCTTCGGCCCTGAGTTCTTCTACGCCGACACGCACGTCCGCACGCCGCGTATTGGATCGGAGAAGCTGCGATTCTTTGATGAGATCCTGGCGTTTGAAGCTCCTCAAAACGGAGCCTCGCAAAGCAGCCCGGCCAACGCAGACAGCGGTCGTCAAGGCTGGGGCGGGTACTTGAAGGCTCGCAAGGTCATTCACGCCGACGACTGGTATTTCCCCGGTCACTTCTTCAACGACCCGTGCATGCCAGGCACCTTGATGTTCGAAGGCTGCCTGCAGACGATGGCCTTTTATCTGACGGCGCTGGGGTACACGCTCGACCGCGACGGCTGGCGTTTTGAGCCGGTCGCTGAGCAGCCCTACCTGATGCGGTGCCGCGGTCAGGTCACACCGAAGTCCCGCGAACTCATCTTTGAAGTCTTGGTTGAAGAAGTCTTTGAAGGCCCTGAGCCGACGGTCTTCGCCGACTTGTTGTGCTCAGTGGATGGGGTGAAAGCCTTCCATTGTCGCCGCATGGGACTGCGCCTGAACCCAGATTGGCCAATCTCCAGCTTGCCACCCGAGTTCGTGCAACAGCCGGGACTGGATCGCTTCGCATCAGGCAAAGAAGGAACTCTGGCCCGACTGTCTGCCGAGACCGAGGACGCGCAGCAGCTCGCTCAACAGATCCTTTCCGCTCCTCAAGCGCCTGAAAAAGAAGCGGTCTGGGTGGATGATGTCCGAGGCGACTATCCCGCTCTGATGGCGTGCGCGTGGGGGCGTCCTTCTGATGCCTTCGGTGCGATGTACCACATGTTCGATGGTGCCCGTCGCGCGCCGCGCTTGCCGGGACCGCCGTATCACTTCATGAGCCGCATCCTGCGAATGGACGCTCAACGTGCCGTCGCTAAAGCCGGCTTCTCGGTGCTGGTCGAATACGACGTTCCACCAGACGCGTGGTACTTTGCCGAGCACGGCACGCCGACGATGCCGTTCAGTGTTCTACAGGAAATCTGCCTCCAACCTTGCGGGTGGCTGGCGACTCTGACTGGCATCACAACGCGAGCCAAGGAGGACCTGTTCTTCCGCAACCTCGATGGCAAGGCCACTGTCTTCGCCGAGATCCTGCCGAACTCGGGCACGATTCGCGTCGAAGCCAAGCTGACGCGTTGTTCAACGGTAGGCGACACCTCGATTGTGTTCTTTGCCGTGGAAGCGTTCATCGGCGCGCAGCGACTCGCCGTTGTCACGACATCGTTCGGGTTCTTCACCAAGGCCGCGCTGTCACAGCAGGTCGGCGTCGGTGCCACGGATACCGAACGCGCGATGCTCACGGATCCCGCGCCGGCGAATGCTGAAGCCTCGGCGACCATCGCTCGCATCCTGAAAGCGGATGGAGCTCAGCAACCCGGATTGCGTCTACCGAACAACATGCTGCGGCTGTTTGACCGCATCACCGGCTGGTGGCCCAACGGCGGCAAGGCTGGCCTGGGACGCATCCGCTCTGAGCAAGATGTCGATCCAGCAGCCTGGTACTTCAAGGCACACTTCTATTCAGACGCCGTGCAGGCTGGGTCGCTCGGCGTGCAAGGCATGCTGAACCTGCTGCAGGCAGCGATGCAACTCGGCGGGCTGGATCGCGGCTTGAACAATCCGCGCTTCGAAGCCATCGCGACCAACGAGGAATCGGTCTGGACCTATCGCGGACAAGTGGGGCCGAAGAACAAGCGCGTGACCCTCACGTTGGACATTCTGGAATTGCAACGCGCCGACCGCAGCGTGACGGCCTTTGCCGAAGCCCGCTTGTGGTGCGACGGACTGTGCATCTACCTCATCTCCCGCATCGGCATGCGGATCGTCGGAGACAGTCAGCCCCATCCCCGTAAGGAGTCTGCCGCAAAGCCCGTTCTGCAGGAGCGTCCAGCCGCAGTGGCGCCTTCCACCTCCGTGACCGCTCCCAGCGTTGCGGCTCCGAAGCCTGAGCCCAGCACCGCACCGGCGCGGGCGACTGCTCCGCAAGCCGTGCAGTCAGCGGCAATCAAACCCGCAGCCGCACCAGCACCCGTAAAGCCACTCACACCAGCAGCGGCGGTGACCACACCGACTCCCGTGAAACCTGCACCGAAAGCAGAAGCTCCAGTGAAGCCGCAGCCAGCGCCAATTGCCGCGACGGCTGCTCCCGTACCTGCGAGCGCGATCGCTCAGGTCCAACCAGCGGCGCCAAAGCCATCGGCACAGCCACCGATAGACGACGCTGCAACTGAAGCAACTCAAGAAGCCCAGCCGAAAATGAATTCGCTGCGCAGCCGGATGCTGGCTCGCAATGCAACTCCGATTCTGGTGAAGGGCCTCGATCCGACAGCGCGGCTCGGCGCCAAAGATCCAAGCGTAACCAAGCCGCAAACGGTCTACGCTGCAGCGGACCAGGTCCTCGAAGCGCTCGTCGCGGCGACTCAGCAACCTCAAGCGACGACTCAAGCGCCACCCGCGCCGCAGAGTTTGCCCATCGAGCCCCCTGTTGCCACAGAGTCCGTACCTGCGGAGGTCGCGGAAACGCCCGAAGAAAACGACGACTTTGATCTCTCCGACGTACTGGACGAGCTGGAAGGCCTGATTGATGAAGCCGCGGCGCGCGAAGCCGAAGAGTTCGATGACGAAGTCGCCGAGTCGCTGGATGATTACGAGGACGACGACTTCGACGACGAGGACGACCTCGAAGAAGTCGGGGAAGCATTCGCCGCTGATAGCCTCGCGGAACTGCCCCCCGGCAGCGACCACGGCGAGTCCTTTGATGAGCAGCAGGTGACCAACACGGCCGGCGATCTGGAAGATCTGCTGAAAGACGACCTCGCAGAGCGGCAATCGCACGAAGCTGAGCAGGACGAAATCACCGAGCATCAAGCCACAACAACCGACGAAGGCGACCTCGAAGCACTGCTCCACGACGCGACAGAATCCGATGAGGATCCAGACGACGCTGACGCCGAACTCGACGAGGAGCTTGCAAACTCCAGCGAGTCACAAAGCCTGAGTAGCGAAGAGGCTCTCGAAGATCGCGAGGAACCTCTGGCGGAGACCGAGTCGGACAGCGTCTATGCCGACGAGGAATCAGCCGATGAACCGTTAGCTGCGGCGCCTATTCCTCAGCCAATGCCTACGGCGTTCGAGCCAGTGCAACCATCCGCAGGAGCTTTCGTTGCACTGCCTTCGGCTGATCCCAACGTCCGCACCGTCGTTCGCACATTCGATCCCGATGTGGAAGTCTGGATCAACCATCATCGCCCGACGTTCACGGCACCGACGCTGCCGATGATGTGCATGGCCGACATGCTGGCCAACGCCGCGCGACAGCACCTGGTGGCGACAACCAAGAACGCCCTCTGGAGTGTTGTTGGGATCGAACGCTTAAAAGCCCAAACGTGGCTCACCTGTGATCGTCCGCGCGAGCTGGAGATCACAACCACTCTGCAACCCGACAACCGCCAGAATACGGTCGTTGAGGTGACGCTCAAGGCAGACCGTCAAACGATCGCGAGCGGGCACGTGATGCTGGCGAAGTCGTTTACTCGCTGCTCGTCAACTCTGTCGCGACTCTTGAGTCCCGCAAAGATTCGCTCGCCCTATCTCAGCAGCACCGAGGCTGGTCGAGCTGATGAAACTCCGATGGTCGCTCACGGCCCGGCTTTCCATCTGGCGAAGACCGTGTGGCTCGGCGCCACCGGCGCAAACGCAGAACTCGATGCTGGTGCCGGCGCAGTGCCGATTGGCTTGCTGCATCCCGCGTTACTCGATGCAGCGTTGCATGCGGTTCCTCACGGCGACCTGAAACGCTGGGCTCCGGCCGTGCCACCCGGTACCACCGCCCTGCCCTATGAACTGGTAAAGCTCGAGTTGTTCGGACCGACGCCGCGATCCGGCATCATTCGCTCCGAAGTCCGCATCCGGAACGCGAATGTGTTGAAAGGACTTGTGTCCTTTGGCTTCGAACTTTCGACGCTCGACAGTTCAAAGATGCCGCAGTTGTGGGCTCGCTTCCAGCTCACCGAAAAGCTGCTGCCACTCGGACCATTTGGTCGAGGCTCCATGCGGCAGATGCACGACTTCGCGGTCGAGAAAAAGTTCGTACCGGGCATGAGCCTCTCGCAGCGCGAAGCAGATGCGTCTGTCCTGAACATGGCCGATGTGCGGCTGATGGCCTGGTTGCCGGGCGCTCTGGAGAGCCTGTACGGCATCAGCGGCCCGACTCAGGAACTGGCACCGCGGATCGCGGGCATGGAGCACATCGCTCGACGGTTTGAAGTTCATCCCTCGGCCGTGCACTTCGATCCGGAAACGAATACGGGCTGGCTGCTCGCGAATCCGGAACGTCGCGGGCATGTTTCGCTGCAAGCCACCACGAGTCAGATCATCGTGACGGACGCAACGACTTAGCGCCGGTCTGATTCTCTACGGAACGAACCAGCTCAGCGGACGGAACCCTTATGTTTGAAGTCAACGAACGGACGATCTGGGACTACTTTCGAGGTCCCGGCAAAGACGCCTGGACAGAGCTGGGCCTGAACTTCACCGCGATGGCAAAGTCGAAAGCGAGTGCTCTCGCCTGGGGAGTTTCCAACCTCGTTCTGCGAGTCGACACGCCTGCGGTGAGCTTTGTCGTCAAGCAGTCTCGCAAGCAGTTGCGCACCCAGATTGACTGGTTCAGCCGCCTGGAACGCGTGTGGCGCGAAGTCGATACCCTGCGCGCCTTGGAAACGCTGACCGCTGCCGGAACTGTGCCACGCGTGCTGTTCGAGGATCGCACGAACTACCTCTTCGGCATGGAGGCGATTGAGGCCGACCATAAGGTCTGGAAAGCGGAACTACTGGCCAGCCACGTCGATATTGAGATCGCCAAAACGCTGGGAGCATGGCTGGCGCAAGCGCACCGCGATTCCAGTCGTAACGAAGACCTGGCAACTCGATTCGCCGACCGTGAGGTCTTCGATGAACTCCGACTGGACCCGTTCTATCGCTACGTGGCTCAGCACGATGCTGCCGTCAGCGAGTCATTACAGAAGCTCATTGCAGGCACGATGGAGCGCCGCGATTGCCTCGTGCTGGCGGACTTCAGCCCCAAGAACATTTTGCTGACCTCGTACGGACCGGTCGTTGTCGACTTCGAAACCGCTCACTACGGAGATCCAGGTTTCGACATCGGTTTCTTCCTGTCGCATCTCTTGCTCAAGACCGTGAAGCATGCCACACGTGCCGCCGAGTTCATCAAACTGTCCGAAGAGTTCTGCTCGAACTACTTCAGCGGGCTGTATGGTCAGAACCAGTTTCCCGCGTGGGCGGTAGATCTGGATCGCAGTCCGAACTTTGAGTCGCAATGCGTGCAGCATCTCGCCGCGTGCATGCTCGCGCGAGTCGCGGGCAAGAGCCGCGTCGATTATCTGACCGAACCGTGGCAAACGGATCTCGTGCAACGCTTCACACACGAACTACTGCAGGATCCAGAAACCACATTGTCTGAGGCGTTTGACCGTCTGCTCACTCTGCTGCGCGAGTCTGTGAGCACTGATTCGACGACGAGCACATCATGAGTGAACCGACTGAACCCGCCAGCGAGCAACCGCCGCCGGAGGTTCCACATGATCCTTATTCCGCGTTTCGCATCCCTAGCTATCGCGCGTTCTTCCTCGGGAACGTAACCTCGGTCTTCGGCGTTCAGATGCAGTCCACAGCAGTCGGCTGGGAGTTGTATCAGCGCACAGATTCGAAGCTGGTCCTCGGATTCGTGGGCTTGGTTCAGTTCCTGCCCGTCTTGTGTTTAGCCCTCGTTACAGGACACGTCGCCGACCGCTTCAATCGGCAGACAATCGTTAGGATTACGGCGTCGTTGATTGCGTGCTCATCGTTGGGCTTGGCGGCGATCTCACATTGGAAGCTCGACTACCGCTGGATGTATCTGTGCCTGCTGATCACGGGCGCGTGCAAGGCCTTCCAGCAACCGGCCAAGACGTCTCTGGTCCCCAACATTGTCCCCGCCGAAGAGTTCTCGAACGCGGTCACCTGGAACACAACGGGCTTTCATCTCGCGTGCATTCTCGGACCCGCTGCCGGTGGAGCATTTCTGGCGTGGCACGACCAGCCGTCTCTGGTCTACCTGTTGGATTTCGCTTGCGCGATGGTGTTTGTGGGAGCGATCTCCGTCGTCAAGCAGCACCCTCAAGCGTTGCTCTCGACGGGAGCCAGTAACCGCGCCACGCTGCAAGATTTGCTTGCGGGCTTCAAGTTTCTTTGGCAGCGACAGACCATCCTGGCCGCGATCGCATTAGACATGTTCGCCGTGCTTCTCGGCGGAGCAACTGCGTTGTTACCGGTCTTCGCGGACGACATCTTGAAATGCGGCGCATCGGGCCTAGGCATCATGCGTCTGGCTCCTGCTGCCGGTGCGTGCCTGATGGGACTGGCGATTGCCCACATTCCGAAGTTCGAACATTCAGGCCGGGTACTGCTCTGGTCCGTCGTCGGTTTTGGTTTCGCGACGATCGGCTTTGGCCTGGCGACTTCGATGTGGGTGGCCACCCTAATGCTGTTCCTCACCGGCGTCTTTGACAATGTGAGCGTCGTGATTCGCCACACACTGGTACAGCGTCTCACCCCCAACGAACTGCGAGGCAGAGTCTCTTCAGTCAATAGCCTGTTCATCGGCGCATCGAACGAACTGGGAGGCTTTGAGTCCGGGCTGGTCGCCGAGTTCTTCGGTCCGGTCGCGGCCGTTGTCAGTGGTGGCATTGGCACCCTGGGGGTAGTCGCTTTCACCGCCGTCTTTGCGCCGCAGCTTCGAGACTACAAGAAAGACTGAAGGCGGCGGACATAACATGCTCTCGCCCGCCGCGCAGGTCAGTCGAACTTCACTTCGACATCAATAATCGCGAACGGGCTGAATTCGATGCGCAAGCCATCTCCGCTGGGCGGCAGATCGCTGATGGTGCGACCGCGACCATCACGAACTCGAGCCGATGATGGTCTGCGGAACAGCTCCAGATAGACGCTTTCGTAACGCCCTTCGGTCTCCTGCATTCGCAGCGCAAAGCCCTTGCCGAGCGACTGAACCTCGGGTTCAGGTTGTTCCCAATCGCTGGTGCGTTCGACGGGTTCCACCATCAAAGGCATCAGCTTCGTGACCTGCACGAGACGGGTATCGATTTTATAGAACCAGCCCGTCGGTCCCGAACGCGGCGGCCCGGATGTTGTGCTGATTGCTCTAACCGGAGACGTGACATCGCGAGTCAGTTCTCCCGCGAAGTTCTGGTCGAGAGCGATCACAAACCGGAACTTGCGCTCGGATTCGCCATCCACGATCAGCAGCGAATCGACCATCCGCATGCCCGTCTTGCGATGGAACGGCAGGCCACACGGCACAATCGTGGTGCGTTCGGCGTCGCTGGCGATCTCCAGGAAATCCAGGCTCTCAATACGTTCCATCTTCAGCGGTTGAGCAACCCCGTACAGCGATCCGGAGAACGCCGCTCCGCTGTCATGCCATGCGAAGCGGGATCCAAAATAGTTGCTCCACGGATCACCTTCAGGCATCTTCAACGGATTGATCGAAATCTCGATTTCCAGCAGTGGACGCCCCAGCCAAACGCGGAAGGTTTGCTCGAAATCGGCCAGCTTCGACCCATCGGACGGATCGACGATGTCGCCTGCGGTCACGATCTCGCCCAGCAGCGGCCCGCTGCTCGTCACGCGCGAGGACCGATAACGCATCTCCGAATACCAGGTCTTGATCTCTTCCGCATCGTCGCCAGATCCACGCTTGAAGACCTTCTCGCGAGGGAAACGGAACGCCAGTTGCTGGCTCAAACGATTGGGATGCCGGCCATGATGCTTGAGCCGCTGCAGGCCGCCGGTCACGTCGCTGAGCTGCACTTCGAATAGCTCGTTCTGCAGCATCAATCCATTCGCCAGCGGAGAGCCAGCCTGCGGTTTTGTAGTAGCTCCTCCCTGCCCATCAGCGAACCAGGCAAAGCCCGCAGGGGGAACGTCTACCATCACCAGCTTGCGAGTGCCGTCGAACTGCACGGACTTAACCGGCCCGTCCACCTTCGGCGGCCCACCGGATTCAGGAAGTTCAACAACGACACGGCGTGGAAACGACAAAGGGTTCGTCACCAGAAATCCGCGTTCTGTTCCGGCGCCAGAAAGTATGAGTTTACTGACCGAAGAAGATGCCCTGGATTGATACTCAGCGAGCATTTCCTCAGCCGCTTGACGTGCGGTAGCACCATCAGTTCGGTCGATGCCGTAAGTATCGGGCCCAGCAGCTTCCAGCTTGTCCCGACGCTGAAAAGCCGCTTCGCCATCAATCG
Organism: Planctomycetaceae bacterium; assembly: GCA_021732995.1. GTDB lineage: Bacteria > Planctomycetota > Planctomycetia > Planctomycetales > Planctomycetaceae > AM-0621. The sequence goes on along the minus strand of JAKFWA010000049.1, from coordinate 91,922 downwards.
CACGACTGTATAAAGCCTGAGTCACATGGGCTTGCCATTCAGCCACTTCATACCGAGCACAATTACTCGTATGTTGCACATAACGACTGAGCGGTCTTTCCTCGCGTCTGGCAACAGCCTGCGTCAAGAACGGGGCGAGATAATTCTTGTCGTCCAGCCCCCAACCGCCTGTTGAGCTGGAGTGCTGGAAGTACTCGTCGAACGTGACCGCTCGCCCTAGAACCGGCGCGTATTTCTGAATTCGCCGCAGATCATCCACCAGCGGACATTTCACGTCCGGCCATCTCGCCAACACGAGCGCCGCGACTTGATCGCTCTGCATGGTCTCGGCCATACGCTGCGGGAGACGCAAATATGTCGTTGCCGAGTCAGCAGCCAGTGGAATGCGCGTATAAGCATCCACCGAACTGCTATCACACCCATCCCAGCGCAATTTACTCTGCTCGCGATCCGGGTAGATACCGTCGTCTAACAAGACATGCAGTCCGGAATGATACCCATACTTCTGCAAGATCTGCGGTATTAGCGTTGACAATCCATATCGTCGCCGCGCCCAGGTTGTTGGCACCCGATCAAATAGCCGTCGGAACGTCTCGCGACCTTTCTCCAAGTCATGCAGCGTTGATTCGAGCGGCACCAGCGGGCTGGCGACTTCGCGATGATCGCCACCGACTATATCCGCCGCACCGCGAGCCCAGGCTTCTTTGAGCAGTGTCTGCAATTCGGGTTGCGCGGCCACGATCTGCTCGGCGTCCTCACCTTTCAGCAAGTAATTCACCGGCAGCGTTCCGCGCAACAGGTCTTTCAGCGACTCTTTGGCTTGATCGGGCGTCAGCAGACAAAGTTCGATCAGGTAGCAATCGACGGGATAGAAGCGTTCGCGAGCCTCGGCCATGAGATCGAAGCACGCTCGCAGCCGGTCCTTGGCATAGTCCGTCTTACCCTCGATGGCGGCATAAGCCGCCTCGACGGATGTCTTGCTCAGAAATGTTTCGTCGTAGCTGCTGAAGTGGTGCATATGGCGTGTCAGCAGTTCAAGCAGCAGCCAGCACGTGCCCAGCGCGTGAAAGTCGGCAACCAGATCCGCATCGAGTTCAACTGGTTCTGTGTTCGGTTGAAGCGCTCCATCATCGCCGCTCGCAGTTTCATTTGGCGGAGCCGTAGTCACTGCTGGCAAATTGGCAATCGCTGCGGCCGTCATCTTCGCGCGATCTTCCAGACCGCTGACGACCGTCGCCCCTTGTTCGCGAGCTTTGTCTTTCCAACCGCCGGGAACCACGGCATCGCTCGGCAGCGGAATGAAGAAGATCCGGCCCGCGCAATCCTCCGGGGCGTCTTCCGCACGTCGCCAGCCGGGCAGCTTTCCCGACGCCGCCAACAAGCGGGGATGAAACGCCACAGCAAAGCTGTTCAACAGGCTCAACGCCGGCTTCTCGGCCAGATCGGTCGGAAAGTCTTCAATGCTGTGCGACGGAACGAGGACCAGAACTTCCTCAATGCTCATCATGGCGTCCCAAGGTGAAACTCACGGAATCATGGCAGCAGGTGCCGCCAGAACGGAGTCTATTGTCGTCCGCAGCAATCGGAAGACACATGGACCTAATGATCGTAAACCACTGGCAAGTCTTACTTTCAGTGGGCTCGCCGAGGCTCTAGCTGCGGAGTTCCAAAATCAGTTTCCGACTTTTTTGGGAATTTGAAATTTCCCGGGAACTCTCGGAATCGGAGCGCGCTCCAACTTCCAAAGCTCAGGGACAAGTCCGTCAACGCTCCGAAGTTTCTTCGGAAGGATCGACTTGTCCCGGCACAAGGAGTGATTCAATCGCTCTACGGACAGTAGCTGACACACGCCTGCGCATGCTGCGCAGAATGCGTGTTCGGCCACTCACTCAGGAGGTCCACAAGCACACAAAACCAAGGCGTTTAGGCGTGAGTCGCAGCAGCTTAACAACGAGAGCTTAAGTCGTGATGAACTGCTCGTTGCGAAGCAAATCAGCTTTCGCAGTACTGAGACGCGGCGGTAGCCGGGAAAGTTCCCGCTGTTTCTTCGGGATTTCGAAGGCAGGATAGGCAGGATTGTCGACTGATCGAGTGACGTTACAGGCGGTAGAATCGGGCAGGTCGTTGAGAAGCTAGTCTTCGATTCTGACGTAGTTTCCTTTCCTTTTGCTCGTCGCTAAAGTCGCGTGATAGCATCACTTTTGAAAATTCCACTCAATCGACAATCTTTTCCCAAAGGCACATCTGGCCCCGTCTTCGGCCATCGAGTGGAGTTGTCGCAGCATCATTTCGAAAACACAGATCCGCATAGGTATCGGACGGCTCTGACGTAAACACGTCAGTGTCGTTCTGCATCCAGGAGTCGACCATGGCAGAGAACAAGGCTGTTTGGGGTATCGACATCGGGCAGTACGGGTTGAAGGCTGTTCGCCTTAAGTATGCCGAGTCTGCCCAGCAGGCGCTGGTGGTGGCCTACGACTACATCCCGCATCCGAAGATTCTCTCCCAACCGGATGCCGTGCCGAAAGACTTGATCCGTCAGGCGTTGCAGACCTTCCTGTCACGCAACGAAATCAAAGGTGACCTGATCTCAATCAGTTTGCCCGGCAACACCGCTTTGGCCCGCTTCATTCAACTTCCGCCCGTCGAGAGCAGCAAGGTTGCGGACGTCGTTAAGTACGAAGCCCGGCAGCAGATTCCCTTCGCGCTCGAAGACGTCGTGTGGGACTTCCAGACACTGGGCGGCGGTATTGAGGAATCTGGCTTCATGCTCGGTGCGGAAGTGGGCTTGTTCGCCATGAAGCGCGAACAAGTTGCCGAAGCGATGAAGCCGTTCGAAGAAGCCAAGGTCGAGGTTGAACTCGTCCAGATCGCTCCGCTCGCGCTCTATAACTTCCTGTGCTACGACCAATACGGAGTCCGCCTCGGCGCAGACGAGACCACGCTGGACGGCTTCAATGTGGTGCTCGACATGGGCACCGACAACACCACGCTGCTGATCACCAACGGTGAGAAGATCTGGATTCGCAACGTACCTGTGGGCGGCAACCACTTCACGCGAGCGCTGCTGAAGGAAATGAAGCTCACCTTCGCCAAGGCTGAACACCTGAAGTGCAACGCCACGAAGTCACCAGACCCGCGAGCTGTGTTCCAGGCTCTGCGTCCGGTCTTCAATGATTACGTCGCCGAAATTCAGCGTTCGATCGGTTACTTCTCCAGCGTGAATCGCGATTCGAAGATCACGAAAGTCATCGGCGTCGGCAACGGGTTCAAATTGGCTGGTCTGCAAAAGTTCCTGCAACAGAACCTGCAGTATGAAGTCGAGCGCGTTGAAACCTTCAAGGCCGTCATCGGCGATGCGGTGCTGAATGCGCCGGTCTTCCAGGAAAACATCCTGTCGTTCGTCGTGCCTTATGGACTGGCGCTGCAGACTCTGAAGCTGACCAAGATCCATACCACGCTGCTGCCGCCCGAGATCGCTCGCGCTCGACGTATTCGTCGCAAGAAGCCGTGGGCGACAACCACATCGGCCGTTCTGCTGGCTGGTCTGGCCTTGTCCACCGCCGGTTATGCGAACGTCTACAAGTCCGTCAGCAAGGACAAGTACGGCAACGCTGAAAAGGCCGTGTCCGACCTGAAGGGCGAGTTCGGCGCAAGCCAGAGCAAGTACGACGGCACGAAGACCGAACACGGCAAGCTGGTCGAGGAGGGCGAGGGTCTCGTCACCTACGTTGATACTCGCGAACTCTGGCCGGAAATGCTGCGAGCGGTCAACGAGTGCCTGCCGCGTCCCGTTGCGAATCAGCTCGATGAGAAAGACATCCGCAAGATTCCGGTGCTGCGCATCAAGGCCGTGAAGATGAAGCGGTACGCGGACCTGAAGACCTGGTTCGACGCGCTGCCGGCGGCCAGCAGGAACGACCTGTCAGAAACCCCCGCCGCGCCAGCAGCAGCTCCCGGTGCAACAACTCCGCCACCAGCAGCTCCCGCAGCGGCAGCGGTAGCACCTCCAACTGGCCCAGGTTATGTGATCACACTGACCGCCGAGCACTTCTTCTATCCCGAGAATGAAGCCACTAAGGGCGGTCCCGGCTTCGTGCGCGACACGCTGATTACGAATCTTCGCAAACCCGTGCATCGATCCGAAGGCAGTGGCGGCGATCCTGTCGCGGTAGGACTCCTGGGAATCTCGCACCCAGTCATTGGCTCGCGTATCCAGGATAAGGTCGACTGGTTTCCAAATGGCCTCCCAAAGACAACCGCTGGCTCCAACAACAATCCGATGCTCTCCGGAGGCGGCTTCAGGCCACCAGTTCCCATGGTCACGGGCGCAGGGCAAGGCAATCAGGATCCGAAGACCAAGACAGGTAACGAACCCGTTGCCATCAACCGCCTGAAGTTCGAAGTTCAATTCGCCTGGAAGCCGACTCCGGTCAAGAAACGCACGCCGCTGACGCCACCGGCAGGAACCACTGACCCCGCCGCGCAAGTGGGGACCCCGGCAGTGGCGACGCCACCGGCGAACGGCACTCCGGCAGCTCCCGTCACGCCGATGCCAACTCCGATGCCCGGCGCGGTTGCACCCGTAACACCAACGGCCCCGGCAACGACACCGCCCGTTAACGGACAACCGGCAACCGCAGTTCCAAACCCGGGCACAACGGCCCCGCCTGCGCAGCCGAACGGAGTGCCTGCCGTGCAACCGGCAACGACCCCTCCGGCAAATCCAGCGGCCCCGGCCGCTCAAACCGAGCCGCCCACGCTTGGAAAATAGTCAGCAAAGAAGAACTGTCAGCAGCGTTACTTTGTTTTCTTACACACCCTTGATTCAGAGCGCCCTCTGAAATAGCTCATTTCCCAGGATTCGGGAGACACGGTATGGACAAACTCAAGCCACTCATTGTCCACAGGTTTTGGATTCTATTGGGTTTCGCGCTGCTGTTGCCGCCAATCGCCTGGTGGATGACGACCGGCACGTTGCTGGCCGAAATCGACAAGCGCTGGAAGGAGCTGGACACATCCTTCAAGACCGATCTCAATGGCAGCGCAGTCGCGAATGCCGACTGGATCAAGAACGCCGAAGATCAGGTCGCGATCCGGAAGACCAAGAACCAACTGTCGCTGAAGCGACTCTGGGATGCTCAGACCGGAACGCGAGTCTGGCCGCCGAACGTTGCTCCGTTATTAAAGGACTGCCCGTATCGCGGCGAGCCGGCTGATCCAACTGTTCGTGAACGAGTCCCGGACATCTACAAGGACGACTACGATCCTGCGGTCTACAAGGTCTGGCAGATCGTCTATCCGCGCGATGACCGCACGGACCCCAAGCGTCCCAAGAAGGTGGATTTCCCTCTGGTCAAGCTGCCCCGCGTGCCCGCTCTCAAGTGGGAAGGCCTGCCACCAACCTTCGCGGAAATCTGGAACGCCCAGGAAGACCTGTGGCTGCTGGAGCAACTGCTGTCCGCGCTGGAACGAGTCAACAGCAGCGCGACGTCCATGAATGATTCCGACATCAAACGCATTGATGTCATCGACATCTTTGGTGGCAAACGCGTAGCAGACAACGAAGTCGCCAGTGCGGCGGCGGCCACAGGCGCCAGTGCAACGGGCGAGGGTGCAATGCCCGGCATGGTGATGTCCGGAGGCCCGAGAACAGCAGCCACCCTGACGTCTCAGTTCAATATCGCCGAAGAATATGTGGTCACTCCCGTAGCTGGAGCGCCAGGGCAAATGGGCCCCATGAGCATGCCGATGCCCATGCCGACGGCAACGCCCGGTACCCCTGGCGACGCCAACGCAGGCCGATACGTCAAGAGCGTGCCAGCGTTCCGGACGCGCGGATTCCAGATCTCTGTGATCTGCGTGCAACGACGAGCCCTCGAAGTGGTTCGCGAGCTGATGAACTGTGTCTATCCGGTCGAGATCATGCGAGTTGAAATGGTCTCCTTGAATCCCGGATTGACTAAGGGAGCTGCTGGTGGACTGCCTGGTATGTTCGATTCTCCGGGAAGCACGTCGCCTTTCCCTGGTTCATCAGGGCCAGTGATCGGTGGTGCTTTCCCGATGCCTGAAGTTGGTCTTTCGGCAACGGGCGGAGTGAGCGATCCCGTACTCGACCCCTCTTTGGGATTCGGCACACCAGGAGCTTCGGGAACGCCTGGTTCACCAACTGAAGCGATCAGCATTGACCCGGCAGAACTGGTCGCGCTGACCGTTGTGGGTGAGATCTACATTTACAACAAGCCGGACCTGCCCGCCCCCGCCCCAGCAGCCGATGGCCAGACACCTCCAGCCAACGGAGCAACACCTGCAGCACCAGCGACCGCTGACGCAGCAGCACCGGCGGCCACCGAACCAGCAAACGGCGCCGCACCTGCGGTTCCGGCTGTTACTCCGGCGACAGAAACACCAGCCGCGACCACCCCGGCACCCGCCGGAGAAAAAACCGAACCAACCAAGACGGAACCGGCGGCAACGGAAGCGCCCGCAAAGGAGCCCGCTCCCGCTGCGAGCCCGGCACCTGCCACCACACCAGCTCCGGCAGAGAAACCCTGACACCGCTCCAGCAGATTCAAAATCTGCGTTGCGTCGCTTGATACAAACAGTCGCTTACATCTCCTCGTAAATGCAGTTTAATGGCCAACCTCAGGCCTCACTTTAAGGAGTTCTGTCATGGCGAATCTTGGTGCAAAGCTCAAAGGAATGAACTGGAAAGAGTTCTTCATCAACAACTGCGAGAAGATGGGCCTGGGCGTCATCAGCCTGTGTGCACTTCTCGCGTTGGCGAAGACGAGTTGGGGGACCTACAAGACAGAGCCCGATGAGTTCATGAAGAAGGTGACTCAAGGGAAAACTCAATTCCAGAACGGACGCTGGCCGGAAGAGCGCAAGTCGGAGTTCGTGGCTCGCGACCTGGGAGACGTTGTCTCGGGCGTGCTGGATGGCATTCCGGCGAGCACCAACTACCAGATTCCAACGCCCTTCTATCCGCGCATCTGGACTCCGAAAGAGCCGTTATCTGAGCCGAAGTATCTGAGGTTCGAGCAGCTCATTGCGGACGGTTCGCGCGTCCTGCTGCAGCTTGAAGCAGATCAACCAGCCGGAGCGGCAATGGATGTTGAAGTAGCAAGAGCAGATGACGCTCCACGAACAGGCAACGCAACGGCCGAAGACGAGGGCGTCGAGAAGCCGCGTCAGCCAGCCGCCGGACAAGGGATAATCGGAGGCCCGATGCCAATGCCTGTGACTTCATTGAGCCCCAGCGGCACTCCCATGCCAGGTTACAACCCGGAGGGTGGCACGATGGCGGCGGCGACAAACAACGCGAAGGGCTATCGCTTCGCGGCTGTTCGCGCCGTTTTCCCGATGAAGGAGCAACTCGCCGCCATCCGCACGGCAATGCGTCTGGAATCTCCCGAACAAGCCCTGGAGTTTGTCAGGTTCCAGGATTTTGAACTGGAGCGTCAAACGGCTGTCGCGGGTGCGAACCCTTGGGCCGGAAAGTGGGAGAAGGTCGATATCAAGACCGCGATCGATGTGCTTTCGAGGGCTCAGTTCGATTATGACCTCGTCGATCAGAAATACCGCGACGCAGTCTTCACGATGCCGCTGCCGATGCGTGTCACCAGCGACTGGAAGCGACTGGCCTCCCATCCGCAAATCAAGCGATTGCTGACTGATGAAGAAGCCGCGCGCCAGGAAGCCAAGAACCGCGCGGCGATCGAAGTCGCCGAACGCATGAAGAAGATGGCTCCCGCTCCCGGCGGATTCGGCAGCATTCAACACGACATCTCGGGGTATCAACGGCAGATTCAATCCGGCGATGCCAACATGATGCAGATGTACGATCAGGCCAACATGCAGTATCAGCAGGAGTTGGCGGGCGGCAGCGGTATGACTCCACCAGGGATGCAGCCCGGCATGGTACCACCGGGAATGGCGAACATGGGCGGCCGTAATCCGCTGGTGCAAGTTCCCGACATGCTGCTGTTCCGCTACCTGGACTTCGATGTCGTCCCGGGCAACGCGTATCGCTATCGCGTGCGTCTGGTCTTCAAGAATCCTTTGTTCCAGAGGGACACCAGCGAACTGAAGCAACCAGAATCAGCCGCTGGCGAGTTCCGCTATTCCGACTGGTCGGATCCAACCGCGCCAATCGCGATTGAAGATGACATGCAAGTCTTCCTCGCCAAGGTGAATCCGAGTCCCAACAACGTCGCCAACACCACTGCCGAGTTTGACGCTTTCCAATGGATGACCGAAACCGGCAGTCTCGTTAAGGCCCAGTTCAAGGGTGACCACAAGCGCGGACGTGGCGAGCAGATTGCGGCTTACATGATCGACGAAGCAACTGGCGTCAGGAATGCCAACAACAAGAAGTCAGGCATTGAGGCAGACGTACTGAAACCTGCCCAGATGACCTACGCCAAGGAACAGATCGAGTACGTCACCCCGAATATCGTGATCGATATTTCTTCGCAAGCAGTAATTAACCCGTTGGATTTTCCTGATCTGGATCTGCCCAACAAGAAGATCACCACGCGTTTGGATCAAGCGGTCGTCGTGAACCGCTATGGTGAGGTGGTAGAGCTTGACAACCATTCACAGAAGGCCGCTCACACGAGAGCGGATAACCAGATCAAAACTCAGGAAGAAAACTTCAAGGACTACCGCCAGAACTCTGCGGCTGCAGCCAATAGCCCGATGGGCTTGGAAGGTCTCATTGGCCCGATGCCAGGCGCCGAGGGTGCCATGATGCCACCAGGCATGGAAGGCGGACAGATGAAGCGCCGCAGCATGACAAAGAAGGGTGGGGCTGGAATGTACGGTTCCGCATACGGCGCTGGTGGCGCTCCGGGAATGTCGGCGCCAGGCATGTCGCCTCCGGGAATGCGGCCACCGGGAGGCCAACCGGGCGGCGGCCACGGTGGTGGAGCAGCCCAGCCGGGAAGCAAGGCTGGCGGCCAACCAGGCGGCGGCCATGGTGGTGGCAAGTAGCCCGCCATTGCGACCAACCTGCGTTCTAGAGCCTGTTTCTCGCGGAGACAGGCTCTTTTCTTTTCTGTAGCCGCAGCCGTCGCCTCTACTCCTTGCGAGGGGGACGGCACATCAGTGAATCGGTCGCGGCGGCAGGCGCCTTGCCCTCGAACAGCACGGCATGCACTTCGCGTGTGATGGGCATATCGATGCTGTGCTTGAGCGCCAGATCGTGCACGCTACGAGTCGTCCGCACGCCTTCCGCCACGGCATTCATGGAATTCAGGATCTGGTCCAGTGATTCGCCCCGGCCGAGTCGTTCACCCACGTGTCGGTTGCGGCTGAAGTGGCTGACGCAAGTGGTGATCAGGTCACCCAGGCCAGCGAGACCAAAGAGCGTATTGGGATCAGCCCCGAGCGTTGTCCCGAAGCGGGTCATCTCGACAAGCCCTCGAGTCATCAACGCCGCCTTCGCGTTGTCTCCGAATCCCAAGCCATCACAAATGCCAACAGCGATGGAGAGCACATTCTTCAATGCTCCTCCCAGTTCCACGCCGATCACGTCGGAGTTGGTATAGATCCGGAACCGCTCCGTGCTGAAGACCTCTTGAACCTGCTGAGCCAACTCCAACTGAGAAGCCGCAGCCACCACACTGGCAGGCTTGCGTCGAGCGAACTCTTCTGAATGGCTGGGACCGCCGAGCACCACCACGCGGTCGGTCTGCAGCACTTCCGAGATGATCTGACTCGGCCGCTGAAACGTCGTGTTCTCGATGCCCTTGATGACACTGACAACGACTCGATCAGGACCAACGCACGCGGCCGATGCTGCCAGCGCATCGCGCAGATAAGCCGTTGGAATCGCCGCCACAATCAGATCAGCATCAGCAACTGCGGACGTGATATCCGCCGAGACAGTCACGGACTCCGGGATCTTGATGCCCGGCAACAGTCGCACGTTCTCGCGTGTCTCCCGCATCGCCTGAGCGAACTCGGCATTGCGAGCCCACAAGGTGATGTCGCGCCCGGGACGATCCGCAGCCAGAACGGCCAGACCTGTCCCCATCGCGCCGCCACCCAGAATTGTGATCTTCATTGTTCGTCGTCTTGAGTTCTCTGAAGTCGATTTTCTTCGCTACGACAGCGGCTCCGAACCTGCTGTTGAATCCCGCACGCTCATTCCTAGTTATGGTCCTGCCCTGTCAGATGGTGCTCCACACGATCCGCTTGCATCGCGATCTCAAGAACGGTCCGACGGATTTCCTCGGGATCGACGGTACATCGCGGATACGTATCGATGACCACAAACTGCAGTTGCCCCTCAACCTCGCGCAAGGCCAGGCTGCCATGCAACATCATGGAGTTGTCCTTCAGCGCCTGCTCGTAGAAGCTCGGCTGAGCCGGGCAGCATGTCGAATACAACAGCAGCAACCGCTCGTCGACGTCGTGATCGCTGGGTTCCAGAAAGACGACCTGCTTGCGCCCACTCGGCAGCAGCCGTTGCAGACGATACAGCTCACCCTGGTGAGTCCAGGTAACAGTCGGTTCATTGCGAAAGGCCTCCACCAGCAGCGATTCCAGATCGCGTTCGTGTCCCAACACCGCATGCAGCAACTGAGTTGCCGCGATCGCATCCTGAGGTCGATTGGAGGGCGTTGGCTCGGTCATCTGCGCAACGCAAGAAGCAACCTCCAGCGAAACTTCCGGGCAAATAGCGCGCACGTTCGGCAACGGCTCGGATCGCACCTTCCACTGCAGGTCCGCCAGGGACACCGACCGATGCGGCAAAGCTCCCGTCAATAACTGGAACAGGCAAACTCCGAGCGCGTAGACGTCGCTCGCGGTTGTCGCCGATTGCCCCTGAAAGAGTTCAGGCGCCATATAATTCGGAGTACCGCAGATGCCGTCCTGAACCGGGATTCCGCGCGAGTTCAGAATCTGCTTCGCCAACCCGAAATCGCCGATCTTCGCGCGACCGTCACGCGTCATCAATACGTTGTCGGGCTTCACGTCGCGATGCACGATGCCCGCGCGATGCGCTGCGGCCAGTCCGTCGGCAACCATCATCGCCAGCGTCAGAGCGCGATTCACCGGAAGTGGCCCTTCGTCACGAATCAACTGCTGCAGGGAACGTCCCGAGATGAACTCCATCTCCAGAAAGTGCGTGCCAGCCACCTGACCGACCGCGTGCACCGTCACCACGTTCGGATGCACCAGAGCCGCGGCCGCCCGGCCCTCCTCCATAAATCGGGTGACATACTCATCACCGCAAGATCCCCGCTTCGGTGACAGAATCTTCAACGCGCAATGACGTTGCAGGTCGTTATGAGTGGCCAGATAGACACGTCCCATCGCGCCGCTGCCAATCAATGACATGCATTGGTAGACATGCAACTGCCGACCGACCAAAGGATCTGAATCGAAACCCGCTTTCGAATGTTCGCGGGCCATCTGGTTGAGGTCTTCAGACAACATCACGGTATCGGTCGTCGCCGCATCGCTCCTCGCCAGACCGCCACCGCACTTCGGACAACGGCCGGATCTGACCGTGTCTCCGTACCAGGCGTTGCAGCCCATGCAGTACAGGTCCCACGTCGAGGACAGATCAATTTGGGGAACGCTCACGAGGATTTTCCTCAACTGAAGTTTCGAAACAATTTGCTTGCGGCAAGGTCGAAAGTCACGACAGTCATACTCGATGTGCACATCCAGCCGGGCCAGGTCGATTCGTCTCATCCCGGCACGAACTGGCGAATCGTTGGATTCAACGCGGGGTTCGACGTTTCGAGCCCCAACCGCCAGAGCACCTCTGACAACACATCGTATCGCAGTTCAGAGTAGCCACCACATCAGCAGGCTGCTTAAGGGGGAGTCAGCGAGTTATGTCGGACGAAGCATTCGCCCAGGTAAATCCGGGAGGACAAGACGCTCTGCCGCCCACTGTGACCGACGCCGCAGTTTTTCCCCTCGCTTCTGCCGGCTCGCCACAAGTGCCAGCCGCCACGTCTGCTGAACCGTCCGTCGTCGGTCCAGGCGTCATCGAGTCGCTGTTCTGGTTTCTGGGCGTGCTAGTGGTACACGGCATCGGAGCCATCACCGGTGTTTTCGCCCTGATCGCCTGGAATATCATTCAGACCGGACAGAAGCCGGTCAACCGCGTGCAATGGGATCTCTTCTTTCAAAGCACGGTTGAGAAGTACGGCTTTGAAATCGTCGCGGTTGAGATGGCGATCTTCGTCACCATCGCAGTCGGCGCAGCCTTGCTCCGCCTCTGCCCTCGCCCTCTGAAGGCGCTGTCCATCGCCCCGATTCCCGGACGGCAGTTGCTGCTGATCGTCACCGGCGCGCTGCCTCTGGCGATCTTCTGCGGCGGCCTGCATGAATGGCTGACGGAACTCTGGAGGGCTCTCGCCACCGACTATCCGCTGCTGCAGCGATTCAGCTTCGGCGACACCAACGACCTGGTGAAACAGCTCAGCGACTCCACCACACTGTTCGGCATGGTGCTCGTCATCGCACTGGCTCCCGCACTCAGCGAAGAAATCATCTTCCGCGGCGTCATCGGACGGGGACTCACCAAACGCTACGGCGTCGTGTTCGGAGTCATCGTCACGTCGATTCTCTTTGGACTGATCCACGTCCACCCCGCCCACGCGCTGGCAGTGATCCCGATGGGGATCTACATCCACATCGCCTACCTCTCATCAGGCAGCTTCCTCGCTCCGGTGCTCGTCCATCTGATCAACAACAGCTTCGCGGCAGTGATGCTGGCGTTCTCGCGAAACCTGGAAGGTCCGGCGGCAGAAGAGGCGATGAAAACCTCGCCCTGGGTAACCTTCGTCAGCCTCGGCCTCACTCTCCTGACCGTGACGGCCATGTGGAAGAATCGCGTGCAGGTCGAAACCCCGGCTTCCGCGTCGACGACCTCGTCCGATCAAGAGTTTGTTCTCGAACCTGCCGAAGACGCGGGCCTCACCAATCAGAGCTACATCGCTGCGGCGGGGCTTGGTTTCCTGTTTTCCGGCCTGCTCGTGGTGGAGATCGTCCAGATGCTCAACCGCTGACCGGCGGCTCCGAGCGACACTCGCGGAAGAACTGAGCCAGAAACGCTTCCATGAATCGATGCCGCTCATCAGCCATGCGTTTCGCGCTGGCCGTATTCATACGATCGCGGAGCAGCAGCAACTTTTCGTAGAAGTGATTGATCGACGGCCCTGAATTCTTCTTGTAGGCCGCAAAACTCTGATGCATCTCTGGCAATTGCTCAGGATCAACCATCGCGCGTTGCTTCGCACCACCGTAGGCAAAGCAACGAGCAATCCCGACGGCACCAATGGCGTCCAGCCGGTCGGCATCTTGAACGACGGCACCTTCGACCGTCCGCATCGGCGTCCGCACACCCGCGCCTTTGAAGGACAACGTGGCGATGATCTCGCACACGTGCTCAACGGTCGCAGCATCCACGCCAAGGGAACTCAGCCAGATCCGAGCCGCTTGGGGTCCGGCCTGCTCATCGCCATCCGCGAACTTCCAGTCAGCGATGTCGTGCAACAGCGCTGCAAGTTCAACGACATAACGATTCGCGTTCTCAGCATCGGCCAGTTCAACGGCCGTCTGCCAGACGCGTTCGATGTGCCACCAGTCGTGCCCCGACGAGTCTTGTCCCATGCGCTGACGGACATGCTCAGCCGTGCGACGAATGTGGTCGGCCATCACCTCGGGTGCTCTCTGCATCACAGCCAGATCGGTGCCGTCGAAGGCTCGACGCGGGAATCAGTGCCTCAGTCACTACGACTGAATATAGAGATTCACCAATAGCACGCAGATGCTGGCCACACCAGCCACGACGAACTTGCGAAACGCGGAGTCATTTTGAGCCAGCTTCACTGCATGCTGGCGAGATTCAACTTCCTCACGAAGCTGGTCATTGATCCATGAAACGAAGGAGATGCTCAACTCTGTCGTGACGGCAGATGAGTTCATAAGTCAGCGCTCCGGACTCAAGGCGGGAACATCAGGCGGTGTGTTCTCTATCGACAGCCTAGGTCACGCTCACCAACTCAACGTGTCAGAACGACCAAGAAAGCTGCGGGGACAATACCCCTTTGTCAGCTTGGTGCGGTTGTGAGGATTCTGAGGCAGTTGACCGTAATGTGGCGGCCTCATCGGCCAGGCCTCGCAGCTCAACTGGATGCAGTCAAGGGCGCCGAGTCCGCTGTGGTTGACCGCTCGCTGCGCGAATCCCACCAGCCGATCAACAACGGCAGAAAGACCAGGTTGCCGATCAGGCCGCCCAGCATCGCGAGGCTCACCAGCAGGCCGAAGTAGACCAGCGGGATGAAGTGGGAAAGCGCCAGCACGCTGAAACCGGCCATCAGGGCGATGTTGGTATAGACCAGCGCCTTGCCGACGTGCTTATGAGTTTCGTGCAGCGCCGGATACACACCGAGCCCGCGCGCTCGCGCCTTCTGATAACAATCGATGTAGATGATGCTCGAATCAACAGTCAGCCCCATCGAGACGCACGAAATCATCGCTGTCGCGATATTGATCGGCAGCCCCAGCCAGCCCATCAGGCCGACGACAATTACGTTCGGCAGCAGATTGGGCACCAGCGAAATCAGCCCCAATGGGAGGCTGCGAAACGCCAGCCACATCATCGCGGTGATTCCGATCGTCGAGAGCGTGAAGCTGGTCCATTGATCGCTCATCAGGCTCTCAATCAGGAACGCCAGCAACACAAACAACCCGGTCGAAGACGCCTTCGTCAGCCGATGTTCGGACTCAGGCAGCGGCGCGGATTCCGCTTCCGGAAATGTCTCGCGAGCCAGTCGTTCCACATCCGCGATGAGTTTTAGTTTGGAATCAGATGGTTGCCGCTCATAGGCCCGCAACACCAGGCGCATGCGACCCGCTTCGGGATTGTAAAGGCTGCTGACAAACTCCTGCTGGAATTTACTGAGTATTCCCATGCGATTCTCGAGACTCAGCTTAAACACGATTTGGTCTGGAATGAGATCCAGGCCGTCCGTCAAAGCGGTCACCTTCGATAACCGACCTGCCACGCGTTCGGCGCGCTGGTCTTCCGACATATCATTCATGTCGCCGGAGGTACCGAACTCTTTATCCAGACGAGCCGCGAACTCACGGACCTTCGTCAAGTACTCATCCGTTAGTTCCGCTGGCGCAGGAAAATTGATCTCCCAAGAGCCCGCCCCACCGAGTCGCCCTTCGAAGAACTCCAACGACTTTACGATCAGACTGTCCCTGCGGAAGTTTCGACTGAAGTCCGTTTCGACTCGCAGCCACAGGAAACCACAACTCGCGAGCCCCACGATGGCCAGAGACATCGCGAGCACCTGTCGCGGATGCCGTTCCACGCTCTGCGTGATCCGAGCTAGTCCAGCCGCGACGCGCAGGTCAGTCCGATTCGACGGCGGTTCCGGTTTCAGTTGGCCCAGCAGAGCGAACCCCGGCACAAGCAGGCACACTGCAACCAGGACCACCAGCGAACCAATCGCCATCATCAAGCCAAAGCTCGCAACGGGATTAATATGGCTCGACAGCAACACGCCGAAGCCAAACGCAGTAGTCGCCACCGCCCACCAGACGGGGGACGCGAGTTCGCCGATCGCCCGACGCAAAGCCTGATCCGTCGGCAGTTCGCGATGCAGATCCCTGAAATGCAGCGATACGTGCAGGCTGGTCGCCACACCGATGATCGTGATCAGCGAGTTCAGCATGGAACTGACCATGCTCAACCGCATCTGGCTGAGCACCAGAATCGCTTCGGTCCAGACAATGCTTGCCAGGACCACCGCCACTGGCAGCAACACCCAACGGATCTGCCTCAGCAGAATGAGCAACACGACGGCCAACAAGCCAATTGAAACCACGAACAGCTTGCGGCCGTCCTCTTCGACGTAGCGAAACATGTCGTGAATCTGCACCGGCTCGCCCACCACCATCGCCGGTGGATCGTGATCAGCAGCCACCTGACGAATCCGGGCAATGGTCTCGCCGCGCGAAATCGGCGAATTGCTCTCACGCGATAACCGAAACATCACCGCAGTGGTGCTACCGTCACCGCTGAGCAACGTGCCAACAGCCAGTTCCCGCACACGTTTCCGCTGGTATGGAAACTTCAACGCCTGCGCGAGACTCTGAGTGCTATCGGCAATTACGCCCGGCACCTCGTTCAGCTTGCTGGCAAGTGACTCAATCCTCTTCTCAGCATCCTCACTCAGCGCGTTCGACTCAGCTTCGAAAAGATCCGACTCGCGATAGGCGACAATCACAAACTCGTCGCCGCCGAAAACCCTCCGACTGGAGATGAAATCCACCAGATGCGGATCCAGATCGGCGTACAGAGACTCGATCGACTGATCGAACTTCAGCCGGGAAGACAGGGGCCACGCCAGCAACGTCAAACCAATCGCGAGGCACAACAGCAACCCGGGCCAGCGCACGGCAATCTCGATCGCTCGATCAAACCACTTCGGCGACTCCGTTCGAGGCGATGATGATTGAGGCTCCGTCGTCATATCGCAAAGCATTCAAAGAAACTGAGAACCCGCCGCTATTGAGGCCTCGCAAGCAAGACCACGCTGTAGACCACCACGATTCCTGACACCAGAACTGCCCACTGAGCAACGCGACGGGCCGCCATCGGACGCTTCGCATAAATCGCGTGCACCAATCCCAGGATCACGGCGAGCATCGCGAACTTGAAACCGGCCAAACCTTTCAATCCCCAACCGTCCACAAAGAAGCCGGCGACCGGGTTTGCTTCAATGTGTCCGTGATAGCCAATGAGCACGTACGTCAACGCGATATCAGCCAGGCTGAGCACCAGAAACAACCCAACTTCCGGCCATCGCCACCAGCCCAATTGAGCGAGTATTCGCTGCTGACGACTTTGATCTGCGGCCGCTTGAGGGTCCGCTCCGGGCTGCTCGTCCAACTTAACCCTCAGCCAAAAGTGCGGTCGCCTGCAGAGCAAGTGTTTCGTTGCGGTTGACGCGAACCAACACCAACCCAATGGTACCAAAGATGGCCATGGGCATACTGAGCATAAACAGGATGCTCGTCTGATAAGCCATCGGCTTCATGTCGTCTTCTTCCAGCGCCGCCTTGCACATCGGACAAGCGTTCGCTGGCGACATTCCCAGATCGCCGACGGCCCCGCAGAGCAGCAGCGCCACAACCAACAGACTCAACCAACGACTCACAGTAACCTCCGCAACTTTCAGCAAGCCCGACTTAGCGTCGGAATCAGAATCTAACCCGCCGGCCAATGGTACAGCATTCCGTAAATCACAACGCCTGTCACCGACACATACAGCCAGATCGGAAATGTAATCTTCGCAATTCTTCGATGGGCAGCCCATTCTGCCCGCAACCCTCGACGAATCGTCACGATGGCTAGCACCGGCACGACAATCGCCAGCAGCACATGACTGATCAGGATGGCGAAGTAGATCGGTCGGGCAATCCCCTGCCCTTCAAACGCCTTGCCATGAGTCCCGGTGTAGTAGCTCAGCCCCGCATGATAGACCACGTAACAGCCCAGAAACGCAATCGAAACGCCAAACGCGCTCAACATCACATTGCGATGCGCATCTCGGCGCCCCGCCTTAATCAACCGCCAGCCAACAACCAGCAACACCGTCGCCAGAAAGTTCAGTGACGCGTTCACCGCAGGCAGCGCCTTACACCAACCAGGAAGTTCCACACTCGTTCCTCAATTGAATCCACACGATCCGACTCAACACCTCAGTGCTACTTGGCCTCGTCTTTGGTGACAGGTTTTGCGGCTTCCTGAGGATCTTCGTTGCGAAGCAGCCGATCGACTTCCTTTCGGAGCTTCGCGATCTCCTCATCCTTGAGTGAATCAAAACTCCCAACCACACGGCCCTGCTGATCAACCAGGCAGACATTATTCGTGTGCTCGACTTCCCAACCCGGCTCCGGCACAGCCTGCCGCGCGGGAGCCACATACTGATAGAACCCATTTCGAATCAGGCCGTGAATCTCGTCCTTGTCTCCTGTCAGGAAGTGCCACTTCCTTGAGTCGACCCCCAACCCCTTCGCGTAGGTCTGAAGCACTTCCGGCGTATCGTTCTCAGGCTGCACACTGAAGGCTACGAACATCACCGGCAGTTCTTTGAGCCGATTCTGCAGCACTTTCAATTGCCCCATCACCTTCGGACAGGAACCAGCACAACGAGTGAACACAAACGCCGCCACCCACGGCCGGCCAGCTAGAGTCTCTTTAGAAACTGTCGCGCTGTCCTGATTGGTCAATGAGAACTCAGGCACATCGCGAACCGGCCATTCAACCTTAGCAAGCTGCGGGACAACCACGGGATCATCAGCCTTCTGAAGCGTCGCCGCGTCCCCCTGTGCCCCGGCTTCCAGAACGCTCCGCTGCCGCATGGCGATAAACAGCACCACGAAGACAGCGATCCATAAGCCAGACCCGATCAAAAAGACAAACGGGCGCATGCGCCGTCGGCTGGTTGGTTCATGGTCATCAGACATGAGTTACTACTTTGAAGTTTTGATCTTACGGGGCCGAGCTGTTCGCGAAGCAACGAACTGACCACCCAGAACAGTAATCACTGCAAACAGCAGTGTGACGGCGATACATGTGGGAAATGCAGGCTGGCTTGAACTGGCCACGACCTTAAGCGGAGCAGAGCCCTCGGCGTAAAGCAGCCACCGAATTCCAGCGACCCCATAGGTTAGCGGATTTAGACGCACGATCCACGACAACCAGCCCACTCCGTCTCCTGGGAAAAATGCCCCTGACAGCAGCCACATCGGCATCAGCACGACGCTCATGATCGCGTGAAATCCCTGCACCGAATCGAACCACCAGGCAATCATGAAACCCAGCCCGGCCAGCCCCAGAGCGATCACACTCATGAACAACACCAGTTCCACCGCCGAAACGACGGAGACCTGAATCCCCATCGCGGGCGCCAGACCGATTCCGGACATCACTCCGCCCACGATCAGGAACAACACTGCCTGCAGCACCGCCAGTAGGGTTCCTCCCAGAACCTTTCCTAAAACGAGTTCCAGCTTCGAAACCGGAGCAACCAGAACCCCCTGCAAAAAGCCCTCATGCCGATCTTCAATGATCGAAATCGACGAGAAGATTGCCGTGAACAACAGGATCAGGACGGCAATGCCGGGGAAAAAATACTCCTGATAGCTCATCGTCTGAGCCGCCCAGTCGGGGGCCCGAAACGAGCCGTGTAAACCGGCTCCAAACAAAACCCAGAACAGCAGTGGTTGAGCCAGCGCGCCGATAAAACGCGACCGCTGACGCGTGAATCGAACGATCTCTCGTCGACCCAGCGCCCATACGGCGAAGCAACGTGCTCCCAATCCACTCGATGACATTACAACTCCCGCTGCGTTGTGCCGTTCTCAGTACAACGTGAATCACTTCACGTCAGAAAAATCCTGCCCGGTCACTGCGAAGTACACATCCTCCAACGTCGGCGCACTGAGCGAGATACTCCGCACGTCCGCTCGATACCGATCCATGATCTGGGCCAGCAGTTGATGCCCATCGCTGCAGTGCAAACGCAAGGCGTCGCCGTGACGATGGCACTCAAGCCCCAGATCACTCGAAAGCTTGCGTTTCAGCTCGTCCAAGCGATCGGCCTGAATCGTCAGCGTCTCGCCGGAGATCTTCTGCTTCAGCACCTGAGCCCGATCGTCCGCCGCGACCTTCCCGCGATTGAGCAACACCAGCCGGTCGCAACGCTCCGCCTCGTCCATCAGGTGCGTGGCCACGACAACGGTGATGCCGTCCTGCTGACGCAGTTCTTCCACAGAATCCCAAAACTCCCGCCGCGCTCCGGGATCAAGTCCCGACGAAGGCTCGTCCAACAGGAGCACCTGCGGCCGATGGATCAGACACTTGGCCAGTTCCACGCGTCGGCGAAGTCCCCCCGAAAGCACCTCTACTCGATCGGCAGCCCGATCCCACACGCGAAAACGCTCGCACAATTCTTTGATACGACTCTTGAGCGAAGGACCACTTAGGCCGAACAACTGCCCGTGACAGACGAGATTCTCCATCACCGTGAGACGTCGATCCAGGCTGGGACTCTGAAAGGCCACTCCAATCTGACGCCGGTACTCCAGCAGGTTACCGGACAGATCGATACCCAGCGCACGCACAGCGCCAGACTGCACAGGAAGCAGCGAACTAAGCACACCGAACAGCGTCGACTTACCGCTGCCGTTAGGCCCGAGGAAGCCGAACATGCTGCCGCGCGGCACCTGAAACGAGACCTCGTCCAACGCGACTGCCTGCCCATAACGGTGCGAAACAGACTGGACGTCAAAGACAAGGTCTTCCACTTCAGCACCTGAATGACAAAAGCCCGACCTCAACGAGCGAGGTCGGGCTTGGATGACTCAAATATCAAACGCGCGATTAGTGCGACGAATGCCCGGCATCGCTCGTCGGTTCCAGATCCTCGAAGGCCTGATCTGAAATCGGATCCTGTGGAACGTCCATGTGGTAGTAGTGCACACCCACATCTGGCAACAGAGCCAGTGGCAACCCAATCGCCAGAATCGTTGTCGGAGCCAGCAACACGTACTTCCAGGCACGCTCAAACTTGATGTGCATGAAGATCAACAGGACGCACAGCGCCTTCATGACAGCCACGCCCAGCACGATGATCGGCAGCAGCCAAACGCCGGGGATATATTCCTTGCATTCATCAGCCAGCCATGACACTGCCGTGAACACACACAGCAAACCAAAGATGAACCGATATAGGTGGCCGTGATCGGCATGCTCTTCATGACTCATAGTATTACCCTGACGACTGACGTTCGTTGTCCCTGACGATCATCAAACTGCGTGCGAACCAAACTCAACGATGTAGATCAACGGGAACAGGAAGATCCAGACCAAGTCCACGAAATGCCAATACAGGCCGCTATTCTCGACCCAGTCCGTGTAGGACGCATCCAGCTTCGCGCCTCTCAGAATGGGGAAGATCCACAGGATCATGCCCACGATCACGTGAATCGCGTGGAACCCAGTCATCAGGAAATAGACCGAAGCGAACACGTTGCCGTAAACCATCGGGTGCGGATCATGAGCCGTGAAGTAACGAGCCGTATGCTCGTTCGTTCGGAACTTCTCCAGCTTTGTGGTAATGTCGGGATTCACTTCGTGATCGGTGCCCGTGTGCAACACAAGGGTATCTTTCCGAACGCCCTCCTTGAGTTGAGCGGTTGCGTCTCGTAGCTCCCCCAATGCTTTCAATGCATCCTTCTTCGTCGTATCACTCTCCGAAGAAATCAACTGAGGCAATCCAACCAGCTTCTGGGCTGGAGACAGCTTCTTCTCTGACTTCGGATCATCCGTAATCAGAGCGTTTGTCATCGCGTCGCGAGACTTCGAAAACTCGTTAACGAGCTTCTGCAGTGCTTGCGCATCATTCTCCGCGATGTGACCGGGGACAATGTCGTGATCAAACTTGCCTTTGTACTCCATCGACTTGATGCCGAGGAACACCACGCCGAAGAACAACACGGCACACATCAGCTTCCAAGCCTTCTGAAACTGATGCTTCAGCATGGACTCATGCGCCAGCACAACCAGATAGCTGGAAAAAATCAGCACAAAGGTGTTAACACCGCCGGCCCGGACATTGATATGCGTGTCGGCGACATCGCTCGGCCATCCCGGAGACCCCAATCTCAACACGAGATAGGTCCCGATGAACGCCGTGAAAAACATGATTTCCGTGCCGAGAAACAGCCACATGCACAGCTTCGAATTGGGAATCGCCAAACCCATTTTCACAGGCGGCTGAGCGGCAACTGTACCGGAATGCGACATCGTAATTCCCACCTCAAACAGCACATTCGAAGACGGAGCGTAACAACAACAAGTCAGCGAATAATGCAAAACTGATCAACAACCATCCCGACCAAGACGACGGGCAAGTAAATCAACGAGCACAGCACAAGCTGCCGGGCTCGAACAACCGAATCACACAACCAGAAGCGAACTGATGCCGCGAGGTAAGCCAAGCCTCCCAGCAGCACCAGACTCAAATACACGTAACCACCAACGCCACAACCGTAAGCCAGAAAACTGACCGGTAGCAACGCGGCGGCATAAGCCACACTCACCAAGCCCGCACAGCTAATCCCGCCTGGCATCACCGGCAGCATCTTCAATCCGGCGTGCTCATAGTCAGCACGGTAGATCGTTGCGATCGCCAGAAAGTGCGGAAACTGCCAGCAGAACAACAGCAGGAACAGAGCCAGTGCCCCACTATCAAGCTGAGCGCCAGCAGCACACCATCCCAGCACCGGCGGCAAAGCTCCCGCCAACGCACCAATCTGAGTACACAAGAACGACACCCGCTTCAGCGGCGTATAAAGAGCGACATAGCTCAGGAGTGCGGTGACCGATACCAGACCTGTCAGCAGATTGACCTGCGTGACGAGCCAGGCAATGCCCAACACCGCCGCCGCAACACCGATTGCCAGCACTTCACCAGATGAAACACGACGAGCCGCCAATGGCCGCTGACACGTGCGATTCATACGGCGGTCAACGTCCTGCTCCAGCCACTGATTCAGAAAGCTGCATGACACAGCCACGCAGAAGATCCCGAAGCAGGCATTCGCCAGCGCCGCGATTTGAAACGCACCGCCCGTCGTCTGCTGGAACCCCAGCGCGTAACCGATGGCGACAGTAAACATTGCCATTACCGCGATTCTCGGTTTGGCAAGCAGCCAGTAATCAGACAGGCGCGCCACCACATCCAATGCACCCGCATTGTTTTCAGTCGTCGTAGTGGCACTCGCAACATTCACAACAGAATTCCTCAGGACAACGCAGAACGGAACGACTGCGACTTACCCGCACCAATCTCACCGACAGCCATCTGGGAAACCCAGTTGCTGACCCGGAACACGGATGCAGACCAATTCACCGCCGAAGCAACAACACACATGCCAATCACCGTATGAGCAGATCGCGACGCGATTTGTGCCACCGAGTGATACTCAGCCACCCACCCCAACGGCGCGAACCCAAACTTTTGCAACCAGACCACAACTCCCAAACCAATCTGCAATCCGACGAAGACCATCACCGACCGGACGATCCGACGACCGGTCGTCGTCGAAACTCGATACGCGACAATCGTCGCCGCCGTTGCCACAGCGACAACACTGATCGCCCCCGCCAAGTGGAGATGCAAATACTCTCCCAAGTGCCGGATAAAAGCGCCAACAATGTACTGTGCTACACAAACCACTGGCAAAATGGCCGCCCAGACCTGCAACCAACTCGACTGCGACGAGACCTTTTCGGCCTCGATCTTTCGAGGTCTGGTCACGCTGGCAGTGAACCACAATGCCGTAAATACAAAACAACCAAATACGCTATGTCCCAGAGCGACCACTTGCCGATCCAGGCGAACTCGCAAGCCGCCCAGAACGCCCTGAAACACAACACCCAACAAGACAACCAGACAGCACATCCGAACCGAACGTGCGACTCGCAAGCACCACGCAGTTCCAAACAATGCCAGCGAGACGAACCCAATCAATAAACCAGCCAGTCGATGACCATGCTCAACGAACTTGTCACCAGACGATTGCAGCCACGAATAGGCCAGCATTCCCTGACCGTCCGACGTCGGCCAATCCAGAAACGCCATGCCCGCACCCAGCGTTGTCACAAGTGAACCGAGGCAAATCGGCACCAAAGACAACACCAACGCGACAACCGCCAGCAAGTGCACTGTCCTCAGTGAACGCAAGCTGGAGTCGGCATCCGTTCCTGATGAGTGCTTAGTGGTGACCATCGCCAGCATTCCCCACGCCGCCAGTATGACGGAGCGGATCTGTCTGCATCAGGAAATCCGTGCCCTCAGACAAGGGTGACGAATACTCATAAGGACCGCGGTAGCAAACCGGCGGGACATCAAAGTTACCATGTCCTGGGGGTGACGGAGCGGACCACTCAAGGCCGTTCGCGTTCCAAGGATTGCGTCCAGCCTTCTTACCAGCGAAGAAGCTAAAAGCGAAGTTGAATAACAGAATGAACTGAGCAATACCCATCAGAATCGCACACAGGGTAATGAAGCGATTGATCGGCATGAGGTGCTCCATATATGGGTGGATATATGGATCAGCGTAGCGTCGCGGGAAACCTGCAATTCCCAGCAAGTGCATCGGGAAAAACGTCCCGTTGAACCCAATGAACGACAGCAGAAAGTGCAGCTTACCGAGGCGCTCACTCATCATCCGGCCGAACATCTTCGGGTACCAGAACTGGATCGCTCCGAAGCAGCCGAACAACGTCGCACCAAACAAAACATAATGGAAGTGAGCAACGATGAAGTACGTGTCGTGGAAGTAGATGTCGACAGGCACGGCAGCCATGAAGATGCCGCTCAATCCACCGACAATGAACATGGACACGAAGGCAACACAGTTCAAAGTCACCGTGTTGAACTGAACCTTGCCACCCCAGATCGTTCCGATCCAGTTGAAGACCTTCACCGCAGACGGAAGTGCAATCATCATCGTTGAGATCATGAACGTCATGCCAAGAGCCGGATTCATACCGCTGGTAAACATGTGGTGCCCCCACACGATGAATCCCAGTCCTGCGATCGCAGCCATCGAGTACACCATCGGCTTGTACCCGAAGATTGGCTTACGCACTTGGGCAGCCAGCATGTCCGAAACCATACCCATCGCCGGCAGCAGCATGATGTACACAGCCGGGTGCGAGTAGAACCAGAACAAGTGCTGCCACAGCAAAGGCTGCCCACCACCAACCGTAGCAGGAGCATCGTTAATCAACAGGTTGCCCGGCACGAAGAACTTGAAGCCAAGCGTCCGTTCCGCCACCAGCATGAAGCCCGCGGCAGTCAAAACGGGAAGAGCAAAAGCCTGCAGAATCGCGGTGATGAACATACTCCAGATCGTCAGAGGCATACGGAACAACGTCATGCCCGGAGCACGCATATTGATGATAGTCGTCATGTAATTGACGGAACCCATCATCGACGACACACCTACCA
Organism: Planctomycetaceae bacterium; assembly: GCA_021732995.1. Taxonomy (GTDB): domain Bacteria; phylum Planctomycetota; class Planctomycetia; order Planctomycetales; family Planctomycetaceae; genus AM-0621. The sequence goes on along the minus strand of JAKFWA010000049.1, from coordinate 66,846 downwards.
GCGTCAGACCAAACAACCACCACGTTTGAGCGTCACCCGCGCCTGGAGCAGCCTGAACAACCGCCGATAGAACTGGGTATGCAGTCCAGCCGTTAGCTGGAGCAGCGTTCAAGCCATTCACCGTAAAGCTCATACCGAAGCAGGCAATGGCTGGCCACATGAACCAGTAGCTCAGCATATTCAGAGTCGGAAACGCCATATCGTCCGCCCCGATCATGAGCGGAATCAGGAAGTTGCCGAACGCACCTGCGAGGATCGGAATGATGACCAGGAAGATCATCACCGACGCATGCATCGTGAAAAGCATGGTGTAGAACTCGGGAGAGATCTGACCGCCTTCGGCGGCAAAAAGTCCCCCGGTCAATTGCGATACCAGCGGCATCGCTCGCCAAGGCCAAGCCAGCTGGAAGCGGACTCCCAGGGCCAGAGCCCCGCCGACCATCAACATCAGCAGCGTCGTAATAAGAAACTGAATCCCGATGACCTTATGGTCTTTGGAAAAGATATACTTACCAACGAAGCCGATCTCGTGGTGGCCAGCGTGTCCGTGACCATGGTCGGACAAACCCACTGTAGGATGAACAGCACTCACGGAACGCCCTCACTATTCTGTCTTAGCAATTTCGGCACCGGACTCACTCGGCTTGTTCACGCCGTCGAAGCCTTGCTCGGCCTTCAGCGTGTTCAAGTACTTCTCGAACTCCGTTTTTCGCTCAGCAAACACTCGACCGCGCATCTTGTAGTGACCCCAGCCGCACAGCTCAGCGCAGGTCAGATCGAAGCCGCCCTCTTTGGAGGCTTCGAACCAGACCGGGATCACAGTACCTGGGACCGCGTCTTGTTTCACACGCAGAGCTGGTACGAAGAACGAGTGTTGCACGTCCATGCTTCGCAGCCGAATCAAGACAGGCTGGTTGACTGGCACATGCAAGTCATTGACGGTGTAGAGATCGTCGGGTTGCGGAGTAGGCTGCAGCTTCTTACCCGGAGCCGGGTAACGAATACGCCACTCGAACTGACGAGCCGTGACTTCAGCCACGCCGTACAAATCCTTTGGGTAAGCACTCTTTACACGGTACGTGCGCCACACATCCAACTGGTAGAGACTGATAAACATCAGAATGCCAGCGGGAGCGATCGACCAGAGCACTTCCAGACTGTGACTACCGTGGCTGAACCAGCCCTTCTCGGCTTTGTTATCCACGCCCTTCCACAAGGCGTAGCCCAGACCGATGTGGGTGCCAACAAACGTAACACTGACGATGACCAGAATCAGATAAAACAGGTTATCGATCTGCACGCCCAGCGGACTGAACGCTTCAGACGGAAACCACCAGCCCATGGAGGGCGCTATGAAAAACAGCACCACCGCCACAAAGGGCCAAAACATAAAGAAGAACGGCCAGAATTTATTCACTCTATACTCCAGACACCGCCAACAAACCTGGAACAGCGTGCGTCATCTATTTCGTTAATGCTTGGCTTCGCTCTTCGGCTTCTTCTCGAAGGGCAGGCTCATCACATAGTTTGTCAAATCCCAGATCTCATCGTCTTTCAGTGTCGTTCCAAAGGCCTGCATCGGGGTACCCTTGATACCGGCCGAAATACGACGGTAGATATCAACTGGCCGACGTCCACCGCGGTAAATGCCGGATGTCAGATCGCGTGGCTTGACGATATTGCCCCAGACATCGAACAGACCTGGGACGTCCGACTTCTTGCCCGGCTCTCCACCGGGGATGTCATTAAAATCTTCGGTAGACGCCCCGTTACCACGGCCCTTTTCGCCATGACAAGAGAAGCATTTGCCCTTGTCACCCAGAAAGAGTTTCCGGCCGCGCTCAATCGATTCCGCAGTTGAGGCCACCCGCTCGGCACCCGGCACCACCAGATTGTCCTCGGCGTCCGAAGCTTCCCAGTCTTCCTTCAATTCACCGACAGCGCCTTCAACTTTGCCTGCCAGTTCGGTCTTTCGGAAGTTTTCAAACTCCTGGTTGACTTCAGCGATCGCTCGATCTTTGGCCGCCTTCTGTGAGAAGTCGTTATTCATTTCAACAACCAGCTTGCCTTCCATCTCGCCGCGCATCGCCAGCCAGCGGATGTATTCCACCATCGCCTTAACTTCTTCGTCCGCCAACAGCATGAACGAAGGCATGTAAGTCCCGGGAATACCCAGCTTCACGATGCGGAACAAGTCATCATGCGACGCTCGCACAGTCGGCTTGGTCGATGTGAACTTGAAGATACCGCGACGGTAGTCTCGAGGTTTGATCGCGAAATACTTGGCAGTGGGACCGTTACCGTCACCACTCACTCCGTGACAATGCACACAGTGTCGAAGATACAAGTCGCGACCATATTGAAGCGTGTCACCAACGACCGTGACTTTGTCGCCAACTTTGGCAACGTCCGAAACCGCAGCTCCCTTGTCGCCGATAACAGAAAGGGTCTTGCCATCGACGTTGTAAGACTCGGCACGCAATACACCAGCGGGGTTGGCACCAGACGCAACCAGAACGGCAGAGCCACGCAGGAGACCCGCACGCCTCTTAAATGCCAGAGGAGATTCAGGAACCAGTTCCAACCCCAAAGTTGAACCGTTCACCTGGGTCACCGTGCCTGAGAACGTCCCAAAATCAACGGGCAACGCGGTCCACGCCGCGAGTTGACTCGGACTACCAAAGCCCGCCTCTAGCTCAGCATTGACTGCATCCTGCGCAACCTTGACCAGGCCCTGTGTTTGCTGACTACTTGCAAACTGCGGCGCGCGCTCGGACTGACAACCGGCGGCGATCACCAGCGCGATGCAAGTCGCAAGACGACGAAACGATTTCACGGGGCATTCTCTCTGAGAAGGCAAACAAGATATTGAATAACACTACAAGCCGAATTTTGCAGCGTTGTATTTCAACGGTAACTCGGTCGTCTGACCGCCTTTGATATCCACAGTCACAGTTTCGAGCTGCTTTTTGGTTTCGTGCCAGACGCGAAACTTGTGCTTACCCGCCGGTACGTTGGCAATCTCAAACTTGCCTTCCGCATCCGTGACAGCCGCCAGCGGATGGTCCAGCACCAGCGTATAAAACTTCATCCAGGGATGAATCGCGCACCGGGAATCAAATGGCTCCTTCTCAGCACGTTTGAACTTGAGATTCATCGATGACCCGGGAGTCATGTTATTGTTCTCAGGTGCATTCTTCTGCGGATTGGTGCCCACGTTATGCGGAACTGTGTCGGAATTCTTGAGCGCGAACTCGGCACCTACTGGCACCAGGAGTGCGTGCGGGCGGAAGATGCACAGCTTCTGATCCAACGCAGGCTTCGCAGCCACGTCAGCGACATAGCCGGCGGGCGCCTTGTCCAGGTAGATAAAGACATTAGCAATTCCGCCACTGGCTCCGACCACAAAGCTCTCATCCGGAATATCTTCGCTCTTGGCACACACCGAGGGGTCTGCTTTTGCCTGCCCCGCAGCCACGAGCGGCGAGATCTTTGGAGCGGGCCCGTCCAAAGACACCGACCCCTTGAGGACTCCGGGTTCGGAAGACGCAGCCGTAGCTGTCGCGTTGTTCTCACCTGCGGACGCTTCCGCCTTGGTCCCCGCACTGGCGCGAACAGTCACGACGGACTTCGACGATGCGCCACCACCAGGATCGACTTTGTTAATATCAAAGTCTCCGCAGCCAGCGACCAATCCAGTCGCCGACAGGAGAACAAGAGAACGGACTGAAGTCGTAAGTTTCATGCTGAAAAGCTCACTTAGTTATTCGGCGCTGCTGGAGCGGCTTGCGGCGGCACTGCGACAACGTCGGTTGGTGCCTTTGGCTTTCGTTCCAACAGGTGGTAGTAGTTGAACAGCGCGTCACGCACACCCGCCGTCTGATGGACCGGATTGCCATCAAAGAGTGGTTTGTAGTCTTCCTTCCCTCGCGGGAAAGGCAGCGGCATGCCGGTGTACGGCGTGATCCACTGCGGCTTGTGCAACCACACGTTGACCCAGTCAGGACGGAGACGCTGTGCCACCCGCTCCAGATTCGGCCCGCGTGTCACGTTCGGATCATTCGGACGTGCCGTGAAAGGACGACCGCCGACGGCATGGCACTTAATGCAGAGAGTGTTGTCCGCCGTCAACATGTTCCAAGACTCATCGGTGTAACTGGTCTTCTCTGCTCGCGCCTTGTGTTCTTCCTCGAACTTCACCTGCGCCGCTGCCACATGCTCAGGCTCGGCTTGCTGAATCTCCTGATAGGGATAAGGCGCCCCATCAATAGCGGCGAAATAGTTCGCCAGAGTCTGAGCTTCTTCGTCACTCATATTGAAGCGCGGCATTCGCAGCGCGACAGTGTAGCGGATCTGTTCCGGCTCCTTGAGGAAGCGGTACAGCCAGGGTGTCTGCACCTTCTGCCCTTCACGGAACAGCGGCGGAGGCACCATCTGCCATGCGGCATACTTGTTACCCTGCGTCCGACTCGCAGCCAGACTATCAACCAGCCACTCCGCGAAGTGACCGCTGGAAGCAGGCTGATGATGAACCAGCTTGGAAGCATTCACCACCAGACGTGAACCGGGCAGAATAACCTGATCGATCTTCTGGTTCTTCCTCTGAAGGGCCTCGACTTCAGCCGCTGTATGCAGCGTCGCCGGTTCCCAAGTGTCGACGGTATAGATGCGATCCTCGGGTTCGTCTTCCGGATTGGGATACAGCAATGGAATGCCGCGCATTTCCACTGTCGGGAGAGTCTTGTCGCCGAATTTATGGGTCCGTCCAGTGATCGCCGGACGAGGCGGTCGCCATGACAGCAACGCATCCATGCCCTCAGGATGCTCAGTCGGCGCCAGTTCAGACGCCGCCAGTTCTCCTTCTTCGACCCCATACTCGAACTTATGCAGGTCTGTCATGTGACAGCTGACGCAGTTGTACTTTCGCAGCAGGATCTCGCCCTGGTTGCGGTCCGTCAGCCGTTGATCCGGCTTGTAGAGATACTTGCTGGCGGGCGGGTCAGAGACCAGTCCCAGCACGAAGGTCGCCACAGCTTCGATCTGATCGTCGGTGAACGGGAACTTCGGCATCACCAGGCGTTCGTTGTACTTCTTCGTTTCGACCTTCTTGTAGTCATAGCTGCGCGGATCGCGGAGCTTCTGGAAGATGAAACCGGGACGTCCGTGATGTTCGAGGCTCTCGTAGAAGAAGGCTCGTCGCAGCCCGTTCTCCTTCGCTTCAGGCGAATCGAACGAATCCGATGCCGCGTTCTTCATGGAGTCAGCGATGTACTTCGACGTGCTGGAACCGTCAGCCTCGCCGTGATGATGCAGGAACTCAGCGATGTGCTCCAGCGCCAGACGACCAGTGTCCTTACGGCCCCAGTCAGCGAGCCCAGTACCGATCGGTCGACCGGAACCGTAACCATTGATGTCGTGACAGCCGTAGCAGCCATAACGCGACACCGCTCGGCGTCCCACGTAGTTCAACAGCATCCCGTTCCACTGCTCGTCGTTCGGAGCGCCTTCGCCCTCGTAGACGAGTTCGATTTCGTCACCCTTCAGTTGAGCCTTCGGAATCGGGAACTTGCGGCTCGTCATGAAGCCTTCGTACTGAGCCGTCGTCAAAGCCTTGCCAGCCAGATTGACCTTCAGAAGCTCCTTAAGAGCTTCCGCATCAAAATCGCGCTTCGGGTAATCCTTGGGGCCACCCGACAGCAGGTACGCGGCAATGTCGGCTGCTGGATCGGCTTCAATCGCGCCTTCCGCAGACTTAATCGGTTCGAGGAACAGATTGGGCATCTTGGAACGCGGGTGATGCTTCTGCGGATCGCGAATCCAAGTATAGAGCCAAGCGAAACCCTTATCGCCTGCGGCCAGCTTGTGGCTGACATTCGTCAGGTTCGGACCGAAGTCAGCCTTACTGGCCTTGAACTCCTCAGCGTCGTGACTGTGACAGGCCAAGCAACCACGTTGACCGAACGCCACTTTGCCGCGTTCGGCATTGGGCTGATAACCCGCTTCCGGCTTGAGCAACTCAACATCCGTGCTTTGCTTTGTCAGGAACGCCCCGATACCTGCGATCTCCACAGCCGACAGTTGCTTGCCGACATGATCTTCGAGATTCGTCAGACCGAAAAACTGCGGCATACGGGTTTCGGGACGGAAGCGCTTCGGCTCTTCGGTCCAGTAGCTGATCCATTCGGCGCTGGTCTTCTGCGCGACGTGCTGCAGGCTCGGACCAACCTTGCGCATCTTGCCGCGAACCAGGTTCGGATCCGCCGCAAACTTTGGTTCTTCTTCAGCGGTCGGTTCCAATCGCAAATCGGGACCGATCCGGTTCTTGCCTTCAAAGCCGTTGATTTCATGGCAACCGAAGCAACCAAACTTGCTGACGATCTCCCAGCCTTGGTAGGCCTTCGGAGCCGTCGCGCCGTAGGTCGGGTTCACGCCCAGTTCAACAACTTCATGGTGACACTTGATACAACTGGATTCACGCAGCCGCTCTGGAAGCATCGGATACTCCCAGAAGTGATTGTGGAAGTAGCCATATTCCTTGTTCCACTTGTGATCCTCATGGGGATCGTTCGGTCCGTGCTGAGCATTATGGAAGCTCGTCGCCGAACCAGCGCCATCGTGACAAATGGTGCAACCGAAGCTCGCCATCGGGTGCGGACTCGTCGCCGTCAGGTAAACATCGGGTCGGGGATGGCTCGCATAGGGATGCGAATACTTACCCTCGGACTCTTTCCCGTGCGGGAAGGTGGCAACATTGCCGTTGCCAAAGCGATCGATACCCAAGTGACAGGTGCGGCAGCGATCAAATCGCGCCGTACTGGTCATACCCAGTTTCACCTTGAGGTCGGGTAACCAGTCCTGCTTAACGACCAAGTGCGAGTGGAAGCCGTCAATGATCGGCCACTCCATAATCGTTCGCTTGAACTTGCGCAGCCCACCATCAGGAGCAATCTCGGTCAACGCATCATTGATACGTGTCAGTTCAACGCCGGCCTTCTTACGTTGATCCTTCAGATCATCGCGCTCGGCAGTGACCTTCGCCAGATCGCCTTGTGCGTTCTTGAGGTTCGTGTTGATGACTTCCCATTCGGTCTCAAGCTTCTCAACAACGCCCTGCCACTCGTCGAACTTCGCCTTCAGCGAGGCAATCTGGTCTTCCGAAACCGCGTCGCGAATTCCCAAGTCCAGATTCGCACGTGCCACGTCACGATCCGCGCGTTTGAAGCGAACCTCACGTCCCTTCAGCAAGAACTCACGCTGCAGATCAGCAACTTTGGTGCTCTTCTCTTGGAAATCAGCATTGCCCTGTCCCAGCTTCTCATCCAGGACAGCAACCTTGGCGTTCAAATCGTCAACGGTCTTCTGATACCCCTCGGCACCGCCTGCTGCAGTCAGAACAGCCGCGCGTTCGCGCTCCAGCAAGGTCGCTTCGATCTTGAGGAAGTTGCGTTGGTAGTCGCGCCACTCGTCGTCGTGATCACGGTACAACATAAAAATCGTTGCACCGGCAAACGCCAGTACCGACGCGCAGAAGATGACGTGCATCTTCTTCAAATTGTATTTGTATTGTTCGTTAGCAGGCATGTCTTCCAGACTCGGACCTGAGACCGATCGTCACAACCAGATTCCTGAAGCTCATCAACGTCTGCATCAGACGTTCAAGAACCACTCGGGAATACCAATGATATATTTCAAGTTAAACGCCCAACGCAGAACCATCTTGATCGGCAAGGCCGCCATCATCAGTACGAGATTGGCGAAGACCATATACCGGATGAATCCCATACGCAGAGCGAAGTTACGGAAGATGGTCGCCGCCATAATCGACGGGGCAATGACCAAGTAACCCAACGTCAGCACAATTCCCAGCCATTCCCGCTTAAGAATCGTTATGGCCTGCTCACCCAAACTCATATCCGGAGTGGGCATCGGGCGAACCATATTCAGGCTGTACCAGAAGTACTCCGACAGGTCGACGTTGTTCAATGCTTCGAGTTTGTGCACGTCCCAGTACTCGTAGATGCCGAACATGTTCCAGTTCGGACCTCGCAGGAACGTGCCGAGGATGATCATTCCCACCCACAGGGGCAGGAAGCCAAACATGAACACGCTGATCGAGAACTTACGTTCGTTGAACGTGTAGTAGCCGTTGCCCTTCTTGTTGAAGTCAATGTACGGCAACGCCATCAAACCGCCCAGGATCACGCTCGGGAACACCACGCCGGCCAACCACGGATCGTAGTAAACCAGCATTTCCTGCAGACCGAGGAAGTACCACGGAGCCTTCGACGGGTTCGGAGTCTTCACAGATGAAGCAGGCTCTTCCAGCGGAGCTTGCAGGCACACGCCCCAGACAAACAGGAAAGCCGTCAGAGCGATCATGCAGACCAGTTCGGTATACACCAGATCCGGCCAGGTCAGCACCTTCTCATTGCCTTCGGCTTCACGAAGCGGACGACCTTCTGCGATACGCTTGTCGTTGTCGTTGGCGCGACTGAAGGCCAACCAGGTGAAGAAACCAACGATGAACAACATCGCCACAATCGGCACGTTGTCCGGCTTACCGACAATCTGGCGGAAGTCGTAGTCAGCCATACTCAACGTAAGGAACAACGTCGCACCATTCAGCATCAACCAACCTGCGGTTGGCGTCGCCAGAACGCGGCGGAACCAGATTACGCCCACGTACGCCAGCATCGACACACTGAAGTAGCGAACGGCACTCGCCACCACCCAGTCGATACCCGGCTTGATGAACTCAGGCATGCCGATAACGAAGTTCTCAGGCGTGGATGAGCCCGTCAAGTGGGCAAACGCGACCATTCCAAGCAGCGACGTGTACAGGCCCCACCAAGACGCAACAGGAACATTGCCACCACCAAACAGCGCTGGCAGCGGATGGTGACCGTCCCTCTTCAGACTCCGGACAGTCCAAGCCAGATTCATCAAGAACTGGATCAAATAGAGCCAGCCCAGGCCGAATATCACTGCGGGAGTCAGATTGGGGTGAGGATCAAGAGGCATGGACGACATTCATCCTGAAAATCAAGAACAAGGCACCATCAACGTTCGCCGAACTTACAGCGGCTGACTAATTCCGCCGTCTTTACGGACACGCCAGAAGTGAATCGCAATCAAACCAGCCACCACCAGAGGAATGGCCACACAATGCAGGATGTAGAAACGGTTCAAGGTTTCCTCACCCACGAATTTGCTACCCAGCAGTAGAAAACGGGCGTCACTGGCATTCGTGATCAGGTCGTAACCACCAATATTGAGCAACTGGAAGCCGGGGCCTTCGTGTCCCAGAACCGGCGTCGCACGAGCCATGTTCGAACCAACGGTAATAGCCCAGATCGCCAACTGATCCCACGGGAGCAGGTAACCGGTGAACGAGAGCAACAGGGTCAGCTTGAGCAGAATAACACCGACCACCCAGTTGAATTCCCGCGGCGGCTTGTAACTACCCGTCAGAAACACTCGATACATGTGCAGCCAGACGGTGATCACCATCGCGTGAGCACCCCAGCGATGCACTTCGCGCATCACACCTAGTGTATTGACGTCGCGTAGAGCCTGAATGTCGTTAAACGCCCATTCCAGAGTCGGACGATAGTAGAACATCAGCAAGACGCCGGTAATCGCTTCCACCAGAAACAGGAAGAACGTAATACCACCCATACACCAAGTATAAGAAAGCGCAATACCTTCCTGCTTGACCGATACCGGGTGCAAGTGCAGGAAGAAGTTCGTCAGCATCACCACGACACGGTTACGCCGGTCATACGGTGCAGGATGACGAAAAACGCTTTTCCAAATCTGGGACTCGCGAATGTAATCGCCGACAGACATTGCTTCCTCAGACTCTTATTCCAATTTGAGGGGATTCAGCAGCTTCCAACAGCCAAATGCGTTCAGACCAGCGAGGCGTCCACAAACGACTTGCCGTCCTGCCACTGCCCTTTTTCTTCCTGAAACTTAACGCTCTTATCAACTTCGAGCATGCCATCCGCGGACAACTTCAAGCCCACTCGTTCGAGCGGTCGAGGAGCAGGACCTTCAAAGTTAATACCCGTGATGTAAAAACCCGATCCGTGACACGGACACTTAAACTTCTGCTCGCCGTCCAGCCAGCTCGGCGTACATCCCAGATGCGTGCAGACGGTTGCCAAAGCGTAAATTGAATCCTTGCCTTGATACTGATCGGTATGCACCACCCAGATACCGCGCAAAGCAGTCCACTTAGTGGAAACAGTTCCCGGCGGATAATCCGATGGGGGACCAATCTTGAAGCGCGTTGGCGGCTCAACCAGCACGTTCGGGAACATGAAGCGAGCAACCGCCAGAACCCAAGCCGCAGTTGTCGTTGCCAGCGTTGTCCAAGCCAGAGCAAACGGAGTCGCCACCAGACTGATCAGACCATTCGCCGCCGCCAGCAAGACTCCGCGACGACCTTGATTGACCACTGCCGGTTTGGCCGCCGGCTTCGTCGGCAGACGCAATTGAGGAGCAGCGGCCGGTTCCGGCTTGGCCCCGGTTTTCATCTGCTCCAGCATCTCCTTCACGGAAGGAGCGTTTCCGGGAGCCGCATCCGCCTTCGCGGCAACCTTGGCCGCAGCAGGAGCAGCCGCTGCCGGCGCATCACCAGCAGGAGCGGGCGCTCCACCAGCTTTTTGAGCACGAGCAGCAGCGAGAATATCAGACGTTGATTTAGGAGCGGCAGCAGGTGCACCGCCAGCTTTCTGGGCGCGAGCCGCAGCGAGAATATCAGACGTACTCTTCGGGGCTGCGGCGGGCTTAGGAGCAGCAGCGGGAGCTTCCGCGGCGGGCTCAGCACTGGCGGCAGCGGCAGGTGGCTCGGCACTGGCAGGCGCGGGCGGCGCAGAACCAGCCGCTCCGGACGTGTCCTGCTTGCGAGCCATCTTGAGGATCTCTTCCGTCGACAATTTCTTGGCCATGATCCCCGCACGTCAAGGTAGCATTGAATGCCATATAAGTCTCAGATTCCTGACGGAATCTAACCTCCGCTGAGTCCACTCAGCCGAGATCGTGGCGATTCTTGTTGGGTCCCGCCAGAATGGCAATCGATGCACGTAAGGGGGCTTGAGATTTCTCAGAAAGCGGAATGTCAGCAACCTCATTCAAGTCTTTCGAAGCGTCGCGGACGTGTCTGCAGCGGCCCGCACAACTCATGTCGAGGCTTCAGATTGAGTTGCTCGCAGTCACTCGTCATCTTCTGCATTCGTTAGATTTAAGTTCTCGTTCATCATCACTCCATCAACGAGGTTCCCATGTTGCTCGCGAGTCGCTGGCTGTCTGCCTTAGGAGTTGTTCTTGGTGTTGCGTCGACCTGCTCGGCGGAGAACTGGCCGAACTGGCGTGGCCCGCGAAACAACGGCATCAGCGGCGAGAAGAGCGTTCCGGTGAAGTGGAGTGCCACAGAGAACGTGGCTTGGCATACCAAGCTACCTGGACCGGCGGGAGCTTCTCCCGTCGTCTGGGGAGACAACATTTTCCTGACCTCTGCCGACGGCGCAGAACTGGTACTGCTGTGCTACGGAACGGACGGCAAGCAGCGCTGGCGAGAAGTCATTGGTTCCGGCAACAAGGATGTCCGGGGCGACGAGGGCAACTCGGCCTCGAACTCACCGGTCACTGACGGCAAGTTCGTGTGGGCCATGTTGGCCAACGGACAACTGACGTGCCACACGGTCGCCGGCAAGGAGATTTGGAAGCTGAACCTGGAGGATCGCTACGGCAAGTTCGACATCCAGTTCGGCATGACTTCAACTCCGATTCTGGATGAAGACAAGCTCTACCTGCAGTTGATTCACGGCAAGTGGGGTAAGGAGCCTAGCCGCGGCCTCGTTGTGTGCCTGGACGCCGCCACGGGCAAGGAACTCTGGAAGCAAGTCCGCGCTACCGACGCGGTCGACGAGAACAAGCACTCGTACGCATCTCCGATGATGTACGACTACGGCGGACGCAAGCTGCTCCTGACTCACGGAGCCGACTACACCATCGCCCACGATCCGGCGAACGGCAACGAGATCTGGCGGCTCGGGAATCTGAACGTTAAAGAGAAGTACGACAATACTTTGCGTTTCGTCGCATCCCCGGCTTGCACGGACGGCCTCATTATTGTGCCGACCGCGAAGGGAGGCCCCTGCGTCGCGATCCGACCTGACGGACAGGGCGACATCCCGAATGACGCCCGGGTCTGGACTCATGCCAAAACTCCCGATGTGCCTTCACCTCTAGTAGTCGGCGACTTCGTCTATCTGTGCATGCAGGACGGCAACATCTACTGCCTCGATAAGCAGTCCGGCGAGCAGCACTACTTCCAGCGCACGCACCGGCAACGCCACCGCGCATCGCCAATCTATGCTGATGGCCACATCTACCTCACCGCTCGCGACGGCAAGGTCACGGTTCTGAAAGCAGGCAAAGAGTTCGCCGTCGTTGCAGAGAACGAGGTTGGCGACGCGATCTCGTCATCGCCCGCGATCTCCAATGGCACAATCTACCTGCGTTCCTACGATGGGCTGTGGGCCATCCGGAATAAGCAGTAAGCGCCGATCTCTGACCTCTGGAGGCAACAGACTTCCGAAGTCCCTCATGGCTTCGGAAGTCTCGGAATGTGGCTCAACTGGCCTGCAACTGCCGCTCGAGTTGCTCAAGAACATCGCTCAAGCGCCATGCCTTCCCGCCGATGCGCAGATCGGGATCCGATCGCAGCCAGGATTCGATCTTTCGCTCGGCTGACATCACGGTGCTGTGATTGCGGCCGCCGAAGTGCTCCCCGATTTCCTTGTACGCCGCCTGAGTGTGCTTGCGGGCCAGGTACATCGCCAGCATGCGAGGCTGGCTGATCGTCCGAGTGCGGCAATCCGATCGCAGCTCTTCCGCGGGTAGGCCGAACAACTCGGCCACGACGGATTCCACGTCAGTCAGCTTGACCACACGCACACAGTCACGTTCCAGATCCGACAAAACGTGTTTGGCTGTCGCCAAAGACACACGTTTGTTGGTCATCCGATACCAAGTATGGATCGAGTTCAGAGCCCCTTCGATCTCCCGCACGTTGTTCGTGAAACGACGGGCCACCAGATCCAGAACCTCGTCGACGACTGCGGTTCCCAACTCCTGACTTTTCGCCAGAGCAATCTTGCGACGAGTCTCCAGGTCCGGAGCTTCCACGCGGCAAACCATGCCGGACAAGAACCGGCTGGTAAGTTCATGGCTCATCTGGCTGAGCAACCGCGGATGTGAATTCGCCGTCAGCACAACCTGCTTGCCGTGACTGACCAGTTGCTGAAACGTGTGCAGGAACTCTTCCTGAATACCGCGTTTTCCGTCCAGAAAGTCAACGTCGTCAATAATGAGCACATCAACATGACGGAAACGTTGACGGAAACCGGGCAGCGCGTGAGTCCTGAGCGCGTGAGTGAACTGATTCGCGAAGGATTCGGCGGTCATGAACAGCACTTGGCGATCGGCATAGAGCCGTCGAATGCCCTTGTAGACGCCTTCAGCCAGATGCGTCTTGCCCGTGCCGACCGAGCCATGCAGATACAACGGGTTGCACGCGACGGCACCCGGAGCTTCGCAAACATGCCGCGCAGCCGTAACGGCCAGTTCGTTGCAGCGTCCGACAACAAACTCGTCCAGCGTGGCGAAGCGACGCCCCTCACGCGGTGCGGTTTGACTCCGCTCCGAAATGACGGTTGCGGATACAACCGCAGCACGCGGCGGCTCGGCAGCAATCACTGCGGGCGCAGCGTCTGCTTTCACTACAGCCGGACTGGCGTTAGCGGCAGGCTCAGCTTCGGTCTCAGCCACGTCCCAGGCGAGGGACGCGCCGCTGCCGAGAACGGCTTGCGCACAAGACGTCAGCTCACGGACGAAACGCCGCTGCATCCAGGCTAACTGGAATTGGCTGGCGACCAAAATACGGACCACATCCCGCTCGATGGAGATCGAAGTCCGGCCCTGAAACCAATGTTGAAAGCTCTTCAAACCAATCACATCGCGTAACTGGTTCGTAAAGCAATCTCGATGATCCGCGCAGGATTCAGGCTGCACCACCGCCGTTGTCCCGGGTTGCATCTTGCGCCCCTTATGCGCACACCTTCCCTACCATCCATTCGCCAGAGGAATGTCCATTCTGGCGCTCAACTCACCCGGCAGCGCGACACTGTCGACAGCGTGAAACCACCACGAATCACGAGTCCAACAGCGACACGGTTGCGACGGAAAGGTACTCCGTTACCGGTGAGAGCAGCGTAGGTTGAAAAGATGCGAAACGTCGAGGAAATATCCAAGACGACGCCGGCTCGCAGCACATCGAAAACACGAAAATTCCTGCAGATCAACCACCGATGACCCGCTCAAATGCCCGCGCTACGATCGGGGTTTAGCCCACCACTTACCGACTGGCGTCACTTACTCAGCGGGCGGCAATTTAGCCCTGCCCGACTTGCCGTCAAACCATTTCGCAGGCATTCCGCGGGATGGTTTTTCCGTCTCGTCGCAAGTCGTGTGAAACTCAGGAACAGCCGCTCGCATCGGCGTCGCCGACACACCCGGCAGCCGGAGCCCGCTGTCAAGAAATTGTTAACGAACGGCGTGTTGACAGATGAGATTTGCGAGCGTGTGGAACCACGGCGAGCAACCACGACGAGGCTCCGCATCCCACATTACGGGACTTCCCCTCTTGACGGGATAGACGGCGAGGCATCGGCTTCAATGCTGATCGACAAGGCGAGCGGTACGCGTTTCCCGGATGAGCGCTCCGGTCGATCTCAACAATTTCTGGCAGACTTGAAAACAATCAAGCAGAAATCGATGCCAAATCGCTCCGCAGGCGACTGCTGCTCACCTGCGCGGCATGCACGTTGATTAAGCAGGCAGTCCAACTTCCAAACTGTGTTTTGCAGAGAGCCATCCGGAAATCAGGGTTTCATCAAGTTTCCGCTAGTTTTTCGGAAAACACTCGGCGAATGACATCCATCCGGAGTGATGCAACGGATCTGCCACGCCTTTCGGCAGCGCATGCTGGCACACACTTTGCCTTTTAGTGCAACGGCGAAATCTTGGCCCCATTGAGGGTTGCCAAGCTCGCGCTACTCGGCACCAGCAGTGGTACTGAGACAGGTCGGCGCCGGCAGGTCTCAATGCCTCTCCTTGCAGCCGTGAGTTCCGCAAGTCCCTCACCAATGCTTCACTAGAGGAGGAAACAATGCTCAGTCATCTCAGGCCATGGCGCGCTCTCGTGCTGCTGATGGCTCTCGCGTCGATTGCATTTTTGAGCGACTTCGCGTTCGCTCAAGAGGCGGCACCGCCCGAAGCCGCTGCGCCCACAGCAGCCGCTGCCGAGGCTGCTCCGCCAACAGCAGCCGCTGCCGCACCCGCAGGTCCTTCGACGGCGGACCTGAAGATCGCCCTCGATACCATGTGGGTGATGGTCGCTGGCTTCCTGGTGTTCTTCATGAACCTGGGTTTCGGTTGCGTAGAAGCTGGTATGTGCCGTCAGAAGAACTGTGTGAACATTCTGTCGAAGAACTTCATCGTCTTCGCGGTGTCCACATTCGGCTACTGGCTGCTCGGCTTCGGCTTCATGTTCGGCAACGGATCACCCTACCTGGGCACTGAAGGTTTGTTCTTCGCTTCTGGCGAGGACAATAGCCCAGCCACTCTCGACGCTTACAAAGGCGCCTACGGTGCCCTGAACTGGACGGGAGTTCCACTGGCCGCCAAGTTCTTCTTCCAGCTCGTGTTCGCTGGAACTGCAGCGACCATCGTTTCCGGCGCGGTCGCAGAACGCATCAAGTACCTGTCCTTCATTGTCTTCAGCTTGCTGATCTCGGTCTTCATCTATCCAGTCGTTGGGCACTGGGTATGGGGCGGCGGCTGGTTGCAGGCGATGGGCTTCCATGACTTTGCCGGCTGCACTCAAGTCCACTCGATCGGCGGCTGGTGCGCCTTGACTGGCATCATTATCCTCGGGCCGCGTATCGGAAAGTACAGCGCTGACGGCAAGGTCAACGCAATCCCTGGCCACAGCATGATGGCGGCCTTTATCGGCTGTCTGGTTCTGTGGCTCGGCTGGTTCGGCTTTAATCCCGGTTCGACGATGGCGGCCGATCCGAACGGCATCGCCGACATCGCCCTGACCACAAATCTTGCCGCTGCTATGGCAACATTGTCTGCCACCGCGACGGCGTGGATTGTTCTCGGCAAGCCAGACATTGGCATGACTCTGAACGGCTGCCTCGCAGGTTTGGTTGGCATCACTTCGAGCTGCTTCGTTGTGACCCCGGCAATGGCTGCGGTCATCGGAACGATTGCTGGCGTGATCGTGGTGTTCGCTGTGATGTTCTTCGACAAAATCAAGATCGACGATCCAGTGGGTGCCACTTCGGTGCATCTGGTGTGCGGTGTCTTCGGAACGCTCTGCGTCGGCTTGTTTGCCAGCCCGGAAGTTATTGCGAAGCACGCTCTCACTGACGCGGTTTGCAAGCCAGGTCTCATCTACGGCGGCATGGAACAACTGATTCGCCAGTTGACTGGCATCGGTGCGACTGCTGTCTACTGCCTGATCGTCTCTTCGATCTGCTGGATCGCCATCAAGGCAGTCATGGGGCTGCGAGTTTCTGATGAGGAACAAATCGGTGGTCTCGATCATGGCGAGCACGGAAACACGGCTTACCATGGCTTCGTGGTCGAGCAGACTTAATCCCAAACCATTCAACTCAGGCGGTAACGCGAAGGAGTAAGCTCCATGAAGAAGATCGAAGCCATCATCAGGCACTTCAAACTGGAAGACGTGAAGAACGCCGTGAATGGCAAAGGTGTGCAGGGCATGACCGTGAGCGAAGTACGTGGCTTCGGGCGCCAGAAGGGGCACAAAGAAATGTTCCGAGGCGCTGAATACACCGTTGACTTCGTGCCCAAAGTGAAGGTCGAAGTGGTTGTCGGAGACAGCCAGGTAGACGCTGTAATTGAATCGATTGTTGCGGCGGCCAAGACCGGCAGTGTCGGCGACGGAAAGATCTTCGTGACGGATGTCACCAAATCTGTCCGCATCCGCACCGGCGAAGTCGACGACGCTGCTCTCTAACAATCCGTTGTTGTTTTCGTGCCACAACTCGGCGTGTCTGGAAGTGACTGGTTAGTTCTGGACAGTCACTTTCAGGCCCGTCGTTTTTTTTCAGTTCACAACTGGAAAGGAGCGTTGCCTGGACTCCAGATACCGACTGACGAATTAACTGCCCTCTAACAAACTTAACTCACAGTTTTAGTCCCACGCGCTCAAGGAATCGCAATGCAGACAATTAAGAAGCTACTGTTTATGCTTAGCATATGGGCTGGTATCAGCCTGCTGCCCACGCTCGCATTCTCTCAAGAACCTGCCGCAGATCCGACACAAGCAACCGCAACGGAAAAGGCCCCTGAAGCCAAGCCTGCGGAACCAGCTCCGGCTCCAGCCATGGTCGTCGATACAGGCGACACCGCCTGGATGCTCGTCTCGACGGCTCTCGTTCTGATGATGACCGCGCCTGGTTTGGCCCTTTTCTACGGCGGCCTGGTCCGCAAGAAGAACATTCTGGGCGTCATGATGCAGTGCATCATCCTGATGGGCCTGATGTCTGTGCTGTGGGTGGTGATCGGTTACAGTTTTGTCTTTGACACCGGCATCGCGGGAGGCTTCGTCGGCGGCTTCGGCAAGGTCATGCTGAATGGCATAGCAGTCAGCGGGGAGAAGCTGAACGGTTTCCACAACTACACCATTCCGGACCTGCTCTACATGATCTACCAGATGATGTTCTTCATCATCACTCCGGGACTGATTTGCGGGGCATTCGCTGAACGAATGAAGTTCAGCGCGATGGTGCTCTTCAGTGCTCTGTGGGGAGTTCTGATTTACTGTCCAGTGGCACATTGGGTCTGGGGCGGAGACGGCTGGGCGAATCACTTCAACACCAGTGCCCCGTTCAAGTCTCTGGACTTCGCTGGCGGCACGGTTGTGCACCTCATCTCAGGCGTGTCTGCTCTGCTGTGTGCGATTGTGATTGGTAAGCGTGTTGGGTTCGGCAAAGAACCCATGCCACCGCACAATCTGACGTACACCTTCATCGGTGCGACGATGCTGTGGGTTGGCTGGTTCGGCTTCAACGCCGGCTCCGCTGGTGCTGCGAACGGTCAGGCGGTCTCCGCGTTTGTTGCCACGCATCTGGCCGCCGCGGTGGGAACCCTGGCTTGGGCCGGTATTGAATGGGTTATCCGTGGCAAGCCGAGCATCCTCGGTGCTTGCTCTGGTTGCGTCGCCGGTCTGGTCTGCATCACTCCAGCCGCTGGCTACGTAACTCCCACCTCGGCAATGATCCTCGGGCTGGCTGCTGGTATCGTCTGCTACCTTGCCTGCACGGTGCTGAAGAACAAGATGGGTTACGACGACTCGCTGGATGCCTTCGGTGTCCACGGTGTCGGCGGTACGCTGGGAGCGATTCTGACCGGTGTGTTCTCGACGGCGTCGATCGCAGGCGACGGCAAGGGTGGCTTGCTCGAAGGCAACTCACAGCAGTTGATCAACCAACTCGTAGTTTGTGCTGCCAGTCTGGTGTTCGCTCTCGTGGGAAGCTTCATTCTGCTGAAGCTGGTCGACGCAATCGTTGGATTGCGTGTGAGCCAGGATGAAGAAGTCCAAGGCCTCGACGTGACTCAACACGGCGAAGAAGGTTACATCTTCCTGTAAGTCGAAGTTGCTGGAATCCAAATGCTGGCTGGACACGCATTGTCTCAGCCAGCGTTTTTCAGCGCTCGTCTTTTCCCAGCGTCTCGACGATTCACGCATTCACAACTATTCTCGCCGCAATCTGGCTCGAGAAGCGCTTCGCGCCCGACGTTCTGAACCGCTTGCCTCGGCGACAGTGCGGCGAGACCGGCTTGTGAAATCGAAGGAAATTTCCCCATGAAAAAGATCGAAGCAATCATTCGGCACTTTAAGTTGGAAGAAGTGAAAGGCGCGCTTACGGCAGCGGGAGTCGCCGGCATGACGGTTACTGAAGTCCGCGGATTCGGCCGACAGAAAGGCCATAAGGAAGTCTATCGCGGTGCCGAGTACACCGTGGACTTCCTGCCCAAAGTGAAGATCGAAATTGTGGTCGACAACAGTCAGTCTCAGAACGCGATCAATGCCATCCTGTCGGCAGCACGCACGGGCAACATCGGCGACGGCAAGATCTTCGTCTCGGATCTTGACAGTGTCGTCCGCATTCGTACGGGCGAAGCCGGTGAAGCCGCAATCTAGTAAGTCCAGGGGCAGTCACGTATCGGACTGCTTTCTCCCGCAGATCAGAATGCCGAGGATGAAAATCGATGAAGAAGATTGAGGCGATAATTCGCCATTATAAACTTGAGGAAGTGAAGAACGGTCTGTCAGGGATCGGAATCCAGGGCATGACCGTGACCGAAGTTCGTGGCTTCGGACGCCAGCGAGGCCACAAGGAAGTCTATCGTGGTGCCGAGTACACCGTTGATTTTCTGCCCAAGGTAAAACTTGAACTCGTGGTGTCCGATCAGGATGCACCGAAGGCGATTGAGAAGATCACGGAACTTGCCCGCACAGGAAATATCGGCGACGGCAAGATCTTCGTGAGTCCGCTGTCGGAAGTGATTCGCATTCGCACCGGCGAAACCGGTTCCGAAGCGATTTAGTTTCGAGGACTGCTGTGAACGAGTCGCACGAATTTTAGTGCGAGCGCGTTCAAGCCGATGAAGGATCTTCAATTCGCAGGCGAGCATTGAACCTCGCCTGCGTTTTTGTGTTTTCAGAGTCGACGCGGATTTCGGCCAACGGAGCCCGCGACTCGCAGAGAGCGTTTCATGCCAGAACCATCTGACTCCGAAACTCCAGCCGAACGGATCCAGCGGCGGCGCGGCATGCTGCACGACATCCGCGAACAGGCTCGCAGACTGTTCACGCAACCGGGAGTGCTCGGAACCCAGGTCGCGTCCAAACTCTCCGAGGAGATGGACGAGTTCGTTGTCGGCATCATTAAGGAGATTCTGAGCGAACTTCCTCCGGCTGAGCGGCAATCGATTGAGCAGCACTCGGCCATGATCGCTGTCGGCGGCTCTGGTCGCGGCGAGGTGGCTCCGTATTCGGACCTCGATCTATTGTTTGTGTATCGTCCTCAGATCAGTGACCTGATGAACCGCTTCTCGCGGCGCATCGTCCCGGACTTGTGGGACGCGGGGATCAAGCTGGGTCAGCGCGTGCACACAGTGCAAGAAACGCTGACTCAGGCCATCGGCGATCCGCACCTCGCCTCCGCGCTCGTCACTTGTCGCTGGCTGTGGGGTGATGAAGCTCTCACCAGACAATTGACATCACGTTTCAAACAGCGCGTCGTTCGCCGGAGACTGCGGCAGTTCACGAAGGACTGCGTCGAAGGACGTGCTGAAGAACGTCACGAGAACGGGGCATCCGGCCAGCAGTTGGAACCAGACGTCAAGAAATCACTAGGCGGCCTGCGTGACGTACATCTCATCACGTGGCTGGGTTACGCCTTCTACGAATCCACCTCCATCAGCGATCTGCGCGACCAGGAAGCACTGACGCCCGATGATGCGCAACGGCTGAAAGCCGCGATCGAGTTCCTGACCAGAATCCGCATCGACATGCACTTTCATGCCAACAAGGCGAATGACCTGCTGTCGAAAGACGAGCAATTGCGCATCGCGACCGCGCGGGGCATTGAGGCCACTGAAGCGCAACGTCCTGTTGAATGTTTGATGCAAGACTACTTTATTCACTCCAGTGCAATCGCGGAAATCTCCAGCCGCTTTGTGGCACGTAATCGCAGACGCTCACTCGGCGAATGGCTGGAGAGACTGGCATTGACGCGGCGGGTGAACGATCACTTCCTGCTGTCGGGAGATGAACTGGATGTACGCGCCAGCCACTTGACCCGGTCTTGTGCGACGCTCGACGACATCGTACGCATCTATCATTCGGCCGCGATGTACCGAGTGAACCTTTCACCGCGGTTGCTGGACGCCATCAAGGCACGAGCGTTGACGTTGCGGCCCGGACCTTCGCCCGAAGCCGCGCGATTCTTCATGGAGATTCTGGGCGCCAGCGGCAAGATGGCCGAAATCATCCGCAGCATGCACGACACCAACGTGCTGGAACTGATCATTCCCGAATGGAAGCGCGTCCGCTGCCTGCTGCAGTTCAATCAGTATCACCACTTCACGGTGGATGAGCACACGCTGCGCTGCCTCGCCATTTGTGAGAGCTTCGCGAACGACGATACCCCGATGGGTGCTGTCTATCGGGCGCTCAAGATCAAGCCCCTGCTCCATCTGACGCTGCTGCTGCACGATGTCGGCAAGGGACACAAGGAAGACCATTGCGAAGTCGGCCGGCGGCTGGCGTTCGACGTTTGCGGACGGCTGCGTCTGTCACAGTCTCAGGCGGATACCGTCAGCTTCCTGATTCATCGCCATCTGGAAATGGCCGATCTCGCCTTCCGACATGACATCACCGACCCGCGTATCCTGGTGACGTTCAGCCACAAGCTGGGCACTCCCGAGCGACTCAACTTGCTGTACCTGTTGACGGCGGCAGATGTCAGCGGCGTTGGTCCGGGAGTCTGGACGCAATGGAAATCTGATCTGCTCAGCGAGTTCCACACAGGCCTGAACTACATCCTCAGCGGCCATCATCCAAAGTTCCACGAGGAAGAACGGTTGCGGCAGGTAAGCGAGCACGTCTTCAAATCGATCGTACCGCTCGAACCGCCCGACCACTCAGACAACACGCAGGCGTGGGTTGATGAGCAATTGCATGCCTTCCCGTCTTACTACCTCACGACGACACCCCCGGCCCGCATCGCGGCGGACATCGACATCATCCGCAACCTGAAGCCGGGTGAAATCCTCGTGCATGGGCACTACGACCCAACCTCGCGCAGCGTTGAGTACCGCATCATGCTGGATGGCCAGCATTCGGCCGGCTGCTTCCACATGATTGCGGGCGTGTTGACCGCCAAGCACCTCAACATTCTGGGCGCCGAGATCACCACCACACGCGGTGGCATCGTCGTCGACGTCTTTCATGTGATCGACAACGACTACTCAAATGAAGTTCCGCCGCATCGCATTCAGGAAGTCGGCAATGCCATCCGCGAAGTGCTGACAAAGCGGATTACGGTTGAGCAGTTGTTTCGACGTCACAAGCGGTTTGTCATGCCGGGAGCGAAGGCTCCGATCATGCACCTCGAAACGCGCGTGCTGATCGACAATGACACGTCAGACCGTTGCACGGTCGTGTCTGCATTCGCTCACGACCGCCCTGGCCTGCTCTACACCATCGCCCGGACACTGTTCCAACTCGGGCTGTCGGTTGACCTCGCCAAAATCGCCACCCACTTCGATCAAGTGGTCGACGTCTTCTACGTCACTGACAACGCCGGTCGAAAGATCAACTCCGAGTCCGCTCAAGCGACCATTCAGGCCAGACTGGGCGAAGAACTCGCCGAGTTCGAGAACGAGAAGCACCTCGAATTCGTCTCCTGAGGAACCAGACGCATTCCACCCTGCGCCACCGGCTGGAACTCGGCAAATCGATAGCTAGCCTCTTCAGTTGCTGGTCACCGTAGCGTAGTCTTTCTCCCGCTTAATCGACTTACCGGCAGGTGGAGCCCAAGGTGATCAGTACCCGTGATTTTGTGACGCGACTGAGAGAGTCAGGATTACTCGCGTCGCAACCTCCAGAACTCATGGATGCATTGCTGGGTCTGCCAACGGCGCAGGCAGCCGCGAAGGAACTTATCAGTCGGAATCTGCTGACTGAGTTTCAAGCTCAAGTGATCGCTAATGACGAACGCATCCCGCTGATCATCGGGGATTACATTGTCCAGAGTTCCCTTGGTCGCGGCGGCATGGGGTACGTGCTCAAAGCTCGACATCGACGCATGAAACGCGACGTCGCGATCAAGTTCCTGTTGAAAGAACTGACTGCGGCGGACGATGCGAAACGACGCTTCGAGCGTGAGGTCGAAGCGGCCGCTCAGCTCAACCATCAGAACATTGTGACGGCGTATGATGCCGGTGAGCACACTGACGGCAGTTGCTACCTCGTCATGCAGTATGTGGATGGACAGGACCTGTCGCACTTCGTCAAAGCCAATGGTCCGGTGACGATTTCACAGGCGGTCAACATCATCTCGCAGGCCGCCGAAGGGCTGGCGTTTGCGCATGATCAAGGCATCGTGCACCGCGACATCAAGCCGGGGAACCTGCTGCTCGATAAGCAGGGCGTTGTGCGAATTCTCGATATGGGCCTGGCACGCATGCGACCTGCGCCCGGAGATTCGCTGGCGGGTGGTGCACATGCCGACCTGACCAACACCGGCAGCGTGATGGGCACCATCGACTACATGGCTCCCGAACAGGCGCTGGATGCGAAGTCGGCGGATCATCGCGCGGATATTTATTCGCTGGGTTGCACGCTGTGGTTCCTGTTAAGCGGCAATCCACCCTACCGCGAAGACACGATCATGCGGCGTCTGCTGGCTCACCGTGAACAGCAGATTCCCAGCGTTCGCAGTGTCCTGCCGCAGGCCCCCTCGGAACTTGAGGAGATCCTGCACCGGATGATGGCGAAGTCGAAAGATGATCGCTTTCCGTCCATGCGTCATCTGCTCGTGGCATTGCAAGGTTTGGAGTTGGACGACACGGAGAGCGAGCAAATCGCGACGCTTGACATGCCGGATGACGGCTCGGGCGGTTTCATCAAGTTGCCAGAGAATGAATCATTCGGCAGGCCAGCTTCGCGAACGGCCCCGTTGCAACTGAACGACTCGCAGATGCGACATGCCAAGCCCGTATCGAGCGCCATAAGTGCGCCGCCGTCGCATCCAGACGCGGCCACGTTCGTTGCGTCTGAGCCATCCGCAGCATCTGACGCCACAGTGACGTTTCAAGCGGACCAGAGTCAGATCACGTCCGCTCCGATCAAGTCTGTGGAACATGGCTCCACCACCAGCTCGGCACCAGCCTCACGCCACAAGCTGGCCATGCTGGCAATTGGCAGTCTGCTGCTGGCCGTCATCGCGGCCTTCGCGTTTCGCGGTGGCAAGCCGACGGATCCGGAATCTGATCCCGCAAAAGTCGCCGCAGTGAAGCCCGCGCCGGATATTCCGGCAACAGAGCCTATTCCGGCAACAGAGCCGAACGTTCCAATCCCCACGCCGGTGGCTCCCTTCGATGCGGCACACGCACAAGCGCATCAAGAAGCGTGGGCCAGGCATCTCGGCGTGCAGGTCGAGACAGTCAACAGTGTCGGCGCGAAGATGATCCTCATCCCGCCCGGCGAGTTCCTAATGGGCAGCAGCGATGAGCAGATCGCGGGAGCGGTGAAAGAAGTCGCGGCGGCTCACGGACAAGAGTTCGCCGATCGCATGAAGAAGGCTGAGCAGCCGCAGCATCGTGTGGTACTCTCGAAGCCGTTTTGGATAGGTGCGACGGAAGTCACCATCGGTCAGTTTCGGAAGTTCGCGAAAGCAACCCAGTATCAGACCGTTGCCGAAAAACAACTCGCGACGGATGCAAAGTCATGGACATATCTGAAACCGGGGTATGCAGTCACCGATGAGTCGCCCGCCGCAGCCGTCACTTGGGCTGATGCGGGCGCGTACTGCCGCTGGCTCTCCGAGCAGGAGCAAGCGACCTATCGCCTGCCCACCGACGCCGAATGGGAATACGCCTGCCGGGCCGGCACCACGACCGCCTATTACAGCGGCGATCAGTTGCTCGATTCGCACGAGTGGTCGATCCGCAACTCGGACGTCAAAGCGCATCCGGTGGCGCTCAAGCGGCCGAATCCGTTCGGCCTGTTCGATATGCACGGCAATCTGTCGGAGTGGTGTCAGGATCGCTTCGACGAAAAGTGGTACGCGCTGAGTCCGCAGTCCGATCCCGTCGGGCCGGAGACGGGGACCGACTACGTCCTGCGGGGCGGCAACTGGGACTACAACTCTTTCTTGAGAAGTGCGTATCGCTCAGGCAGGACTGAGAACATCTTTCATTACACGATCGGCTTCCGAGTCGTGCGTGAACTTGGCGCCCAAGCGACGCCGGCGGCAAAGAAGATCAGCCCCGATCGTCGCGCCGCAGAATGGGTCATCACTCAGGGAGGAGAAGTGACTCTGAGCGGCAGACAGCCCTGGATTGCCAACGTGAATGATCTGCCAGAAGGCGACCTCGAAGTGCGGCTCATCAAATTCAAGAGGCCGCTGCCTGGCGAGAATGCCGATCTCGTTCCGTTGCGCGAGTTGAAGCATTTGGAATTCTTGGGAATCGACAACGCCTACCCGACGCCGGCCGGCATTGCCATGCTGGCACGGCTGCCAAAGTTGGAACGGGTCAGTTGCGGCGGCCAACCACTCAGCGACGAACAAGTGACCGCATTGGCTCGGCTGAACAACACGACGAAGCTGTACCTGGCCGGGGCGCAATTGAGGCCCGAGCAATGTGCCATCCTCGCCAAGTCGATGCCGCAAGCCGGAACGCTCAACCTGATGAATAACCCCTTGCTGGACGATACGGCTCTGGCACCACTCGGCGAGTTGCGCAATCTCAGAATTCTGCAACTCCAGGGAACGAAGGTCACGGCCGCCGGCATCGCCAAGTTGCAACAGGCTCTGCCCAACTGCTCGATCGAATGGGACGGTGCCGCAAGTTCTGCCAGCGTGCCGACTGCCGCACCCGGCCGCTTGGTCGATTTGCTCGCGCTCGTCGATGTGAAGCGGGATGCTCTCGCAGGGGAATGGACACTCGAGACCAATAGCCTCAAAGTGAAGCAGGCCGGAAGTACCAGCAACGTGCCGCGGCTTCAGTGGCCGTATCAACCGCCCGAAGAATACGACTTTGAGATCGAGTTCACTGGGGGGAATGGCAACGGGACCGTCGAGCAACTCCTGTCCGCTCAGTCTCGCTCCTTCGCCTGGGTGCTCAACTTTGCTCTGAAGGACGGTGTCAAAGCCGGGTTCGAAACGCTCGACGGAATGAATCTGGTCAATCGCAAGGACGCCAGCATCATGCGTCCCAACCTGCTGGAGCCTGGCAAACGTTATCGCTCGCGCGTGGAGGTCCGCAAAGGGAAGCTCCGCGCGTTCCTGGACGACGAACTGCTCGTCGAGTGGAGCGGCGACTTCCAACGCCTTGACGTCCTTCCTCGCAACGCCCTGCGCGACACGCTCCACTTGGGCCTCGCCGCCAACGATCGCGGTGCCCTGTTCCACACGGTCACGGTTCGCGAAGTCAGCGGCGCGGGGAAGCTCAACAGTGACGTGGGCGCCGGCGGAGCCACTTCGCAGTGGACCGATTGGCTGGGACCGAAATTGAAACAGGGGAAATTCTTATCCCACTTCGATGGCCGACAAGGCTGGCAGCAAGAAGGGGAGGCCATCACCACCGTCAACACCATCAGCGGTCAAGAGGTGATCCGCGGCAAGACGCGCGACGGAGCCGTGCGGCTGACGTATCTGCGGCGCGACTCAAAAGGAGTTCAGATCAACGCCTGCGACCGCACAACCAACGGCAAGCGCGACCTGTACGTGGCCGAAGACCACGGCACACAGATCAGCATCACCATGATTCGAGCCGGCATGCCCAAGGTTCTTGTCAAGGAGCCGATCCCTGCGAGCATTCCGAGAGACGCGCAGCGGACGCTCGAATTTCGCATTGTCGGTGACACGCTCACGGCAACGCTCAACGGTTCGGTGGTTGCGACCGTGAAGGAGGCTTCGCTGACCGAGGGGAACTTCGCGCTGGTGGCGCTCAAGGGAGTCTTGATTCAAAAGGTCGAGTACCAAGCCCCTGACAGGACAGGTACCGATCTGCTTCAGAAGATTGACACCGCCCGGGATGGGATCGGCAGTTCGTGGAAGATGTCGAATGGCACTTTGCAGACGATCGCCGGTCCGGGCGAAGGAGATCGTCGCCTGTATTTGCCGATTGAGAACGCACCGAA
Source organism: Planctomycetaceae bacterium (assembly GCA_021732995.1). GTDB lineage: Bacteria > Planctomycetota > Planctomycetia > Planctomycetales > Planctomycetaceae > AM-0621. Next base: position 39,803 of record JAKFWA010000049.1, on the reverse strand, counting down.
CGAATACGACATCCGCATGAAAGTTCAGCGAGCGTCACCACGAGACAATGCATTGATGCTCGTCATGGTCACCGGAGGACGACGCGTCGGTTTGGTCATGGATGGTTTCAAGTCACGTGGAGGCTTGTGGGGATTGGAACAGATCGATGGCAAAGGCCCGCTTGATAACGGCACTGCAGTACCCAATGAGCCACTGAAACCAGACGTGGCTGCGGATGTGCTCGTCCAAGTTCGTAAGACCGGCATTCGAGTCGAACGCGACGGCAAGCAACTCATCAATTGGGTAGGCTCGCACGAAAAACTCTCGCTGAATGTGAAGTGGGATGACAAAGGTCCGCCGCGATTCTTCTTGGGAGCGCAAGGCGATTTCACCATTCATCGACTGACCTTCGAACCCGTTCAATCCTCGGAAACGGCATGGTCAGAACTCTTCAACGGTAAGGACCTTGCTGGTTGGGAAGTGATGGGCGCCAAAGGCTGGTCCATTGAGCAGAACGCGTTAGTCGGAAGAACCTCAACGAATGCAGGCAGCGGCTGGCTGATGTCCGAACGCCAGTTCGGCGATTTCGAGTTGGAACTGGAATACAAGCTCAGCCCCGGGAGCAACAGCGGCATCTTCTTACGTGCGTGGCCTGAAGGGGGTGTCGATGGCAGTCAGTTTCGAGAGATCCAACTACTCGACGATGAGCACCCCATGTTCGCCTCGGTGCCAGCCAACCGTCGGAGCGGCAGTGTGTTCGGAGTGGTGGCACCTAACCCAACTCCCAAGGTTCCCGCTGACCAATGGCATCGCGTTCGAGTCCACCTGAAAGGTCAGCAGTTGCGGCTGAGCATCAATGATGTCGCTGTGCTCGATCACACTCTCTCCGACCTGCGTCCATCAGGCCGTATCGGCTTGCAGCTCTACCCGAACCGCGTGGAGTTTCGAAACGCCCGAGTTCGTCCGATCTATTGAGGTCATGATTCCCAGCGCTGGTAGACACAACGAGTTCGCTCCTCGCGATCAGCCTCTTCAGTTGCGGGCCTCCGTCGCATAGTCTTTCTCCCGCTTAATCGACTTACCGGCAGGTGGAGCCCAAGGTGATCAGTACCCGTGATTTTGTGACGCGACTGAGAGAGTCAGGATTACTCGCGTCGCAACCTCCAGAACTCATGGATGCATTGCTGGGTCTGCCAACGGCGCAGGCAGCCGCGAAGGAACTTATCAGTCGGAATCTGCTGACTGAGTTTCAAGCTCAAGTGATCGCTAATGACGAACGCATCCCGCTGATCATCGGGGATTACATTGTCCAGAGTTCCCTTGGTCGCGGCGGCATGGGGTACGTGCTCAAAGCTCGACATCGACGCATGAAACGCGACGTCGCGATCAAGTTCCTGTTGAAAGAACTGACTGCGGCGGACGATGCGAAACGACGCTTCGAGCGTGAGGTCGAAGCGGCCGCTCAGCTCAACCATCAGAACATTGTGACGGCGTATGATGCCGGTGAGCACACTGACGGCAGTTGCTACCTCGTCATGCAGTATGTGGATGGACAGGACCTGTCGCACTTCGTCAAAGCCAATGGTCCGGTGACGATTTCACAGGCGGTCAACATCATCTCGCAGGCCGCCGAAGGGCTGGCGTTTGCGCATGATCAAGGCATCGTGCACCGCGACATCAAGCCGGGGAACCTGCTGCTCGATAAGCAGGGCGTTGTGCGAATTCTCGATATGGGCCTGGCACGCATGCGACCTGCGCCCGGAGATTCGCTGGCGGGTGGTGCACATGCCGACCTGACCAACACCGGCAGCGTGATGGGCACCATCGACTACATGGCTCCCGAACAGGCGCTGGATGCGAAGTCGGCGGATCATCGCGCGGATATTTATTCGCTGGGTTGCACGCTGTGGTTCCTGTTAAGCGGCAATCCACCCTACCGCGAAGACACGATCATGCGGCGTCTGCTGGCTCACCGTGAACAGCAGATTCCCAGCGTTCGCAGTGTCCTGCCGCAGGCCCCCTCGGAACTTGAGGAGATCCTGCACCGGATGATGGCGAAGTCGAAAGATGATCGCTTTCCGTCCATGCGTCATCTGCTCGTGGCATTGCAAGGTTTGGAGTTGGACGACACGGAGAGCGAGCAAATCGCGACGCTTGACATGCCGGATGACGGCTCGGGCGGTTTCATCAAGTTGCCAGAGAATGAATCATTCGGCAGGCCAGCTTCGCGAACGGCCCCGTTGCAACTGAACGACTCGCAGATGCGACATGCCAAGCCCGTATCGAGCGCCATAAGTGCGCCGCCGTCGCATCCAGACGCGGCCACG
>JAKFWA010000049.1:0-37396 GCA_021732995.1 Planctomycetaceae bacterium | reverse complement strand
GAATGAATCATTCGGCAGGCCAGCTTCGCGAACGGCCCCGTTGCAACTGAACGACTCGCAGATGCGACATGCCAAGCCCGTATCGAGCGCCATAAGTGCGCCGCCGTCGCATCCAGACGCGGCCACGGTCGTTGCACCTGAGCGGTCCGAAGCAACCGACGCCACGGTGACCTTTCAGGCCGACCAGAGTGAGATCACGTCCGCTCCGATCAAGTCGGCTGAGGAAGCCGCGACTCCCGCGTCATCAGCATCGCGTCGCAAGCTGGCTATGCTGGCGATTGGCGGTCTGTTGCTGGCCGTCATCGCCGCGTTCGCTTTTCGCGGGGGCAAGCCAACGGATCCGGAATCTGATCCAGCAAAGGTCGCCACGGCAAAGCCCACACCGGACGTTCCCGCAACAGCCAGTAACGTCGCAATCCCTACACCGATGCCCCCCATAGCAGTCGCCAGCGTCAGCGACGCTGTCGACTATGACGCCGAACGCAAAGCGGCCGAGTGGGTGCTGAAGAGAGGAGGCGTCGTTGAAATTTACGATGAAAATGGGCTAGGGATGGCCGTGCCCGATGGCAAACTGCCATCGGCGAAGTTCTATCTGAATCTCGCAGGGTTGTATGGCAATGCGGAACGCGTGACCGATGCGGACCTCTTGAATCTGGCGGGATGCCGAAGGGTCGCAGCACTGGATCTTCGAGGTCAGACAAAGATCACAGCGGCGGGCGTAAAATCGCTCGCGGCGGTCAAGTCGCTCTGGAACCTTGACGTTCGAGGAACGGGGGTGGGAGATGATCTATTACCTCACCTGACGAACTGGCCGAAGCTTACGCATTTGCGTATCGGCGAGTACACGAACCCGTACAATGTTCCCATCACGGATGCGGGCTTGCGAAACATGCCGCAACTCCCGGGACTAACCAATCTCGATATCGGAAGTCGCGGGATCACAGATGAGGGACTGACGCTCATTTGCGAGCGCATGCCGAACCTGACATCCGTCATCCTTGCGCATCACGAGACGGCATCGCTACGACCGTTGCAGCGCCTCAGCAAGCTGCAGAATGTTCGCTGTTTCACGACGCATTTGACCGATGCCGGGGTTGAGACACTGCAGTCTCTTCCGAACTTGGAAGAACTGACTATTGACGGCGATCTCTCTTCAGGAGCAACCGTTTCACGGTTGGGAAGGCTGCGGGAACGTCTTGCACGCCTGACGATCTTAGCCCACTTAAACGCGAACGATGCGTCCCCGTGGCAACAGCTTCGCGGTTTTACGCGTCTATCGAACCTGCTTGTCTTCCCAGGAACATGCATTGGCTCGTTCTCCGACGATGATCTGGAGAGCCTTGCACTCATCCCAACATTGAAGCAAGCGCGCATCTATCTGCCGCCCAGCAGTTTCACCTTTACGCCCGCAGGCATCGCCAAGTTCCGTCAGGTGCGTCCAGACGTCGAACTGCACCTCAATGAGCAACAGTTTCCCGCCACGGCCGCAAAGCCGAACTGGCCAGCCAGTACTCCAAACGCAGATACCGCGTCTATTGATGCTGCGCTTAAGTTCGACGGCAAACAATCGCATGTGCGGACACCACTCGTGCACGGCGGCGATACGCCCCTGACGATCGAGTTCACCCTGCTGCCAGGACCGAAGCAGCATGCGGTCATCTCCGACAGCGAAGCGAAAGGCATGGGGATCGATATCCTGGGCAATTCGATCTCGTTCCTGGCGTTCCGGCGCGCCAATGGCAAGGACGATTATGTGCGGATCACGTCTCCGCGTCCGCTCGTTGCCGATCGTACGTATCGCGTGGCTACGGTCTACGACAGTGGCAAGCTGCGGCTGTTTGTCGATGGCAGGCTCGAAGCTTCGGCCGAGTTGAAGGGAGAGTACCTGCCGTCGAATCTGCCCTTCTATCTCGGCGCGAGCCCCGAGGGCGAGGGGATCGACTACCCGATGACTGGCACACTTGATGAAGTGCGTTTCTCAAAGGTCGCCAGGTATCAGGCTGATTACACCCCCGTCGCACGCCTAGCGGCCGACCCGGACACGCTGGCTCTCTACCATTTCGATGAAGGCACCGGGGACGTGCTTAGGGACTCTTCGGGCAACAACCGCCACGGCAAGATCGTCGATCCCACATGGATCCGCGTCGATTCAAGATCAGAGTCAACGACGAACGCAACGGCTCCAACCTTCACTAACGATATCCTACTGCTGGGAGACGGCTTTTTGTCGCGGTGGCGCGCAGCCACTGGCACTGCGGCTTTGGAGCACATCTTTCCCGACCGCACTTTGAACAACGGAGCTGTAGCAACATCTGCGGTGGCAACCGTGTTGGATGACTTGAGGAACCAGAAGTTCGCGGCGGTTGTTCCCAAAGTCGTCATCGTGCAAGCGGGTTACGCGGACATCAGTCGTAATGTGCCTTTACCAGAGAGCGCCGAAAACTATCGACAGTTGGTCAACCAGCTGAGACATGAGTTTCCGGCCTCAGCTTTGGTACTCACATCAGTGCTCCCGAAGAGCGAATTGGGTGAGCAATGCAAAGCTCTGAACAAGGCCATCCAGCAACTCGCGGACAACAAGACAGCCCACTACGTCGACTTGGATCCCGTCTTTTTGGATTCTGCCGGCAACATTCAAACGGACTTGTTGAAGGGGGTCGATTTGTCCCTTGCAGGGTATCGGGCACTGGGAGCCGCTTTGAAACCAACGGTGGAACGCCTTCTGAGCGTTCCCACGGCTAAACCCGTTGAGCCCGATCCTGCTAAAGCCCCGTTTGACGCAAAGACTGCCCGCGTGCACCAGGAAGCTTGGGCTGAGCATCTTGGCACGATGGTGGAAACGACGAACAGCGTCGACACGAAGATGGTCCTCATTCCGCCCGGCGAGTTCCTCATGGGCAGCACCGATGAGCAGGTGGATGCCGCCGTGAAACTCGCCGAAGCGGGGGGAGTTGAGGCTGGCCGGATTGACCGAATTCGCAAATCCAAACGGCCTCAGCATCGAGCAGTCGTCGCGCAGCCGTTTCGAATGGCGAGAACCGAGGTCACGGTTGCAGAGTTCAGAGCATTCGTGACCGACACTGGTTATGTCACCGATGCTGAGCGATTCGGATTGGGCAACACTTCCTCTCAAGCCATAACCGACACCACTGCCGATTCAAAAAAGCCCTTCATCTGGAAGGCCCCGGGCTATGATCTCTACGACACCTTCCCCGTGACTCAAGTTTCGTGGAACGACGCGAACGCTTATTGCCGATGGCTCTCGCAAAAGGAGCAGGCGACCTATCGGTTGCCCACCGAAACGGAATGGGAGTTCGCCTGCCGAGCAGGAACTTCAACGCAGTATTCGTTTGGTGATACTGCGTCTGAGCTGGATCAATACGGCTGGTATATCGGCAATGCGAATTCCAATTGCCACCCAGTTGCTACCCGCCTGGCGAACCCGTTTGGTTTGTTTGATATGTACGGGAATATGGAAGAGTGGTGCGGTAGCAAATTCGAAGAAGACGGTCCTTCAGAGAAACCTAAGGACACAGTTCCGGCTTCCTCAACGAATGCGACATATGCCGTCCGCGGCGGCCACTGGTATCACAACCCGGCCTTCTGTCGCAGTGCGTACCGTGATCTCGCCCCACCGACACTCCGATTCAATACTCTCGGGTTCCGCGTTGTGAGCGAGATCAGCAGACCTGCAGCCGTGCCGGTCGTTGTGCCTTCATCTGTGGCCAAACCCGTCGCACCACAACCAACGAAAGCCCCGTTCGGAGCAGAGCAAGCTCACGTGCATCAAGTGGCATGGGCTCAACATTTGAGTACGCAGGTTGAGACGAGCAATCGTGTGGGTGCCAAGATGATCCTCATCCCGCCGGGTGAGTTCCTGATGGGCAGCACGCCGGAAGAGATCGCTGCGGGGCTCAAAATCGTCGATGAGGCGAAGTTGTCACCGACCGCGTTTGAACGCTCGCGGATTCCGGAGGAACAGCCGCAACACAAGGTGACCGTCACTCGACCGTTCTGCATCGGCGCGACTGAAGTGACCGTTGGGCAGTTTCGTCGTTTTGTCGACGCGACCAAGTACCTGACGCAGGGCGAGCAGTTCGGCGCCGGCAACGCCAGCACCTGGACGGCTCCCAAAGACTCGAAGCCAGAGAACGTGCAAATCACTTGGCGTGCTCCGGGCTATTCCACCACAGACGAGCATCCGGTGACTCAAGTGACCTGGGGCGATGCCGTTGCCTATTGCAATTGGCTCAGCGAAGAAGAACTGCTGGACCCGTGTTACGAAAGTAGCGGCAAGCTGGACTGGAAACTGATTCCCGGCGCCAACGGCTATCGCCTGCCGACCGAGGCCGAATGGGAATATGCGTGCCGCGCCGGTACGACGACTCAGTTTTCGTTCGGAGATCAGGCCAGTCACATTGGCGAACATGGCTGGACCGGCGAAGTGAAAGCGGGCCATCCTCAACCGGTTGCCAGGAAGCTGCCGAACCCGTTCGGGTTGTTCGACATGCACGGCAATACTCGCGAATGGTGCCATGACTGGTACTCGTCCGAAGTTTATGCCGAGCCATCTCGAGTCGATCCGATCGGTTCCGAATTCGGAACTGATCGCGTGATGCGCGGCGGGCGCTGGAACGCCCATAGCGTCAGCGCTCGCTCGGCGTTTCGTTACGACATCAATCCCTTCCTGAGGAACACTCAGGGCGGTTTTCGGGTCGTGCGGTCTCCGTACTCTCCGCCCAATGCCACAACAATCCTGGTTTCGCCGGATTACGAATGGTCTGAGCCACAGAATCTCGGAGCCGCGGTGAACTCCAGTCAAAGCGATGCAAATCCGTTCCTAACTCCTGACGGACTGACGCTAATTTTCTCGTCCAATCGCGCGCAAGGTCAAAGTGGATTTGATCTTTGGGAAAGTCGTAGAGCATCTGTCGAAGAATCCTTTCAGACTTCTACGAACTTACCTCGGGTGGTGAACTCGTTTGCCACCGATGATTCTCCCTCCCTCAGTGCTGACGGTTTACAAATCGTGTTCGCATCCGATCGACCAGGTTCAGAAGGTGATCTGGACCTCTATTTGTGTCGGCGAGCAGATCCTCAGGAAAAATGGGGACCGCCCGTGCCTCTGAATCCGCCGGTCAACACCGATCAGCGAGAAGAGTGCGGTGCGTTCTCACCTGACGGCCTGACACTGTATTTCGCGTCGAATCGTCCGAACGGACTTGGAGCAACGGACATCTGGTCCGCACGGCGCTCATCGCTCAGCGATCCGTTCGGACCGCCGGAGAATCTTGGCTCGACGGTGAATTCCGCTGACGACGAAACTCACTTCCGACCCACCGCTGACGGCCGCGGAGCTGTTCTTTGCCGTCGTGCTTCGGACGGTCGCCATTCGCTCTGGCTCGTGCTGTGGAAGGGTCAGACAGGCTCGTTCGGCACCGCTCGGATGCTCGACCCGATTGCCGGTGGTGACGGCTCAGTCAGATCGCCGGGCATCTCTGCCGACGGTCGCACGCTGTACTTCCAAGCAAAGCGCGATGGTGGCCAGGGAGACTTTGACCTCTGGTTTGTGCGTCGCGTGCCGAAGTCAAAGACCGAGCCCACGCCTCGGAAAACTCGTTAAGGATGTTCAACTTTGACGGTCTTGTCCGCCTCGAATAGTCTATTGTGCACGTGCGGTGCCAATGCCGGTGGAATGCGCCCTCATCCCTGACTTTCCAAATCATGATGACGAGGAAGAACTGCAACGTTCGGTTTATTCGATCTCGTAACCCGTATCTGTCGACTGCATTTCCACCATGCCTCAGTCGCTTGACGACTTCTGTCAGCAATTGACCGCCAGCGGTTTGACGGACGCGACTGCGGCCGCGGAGCTGCTGTTGAATCAATCCGAACGGAAGCGGCCTGCGGACGCCGAGGCGTTGGCGCGCCAACTGGTGAAGCAGAGGAAGCTCACCAAGTTTCAGGCCGACCAGATTTGCTCGGGTAAAGCCAAGGCCCTGGTGATGGGCAGCTACACCATCATGGAGAAGCTGGGCCAGGGTGGTATGGGCACGGTGTTGATGGCTCATCACCGCCGCATGGACCGAGTGGTTGCGCTGAAGGTGATGTCCTCCACCGCGATGAGCGCCCCAGATGCCGTCAAACGCTTTCAGCGGGAAGTGCAGGCGGCAGCCAAGCTGACGCACCCCAACATTGTCATGGCGTTCGATGCCGATGAAGCCAACGGCAAATTCTTCCTGGTGATGGAGTACGTCGAAGGCCGCGATCTCTCCGCCCTCGTCAAGAAGAATGGACCGCTGCAGATCGACTTCGCGATCGATTGCATTCTGCAGGCGGCGCGCGGACTGGAGTTCGCCCACAGGCGCGGCGTTGTCCATCGCGACATCAAGCCGTCGAACTTGCTGCTGGACAGGGAGGGCGTCATCAAGATTCTGGATATGGGCCTGGCGCGAATCGAAGCGAATGGATTCGGCGCTGAACCGTCTGAATTAACCAGCACCGGAGCGATCATGGGGACCATCGACTACATGTCCCCCGAACAGGCGGAGGACACGAAACACGCCGACGCGCGGAGCGATATCTACAGTCTCGGTTGTTCGCTGTACGCGTTGTTGACGGCACACTGCACGTACGACGGCGCGACGGTGATGAAGAAACTGCTGGCCCACCGCAATGCACCGTTGCCCATTCTGAGTCGCGACATGGTCGCCGCTCGACAGGCATTGGGAAGGAGCGTCAGCACGGTGACGCTCGATGCCCGGACCAAGGCGTTGGATGAGGTCTTCCATCGGATGATCGCCAAGCGTCCTGAAGACCGCTTTCAAAGTATGACGGAGGTCATCGCGGCTCTGGAACGCTGCCGTTCTGCTGAATCTCCAACCGTCAACTTCGTGAACCGACCGCCCGAGCTTGGTGAGGTTCCACTGCAAGATTTCCTCGCCGGTATCTCTGGAGATAGCGGGATCAGCCAACCGTTGGATCCTCGCGCTCCCGCAGGCCCGGCGATGGAGGCCACGCTGCTGACTTCGAGTGTTGAGGTTGGTACGGACCCGCAAACTCAGAACACTCTGAAACTGTCCGTCGAAGAGCACGTGAGACACGGTAAGGCGAAGCCTGCCGGCTGGGGCGCCAACCAGAAGTCACTCGCTGCGGCTGTTGGTGCGATCACGTTCGTCCTGGGCGTGCTGTTTCTCTGGCCGGCTCCGAGTGGCACGCTGCTCGTGCAGATTCTTGATGCTGAAGTGGAACTGAAAGTCAAAGGGACGGAGTTCGCATTCAAGGGCGAAGGAATCAAGCCAGCCTCATTGAAGGTGGGCGAGACGAAGTTCGTCGTGACTCGTGGAAATCTGGCTTTCGAGACCGACTCGCTGGTCATCAAGAAGGGCAAAGACACCAAAGTCACAGTTGAACTCGTTGGCGACAACCTGACCGTCCGCGCCGATGGCCGATTGCTTTCGCAGCGTAAGGTTTCGAAGAAGGGTTTCGTCAGCGCAGTCTCAGGCGGCAAGCAGGCATTCGAAGACACATCCACATCGCTCACCAAATCCTCGCAGCCACCTGCGTCCGATCAGCCTGCTGTGCATTGGCCGTTCGATCCTACGGACGGGAAAGAGTACGAGTGGAGTAAACCGGAAAACCTCGGATCTGGCGTCAACGGACCGGGAGCAGACTTTGTGGCGGGGATCAGTGATGACGAACGCCGGATTTTTGTTCATTCTCTGAAGGGCGATGCCCGCGTCAGTGTGCGTCAGAGCCGGGACGTGGACTTCCCTAAGGCGACGAAACTAGACGGTTTCGCGAGTTCAGATGCCGGGCGAAGTTCGGCATCTATTTCGAGCAATGGTCTGGTGGCTGCGTTCGTGATGAAGTCGCAGAAGAATGCTGACGAGGTTTGGGTGGCCGCTCGACCGACGCCCTTCGCTCCATTCGGCTCACCAAAGTATGCCAAGGTTGATGTGAACGGAGTTGAAGCCGCGTCGCGACATCCGCTTCTGTCAGCAGATGGGCTGACGTTACTGGCCTGCTCCACCCATCGCGGATCACGACAAGCGGATATTCGGATGCTGACCCGCAAGACGCTGGATGAAGAATGGGGGGCGTCGGAAGCGTTGCCCGGCGAAGTCAACACGGCTGACTGGGACATGCCCTTCTACATCTCCAATGACCGCAAGTTTCTGATCGCTGCGAGTCAGCGTGGGTCAGGTTCTAGTCCGGTGCGTGAAGTGCGGTTCTTCACGAGGAACAATGCTCAGGAGCCATTCGGCACCGGGCAGCCGCTCGGCATTCCACTGGGCGACGCGGAGACACACGACTCCAACAGCGGCTTTCGACTGTCCGGCGACGGTCGCAGCATCTATTTCTGCTCGGCGAAGATTCCCGGCGGCCAGGGTCAGGTCGACATCTGGTTCAGCCGCCGTGTGGTGAAGAGTGGTGTGACGTCGGGCAATTCCGGAAATGTTGTCTATCTCGATACGCTGACCGAAAAGTCGTCAATGACCGTCGGGCAGTTGCTCAAGGCCGGAACAGATCCGTTCGCTAAAGATTTCCAAAGATCCCTGAAACAAACCGGCGACCCACCCGCTCATGGCATCATCATTCACCCCTCCAATCAGCAGGATGGCCGCGTCGTGTATGACCTTGGCGGTCGGTATACGACCTTCGCGGCAACCGCTCTGTGCAGCCCCAACCGCAACCGCGGCAACTCACTGACCGTGGAAGTGTTTGGCGATGGCCAGTCGTTGGCTAAATCCGTGAACCTCGCGACGGCGAAAGAAGGCGGATCCCTGCTGATGGTCGACGTCAGTGGGGTCAAAGAACTCACGATCGTCGTCAACGCCGAAAAGACGAATGCGGCGAGTCACGTGCTCCTCATCGACGCCCGGCTGGCACCGTGAGACCATGTTCCCACCGGTGGCCCGCTCGTTCCGATCCGGCTGGTTGTCGGCGTCTTCCTGCCGCGTCCTGACAGTTGTGCCAAACCGACCCAATGCCAGAGTGAAGACGACCATGCGAACGATCAGGCTGCTGGGCAGCGCGACAAGGCAAAATGATGGCTAGGCTCGGTGACATCGCGAGTTAAGACAGTACGCTTGTTGCTCATTGTTCATGGAGCCCTGCATGCCGCAATCAATCGATCAGTTCCGAGACAATCTCGTCGCCAGCGGGTTGCTGACCACTGACGATGTCGATGCGTTGCTGGTATCGCTTCCAGATGGCAAACAGCCGAAGGATGGCGAACAACTCGCGCGCGAGCTGGTCAAGCAAAAGAAGCTGACAAAATTCCAGGCCGAACAGATTTACGCGGGTAAGGCCAAGGCCTTGGTGATGGGCAGCTACACCATCATGGAGAAGCTTGGCCAAGGTGGCATGGGCATGGTGTTGAAGGCTCATCATCGGCGCATGGATCGCGTGGTCGCGCTGAAGGTGATGTCGCCCGACGCGATGAAAGCGCCGGATGCCGTCAAGCGGTTTCAACGCGAAGTGCAGGCGGCGGCCAAACTCACGCACCCCAATATTGTGATGGCGTTCGATGCTGATGAAGCCAACGGCAAGCACTTTCTGGTGATGGAGTATGTAGAAGGCCTCGACCTCTCGGCACTCGTCAAGAAGAACGGTCCATTGCAGCTCGACTTCGCGATTGACTGCATCTTGCAGGCGGCTCGCGGACTGGAGTTCGCTCACAAGCGCGGCATCGTGCATCGCGACATCAAGCCAGCGAACTTGCTGCTGGATCGAGAAGGTGTCGTCAAGATTCTGGACATGGGCCTGGCGCGCATTGACGCCAGCGGACTTGGCGGTGAGCAAGCCGAGTTGACCAGCACCGGCGCTATCATGGGGACCATCGACTACATGTCTCCCGAGCAGGCCGAGGACACCAAGCACGCCGACGCTCGCAGCGATATCTACAGCCTGGGTTGTTCGCTCTATGCCCTGCTGACCGGACGTTGCACCTACGAAGGCGCGACGGTGATGAAGAAGCTGCTGGCCCACCGTAATGCGCCGCTGCCCATCCTGAGTCGCGATCTGATGATTGTCCGCGAACCTGAGGGCAAGTCCATGAGCACGCTGGTTGTTGATGCGCGGCTCAAGACGCTGGATGAAGTCTTTCATCGCCTGATCGCTAAGCGACCCGAAGATCGCTTTCAGACGATGACCGAAGTCATCGCTGCTCTGGAGAGCTGTCGCTCCGCCGAATCACCAACCGTCAGCTTTGCGAACCGTCCGGCCGAAATGGGTGAGGTGCCACTGCAAGATTTCCTTGCCGGCATCTCGGCAGAAAGCGCGGTCAGTCTACCGCTGGATCCGAGTGCTCCAACGAACGCCGGCATGGACGCGACCCTACTGACCTCGAACGGCGAAGTCGGTACGGATCCACAAACTCAGAACACAGTGAGAAGACCGGCACCCACACAAGAAGTTGATGGCTCAACCAGGTCCGCAGGCTGGGGAACAAAGCAGACGTTAGTTAGTGCGGCCGTCGGTCTAATTGCGCTGCTCTTGGGGGTGATCTTTCTCTGGCCGACGGCTGACGGCACGCTGGTCGTGGAGATTCTTGACCCTGCCGTTGAGATGAAGCTCAAAGGTACAGAGCTCAAGTTCAAAGGCGGCGGAATCAAACCGGTCTCATTGAAAGCGGGCGACAAGAAATTCGTGGTGACGCGCGGCGATGTCTCCTTCGAGACCGATTCCCTGGTACTCAAGAAGGGTGAGGAAACCAAGGTCAAGGTTGATCTGGTCGATGACAACCTGGCGGTCCACGTTGATGGCAAAGTGCTTTCGCAGAGGAAGATTGAGAAGAAAGGCTTCGTCAGCGCGATCACTGACAGCAACAAGAAGATCGAGGCAGCGCCCGTCACTGTTCAACTGCCCTCGACGCCATCAACACCCAGCACGATCACTGTGAGTGACGCATCCGGACGATGGCCGTTCGATCCAAGCGATGGGAATGAGTACGAATGGAGTCAGCCAGAGAGTCTCGGTCCTGGTGTGAACACTCGAGGTCGCGAGCTGAATCCCTCGCTGACGGACGACGAAAAAACGATCGCCTTCTACTCAAATAACCGACTGATGATCGGACAGCGAGCATCTCGTGACGAAGAGTTCTCGAAGGTGGAACCACTACCAGACGCCATCAACGGCAAACCTGGACTCCGGGAGAACTCCTGCCTGTCGGGCGATGGGTTGCAGTTGGCCTTTGTCGTACGCGAGGGAACGGACGATGTCTGGCTGAGCCGCCGGACGACCGCGAACGAACCCTTTGGCCCGCCCGTACGGCTCGACGCGCCGGTGAATTCCCAGGCCTCGGACAGCGTGGTCGTGTTCTCTCCCAATGGATTGACGCTGTGCATCTCGTCGGCGCGTCCCGGAAAATTCGCGGGATCGGATGTCTACTCCTTCACCCGCCCCTCATTAGCTACCAACTTCGGCAACGAACAAAACCTTGGACGCGACGTGAACGCGGCAGGGATGATTGTCCCGAACTGGATCAGCAATGATCGTAAGCTGCTGGTCGCCACGGCCATGATTTCCCCACCCTTCCGTACGTCCTGGCACAGTCGATCCTCTGAGGCCGAACCGTTTGGTAAAGGCCAATCGTTGGGAACTCGTATTGAGAATACTCCGATGGGAGGAGCGCGTCTCTCTGTCGATGGTCAACGACTCTATTTCCACTCACGAGACATTCCGGGAGGGAAGGGAGAACTCGACCTCTGGATGACCCGTCGTGTGATGAAGACCAAACGTGTTCCCGAGACGCGCTGGCCGTTCGACCTGACCGATGGTAGGGAGTACGAGTGGAGTAAGCCGCAGAATCTGGGCACTGGTGTGAACTCCTCAGGGCCAGATTTTGTGGCTGGCATTAGCGGAGACGAACGCACCATCTACGTACACAGCGGCGGTCATGCTCGCGTCAGCACGCGTCCAAGTCGTGAGGCCACGTTCCCTGCGGCAACGAAGGTGGCCGGTCTACCCGAGGTCGGCTTCCCCGGAAGCGCAGCATCCTTTTCAGCGAACGGGTTGCTGGCCGCCTTTTCTCAAAGAACCCAAAGCAACCGTGACGAGATTATGTTTGCAACTCGACCGACGCTTGATGATCCGTTTGGAGAGTTAAAACCGGCGAATCTCAATATGGGCGACATGCCCGCGGGAGGTTCATTGAAACACCCCGTCCTTTCGGCGAATGGGCTGACGTTGCTGGTTTCTGCGACCTATCGTGGATCAGCGGGGGCTGACATCAGGATGTTTAAACGCAGCGGACTCGACCAGGACTGGGGGGCTTCCGAACTGCTGCCCGGAGCAGTCAACACGGCTGACTGGGATATGCCGTTCTATATCTCGAATGACCGTCGACTGATCATCGCCGGGAATCAGAGTGGTTCAGGTCCGGGTACCGTACGCGAAATGAAATTCTTCACGCGCAACAACGCGGATGAGCCCTTCGGACCCGGACAAACCCTCGGCATCCCCTTAGGCAACGCAGAGACAAGCTCCACCAATGGTGGCTTCTGTCTGTCAGGCGACGGTCGCAGTCTCTACTTCCACTCAGCACCACTACCGGGAGGCCACGGGCAAATCGATATCTGGTTCACCCGCCGAGTCGTAAAGACTGCTGCAGCGCCAACGGAAGTTGTTTATCTCGATGCGCTGACTGAGAAATCGTTCCTGGGACTTGGACCGTTGCGCAAGCCAGGGATGGAGAAGTTCACGGCAGAGTTTGCCGATACGTTTAACCAGGCTGGCGCCCCCCCGGCCCACGGGTTAATCATCCACCCCGCCCCGCAGCAGGATGGTCAAGTCGTTTATGACCTCGGCGGTCGGTACGCGACGTTCAACACACTCGCTCGCTGCAGCCGCAACCGAAACCGCGGCAACTCGCTGACCGTGGAGGTCTTCGGCGACGATAAATTGCTGGCCAAGACAGTGAGCCTGGCGACGGTGAAGGAGACGGGTGCTCCACTGACAGTCGATGTGCGCGGAGTCAATGAACTCAAGATCGTCATCAACGCTGAAAAGACGACAGTATCCAGCCACGTTCTGCTGACGGACGCACGGCTGACACTGGTCGGCAATGCGAAGTTGCCAATCTCTAATGGCAAATCGCCAATGATTCCCGCCGAAGCTCTGTCGTTTGGCGGGCATCGCTATCTGCTGGTTGATTCGTTTGGCACTTGGACTGAGGCCAGGACTGCCGCCGAGAGAATGGGAGGCCATTTGGTAGCCATCAACAGCCTCGAAGAACGCAATTGGATCTTCGACAACGTCTGGAGCAAGCGGAAGAGGCCTTTGATGGATGTTGGCTCCCGCATGTTCCTGGGAGCGACCAATGCCAGTGGTGAGTGGCGCTGGGTCACGGGTGAGCCCCTGGATCGGGCGTTGTTTCTGGGACGCCTCAACGACGCTCCCGACAAGGCCCTCGCCTGGATGTCCGACACGAGTTGGAACCTGGTGAGCCCCGATTATGACCAGAATCGGTACTTCTACTTCCTCGTCGAATGGGACACGCCAGGCCCGGAGATTGGAAAGCAAGCTGCGCCAACGTGTGTTGCAGGATCAGCCGCTGGCACGATCAATCTGCTCTCACTGGTGGATCTCAGCCAGGATGTTGCGGCTGGTACTTGGACCAAGGATGGCTCCGGCTTTGCCACGACTCCGACCAGAGTTGACAGCCAACTCAGGCTGCCGGTTGAGCCCGGTGAGGAATACACACTGCGAGCGGCATTCGTGAGCAAACGAGGGAACGTGTCATTCGTTCTGCCGTTCGAATCCAAGGGGCTGGAGATCTTTCTCTCGGGGGGCAACGTGCATGTGCTACAGCACGGGCTCAACAATCCCTCGAACCCTCGTGCGCCACTTCCCAGTTCGATGAATGATGGCAAACGTCACGAAGTACTGATTGAAGTGGCCAGGACCACGAATCAAGAGGCGAATCTCCGGCTCACGGTGGACAACGAGCTCGCGCTGGAATGGAAAGGCACCCGCGAGCAACTCCAGAAGATCGACGGCCGTTATGGCTCGGAGCGGTCGCTGGTTGTCGGCGTGTTCCTGCCCATTCCAGACACCTCTGCCACGCTTTTGGAAGCCAGCCTGACGACAACGAAAGGCACCACCAAGCTGCTGCGCGGTGCATCGTCCAAGGCTGGGACTGAAGGATCAAATAGCGCGTCAAAGTGAACATGAAGCTCGGTTACATCGCGAGCTGAGACAGTACGCTGTTCGTTCATCGTTTCTGGAACCATGCATGGCGTTATCGACCGACCAATTTCGCGATCACCTGACCGCCAGCGGGTTGCTGAGTGCGGAAGATGTGTCTGCGCTGCTGCTGGCGCTGCCTGAGGACAAACGGCCGAAGGACGGCGAACAGCTCGCGCGAGAATTGGTGAAGCAGAAGAAGCTGACCAAGTATCAGGCTGAGCAGATTTACGCGGGCAAAGGCAAAGGACTGGTCCTCGGTAACTACACGATCCTCGACAAGCTCGGTCAGGGCGGTATGGGGATGGTGCTGAAGGCCGAGCACAAACGCTTGAAGCGGCTGGTCGCGATCAAGGTCATGTCGCCATCTGCAGTCAAAACACCCGATGCGTTGAAACGCTTTCATCGTGAAGTGGAAGCTGCAGCCAAGCTGCGGCATCCGAATGTCGTGGCCACCGATGACGCGGACGAAGCGAAGGGCACTCACTTTTTGGTGATGGAGTACGTTGAAGGCAGTGACCTCTCGGCGCTGGTTAAGAGGAAGGGGCCGTTGCCGGTCGCACAGGCGGTGCAATGCATCGTTCAAGCGGCTCGAGGTCTGGAGTTCGCTCACCAGCAGGGTGTCGTGCATCGCGATATCAAGCCCGCGAATCTGCTGATGGACGCTAAAGGCACGGTCAAGATTCTCGACATGGGTCTGGCACGTATCGAAGGAGCAACCAGCGGACAGGCGGAACTCACCAGCACGGGTGCGGTGATGGGAACCGTGGACTACATGGCGCCCGAACAAGCCATGAGCACCAAGAGCGCGGACGCACGTAGCGATGTCTACAGTTTGGGTATCTCGCTGTGGTATCTGCTGGCCGGAAAGTGTGCGTACGACGGCGACACGCTAATGGCCAAGCTCCTGGCTCATCGCGATTCACCAATTCCGTCGCTCTGTGCCATACGAAGTGACGTGCCCGCATCGGTCGATGCCGTCTTTCAGAAGATGGTCGCCAAGCAGGCGAAGGACCGCTACCAGACGATGACCGAAGTCATCCACGATCTGGAAGCCTGTCAAAGCGGAGCGTCCTCGGCTTCAGCATCCAGCGTCTCCGCAACGAGCGTGCTGCCAGAGTCGAACACGCTGTCGTTTCGCACCGCGTCGGACGCAGCGGCCGAGTCTATCACTGCTACGTATCAAGCCGAACCAACGGTGACCTACGCGCAACCGGACGTCGCGGCTGAGGCCACGCTACTGACCGGCAACATGTCCGAGGCGACCGATCCGCACTCACTCGCTTCGGTCTCCACACCGGGTGGCCGAAAGAAACGTCGTTCATCCAAGTCCGACGCCTCATCGTCCTGGTGGCAGGATCGCCGCATCCAGATCGGCGGGGGCGTGGCAACAGTTCTGTTGCTGGTGGCGATCGTGTTCGCAGTCATGAAGAAGGATGATGCACAGACTGCTGCTGCCGTTCCTGACACGGTTCCTGCGAATCAAGAGCCCGTCAAAGGCACGCCAACTGACACATCCTTGGCCAAAGTCGAGCCGCAGCCCTCGGCATCCGAATCCGCGTTGTCAAAGGAACCCACACCGCCGTCTGTTCTGCCATTGCCCACGTCGCCAAAAGACCTGCCGTCAGGGTTTATCCCGCTGTTCAATGGCAAAGACTTGACCGGTTGGAAGGGCGAGGTGGGCGATCCGAAGAAGCGCGCCGAAATGGCGCCGGCGGATCTCGCTGCCGCACAAGCTAAGGCCGACGAACGCATGCGCGCTCATTGGAGCGTGGACAACGGCGTGCTCACGTTCGACGGTCGGGGCGACAACCTGTGTACGGTGAAAGACTACACCGATTTCGAGCTGTATCTCGAATGGAACATCACGGCTGGCGGCGATAGCGGCATTTATCTCCGTGGCACGCCGCAGGTGCAGATCTGGGACAGCGATTCCAAGCCGTCTGGCAAGAACATGGGCTCGGGCGGTCTGTACAACAACCGCAAGAATCCCGCGCGTCCACTGCTGAAGGTGGACAAGCCAATTGGCGAGTGGAACGCCATGTTCATTCGGATGGTGGGTGAGAAGGTCACGGTGAGTCTGAACGGCAAGCTGGTCGTCGATGACGTGACCTTCGAGAACTTTCTTGAACCCGACAAACCGATCTACCCCAGTGGTCCGATCGAACTCCAGAAGTACGGGTCGCCGCTGCAGTTTCGCAACGTGTTAATCCGCGAACTCAAGTCCAGCACGACCGCCAGTGGGATTGGCTCACCTGCCAGTCCGCGAATACCCGCCGTCGCTCCGTCCGACGCTTTCGCTCTGCAACTCGAACCGGACGGCCGCATCGACATTCCCGTCAAGCTGATCAGCAACTCGGCCGTTACCTATGAATTCGAAGTGACGAAGAAGCCTCTTATCACCGACAACTTGCATTACCAATTCGCCATTTTGATTCGGGGAAACACATTCAAACAGCACAAAAACATGCTGGTTTGGGCCGATTCGACGCCTGATACGACCGTCATCATGACGCCATTGCCCGGCAGCGAGCGATATATCGCCGCTGTCACGGCAAACGAGACGACATACCGCGTCTTCCTGAATGGGCAGCAAGTGTCCGAGCGGAACCTGCCGGCTCCGCATCCGTCGAACGGAGATCAAGGATTCTATATCGGACGGTCGCCGGGAGCCCCCGCCGCCTTTCAAGCCTACGACGCACCGCTGCATCGCTTCCGCCTTTCACGTGGCGCGCGTTACTCGGCTAACTACGATCCGTCCGGAGAGTGGTTGCCTGATGACCAGACCCTCGTGCTGTACGACTTCCGGCGGGGTGGAACCGCCGATCAAGTGCGCGACCTCTCCGGCAACAACAAGCACGGGAAGCTGGTGGATGCCAAGTGGGTGGAAATGAGTGGCTCGACCACTGCCGCCCCGTCACCCGCGAAGGCTCCGTTCGACTCGAAGCAAGCCCGCGCCCATCAAGAGGCCTGGGCCAAGCATCTCGGTACGGCGGTCGAGACCACCAACTCCGTCGGCGGGAAGATGGTCATCATTCCGCCGGGCGAGTTCTTGATGGGAACAACCCCCGAGCAGGCCAATGCGATCGTCGCAGAATGTGCGAAGAACAACATGTCCGAGGATCGCGCGCGAGGGCAACTTGCAGTCGAGGCCTCGCAACACCCAGTTCAACTGACGCGACCGTTCCTCATCGGCGCAACCGAAGTCACTTACGCTCAGTTCCGTAAGTTCGCTGATGCAACTGGCTATCGTTCGGGCGAAGAGCAATTGTTGGCACGCGATCCAGCGGCTCGACAGCAACGTAACGAGGGCCAGAGCAAGACCTGGCGCGAGTGCGGAGAAGCGTTCGGACCCAATACACCGGTCGTTGCGCTGAGTTACATGCAGGCCGGAAAGTTCTGCAATTGGCTCAGTGAGCAAGAAGGACTGCAGCCTGCATTCACGATGACTCCGAACGGAGATTCCTACGATCCCACCGCTGACGGCTACCGTCTGCCGACCGAAGCGGAATGGGAGTTCGCGTGCCGCGCGGGAACGGACACGTGGTATTCGTTCGGCAATGACCTCAAGCAAGTGGGTAGCTGGGCAGTCTTTTCCGGCTCCAGCAAGAAACGACAGCCGAGCGATGTCGCAACGAAGCAGGCTAATTCCTTTGGCCTATACGACATGCATGGCAATGCCCAGGAATGGTGCTGCGATTACTTCGACACCACCTGGTATGGCCGTGCTCCCAAGGCCGACCCGTTCCACGATCAAAGGGGAGCCGAGGGAGTTCTTCGCGGCGGCGGATGGACGGATAATCGTATCGAGTTGCGTTCGGCCATTCGTCGTTCGTACCCGCGACACACCTCGTCGTACTACACCGGATTTCGCCTGGCCCGCACGTCTAAGCCAACAAGGCTGCCTTAGCAACCTGCAGTACCGGTGGAGGGCGGACAATCCTGTCCGCCGAAGAAATGGCGGGCAGGATTGTTTGAGCTACGGCCACAGATGAACGATTAGAGTGCATTTCAGCAGCAGGATTCGTAGGCTTACTGCTGCGGGCTCTTCTGAAAACCTGGCTGGCGAGATTAGCTCTTCAAGATTCGCTGCGTGTCTTGAAGTTCATGACTCAATATGGCGTTATCGACCGATCAATTTCGCGATCATCTGACCGCCAGCGGGTTGCTGTCTGCGGAGGATGTGTCTGCGCTGCTGGCGGGGCTTCCCGAGGACAAACAGCCCAAGGATGGCGAGCAACTGGCAAAGGAGTTGGTCAAGCAGAAGAAGCTGACCAAGTACCAGGCCGAGCAGATCTATGCTGGCAAAGGCAAGACGCTGGTCCTCGGCAACTATGTCGTCCTCGACAAGCTGGGTCAGGGTGGCATGGGGATGGTGCTGAAGGCCGAGCACAAGCGGATGAAACGGCTGGTGGCGATCAAGGTCATGTCACCCGCGGCCGTACAAACTCCGGATGCGCTGAAACGCTTCCATCGCGAAGTCGAAGCCGCTGCGAAGTTGCGACATCCCAACATCGTCGCGGCTGACGATGCTGACGAGGCCAAGGGCACTCACTTCCTGGTGATGGAGTACGTAGACGGCAGCGATCTGGCCGTGCGCGTGAAGAGGCAGGGGCCGCTGCCGGTTGAGCAAGCGATTCGCTGCATCATTCAGGCTGCGCGAGGACTTGAGTTCGCTCACGAGCAAGGTGTCATTCACCGCGACATCAAGCCTGCCAATCTGCTGATGGACGCCAAGGGGAACGTCAAGATCCTCGACATGGGCCTGGCGCGCATCGACGGATCAGTCGGCGGCAGTTCGGAAGGCGCGGGCCTCACGAGCACCGGCACGATCATGGGGACTGTGGACTACATGTCCCCGGAACAGGCGATGGACACGAAGCACGCGGATGCGCGGAGCGACATCTATTCGCTCGGTTGCTCGCTGTACTACCTGCTGACCGGCAAGGTTGTGTACGACGGCGACACGATGATGAAGAAGCTGATGGCTCATCAGAACGGAGCCATCCCTTCGCTGGTGGACGAGTCGCGCAAGGTGAATCGAGGCAAGAACGCCACCACCGAGACGGTGACAGAAATCGACCTCGCCAGCCTGCCTGAATTCGATACGCCCGACGAATCCTTTCCGGCACTGGAAGCGGTCTTTCGCCGCATGGTCGCGAAGAGACCCGAAGACCGCCCGCAGTCGATGACGGAAGTCATCGCGGAGTTGGAACGCTGCCTACCCGGTGGTTCGCGCACCGTCACATTCGTCAGCGGTTCGACGGCCGGGAGCAGTGCGACTATGCCACAACTCCAAAAGGAGTTGTCTGGCAATAGTTCGGCCGATGTCGGTAGCCCGACGATTGTGAGTCCGAGACCGAATGTTGCAGCCGAATCAGAGTTCTCGGAGACGATGATCTCGTCGGCTGGTGAAGCTGAGACTGACCCGCGCACCGAACAATCGCTGACCATCGAGCAGGCAGAGCGACTGCGGCTGTCGCAAACTGCAATCGGAGGCGTGAAGAAGCCGCGAACTGCGATGCTGGCAGCCTTGGCTGTCGCCGTGGGGTTGTTGCTCGCAGTTGTCTTTGCAATGACTCGGAAACCGGGCGACACGCAAGTTGCAAATGATGACCCGTCGAAGAAGCAATCACTCGCCCCAAAGACAGGCGAAACCGCAACTGCCACCGCTGTCAAAGCGAACTCTCCGTCGGAAGACTATGCCCTCGAATTCAATGGGGTGGACCAGTATGTCGAACTCCCCACGTTGAAGTTCGACGGCAGCCATCCTCTGACCATTGAGGCGCGAGTGATGCCCCATCGCCTTGCCCCTGCAGAGGGCATTGTCCAACTCTGTGGCGCAACGTGGTTTGGATTGGCCGGTGGTGACGGTAACTGGGGAGCCATCCTGCAAGCGCCGAACGCCACGAGCGCCAAAGCTGTTGTGGGCTCATTGATTCCCAACCGCTGCGTGAACCTGGTGGCCGTGTTGAATGGCGATCGCGTGTCGCTCGCCGTGGATGGCCAGCTTGCTCCCGACGGATGGGTTCCGCTGGCAACGCGTCGCGATGACGTATTGTCGCTGATTGGAGCGGGCTATCCCCTGCCTTTGCCGGATGGCCGAGGTGCTTATTTTGCTGGAATGATTGATGAAATCCGCATGTCGCGGATTGCACGCGAGCCCACATTGAAGTTGCCGCCAGGACCATTCGCCCGCGACGAACATACGCTCGCCCTGTACCACTTCGATGAAGGTGTCGGGGATGTCCTGAAGGACTCGTCTGGCAACAACCATCACGGCAAGATCGTCGGGGCGAAGTGGGTGCCGGTCGACAGCTCGCTGATAACTGCCGTTCCGCCCCTCGCCGTTGCTCCCTTCGACGCCGCCAGCAGTGACTACCACTTGCAATTTGACGGAGACGATTACGTTGACGTTCAGGACGTTGACTGGTGGCGTCTGGATAAATACACGCTCGAAGCGTTTGTGACTCCCGAACGTCGAAGCGAAAAGGTCGGTTTTATCGTCCTGTTGAATAATGCCACACTGGAACTTGATAGGGCCAATAACAGTGGCGCTTGGTTACTGTCGAACAAGGTCAAGGACGACAAGACAAAATTTTATGTGTATGGCGTCTCCCCAGCCGAGTTGACCAAGCGCGTGCATTTGGCGGGCGTCGCTAATGGCCGGCAACTCCGCTTGTTCGTGGATGGCAAGCAGATCGGATCGTCGAGCGCAGAGCAGGAATTGGAGCCTGGCCTGGGCGAGCGGCTGACATTGGGGGGCAACTACATTGGCACCATTGACGGCATCCGTGTCTCCAAGGCCGCTCGTTACGATGCTCGCTTTACGCCTCCGTCGCGCTTCGAAAAGGACGCCGACACACTGGCACTCTATCACTTCGATGAAGGCATGGGCGAGATATTGCGCGACTCGTCCGGCAACAACCATCACGGCACGATCGTCGGGGCGAAGTGGGTGCGTAACCAGTCCCAGTCTAACGCATTGGCCGGTGCCCCAAAAAACTTTCTCCGTTTCAACGGGAAGGACGCTTTCGTCAATGTGCCGACACTGAAGGCCAAAAGCTCGCTCGATCCGCTGACGATCGAGGCCTGGGCCAAGGTCGCCACACCACGCGATTCGCAGGTGGTGATCATGCCCGGCCCACGGGGCTTCAACATTGGGCCGGTCGAGAATGCCTGGGCACTCTGGCGCTATGCTGGCGACCACTGGGTGGCTCAGCGAGAAGATTCGCCGCCACCATCGCGCGATTGGTGTCACATCGCCGGCGTGTGGGACGGCCAGAAATCGACGCTGTTCGTGAATGGGCAAGCCCAACAGGCGCCGGCGAACTCCTACTCCGTACCGCAGGCGGGTGAAGTGCTGACGATCGGCGGTTCACCGATCGCCACCAATGGTGGCTTCGACCGCTTTTTCGATGGCGATATCGGCCTGGTGCGCATCTCGACGAGCGCGCGTTATACGCAGAACTTTTCGCCCCAACCGCGCTTCACGCCCGACAAAGACACGCTGGCTCTGTACCACTTCGATGAAGGAGTTGGCGATGTTTTGAAGGACTCGTCCGGCAACAACCATCACGGCAAGATCGTCGGTGCGAAGTGGATCAAGTCGAACAGATTGGTAAGTACGGTCCTGGCTGGCGATCCCGACCGACGCACCGCCGAATACGTGCTGTCGATTGGCGGTAGCGTGCGCCTTAAGGCAGACACTCCGTGGATCACGGCGGTCCCCGAGTTGCCACGTGAGAAATTCCAGTTGCGGGAAGTCGATCTTCTGCAGAATACCCCGGTGAGCGACGAGGGCCTGGCCGACTTCAAGGACTGCAAGGATCTACTTCATCTCAAGCTACACGCGCCGGGAGACGCCAGTCTGGCCTATTTCAAGGACTGCAAGAATTTCGTCGCCCTGGAACTAGCAGGCACGAAGGTGACAGACGCAGGCCTCGCTAATTTCAGGGACTGCAA
This sequence comes from Planctomycetaceae bacterium, assembly GCA_021732995.1. Lineage (GTDB taxonomy): Bacteria > Planctomycetota > Planctomycetia > Planctomycetales > Planctomycetaceae > AM-0621. The sequence continues at coordinate 15,241 of JAKFWA010000049.1, read as the reverse complement.
GAACCTCCAGGAGCTCATCCTCGGCTACAACATGTCGGTCACCGATGCTGGCCTCGCCAATTTCAAGGACTGCAAGAAATTGAATCGGCTTGGGCTGTTGTACCAAGGGGTGACCGACACCGGACTGGCCAATTTCGAGGACTGCAAGGACTTGCAGGGCCTCAGGCTGGAGTGTGGCAAGGTGACGGCACAAGGGCTGGCCATCTTCAAGGACTGCAAACAGCTAAAAGACCTGGGAATTTCCCACCTCCCCAAGGCTGCTGAGCCGGGGTTGGCCCACTTCGAGAACTGCACGGAACTGACATTCTTGAGTTTCGACTTCGGGCTAAGCGACGTGGGGTTGTCGCACTTCAGGGGCTGCAAGAATTTGACCGCGCTCGAGTTGGCGTCTGCAAACTTGACCGAGGCAGGATTTGCCAGCCTGAAGGATTTCAAAGCCTTATCGAAAATACTACTCCACGGAGCGAACACCAATGATAACAGCCTGGCGCAACTCAAAGACTGCAAGGGACTGACCGAGCTTGAACTCCGATCGACGAGCGTGACCGCAGGCGGAGTCGCCGAGCTGAGCAAAGCCTTGCCGCAGTGCAAGATTAATTGGGACGGCAAGCAGGGGGTTGCTTCAAGGCCACCAGCGGCGATCGCTCCATTTGACGCCACGCAAGCTCGCACGCATCAAGAGGCGTGGGCCAAGCATCTCGGCGTGCCGGTCGAGTACACCAACAGCATCGGCATGAAGTTCGTCCTCATTCCGCCGGGCGAGTTTTTGATGGGGAGTACGTCGGCAGAGATTGAGAAAGCACTGCCTGATGCCGCTACGGATCAACATTGGGCCGACTGCATCAAGAGCGAGGGACCTCGGCATCGTGTCGTTCTCACTCAGCCCATTTACTTGGGGATGCATGAGATCACCCAGGAACTGTATGAAAAAATCACGGGAACAAATCCCGCGCACTTCTCCGCGACAGGCGCCGGTAAGGATCTCGTCGCTAATCGCTCAACGAAGAATTTTCCCGTTGAGATGATTGATTCAGCCGAAGCAGATGAGTTCTTCAAGAAGCTGGGAGAATCATTGGGGGTTGGTCGGGATGCTTATCAACTACCAACGGAAGCCCATTGGGAATTCGCTTGCCGGGCAGGTTCTAAAGCCATGTATTGGGTTGGCGATACGAGTGACGACCTGGCAAAGGTCGCTTGGATGAAAGCGAACTCAGGTGGAACTACGCACCCAGTCGGAGAACTTTTGGCGAACCCTTTTGGTCTTTACGACATCCACGGCAACGTCACGGAATTGGTACGAGATGGTTGGAGTGTCGAAGATTATGCTCAGTTCGGGGACACGCCGGCGACGGATCCGCTCACTCCGCACGTTCCCGGGTTCCGGCAATCCATTCGAGGCGGATGTTGGGATGATTTGCCGCTCACCTGCCGTTCTGCGCAGAGATATGGCCAGGTTTCTACGCTCCGCCGCCCGTTTGTCGGTTTACGGGCCGCACTTTCAGTTGACGCGGTGAAAGCTCAGGCTGACCGAGGTGTACCCGTCGCGAAAGCACCGTTTAATGCGCAACAAGCTCGCGCGCATCAAGAGGCGTGGGCCAAGCATCTCGGCGTGCCAGTTGAGTACACGAACAGCATCGACATGAAGTTCGTCCTCATCCCGCCGGGCGAGTTCCTGATGGGGGGCACTCCGGCGGAGACTGAGGCCGCGCTCGCGGCTGCGGGGGACAACGAGCTATTGACCGAATGGATCCGTAGCGAGAGTCCGCGGCACAAGGTGATTCTGACGAAGCCGTTTTACCTCGGCGTCCACGAGGTGACTCAGGCGCAGTACCAAAAGATCATGGGGCAGAATCCATCGAGATTCGCCCCCACGGGTACTGCCGATAGGGAGAAGGGGGCGGTGGCCGGCCTCGACACTTCGTCGTTCCCGGTCGATATGGTGGGCTGGAATGATGCTGCGGAGTTCTGTGCGAAGGCCAGCGAGCAGGAGAAGCTGCTCCCGTGCTATTTGCGGCTGGGCGAAACGGTGACCCCCCTGGCCGGGAATGGCTATCGCTTGCCCACGGAGGCGGAGTGGGAATTCGCCTGCCGCGCCGGCACGACGACCTACTATTGGAACGGCGACCGGGACGAAGATCTGGAAGATGCCGGCTGGTCTCGCAAGAACAGTTCCGGTCGAACGCATCCGGTGGGCGAGCTGAAAGGCAATCCCTTCGCACTCCACGATATGCACGGCAATGTCGTGGAGTGGGTGCAGGACGGGTGGGAGCCAAACTCCTACGCGCAATTCCAGGATCAGCCTGCGATTGACCCTAGCCGTCTATTTCGGCCCGACACTCATCGCACGCAACGTGGCGGGGGTTTTGACAGCTCTCCGATCAATTGCCGTTCTGGTCAACGCAACGTTTGCGCAGCGATGGCCAATCACCACGATCCGGGATTTCGAGCGGCGCTGTCGGTCGAGGCAGTGAAAGCGACGCTTGCTTCCAAGCCCGCACCGGCCGTTGCCCCGTTTGATGCCAAGCAAGCTCGCGCGCATCAAGAGGCGTGGGCCAAGCATCTCGGCGTGCCGGTGGAGTACACGAATCCGATCGGGATGAAGATGGTGCTGATCCCGCCCGGTGAATTCTGGATGGGGAGCCGTGACGAAGAGATCAACGCGGTCGTCGAAGTATTTCAGAAATTGAAATGGAATGCGGATGTGCCGAAGCAAGAGTCACCACGCCATCGTGTGACCATTTCCGAACCGTTCTACGTATCAGCCACGGAACTGACGAGAGGACAGTTTCGAAAGTTCGCGGAACAAGCCTCCTACAAAACGGAAGCCGAGCGTGGGTCAGGAGGCACGGTCCATGAGAACGGGGAGTTCGTCCGCAAGTCGAGCGTGAACTGGCGCAATCCCGGCAGCCCCTTCGCACCTTCTGGCAGCGATCACAGTGATGACGTACCAGTCTTGCAGGTGACATGGAACGATGCGGGAGAGTTTTGCCGCTGGCTCAGTGACTTCGAGCAGGCCGTCCCTTTAGAAAAACGCAACGCCGCTCAGATTCCCGTCGCCTACAGTTTGCCGAGCGAAGCTCAATGGGAATACGCCTGCCGAGCCGGGACGGAGACCGCATTTTGGTATGGCGGCCTTGAGGCCCAAGGGACTGATGAAGCCGTGCTCCTTGGAGGCAACGTCAACGCGATCAGTGTTGTCGCCCTCAAGCGGCCCAATCCTTTCGGCCTCTACGACATGCACGGCAACGCTGCGGAATGGTGTTTCGGTGATTTGACTTCCAACTACAAAACACCCCCCGCCGTTGATCCTGTCACCCATCCGATCAGTAACGTTCGCGGCACACGTGGCGGAACTGCCTTCAATTCTCCGTTAATCGGCCGTAGCGCCAGTCGAGGCGGTGCTTTGGGAGACGTGCCGACGCATACCATCTCGTTTCGAGTCATTCGCAAACTCACCAGCCTGACGGCATCGCGGGCCAGTGGTCTCAATCCCGCTCCGCCACCCGCCAAAGTCCCGTTCGACGCCGCGCAAGCTCGCGCGCATCAAGAGGTGTGGGCCAAGCATCTCGGCACGACGGTCGAGACGACCAACTCCGTCGGCGCGAGGATGATCCTCATCCCGCCCGGCGAGTTCCTGATGGGCAGTTCTGACGAACAGATCAAACTGGCATCGAAGATCGCGGAAGAGACACAGGAACCTTCGCTGAAGGGGAGGATCGCAGAGGAACGCCCGCAGCACTCGGTGCGGATTACGAAGCCGTTTCGTTTGGGTACACACGAGGTCACGATCGGGCAATTTGCCAAGTTCGTCGAGCAGACGAAGTACAAGACGCAGGCCGAAGAGTTTGGTGGCAATTCAGAAGCGGGAAAACCGCAAGAGGTGAAGCCCGACAACCTGAAGGTGACGTGGCGCACTCCGGGCCACGCCGTCACGAATGATTCACCGGCGACGCAAGTGAATTGGAACGACGCCGTGGCTTTCTGTAACTGGCTGAGTGTCCAAGAAAAACTCGATACGTGTTACCAACGCTCGGGCGATACTTGGACGCTGCTTGCGAATGCGAACGGGTATCGGCTCCCAACCGAAGCCGAGTGGGAGTACTCCTGCCGAGCGGGCACGACGACGCAGTTTTGGTTTGGCGACGACTGGAAGAACATGGATCAGTTCGGCTGGTCGAAGAACAATGCGAGTGGTCGGCCTCAGTCTGTGGGATTGCGGCCCGCCAACCCGTTTGGTTTGTACGACATCCATGGCAACGTGTGGGAATGGTGTCACGACGGGTACGACAGCAAATGGTATGAGAAGTCGCCTCAGAACGATCCGGTCGGTTCGAGTGGAACCTCGCGCCGAGTGGGTCGGGGCGGCAGTTGGGGCGGCGTCCCCGCCTTCGGCCGGTCGGCGTTCCGGATCAGCAGCAACCTGTCGTACCGCTACGACGACCGCGGCTTTCGCATCCTGCGAGTGCTCGATGCCCCAGCGACAACCGCAGGTCTCACTCCGTCACTCCCGAAGTCCGTCACCGCTCCGCAAATTGCGAAACCGAATGGTCCAGCTCCGTCACCTGCCAAAGCACCGTTCGACGCGAAGCAGGCTCGCGCGCATCAGGAGGCATGGGCGAGTCAGCTTGGCGTGCCGGTCGAGTACACCAATGGCCTCGACATGAAGTTCATGCTCATTCCGCCGGGTGAGTTCACGATGGGAAGCACGCCCGAAGAGATCGAAGCGACACTGAAAGAGATTTCCCCGGATGATTCGGCGTGGCGGAATCGTGTGAAGAGCGAAGGCCCCCGGCATCTGGTGAGGCTGACTCAGCCGATCTATCTTGGGACGACCGAGGTCACGCAGGCGCAGTACGAACGAGTCATCGGCAAGAACCCGTCGCACTTTTCGGCCAAGGGTGCGGGTCGGAAAGAAGTCAGCGGCCTCGATACTCAGTCGCATCCGGTGGAAACGGTTTCATGGCACGAAGCCGTTGAGTTCTGCTCGAAGCTGGGGCAGCTCGAAAAGTTGACGGGATCGCTACCGCATCGAAAGGACTCGTCCGGCCAGCCGTCTGCCGATGCGTATGGCCTTCCCACGGAAGCCGAATGGGAGTTCGCCTGCCGTGCCGGGACGACCACTTCGCACTGGACCGGTAACGACGAAACGTCGCTCGCGCGCGGAGCCAGATTCGGTCAGCAAGGCGAACTCCGCAGTTATCCCGTTGGGCAGCTTGAAGCCAATCCGTTCGGGTTGTTCGACACCCACGGCCATGCGTGGGAGTGGGTTCGCGACGGCTGGGACCAGAAGTACTACGAGCAACTCAAGGACCAACCGGTTGTTGATCCTTTGGGCATCCTGCCCCCCGGCGGTCAGCGCGTCCAGCGCGGTGGAGCGTTGGGACTGCACGCGGTGCATTGTCGCTCCTCCAACCGAGGGGCGGTCCCACCCGAGATGCGGCTCAACGGCTGGGGATTCCGCGTGGCGCTGTCGGTGGACGCGGTCAAGAAGCAACTCGCTGCGCCAAAGGAAACGTCGGCCCTCCAATTCGATGGCAGCGGTGCTCGCGTCGAGATTCCGGCGCTGGTCATGGATCCGACTCGACCGATGACGATTGAGGCGTGGGTGCAACCGTCTAAGCCGGTGACGATGGGAATCGTCGCGGGATTTGCGGATCATTGCGTGCTGCGTCTGCGCGGTCGCCAATGGTGGTTCGGCGTGCGCGATGCGAAATCGGTCCTGCACCATGTCGTCGCCACATCCGACGTAGATTGGAAGAAGCCCAGTCATATCGCCGGAGTTTGGGACGGCTCGCACATCCGGCTGTTTGTCAATGGCATCCGTCATGGCGAGCCTGTCCCCTGCCCCGATGTGACTGCCGCGAACGGAATCGCGACCTTCGGCGCGGCCTCGGACGGCAAGGATGCGTACGCCGGCCAGATTCTTCAGGCGCGGTTCTCGCAAGCGACGAGATACGCAGACGACTTCGATCCGCCCGCCACGTTCACCACGGACCAAGACACGGTTGCTCTCTATCGCTTCGAGGAAGGCCAGGGATCCGAACTCAAGGATACGTCCGGGCACCAGCAGCATGGAACGATTGTGAACGCGAACTGGGTAACCATCGCAGGAGCTCCAGCAACCGCGAACGGTCTGAAACCTGAAGCCACTCCACCAGCCAAAGCTCCGCTCAACGACAAGACAGATCGTTGATGCCAACCCCGCAGCACGGAATTCTTTCTCCAACGTCTCACAACCCGAGGTCCAATTATGAAGCGACGCACATTCTTGAGTTCGACAATCGCAGGTGCCAGTTTGGCCTCTTTGCCAGTCATTAACTCAACCGCCGACGACACGAAGGGCAATCGACAAGTCTTCGATTTGAAAACGATTCGGCTCAAGCTGGATAAGCACAAGCTGTTTGATGAGTACGCAGAGAAGGCGTTAATCCCGTCGCTCAATCGTTTGGGAGCTAAGGCAGTGGGCGTGTATGTCGAAACGCAACCACCGCAGACTCAGCCGAAACCGCTGACCTATTACGTTCTGGTGCCCTACGACAATGTCGAGCAATGGGCCACCATATCGGCCAAGCTGTCCGCTGATGCCGAGTACCAAAAGGCTGCGGCGAGTTACCTTGCCGCGCAGGCGGCAGATCCGATTTACGACCGTATCGAAAGTTCGTTGCTGCGTGCCTTTGAAACCATGCCCAAGGTCGAAAAGCCGTCAGGCAAACCGCAGGTCTATAACCTGCGCATCTATGAGAGTCACAACGAAGCCGCTGGTCAGAAGAAGATCGAGATGTTCAATCAGGGTGAGATCGCGATCTTCCGGCGAGTCGGCCTGACCCCGGTCTTCTTCGGTGAAACGATCGCTGGCTTGCGGATGCCGAACCTGACGTACTTGCTGGCCTTCAACGATGACAAAGCGCGCACCGACGCCTGGAACAAGTTCCGTGGCGATCCCGAATGGCTCAAGCTCAAGGCCATCCCTGAATACGAAGACAAGAAGATCGTATCTCGCATCACCAACACCCTGTTGACCCCAGCCGCCTACTCACAGATCTAACGGCATCTGCAACGAAGTAGGATGGCCGGCCTCGGCCGGCCGTTTGACGCATGTTGAGTGCAGTGGATTACAGGACAGCCGAGGGCGGCCATCCTACCAACGTGTTATCGATTGTTATGGCGAATACACCCACTCCGGCGCGTTGAGCAGTGCCCAGAGTACGTTCTCCATACGTTCGCGCCATTCAGCAGCGAGTTGCGTCGTGGGCGGATCGCCTCGCCGCGCGGCGACTTCCTGTTCTTGTCGGACCAGGGTTGCTACTGGATCGAGGTGGTTGGACCAGGACACGTACCTGGCCGGACGCCGTGCAGCACTGGTCTTCGCACGGTTTCGTTCCGCGTCGTCTTGCTGGACGATGCGTGTCTCGAAGCCCGGTTTCAGGTGTTCCAGATAGCGTGTTCGCTCGGCGTCGGTGGGGTGGCGAGTCAACAACCTCAGGAACAGCTTGTCGAGCAACTGCTCGGCCGACTGATCCTCAAGTGCAAGTTGCGTGAGACCGTGATCGTCGCTCAATCGCGTCAGCCAGATGCTCATCGTCCCGTTCGATAGAATCGCCGGTTGCAGTGCGTTCGGTGCAGTCTCACGGGTGCTCGTCGGATCCTGCCGTGCGCCGCGCCAGCCAAACGCGGACAACACGTCGGTGACCGCTTGCATGCGCGGCAGATTGAGGCTCGGTCGATCGCGCTCGTTGGAGGATGTTGTCAGCATCCAACTGCGTCGAGCATGCCCCAGCGAGATCGAGTTTCCAAGATCGCGTCGACCGTCGATATCGAGGCTGATTTCCTCCACATCGAATTGCTTGCCCATCGCGGCGAACACGGAGTCCACAATCTGTTCGGCGCCCAGCCGACGCGGCGCGGGCGATGCGAACAAGGGGTGAGTCTCCTTCAGCAATGGATCAGTAGCTCGCTGATACGCCTCGGAGTTGAGAATCAGCCGCGCCAAGTGCTTTACGTCGTACCCGTTACGAACCAGTTCACGCCCCAGCCAGCGCAAGAGTTCAGGATGCGACGGTTGCCCTTTCTCCCAATCGTCAACCGGTTCGACAATGCCGCGCCCCATCAGGCGTTTCCAGACGCGATTGGCAATCACTTGCGCGAAGCGTTCGTTCTGTGGAGCGGTCATCAACGCGGCCAGACGATCGCGAGGATCATTCGCGTCCTGAACAAGACCTGCCGCGACGTCCTCAGTCGCAAAGCGATCAAATGGCCAACGTGGTTCCACCTTCGTGCCGGTCTTCAAGGTGACCTGAATCAGCGGCTTGCGGCCTCCTGCAGTCAGCTTCTCAGCGGAAACACTACTCGTCACCGGCACCGTAACCGGCTGCTTTCCCAGCATGGCGGCCAGTTCAAACAAATCGCGTTGGCTGCTGACGTGCGACGGTGAGTCGTGACAGCGGGCGCACTTCATTTCGACTCCCAGGAATGCAGCGCTGACGATGGTGCCCTTGGCCGCCATCGGCACATCGTTCTGACTGGCCACTGCAAAGCCCGCTGGCCCGCCAAAACGCTCGCTGCCGCGCATCCGCAACAGCTCGGTCACAAACAGATCCATCGGCTTGTTATCGAGCAGTGATTCGTACACCCACCAGCGGAATGGCCCGGTGTTGTTGAGCGTCGGATTCAGCATGTTGGGATTTTCAGCGAGCACGTCCTGCCAATAACCCATCCAGTGATCCGCCCAACGAGGATCTGCCAGCAGTCGATCGATGATTTCCGAACGGGACTGTTTCGCCGACTCTTCAATCTCCTTGAGCGACGGAACGACGCCGACGGTATCGAGCGTCACTCGCCGCAGGAACGAAAGGTCACTCGCGGGGCCCGTGTTACGAACTTGATCAACGTTGTATTCCGGCCATGCTGCTCCATCGTTGATCCAAGTCGTCAGGAGCTTGATCTGCTCAACAGTCAACGGATCGCCTTTCGGCGGCATTACCAGATCTTTGTCGGTCGAGGTCACGCGATTCAGAAGCTCGCTGGCTGCTGCCTTGCGCGGAGCAACGGCCGCATCCCCGGAATCGCCACCTTTGATTGCGTCAGCACGACTATCAAGTCGTAAGCCACCCTTCGCTTTGACGCCGCGGTGACAGTCATAGCACTTCGCTTCGAGTAGAGGCTGAATATCGCGGAAGTAGTTCACCGAACTCTGCTGCGCATCCACGTTTTGAGACAGCACGCCGGTCAGCTTCGCCTGCAGGAAACGATCAATTGGACCAGTCACGTTCGGCAATTCGGGAACAGGCTCGTCCTTCGTCGTCGCTAACCATTCACTGGCGGCCTGTCGCCGACGTTCCCAGTAAGCCGCTTGCGTTGCCCGCACTTCAGCTCGCCGCGCGGAGTTCATTTGGTTGAGTCGTGCCTGTTGCTCAGCTTGATAACTCGCCCAACCTGAGTCCGTGTAAGCAATCGTCCGGTCGCTGGCTGTGAGGAGTTCCCACGCAGAAGTCCCTTCGCGCGACCAGGCGACGACGAACTCACCCAGTTCGGGACGTCGCTTGGCTTTCCCCATCACGCCACCGACAAGTTGTTCGACGAGTACCACGTGCTCACCGCCCGACGATGAGAACTCGGTCCAGGATTCCTGGCTTCCCGGTGGGGCGAATCGGAAGTCGGGACCGAGATTCAAATAGTCGTCCTGCTCAGAAACATGTCCGTGCCCGCCGGCATCGCCTTTCGGGAACGGGATGTTGAGCACCTTCTTGCCGTCCACGTGCAGATGCGACGCTCCACGACTGCGCAACAGCAGCCGATGCTTGCCCGGGGGCAACGTCACTTTGGCCGCCGCTCGCAGGATGTACGGAATCGGACGGTCGCCGCGCACGCCGGTGTCCACATACTTGTGAGGAACTTCAACCAAGCCGAACGCATCGACCGAGAACTGCTCGGACGCCTTCGGTGACTGAGTCGGCCAGGCGTTCTTTTCCGGTATCCCTTCTTCGCAGATCTGGACCAGCACCTTGCCGGGCAACAGATCAGACACCGCAACTACGGGTGGAGGAGCGACGAACTGGAATCGCTGCGCGAGCACGCCTTCGGGGAGGGCTTCGCGGTAGATGGCGACTTCATCGATTGAACCGCTGAATGAGTTTCCGGCACCACCACCGTTGCCAGTGCCGATCACGAGGTCATCCGCGTCCGAAACGGGCGGCCTATCGGTTTTGCCGCCCATGTCCCACGTTCCCTTGACATCCTTGCCATCGACATAGGATCGCAGGCTGTCGGCCCTGCCGAAGGTGTACGTCACCGCGATGTGATGCCAGCCGGTCGCCGGGCCAAAGCCTTCGCTCGCGGTCCAGCGGTGATAGTCCTTCGCTGAATCCACCTTTTCGGACTGACTGCGAAACAGAAAGGTCGGTCGTGCTTCGCCACGTTCGCCCTTCACGCGTAACGCGTAGTTCTGATTCTCGGACTGAAACTTCGAGTTCCTGTTGCGCCCCTTCCCGACAATGTATCGGTATTCGCCGTCCTTGATGTCCGCGACGTTCAGCCACGCTTCAATCGTGATGCTGTCACCGGCATCAAACTTCAAATTGACGCCGGGAAGGTCACCCTCTTTGACCACGACAGACGCACCAGCAGTACCAAACACCGCCGCGCGATTGTCTTTCTTAAAGGTGGGGAATACCGGCGGCTGAGGTCCTTCACCAAAACTGCCCTTGGAACCGTGCCACTTGCCCGCCTCATCCTTGTCGAAAGTCCATTTCACGAGAGGCTTCGCGACTGCGTTACCGGCGTCGCCAGTGTCGTTCTGGGCGTCGTTGCTTCCTTGCTGCGCTCCAGCGTGAGCAACACTTGCCAGCACTCCGAACGCGGTAATCCCCAACCAGGAACGCAGTGTTGTCCAAGGCGATGTTTGCATACAGATCTCTCACGTTTCTCAAGCAGCCAAATCGCCGCGTGATTCACTCTTCACAAGATCGCTAACGGATTTCGTCGCTCTTCGAACGTGCCGCGTGTGACGCCGACACGATTCGAGGCTTTCAGTTTGGTCCAAACGTCTCGACCAGTCACGCGGCCAGCCAGCAATTCCTGATACATGGCGATCAGGGGAGCGACCTGCGCCGGTGGATGGTCGAGAAACTCAATGCGGAAATTTTTCACTCCCTGATCAATCAGGGACGGCACAACCTCGGCGGCACTTTGAGGCACCGCATTAAACAACGTGTTGCGACAGCCGACGTCAGCCTTCAGCGGATGGTCCATGCCAATGCGATCACGCAGTTTGACATCGTGCCGATCGCAGGGACGCCCACAGTTGGATTTGTTAGTACCCGGAGAAAGCACCGAACAGAACACGCAGTGCTCCATATGGAACATCGGCATATGCTGGTGAATGACGACTTCCATCCAGTCCGGCGGCGTGGCGCTGACCAGTTCGAGCAACTGTTCGCTGTTGAGGTCATACGACGCAGTGACGCGCCGCGCACCTTGTTCAATGAGGTACTGAGCAGTCAGCTCATTCGCGACGTTCAGTGAAAAGTCCGCGATGACCGGCACTCCCAGCGACACGTAGTGCAACAGGCCAGCCATGTTTCGGACGAGAATGCCATCCGCACCGTGCTTCAATAGGGCTCGAAAAAGCGGAGCTTCATCCGGCTTCTGAATACGGGGTGTCGCGATCCAGATTTTCGCGCCGCGTTGATGAGCCGAGGCAACTGCTTCGCGGTATTCGCGGATATCCTGAAAATCCACCAGCACGCTGTTGAGCCCGACATCGAGCGTCGCTTCCAACTGAGGAAGAGTGCGGCACAGCACGCGCAAGGTCGGCGACATGCTCAGATCAACAGTCCGCAGAGGCAACGTTGATCGCAAAGCGGCCAGCGCTGAGTCCTCTGAAATCCGGCGCGGTTGCAATTTGCGGATTGACTCATCGAGTTGCCGGACGATCTCGTGCCGAACTTTGCCCAGCACGCTCAACGGCACCATGGGATTGTCGACCAGTTCGGCACTCAAGTTCGACAACTCGTAGACCGAACCGCCGAGACGTCCCAATTGCTCGCGTAAGACATCGGCCGTCAGCGCATGCTTGCGAGCCTCTTCAAGCGGCGTGTCTGTTCGTACCTCACACAGAGCCCCGGATGCCGCCCTGCCCTGCACCAGCAGCGGCTCACCCACACGAGCCACGACGTTCAGCTCCAGCAACACCTTGCGAATCGGATCTGGTCCACTGAAGGATTCGCGCAATCGCTTCGTCAGTTGCGGATCGTCGGTCTTCCAGAGCTGCTGCCCGGGCCACAGGTCTTCAAAGTGAATGCTGTCCCGGCCGAACTCAATCTCTGCCAATCCAATTGATACCGGCTGTTGCTGCCGTTGCCCATTGCGGAACACTCCGTAGATGCGTCCGCCCTGCTCGCGGTTATTGGCTCGATCACCTTCGAAAACAACGCCGTCACCGGCCGCCAGCGGCGAAGCCAGTATGATTTCGACTCGCTGACCGCGAACATCTTTGACTGTGCCCACAAACACGCCGCGCTTGGTCGAACTCTTTGCAGGTACCAGCATCTTGTGATCGCAACCGTTCAGCCAGCCGGGCGAGAAGCCACGCGAGAAGGATAACTCCATCTCACGCACGGCGTCCGGGCCAAGTTCAACCGACCGCCCGGCCAAGGCTGCATCGATCGCCTGGCGATAGTGTCGAGTGATGTTCGCGACGTATTCAGCAGTCTTCAGCCGCCCTTCAATCTTGAACGAGCAAACGCCCGCGGCCAGCAGTTCCGGAATCAATGCGTAGGCAGCAAGATCTTGCGGGCTGAGCAGATACTTTTGATCGCCCAAGTCGATGTGTTCTCCATCGCAGATCAGTTCATAAGGTAACCGACATGCCTGCGCGCATTGGCCGCGATTCGCGCTGCGACCCCCGAGCGATTCGCTCGTCAGGCATTGCCCAGAATAGGCGACGCACAAGGCGCCATGCACGAAAGCTTCCAGCGGCATCGAGGTCAGCTTGTTGATATCGCCAATCTCTGACACCGAAAGCTCACGCGCCAGAACGACTCGCTCAACACCCAGTTGTTCGGCTGCCGCGATGCACTCGGCACTCGTCATCGTCATCTGGGTTGACGCGTGAATCGGCAGGTCGGGGCAGATGGCTCGAATCAGCCTGACGAGCCCCAGATCCTGGACCAGCACCGCATCCACTCCGGACGCGGCGATCTGGCGAATCAGAACTTCGGCTTGCGGCAGTTCACTCGGGAACACCAGCGTGTTGAAGGTAACGTATCCACGCAGGCCACGCTGATGGAGCAACGCCATCACTTCAGGCAGGTCGTCGGGAGCAAAGTTGGTCGCACGAGCCCGCGCGTTGAAACCCGTATCCAGACCGAAGTAGATCGCGTCCGCACCATTCTCAATCGCAGCGCGAACGCAGTCCCAGTCTCCCGCCGGCGCGAGTAGTTCAGGCTTCACAGACACAGCAGGACAATCCTCACGCGAACGCAAAAAAACGAAACAAGAAGCCCCGACATTCCGCGAGGAATCAGCGGGGCAGCGGGCAACGCCGACACCAACGGCCTGCCACTGAGCGGCGGCATCATAGCAGCAGAAGGCCGCGTGCCGCACCAATTCGGCTACTTCTTCAATTCGCTCAAAAACTGCTGATAGCGTGCCTGGATCGCGTCCACAGAGGGTGTTTCTCCGGCCGAAACGATCACGCGGTACTTCAGTTCGAGCGCCTTACCGGGGCTGAGTTTCGTCTTGAAGAATGTTCCAAAACGTCCATAGGGACGCTCTGAAAACAACGACGGCTTCGGCAAACTGGGATTGTCGAAGTACTCGACGTTGAACCGCTTGTCCCCCAGCTCGTACGTCATCGCAAACCATCCCAGATCGCTGTGAGGCGGCGGATTCCCGGAATCGCCGACTTGGATCGCGGCAGGTTGCTGGGGGAAGCTGGCAGGACGAATGAATCGCGTCTCACTCTCTCTCTCCGCCACGGCCTGATCGGCTCGATACTGGAAGCCCGAGTGCTGACGATCACCTTCCAGGCTGATTTCGCCGCGACGGCTTTCGAGTTGTGAAGCCCAGTCAATCTGCCAACCGCCGGTTGCAGGCTCTTTACGAACGACAACCGTGCGAGTCTCCACGATCACAGGCTTGCCCTCGGCTTCGTTCCAGTGAATCTCGGCAGCCATTCGCCCCGTGTTGACGTCACCGCTTTTCTCTAGGAACTTGACGTGCCGCAGGTGAGCACCCTTGGTGCAATGCCAGAAGTCTGACATCCCACCTTCGTAACTGGTCTTGTTCCAGCCCACGTACAAGCCGCGATGGTGGGTGTACTTTCCCCCCGGTCCCTTCGTGATGATGCTCTGCGTGCCGGGTCCGTAGACGTGATGGAACACCTTGTAAGTGTCGTGGACACGTTCGGGCGACGAGGTGTCATACGCGAACATGTACCGCAGGACGGGTTGATCACCCAGGTAGAGATCAGCGGTCCCGGCCTTCTCGTCTGTCTTCCACTGAAACACAGATTGATCCGCCGCAGGCGATTGAGCCGCGTGCAGCGCGAAGATGCACGCCAAGGCCCAAACGACTCTGCGGAGATCATACAACGTCGACATATTACGCCTCGAAGAAAACAACGTCCCTGATAGGGCACTTCACGTCTGGATGCAGCCCACACGCTGCCGCAACCACCGTCAGTTTCGTTGAGCGAGACCGGCGTGCGGAAGTCTTATTTGTCCGCCTTCTTGGTTTCAGGCAAAGGTGCACCGAGAGCTTCTTCCCACTTCTTCGCCTGCTCTTCGGTCAGAACTGCAATGATCTTGTCGTCCCATTCCTTTCGCTTTTTCGCGACCTCGTCCGGCGGAGCATCACGCATACCGCCCATCTCCTTCCGACGTTCGTCCAAAACTTCGCGCAGCTTCGTCTTTTGCTCGTCGGTCAGGCTGACCGCAGCAGCCGCATCTTCGCGTTCCAGAGCGGCTGAGCCCAGGTCGCGCCAGTACAACTGCATCAACCGCGAGTACTGATCGGACTGCATCGCGTCTTTGACGGATGCTTCCGAATCCGCAACGGCCTTTTGCCGGAAGGCGCTACGCTCAGCCTCCGGAACGCCGCGAAGTCTCGACATCGTGCCGGACATCACACCGCCAGCGAACTTGATTTTCTCCACTTGCTCATCAGTGAGCTTGAGTTCCGCAATCACGTCCTCGCGCTCAGCCAGTGCCTGCAGGGTGCGCGGTCGTTGTTGACCACCACC
>JAKFWA010000017.1 GCA_021732995.1 Planctomycetaceae bacterium | reverse complement strand
GTGGTGGAATGGGTGGCGGCGGTGGTGGTCAGGCCACGGGTGGTGGAGCCGGTGGCGGCGCGATGGGTGGCGGTGGACTCGGTGGTGGCGGCCTGGGCGGCGGCGGTATGGGCGGCGGCGGTTTCTTCTCGATTCCCGCTGAACGCATCGTGCGTCTGCCTGTCCGATCGGTCTGCCTCGAATACGGTAAGGCCGAACCCATCTCCCGCATGGAATACCGCGTGACCCCCGTCGAGTCCTTCTCGAAGGATCCGACGCTGAAAGAAGTTCTGGGTTTCGTGTCTGAAGGCAAGGCTTCCGAGAACGTCGCTCAGGCCGCAGCCTGGCACCTGTCGAATGGCATGAGCTGGGGCGAACTGGCGGCGATGAAGCAGAAGCGTCTGGGCGGAGGACCTCAGCCACCACAATTCACGACTCGCGAAATCATGGCGGCTCAGGAACTCGTCGCCGCTGGCAAGCAGCGAGCGGTCGACAAGGCCGAAGCGGCCAAGAAGAACCCGTCTCCAGAAGAGACGACTCCGAAGTCATCCTTCAATACTCGTGCGTCGCGCTAACCACTGCCTGCCGCGATAACGAAGTAATCCTGACAGCCACGAATGGCAGCGTCCGTTGACGCTCTCGTTCGTGGCTGTTGCATTTGGGGCATGAGATGGCCGCTCGCCGCGCTGTGCTGATCATCTCCACGCTGCTGGGATGCTGGCTCGGGATGCAGGCCGTGCATGAGCTGGGCCACATTGTCGGTGCCTGGCTGACCGGCGCTCGAGTGGAGCGAGTGGTTCTGCACCCGATGGCAATTTCTCGCACGGATGTCACGGAGAATGTTCATCCCCTGATTGTCGTCTGGGCTGGGCCGGTGGTCGGCGTGGCGTTGCCCACTCTGTCCTGGTTGATTGCTTGCCAGATGCGGCTCAGCACTACGTTCCTGCTGCGATTCTTCGCCGGGTTCTGCCTGATCGCCAATGGACTCTATATCGGCGTCGGCTCGATCGATCATGTCGGCGACTGCCACGAGATGCTGAGAAACGGTTCCGCTCCGTGGCACTTATGGACCTTCGGAGCGATCTGCACCGTCGCTGGGTTCACCTTATGGAACGGCTTGGGGACACACTTCGGACTCGGCCCGAACGCTCAGCCCATCAGCCCGAGACTCGCCTGGGGCAGCTTGATCGCATGTGTGACGATTCTGGTTCTGGAACTCGCCACGAGTGCCGCGTCGTAATACGGATTCCGGGGATGAATTGCGCGGTCCGCTCTGATTCGGAGCAGGCACTCTCCGAGTGCCGTAGCCTGAAAACCAGCCTGCCGAACTCTGCGAACGGCACATGGAATGTGCCTGCGACTTAGAACGCTGACAAAGAACTCAAAGATGCCACTCCTGCCTGCTCTTGCAGTTGTTTGTCAGCCTCTTAGAACGCCAGCCTGACTCGCAGTTGTTTTCTGCGAAGCGCGTCACACGCGCACGGCGGCTCGCTTCCGCTCGATCGTGGTGAGCATTCCCGCGGCGATGGCAGCGATAGCGACCAGCTTTCCAGCCAGCCACCAGCGGGGATATTCCCGAATCCACAATTGCGGCAACCACTCGAGCGCGAAGCCAACATCCAGCACTCCCGCAGTGCGGAATATGTAGATGTTGACGTAGAAGAACTCACCGACCACCGCGACCATCAGCATGGCGGCGGTGCTCATAAACTTCGGGAACTTGTTCACCAGGCCAGACCGCCGCAGAAAACTTCCCAGCGGGACGCCCAGGCAGTAGCCGAACAGTCCCAGAATGGCGAGGAACACCAGCACGGTGAACTTGTCCAAAACGATGACCTGCACTTTGAACCAGAGCAGCACCAGGTCAACCACCATCCAGAACACCGCCCAGCCACTGGCCGCCAGCAGAACCACCAGCGGCAGGCCAAACACATGCTTGAGGCTCATGCGGTTGAGCTCGCGTTCTTCTCGTTCGCGTTCGGCGAAGAGACGTTCCAGGCAGGCCGGACAAAGCCGACTGGTACGCCCTTCGATGTGCACCGGCTGAGCCACTCTCTCACAGCCTGCAGTGGCACATCCCGGCGGTAGAGCCAACTGTGCGGCGGTCAGACCGTCGGCAAACGTTTCGACGACGCCTTGCACCATCTCGCGCGAAACGCCGTTCAAGCGATAGAGGGATAGCCACGCGAGTCCGTCCTCAATCGAGACCTTGGCGTCCCCCTCGGCCATCAGCTCACGGATCAGGACGGGCGGCTCGAACTGCCCTGACTCCGGCTGCACGATCCTGAATGCGAACAGCAACGCAAATGGGTCACCGCTGAGCACGGTCATCGTCACGGGATGACCCTTGATGTCTCCAAACGCTGAATTCGGACCACACGGATGCAGACGAAGCTCAGCCATGAATGCCTGCACGAACGCCGCTACTTCATCTTCGCTCTGCATGAGTCCATCCTGACGTGATGCGTTGAAACCCCGCGCAGTTTGTTGCCCCCGCCCGGCGTTGACGAGTTCAAATCCCGATTTCTTCGGCGACAACATCCAAGTGCTCGAGGCCCATCGCGACACGGATCACTCGTCATTAACCTGGCATGCGATGACGAATCTGAAGTCTCGCATACTCAGAACACGAAACTGCCGTATGCATTGCGAGCATGAGTCCGACAATCCCATTACAATCCAGTGAGGTGACAACACTGGCATCCTGGTCGCTATTCACGTTTTGGCAGAATTAATTATACCCGAGTGCCCCATCAGTTAGACTTGCGTGCCTCTTTTGCAAGCCTCTCGAAGTCGCTCCAAAGCTCGGGACTTTCTCGTTCTGTCCGATATTTTTTTACTAAGGGCTCTAGGATATTCCATGATCCACATATGGAATGAGAGCGATTCTTCGTCACGAAATCCCAAGGCAACAAGTCGCATCGGCACATTGCGGCGACGGAGTCAAAAGTGTGGCAAACGATTTCGGCTTGATCAGTGTCTTCCGTATCGGACGCCCAATCATCGAATACCTTTCCCTTGAGCACTCTAAATACATGCTGCCTTGCCTGTCTGACATTCTCAGCCTGCAGAATCTGAGTTACCAACATCATCGACTGAGCATGAATAGCCTTTGCCGCTTGCTGACGGTCCTCATCTTGCGTTTCTTCCACACGAGTCAATTCGGCATGTTGATACAAGAGAGCGATGACGACTCCGACGAAAGCAAGCCCAGAAAAGACAGCGTTCAACGCTCCAAACATGTCGCCAAAGGTGCCGCGATCACCCCATTTACAGAAATTCAAGTAAACAACCCGTCCGTAGATGCCAGTGAGTATCACAATGATTACGGACGCTATTAAAAACGCCCAAATGGGATGGCAGACTATAAACTTAAGAAATTTTGAGTCATTCGATTTTGGCACGCTTTGCACTCCAAGGTTGGTAGTTTCGCGAGCGATTTTAGCTATTATCGCTAGTGAATCTAGCCACGATCGCCCTTCAAGAAAATGTCGCCGACATCAACAGGAAGTTCGAGAAATACAGGCTGCTGGCTAGTGGATGCTGTGCTCTGCCAACGTGCCGTTCGCGAAGGGCATTATCCCACTAGTGGCCGGATCGGTTCGCCGAGGAACAGGCGATAAGGGCGACCATTCGAGTCGCGGAACTCGGTATGCGGATCAACTCCCAACTGCTGCAGGATCGTCGCGGCGAGGTCCGACGGAGTGAATGCGTCGGAAACAGGCAGGCCGCCGTGAGCGTCGGTCTGGCCGATGATTTGACCGGGACGAACGCCGCCACCGGCGAAGAAGCACGGGAACACGTCGCCCCAATGATGACGTCCCGGAGTGAAGACTTCGCCGCTGGCATTCTTACCACCAGCGGCGATCGGTGAGATCTTGGGCGTACGGCCCATTTCTCCGCACATCACGACCAGCGTCTCGTCCAGCAGGCCGCGATCCGCCAGGTCATCCAGCAAGCCGCTCATGCAATGGTCGATCGACGGCAGCAACTTGCCTTTCAAATCGCGGAAGGCGTTCTGATGAGTGTCCCAGCCGCGCAGATTGATCTGCACCATCCGCACGCCGGCTTCGACCAGTCGACGTGCGACGAGAAACGCCTGGCCCCACTCTTCGCGACCGTAGAGGTCTCGCGTGCGGTCGCTTTCCTGCGACAGATCAAACGGGTTCTGTTGACCGGGTCGAGTCGCCAGCAGGACCTGCAGCGCCTGCTGACGGTAAGCATCCCAGGCGCCGATGCGGCCGGTTCGATAAGCGTCGTCCGCTTGAGCCTTCAACACATCCATCTGATGTAACAGCAACATGCGGTTCTCAACCTGCGCGATCGAGGCCCCACCTCCCAGGTTGGGCAAATGGAAATCCGGTTTGCGGCAGCTTGAATTGTTCCACCACGCTTTTGGGCCGGGCCCCGCCTTGCGCTCTGGATCGTTCGGGTCATCGTGGCTGAAGCAGTTCGGGCACGAACCGGCGGCATCCGGAGCTTTGCATTGCGGAGCCAGGTCAACGCCCCAGCGTTCAAATTTCGGTCCCAGCAAGCCGGCTCCGCGACCGGGGTAGTTCATGAGGTTCGAGCGCGGAATCTCAATCATCGCCGGCAGGCCGCCCGCGACTGGAGCCGCATAGGCGACCTGAGCACCAATCGACGGCCACTCAAAACGGCCGGGTCGAGTCGCCACGATCGACGCGTTGGTATCACCCGGCGGCATCTCGGTGGTGCCGGTCTGGAGCAGGTACGTGCAACTGCTGTGCTCGTTGCGAAACTGACGCTCCGCCAGATGATGCATCGTCCGCACGATGGAGAAGCGCTCCGCCCGCGCCGCCAGCTTCGGCAGATATTCGCAGAACAGCACGCCCGGCAGCTTGGTTTGAGTGACCCCGTACTCGCCACGAATGCCATCTGGTGCCAGCGGTTTTGGATCCACCGTTTCCTGAGCGGAGGGTCCTCCGGATTGAAAGATGAATATCACCGACTTCGCGCGTCGCGGAGTATCCGAGGTTGCCTGAGCTTCCAATCGCAGCAGATCAGCCAGTCCCGTACCGAAGAGACTCAATCCGCCGACTCGCAGAAGTTCCCGCCTGTTTAGCCGCGGATGCTCATCTTTGCGACAGCCGCTGCGATTCATATGTCTGGCCTCCGCGAAGGAACCTGGAGAATGTCCAGAGTCGTACGCTGCACGCCCTCAAAAGTCGACACCGCACTGCTGAACGGTCTCGAAACATTGAGTGAATCGGCCAATGGAACGGCGGTGAAATCAGGTCCATGCGGCTACAATGACGCACATGAAACGCCCTTTAATTGGTATCACTGTTGATAATATTGACAACGACATTGCGAGCGGTCGGTATGAGAGCAATGTGGCTTACAGCGCGGCAGTTGCTGAAGCTGGAGGCCTGCCTTTGCTGTTGCCGCAGGAAGTTGAGCTGGCTGCAGCGTACGTGGAACTCTGCGATGGGTTGATGCTGACAGGTGGCGACGACGCTCGAACCGAAGCGTTTGGTGATCCCGCACACCCGCAATCGCGATGCATCGAACCGCGACGACAGGCATTCGAACTGGCGTTGCTCGACGCGCTGTCCAGAAAGCCGCAGCGTCCCGTACTGGGCGTGTGCCTGGGCATGCAGATGATGGCACTGCACGCGGGCGGGCGACTCAATCAGCATCTGCCTGACTCGCTGGCGAACGCGGTCGAGGAGCATCAGAACAATCATCAGCACGGTGTCGTGGTCAGAATAACGGAATCGGCTCTGTTAACTTTCCCGAGCGGTAAACCGCTTTCAAACGCAGATCTTTGCGGTGCGACAGTGGTCTCTTCACATCATCAAGCGGTTGAGAACGCGGGCCGCTTGCGGGTGACCGCGACCTCGCCCGATGGCGTAATTGAAGTCATCGACGACCCGGATCGACCGTTTTATGTCGGTGTCCAGTGGCATCCTGAACGGGGCGTGGGGCTGTTCAATCTGGATCTCATCCGGCGCTTTGTTTCGGTGTGTGCGGGCAGTCGCAACGGCACGTATTTACCTCAACTTCCGGATTAATGACACCACCGGCCAGCGTCAGATGTCCGTCATTATAGTACGATGGGGATCCGGTAAATTCTGTTACCGGGAGAAATTGCATCGCGGCTCAACTGCCGAGGGGCGTCTTTCTCGTGTCTCAATCTCAGTAAAGGCGAGTGATACCATCTATATCAAAGTGGGCTATGAACTGATCTACGACTGTCCTCAACCCACGCCGATGTTGCTGATGCTCAACATCCACTACAGCCACGCCTACGAAATCGTGAAGCCGGATCATCTTGTCACCAGCCCGCCGGTGATGATCACGCCCTACCGGGATGGATTCGGGAACTGGTGCAGCCGCATCGAAGCGCCGGCAGGCCGAACCAGAATCAGTACCTCAGCCGTCATCCGCTCAACCGGAATCGCGGAGCCGGTGGCCCTCACGGCACGCCAGCATCCCGTCTGGGAACTGCCCGAGGACACTCTGATCTATCTGCTGGGGAGTCGTTATTGCGAGACCGACCTTTTGTCCGATTTCGCGTGGAAACAATTCAGTAATACTCCGCTGGGCTGGCCCCGAGTGCAGGCAATTTGCGATTTTGTGCATCACCATATCAAGTTCGATTACACTCAGGCCCGGCCTACTCGGACGGCGGTGGGAGCCTTCAACGAACGAATCGGTGTTTGCCGCGACTACGCCCATCTGGCGATTGCATTTTGCCGCTGCCTGAATATCCCGGCCCGGTATTGCACCGGATATCTCGGGGATGTCGGCATGCCGCCCCCTTACGGACTGATGGATTTCGCCGGCTGGTTTGAAGCCTTTCTCGGCGGCCAGTGGTACGTCTTCGATCCGCGCAACAACACGTCACGAATCGGCCGAGTCCTCATTGCCCGCGGACGAGACGCCGTCGACGTGGCCATCAGCACTACCTTCGGTCCAAACACCCTGGCCAGTTTCAATGTGATCTGCGACGAAGTCCCGCAGCCGAATTGATCGCGACACGGAATCGCAAACGTGGGGGCGAGTCGCCCAGGCCGGCAAGCGAACCCTAGAACGGTTCTACTCAGGGCGACTCCGTGCTGCAGCTCTTTTGTTATGTGCGTTACAAGAGGTAGGACACTTCAGAGTTCGTTCTCGATGAAGCTTCTTGACCCAGGGTGCGCCGCTGCGCAGCGACCTTGGGCTGGAGAGCAAAACCCCGTTGGGGTTTTGATGTCATTCACGAAACTCTCCCGCAAATGCCTGACATCCGAGTTGTGTAGATACCCATGCCGCACATGAGGCGATGGGAGCGACGAGGTTCATGCGCGAGCCGAGCGCAGTTATTTGCTGTGATCCGTAGGGTACCCCCGCTGCGGCTCAAGCATTGTCGCCACTCGCTCCGAGTTGTGATCTTTTTAGAGCACGATTTCATCGTGCTTCATTTCAGGCACGTTAGAAACGTGCCTCACGTTGTGCCGGCAAAAATCATAGCCTCTTCGCGAATGGGCGCGTTCCTTCGCGGAGCGAAAGACGACAACCAGCGAGACGCAGTTGATCTCCGGGTTCCGTGTTATCCCCGAACTCGTCAGTTCGATCGCGGGTACAGTGGTTCAAGTCTGAACCGCCAGTGGAGTCACCTCAAACACCTGGCCCCCGCATGCGGAGTAGTATGCAAACCTCAACGTCCCGCGCCAAGGCGGTAGAGTATCAATTCTTTGAAAATCGTTAAACAAACAGTATCAATAATCGCCGGGCAAATCCGAGTGAGTATCAGCTCAAATGAAACTTTGACCCTCGCAAATTCTGTCGCTTAGGACGCTTCTGACGGATCGGCGCTACTCCAAAAGTTTCAGTCACACGCTGCGCAATGCACATGCTCTTTATTATCCTCCACTTGTTCTCCAAGAAAGATCAAGAGTCCTAAGCGTCCTATTGGTCCTCGGCCTTGTGAGGCAAGAACTTGCGGCGACGACATCCGTCAGGGGATCCGTCGTACCCGTCCTTGGCGAGCGTAAGGTCTTGCCAGGCCGATCATTCGGGCCGTCGCCGGGCTGGCCGCGTACGTCGTGGCCAGCCAACGGTGTTTGAGGGATTTCTGGAATTATTATTGAATTGCAATAAGCAATTTTACGTTTGCGATTCTGATGATCGCAGTGTAGTATTCCGCTGGCCACCTGGTGGGACGTTTGGGCCTTCGCAACGCGTGATACTGGCAATAGTGACCGTGCGAGTTCGACTGGAGTCGGGGGCAAGAGAGATCGCTCCTTACCGGCATTGGCGATCCGAGGTGTCCAGCACATTCTCAGTTGTGGCCGACCTCCAGACCGAGCCGTCACCGGCGACCGGAGGTCTCCAGTGCCATACATAGGCTCGTTCGGGAGACCTACGGTCCCGGCTTGTGGCTCGATCGGAGACCGGCCACAACAACAACGACCGGTAGCGGCAGTGCGTTCCCGGCCGATCAAGTCATCCTGAAAGGTTGAGATTCTCCATTCCAAGGTCGCTGTATAGCATCGTACTCGGGCGTAAACAGAACATGTCGTCGAGGCTGACGGACAGTGATTCAAAGAGCCGACCCAAGGGTTATTGAGGAGTTCAAAAAACGCCGCAGCAGACGCCGGACTTGCGTGATCATTGCAGTCGTTGGAATCTGTTTGTCGGTATCAGCGGCGGGCGGCGGCATTGCCGGAATGCCGCGCGAATTCGTGGACACGGTGGCCTTTGGTCTGGTTGTGGGCGTGGTCCTCTTCTCGTTCGTGAATTGGCGCTGCCCTGCCTGCGACGGATACCTCGGCAAAGGCGCCAGTCCGAAGTTCTGCCGCAAATGTGGAACTCAACTGCAGTCGTAGCTGAGAGTCTTGCTGTGGGATGAAACTCTGTTGTGGCCGAACTCCAACACCGTACGCGGGTTCGTTCGAGAGGCCTGCTGTCGCGGCTTGTCCGCCCTACAAAACTTGGCGAGCGGGGGATGTCAATCCCCCGAGTTTCCGGGTTCACTCTGAAGCGTAGATGGCAGGTCAAAGACCTCGGGGGATTGGCATCCCCGCTCGTCTTTTGAAGTCGCAAGATCGCTCGAATTGCGGTGAGAGTTGCGGCTCCGGCGTTGGCGGTTCAACATAACTGCGTCGCGTGGCTTGCTGTTGCAATCAAGTGCTCGAACGCGGCAGCTTCGGGATTCAACCGCGAGAGGAACCGCGACGAATGGATGCTCGATATCGGATCGCTGACACCAGCGAGATTGTGACGCCGGCTTTGATTCTGTACCGCGATCTGGTCGAAGAGAATCTCGACCGCATGCTGGCGATCGCGGGCAACCCGAGTCGCCTGCGGCCGCACTGCAAGACTCACAAGACGCGCGAGATCATTCATCTGGAATTCGCTCGCGGCATCACGAAGCATAAGTGTGCGACGTTTGCGGAAGCCGAGATGCTGGCCGACTGCGGCGTGCGCGACATCGTGCTGGCGTACAACATGGTCGGAGCCAACATCGCCCGGGCCGCAAAGTTTCTGACGCGGTTTCCGGAAGTGTCGCTCAACGTGACCGCCGATCATCCGAAGCCGGTGGCGGAACTCGGTGCGGCGATGGTGGCTGCCGGGAAACGCATCGGCGTGCTGCTGGACGTCGATACGGGGCAGCATCGCACCGGACTGGTTGTTGGTGAGAAAGCGGCTGAGCTGTATCGACTGATCTCGAAGACTGCCGGGCTGATCCCGGCCGGGTTTCATGTGTACGACGGGCATCAGCATCAGGCGTCGCGCGATGAGCGGCGAATGGCGGTGAACGCGGAATTCAACCGCGTCGCAGCATTCCGCGATGAGCTGGTTGCGGCAGGGCTCTCTGTGCCTCGGCTGTTGTGTGGCGGCACGGCTTCGTTCCCGATCTATGCCGAGAAGTCCGACCCGACGATTGAACTCAGTCCCGGTACCTGCGTCTTCAACGACGCGGGCTACAGTGAAAAATTCCCCGATCTGGTGTTTCCGCCGGCTACGCTGATGCTGACGCGCGTTGTCAGTCGCCCGACCGATGACCGCATCACGCTGGATCTGGGTTACAAGGCCGTCGCGTCGGACCCGCCGGTCGGCAGCCGCGTCACGTTCCCCGATCTGCCGGACGCCACACAGGTGCTGCAGAACGAAGAACATCTGGTGCTGCAGACGGCGAACGCGAACGACTACCTGCCGGGCGATGAACTGTTCGCGGTGCCGCGACATATCTGTCCCACATGCGCCCTGCATCGTGAGATTTTTGTTGTCTCGAAGGGTGAGCTGGTGGATCGCTGGGTCGTGGCTTCGCGCGATCGGTGGATCACGATTTAGCGAGGCTCCGCCTGTGACCGGCAAGTTGTAGGGTGGGACCAGCGCAGCGCCGGCCCACCAAAGGGTAGGTGATGGTGGGCCGGCGCTGCGCTGGTCCCACCCTACCAATGACTTGATGTTGTGGTCGTGATTGCCGACGCCGGTGCGTAGCTCGAACTCAGGTGATAAGATCGTTGTATGCGACGTCCCTTGAGCATCTGGACTGTGTGTGTGGCCTGCGCCGCCTGGTTGTGTGCCAGTGTGGGTGCGGTGCGGCCCGCGTGTGCCGATCCCCGAGTTCCGGATCGCGTTGAAACCAGCGGCATGCGGCTGATCAGTGCGGAGACTCAACGATCGATCGATCGTGGCTTGAAGTATCTGGCGGCGCGGCAGGATGAAGACGGCAGCTTCGGCGGCGGTCGAGGTAACTACGGACGCAATGTCGGCGTGGTGTCGCTGGCGGGGGTCGCGTTCCTGTCGTCCGGCAGCACGCCGCGACGGGGACCGTATGGAGATTCAGTGCAGCGGTGTGTGGACTATGCACTCGCGGCCGCCAAGCCCAGCGGGTTCATCAACCTGCAGACCAGTCAGTCGCACGGTCCGATGTACGAGCACGGATTCGCGACGATGTTCCTGTCGGAAGCGTACGGCATGACGCCTCGCACCGATGTGCGCGACAAGCTGGAGAAGGCCGTCCGGCTGATCATCGCCAGTCAGAATGATGAGGGCGGCTGGCGTTACGATCCGAAGCCGTCGGAAGCGGATATCTCGGCGACGGTCTGTCAGGTGATGGCTCTGCGGTCGGCTCGCAACTGCGGGCTGTACGTGCCGAAAGAGACCGTCGATCGTTGCATCGACTACGTGAAGGCGTGCCAGAACGACGATGGCGGGTTCAAGTATCAGAGGCGCACGAAGAGCGAGAGCCAGTTCGCCCGGTCGGCGGCGGGACTCGCGGCGCTCTACACGTCCGGAGTGTATGACGGGCCCGAGGTCACTCGGGCGTTGTCCTACCTGCAGCAGCATCAGCCGCGCGGCTTTCTGATCGACCCGCACTATTTCTATGGTCAGTATTATGCGGTGCAGGCCATGTATCAGGCTGGCGGTGACCACTGGGAACGCTGGTATCCTGCCGTGCGGGACCAGTTGGTTCGCGACCAGATGCCCGACGGCAGTTGGACCGACGCAACGTTCTCGGACGCCTATGCGACGGCGATGGCGTTGATTGTGCTGCAGTTACCCAACAACCACCTGCCGATCTTTCAGCGATGAACCGCATGTTGATGTGTTCTCTAACTGGTCGTGGGTTGCGAGCAGCTCTGATCGCAGTGCTCTGCCTGTGGGCCAGCGTGAGCCGGGTTCACGCTCAATATGTTGTGCGGCTTGAGAAAGCTGACGGAACAACAACGCAAGGACGTCTGCTGTCTGGCAACCTGAAGTCATTGGTGATTGGTGACGATCCCGCGACGGCGAAGACGTACCCGACGACGACCGTGATGAGTCTGAGCGCCGTCGACGCCGAGAAAGTCACTGCGCCGCCGCTGGCCGGTGGTCCGCTGATTCTGCTGGCGACCGGCGAGCAGATCCGGGCGACGCCCACCGTGATCGATGACGATCACCTGGTCGCTCAATGGAAACATTTTTCGGCCCTCCGCCCCATTCAGGTGCCGCTGGAAGTCTGCTACGGCGCGACGTTGTCACAGCCGGCTGATCCCTTCAAGGTGGGCATCGAGCTGCAGCGGCTGCGTTCGAGAACTCAGGGCTCGGATCAATTGATCCTGCGTAACGGGGATCGCATCGAAGGCGAACTGAAGGGACTGAGCGATGTGAAATTCCGGATGCAGACGTCGCTGGGTGAAGTGGTTACGGGACTGAGTTCCGTGCAGTCGATTGCGATGGACCCGGAATTGATTTCAGTCCCGAAGCGGCCAACATCGGGTGCGTTGCTCGTGCTGCAGGATGGATCTGTGCTGCATCTGAACGAACTCGCCATGCAAGGTGAGCGACTAGTGGCGCGGTCGCTGTCGGGATTATCTGCTGAGTTGCCCGTGGCGATTATTCGCCACCTGCTGTTCGTGAGCGATGTGCAGGTCAGCTTGAGTGATCTGAAGCCAGCGCTGGCGGAAGCGAAACCGTTTCTGTCGGTGCGTCGCGATCCGCAGACGAATATGAATGTGCTGGGCGGCCCGTTGCGAGTTGCGGGAGTTCCCTACGGAGCCGGGTTTGGAGTGATGGCGGATTCTACGCTGTCGTGGGACCTGCAGCGTGAGTATTCGGCATTTCAAGCGCGCGTGGGCGTCGATGACGCGGCTTCGAAATCCGGAGCCGTCGAATTTGAAGTTCTGGTCGATGATCAGTCGATGTGGCGGAGCGGAACTCTGCGGGGCACGGAAACAGCCCTGAAGACACCCCTAATTGACCTCTCTGGAAAGTCAAAATTGACGCTTCGCACGCATTCGTCCGACTTGGGAACGGTGAAAGACTTTGCCGACTGGTGTCATCCGCTGCTGTTGCGACGGACTCGCGATAAAGATTGAACCGGCCTGACGCTGATGTTCCCGCGTCCGTTTTTGAGTGCTCGAACGGATCGGCTTCCGGGCTGTAAACGGCGAATTGCCCTTTTTTGCGAATTCGTCGGGAAATTGTGCGTAGACGGTCGGGGGACCTGTGGTAGCATCGTGTTCTTCAGAGGCAGCCAGACAGGTCACTACCTTCGTTCCAACTACAGGTGATTCACCACCTTAGGACGAGACGCTTCAATCGAAGCCCGACTGTTGGCTCACGCCGCGCGTTGAGATTTCCTCCATCTCTCGGAAGAACACGGATCGTTACAGATGAGAGCCTTCCTTGCCTGGGCCGCATTTGCTGCTCAAGCCGCCAACCACCCACAACAGGCCAAACATGTGAGCGAGATTGCGTCGAGAAGTGTCTGATCTTCTCGCCAATCGCCATTTCACGGGCTGGACCCGATGAGCCATGCGGGTTGGACAGGTCGAGGAAGAAATCCATCAAAGACGTTCTGCGAAGGCGGTGCTGTTTAGAGTCACTCATGAAGAACTTGTGTGTGTTGGCTGAAAAATGCGGCAAATGTTCGGTTGCGAATGCCGCGTGAAAGCGAACAATCGACGTAACAAAGTTTGATCCCCGAATGACAGTATCCACTGCCGCGAATCACCGCGCAGGGATGTGCGTAGTACAAAGTTTTGAAGGAAAGGGTGAAGCCGTGTACCGATTCGATGAGACGCTCACCAAGATGATCGATGCCTCTCGCAAGCGTGGTTTCATGACCTATCAACAGGTCGATGAATACCTGCCCGACGAAGGCGGCGATCCGCGCATGGTCGACGATTTGATCATGAATCTTGACGAGTTGGGAATTGGTTTGCGCCAAGATCCAGACGTTCCGGAAGAAGACCCGGAACCAGAAAAGCCCGTGGATCCCAAGAAGCAGCAGGAAGAACTGAACTCGGTTCTGAAGCCGCTGCTGGGGCCTGAGTCCTCGCTGTCGTCGCGCGATCCGATTCGCATGTACCTCAGCCAGATGGGCAATATCCCGCTGCTGACTCGCGCCAAGGAAATCTTCCTGGCCAAGACGATCGAAATCACTCGCAAGCGATTCCGACGCACGACAATGGAGTCCGGTTTCGCGCTCCACATCGCCGTGGAGACCCTCGATAAGGTCGTCGCGAAGGAACTGCCGTTCGAGCGTACGCTGCGAACTTCAGACACCGAAAACGCCAAGAAGGAACAGATCGAAGCACGCATCCCCGTCAATTTGCCGACGATGCACGTGATGCTCGATCAGGAAGACGCCGACTGGGCCATTCGCAACAACCCGCAGACCCCGGATGACGTCAAAGCGGAAGTCTGGCGCCGCATGAAGCTGCGTCGCCGCCGCATGTGCTGCCTGTCGGAAGAATGCAGCATCCGTACGCAGCGTCTGCAGCCGGTCATGAAGCGTATGCATCAGATCGCCGAGCGGATGGAAGTGCTGCTCAAGCAGATCTCGCAGCTCAAGCGTCGTCGCAGTGCCAACGCTCTGCAGGACCTCGAGATTCTGCAGAAGGAACTCACGGAACTCGTCGAGATGGTGCACGAGTACCCCGAAGAGTTCATCGCCCGCAGCAAGGAAATCAAGAAGCGGTTCGATGCCTGGACCGACGCCAAGCAGAAGCTCTCGGGTGGCAACCTGCGTCTGGTGGTTTCGATCGCCAAGAAGTACCGCAACCGTGGCCTCAGTTTCCTGGACCTGATTCAGGAAGGTAACGCCGGTCTGATGCGCGGTGTGGAGAAGTACGAATACCGTCGCGGTTACAAGTTCTCGACGTACGCGACATGGTGGATTCGCCAGGCGATCACGCGAGCGGTCGCTGACCATGCTCGTACGATTCGTATTCCGGTCCACATGTTCCAGAGCATCTCGACGCTCAAAGCGAAGAGCGAGCAGATCCGTCAGGAGACGGGTCGCGAGCCCACGATTGAAGAACTGTCAGATGCCGTCGGTCTGAGCGTCGAAGAGACCGAACGCATCATGAAGACCTGGAAGCACCCGGTCAGTCTCGATACGCCGATCGGCGAAAGCGAAGACAGCAGCTTCGGTGACTTCCTGGAAGACAGCACGTATTCGGCTCCGGCTGAATCCGCGATGCATAAGATGCTCAAGGACAAGATCAATCACGTCCTGAAGAGCCTCACCTATCGCGAACGCGAGATCATTCGTCTGCGTTACGGTCTGGGCGACGGTTACAGCTACACGCTGGAAGAAACCGGCCGCATCTTCAAAGTGACGCGCGAACGTATCCGTCAGATCGAATCGAAGGCTCTGAAGAAGCTGCAGCACGCCACTCGCGCGGTGCATCTGAAGGGCTTCGTCGATTCGGTGCCGGATCAACTG
The DNA here is from genome assembly GCA_021732995.1 of Planctomycetaceae bacterium. Taxonomy (GTDB): domain Bacteria; phylum Planctomycetota; class Planctomycetia; order Planctomycetales; family Planctomycetaceae; genus AM-0621. The sequence continues at coordinate 90,995 of JAKFWA010000017.1, read as the reverse complement.
CCTGATCCCGTCGTCATCAGTGATGGCGACGCTTAGGGACGCAGCCGTCATGACATCGCGAGTACCGTCGAACAACTTGTAGGACGGACAATCTTGTCCGTCTCTACGTTGGTCATCGTTTGACGGACAGGATTGTCCGTCCTACGACCCTTGAGCGACGGTCTGATAAAACTCAGGAGCTGAATGAGTCCGGTGATTGGTCATCCAAAGCCGAGCGCATTCAGCTTCTTTGCTTTTACGGCCACAACACGTGTCCCAGCAAAAAGTAAACGGCTTGACGGCACGTCGAATGTGCCTGCTACTTTGAATGTCAGTCCGGCGGTTACGGCTGGCCGATGCGGGCCATCTGAAACAGGCCCGCAGCGAGCAACGCGGCCGTTTCGACGCGCAGGACCTGCGGTCCCAATCCGACCAGACGGGCTCCGGCGCCCGTTGCTTGAGCGACCTCTTCCACAGTGAGGCCGCCTTCAGGACCAATCACCACGAAGATGGAATCCGCACCTTTGCCCTTCGGAGATCGATGTTCCGGAGCTTCCTTCAAAAGGGAACGGATCAGCGTCTCGGACAGCGGCATGCCTCCCGGATGAGCCACAACCGCCAGTTGGCCCTCAAACCTCGACTTGAGCAGGTCATCCAGTTTCACAGGCTGCGAGATTTCCATCAGGTACGCGCGACCGCATTGTTTCGAGGCCGAAATGATGCTGTTGCGGAAGGTTTCAATCCGGGAATCTCGCGGGTCCACCACGCTGCGTGTGGTTGTCAGCGGCACCAGCTTCGAAACATTCAACTCGACGGCTTTTTCGACGAGCCAGCCCGCGCGAGTGAACTTCGGAATCGGCACCGCCAGGATCAGTTGCGGGCCCGCACTGACCGGAATGACTTCGACCTTGCCCACTTTCATCAATGCGGACGTGCGGGTGACAGCCTGAATCTCCGCATCCGCCTCGTGGCCGTTGCCATCAAACAGGCGCACGGTATCGCCGGTGTTGTGGCGCGTGACGCGGACCATGTGATGGAATTCGGCGCCTTCGAGCGTGAACGCGCCCGACTTGATTTTGGTTTCGACGAAGAAGCGAGCTAAGCCAGCCATGCTGTCATTCCCCTGGAGACCTCCGGGCCTTCCTGGCAAAGCTACACCGTCTCAAGACCACCTGTAGCGCCCCGAATCCGACCGGGCGCGTTCCTCCGCGTGATGAGTTCCGGACTCGCACACGCTCAGTCCGTCGCCCTCACGGCGTATCTTAGTTTCGCACACGCAGAACGTGGATTGGCCGCCTGTTCCTGCCTGGACGGTCGTATGACTTCGGCAGCAACCTCGGAGTAAACCCCGGCTGCCGCACCCGCTTTGAACGCTTTCTTCACGCGGCGATCTTCGCCGGAATGAAACGTGAGGATGGCAACTCGCCCGCCGGGTTTCAATGCCACCGGCAGACTGTACAGAAAACTGTCGAGTGCCCCGAACTCATCGTTCACCGCAATCCGCAAGGCTTGAAAGACTCGCCGAATCATGTCTTCCAGAGTGTCCCCAAACGCGAGCGGGAACTTGGCAGACTTGAGCAACTCCAGCAGTTGGCGAGTCGACGTCAGCGGCGTTTGCGCGTGAGCAGCCAGCATGAACTTGGCGACACTCTGCGAATAGACCTCATCCGCATTGTCTTCCAGCAGCCTGGCCAGTTCCGCGGGCGTCAATTTGGACAGCAACGCCGATGCGGGAATTCCGTGCAACGGGTTCATGCGCATATCGAGGGGGCCATCGAACTTGAAACTGAAGCCCCGCTGCGGGTTGTCAATCTGCATCGACGAGACCCCCAGATCCGCCAGAATCAGGTCGACTCCGTCGGGCGAGACCTCGCGGGCAATCTTCTTGATGCCCGCGTAGTTCATGCGTCGCACGATCAGGGCATCGTCCGGAAAGCCCAGTTTTCGCAGCCGCTCTTCCGTTTTGGGCAGTTCCAGCGGATCAACGTCCAGCCCGATCAGCTTGCCACCCGGCAACAGGCGCTGCAGGAGCGATTCCGCATGTCCGCCGTAACCCAGCGTGCAGTCCACGGCCACCTGACCCGGCTGCGGCGCAAGCACTTCCAGCACCTCGGCCACCATGATCGACCGGTGCGTTCCGGCGGGGGTTTTTCCGCTGGCAAGGACTTTGGCGACATCATCCGGATAGCGATCTGGAGCGTGCTCCTTGTACTTTTCCTGAAAATTTCGCGGATGCTTGCCCGAGTAACGCGGACGCCGTTGCGAGTTCTGCGGTTCGGAGTTACTCATATAAGCCAACGTTCGTTCGTGGATTGGTTGTGTCAACGCTTCACACTTTATCCTCTTCGCCGGGATTCCCATATGAGCCGCACCCTGATGAAAAAGCCTCGCGGATTCACGCTCATCGAACTGCTCGTCGTGATTGCCATCATCGCCGTTCTGATCGCGTTGTTGTTGCCAGCCGTTCAGCAGGCCCGGGAGTCTGCCCGCAGGACGCAGTGCCGCAATAACCTCAAACAGCTTGGGATCGCCCTGCACACGTACCAGGAGTCCCACGGCATGTTCCCGATCAATCATGGACTGGGGGTCGCCGGTTCGTACTCGTATGAGGTCGGGCGCCATCGGAAGGGAACGGTGATGGTGCACCTCCTGCCGTACATCGACAAAATTACTCTGTACGAGCAGCTTAATTTCGACGGGGACGTGGTCGCTCAGATTGATGGCACACCAACGCTGCAGAGACACGTCATCTCTCCGCTGAACTGCCCGAGCGATACCCATCGTGGACTGGGTTCTACCGGCAAGGCGATTACGAATTACGTGCCTTCAGTGGGAGCGCAGGCCACGGCCAGCAATGCGGGCTCCTGCACGATCTTCCCCGGAAACACCTTCGGTACTGGCTCCGACGCCCATTCGAACCATGCCAATCCGGCCAATATTTCCGGCATGTTTGCTGGCCGCGCGGCTTGGGCGGCTCGACCTAAAGACGTCACGGACGGGTTGTCCAACACGATCGCCATGGGTGAAGTCGTCGCGGGCTGCAGCGCCCACATTGATACCCTGGGCTGGTACACCTCTCACATCGGTATCCACTCGACGGCGATTCCGATCAACTATCCGTCCTGCGTGGGCGAGCCTCCGGGAAACAACGGCACGCCGCTGAACTGCAATTCGTGGAACGGCTGGGCGACTGAAGGCGGGTTCAAGTCACGTCACGGCAACGGAGTTCACGTGGTGATGGGTGATGGTGCGGTGCACTTCCTCAACCAGAACATCGACTATCGCAATTTCCAGCGTCTCGGTGACCGTCGAGACTCTGAAGTGCTCTCCGAGTTCTAGGCCATCCGCTTTCGTCATTCACTCTTTCGATCGTTGCTTGCGGAGTCGTCATGAAGTTTGCGTATAGCTCGAGTCTGATTGCGGTTGCGATGCTCCTGGCGGGTTGCGGTGGAAACTCTCGTCCGACGCCCGTGCCCTTCAAAGGCAAGCTGGTCTATCAGGGTGCTCCCGTCACGAACGCGCAAGTGCAATTCTTCCCCGAGAAAGCTCCGAGTCCCGCCAGCGGTGATACCGGTCCGAACGGCGAATTTACCCTGACCACCTACGCTCCGAACGACGGTGTGTTGCCCGGTAAACACAAGGTGATTGTCACCGTCAAAAGTGCGGCGGGTGCGCCCGGTGCGGCGAGTGTGGATGGTGCCGACTACGCCGCCGCGATGGCCGCCCTGCAGAACAACCCCGACAAGGAGCCGCCGAAACCACCGTTCCCGGCCAAGTACATGGACCTGCTGGGCTCGGACCTCTCAGTTGAAGTCAAAGAGGGCGAGCCACAGGATATAACGCTCGAATTGCGCGACTAGTGTTTTGTCACAGCTTAGTTCAGGAGTGCCACTGGCTTCGCCAGTGCAGGAATTGGGCACTGGCAGAGCCAGTGGTACCCAACGCCGTTCAGAGTTTGGGTAAGCTGGTAGCAAAAGTTCTTGGATGGTGCCGGTCGCCATCTTGACGGTTGTTGGAGATCTTCGGTCCTCGGAGTGTGGCCAGCCTTGTGGTCGGCACTCTCCGTGTGCCGACATGCCCGCACACGGAGAGTGCGGGCCACCTTGGACAACATTACCCAGTTTCTGCACGGCGTTGAGTGGCACCCCAGTTCCTTGCTGTGACACAGCGACTAGCTTGCTCAAGCCAGTTCATCCGGACCACAGGGGCACATCCCCATGTCGCAGTCGATTTCCAATTCGCACACATATTCTCCTGGCGGGCTCAATCGCCGAGCCTTCTTTGGCAACGCGGGCCTGGGTTTCGCCGGTCTGGCACTCGGAGCGATGCTGGCTCAAGACGGCGTTCTGCGAGCCGACGCTCCACCAACGTGGGTGCCGCCGGACGGTCAGCCGCATTTCACGCCGCGAGCGAAGAGCGTGATCTGGCTGTTTATGAACGGTGGAGTTTCACACGTTGAGTCATTCGATCCCAAACCCGAATTGACGAAGTACGCCGGCAAGAGCATCGGCGAAACGCCGTACAAGGATGCCCAGAACCCCGAGAAGCTGAAGCTGGCACGAGTCACCGTCGTCAACGACGCCAACGGTCAGCAACGCAACAAGCTCTACCCGTTGCAGGTCGGTTTTCGGAAGTACGGAGAAGCCGGCATCGAACTCAGTGACTGGGTACCACACGTCGGCAGTTGCATTGATGACATCGCGATCGTGCGTTCCACGTTTACAACCGACGACAATCATGGCGCCCAGACCCAGTTCCACTCCGGTCGTCACATGCTCGACGGGGAATACCCCACGCTCGGCGCCTGGGTGCATTACGGACTGGGCTCCATCAACGACAACCTGCCGCAGTTCATCTCGATTGGCAATCGCGAATACTGGAACGCGAAAGATGGCCACTACCTCGGCCCGGCGCACGATGCGATTCCGTTGCGAGTCGACCTGAAGAACCCGCTGGACTTCGGTCGTCCGGAGCGGGATCTCAGTGCCGAAGAACAACGCGTTGGCTTCGATCTCGTCGGCAAGCTGAATCAGTTGAGGTCCACCGCGTACCCGCAGGACCCGGCGCTGAATGCCCGCATCAAGGCGTACGAACTGGCTTATCGCATGCAGGCTTCCGTGCCCGACGTCATGAACGTCAATCAGGAGACCCCCGACACGATCAAGATGTACGGGCTCGATGATCCGGCCACGCGCGCGTTTGGCGAGCAGATGCTGGTCTGTCGGCGTTTTGTCGAGCGTGGCGTGCGGTTCATTCAAGTGCAGCACGGAGCTGGTGGCGCCGGCGTCTGGGACGCTCACGGCGGCTTGAAGGCCAACCACGAACGCAACTTCAAAGCCGTCGACAAACCGATTGCCGGATTGTTGAAGGACCTGAAGCAGCGCGGGTTGCTGGACTCCACGCTGGTGGTCTTCGCGAGTGAATTCGGTCGCACGCCAGGCACTCAAGGGTCCGATGGCCGCGATCATCACATCTATGGCTTCTCTGTCTGGATGGCAGGCGGTGGCATCAAAGGTGGTATTGCTCACGGCGTGACGGACGAGATCGGTTTCCACGCGGTGGAGAACCGGCACTACGTCACCGACATCCACGCGACCATCATGCAGCAGCTCGGGCTGGACTCACGCCGCCTCGAGATCCCCGGCCGCAAGCGGCTGGACATCGACCACGGCAAGCCCATTCACGAGATCCTTGCGTAGGACGCTAAGTCCTTCTCCCCCTTCGCAAGGGGGAGAAGGTGGCCGTCAGGCCGGAAGAGGGGGACGATCCCAACCTCAGGTTGTTAATCACGTCGCCAATCAGACCAAGGCGAGACGCCTTGGCCACGAAGCGCGTAACCGGCGCATCAGGTCATGGGAATCCAGCGGGCCAGAATGAAGGCTGGTACCAGCAACGCTGCGGTAGCAACACCCAATGTCGGTTGCCCCGTCGTGAACACGACCAGCATCGCATCCAGCATGACCAGCGACAGCAACATGATCTTGATGGCCAACTGCACGTGCTCGGGCGACGGTTCAATGATCGCTGTCACAAGTCGCCGAATCACCGTCAATGCCACCACGGCCAGCAGCACCATCGACATTGAGCGATCGCTCTGAGCGGGCGCGTTTGCCAGAAACGCCAGCAGAATCGCCAGTCCGAGATTGATGACCACCGCGGCGCCGACCAGCAGGCCGCGATTGCTCCACTTGGCTTCCTGCTTCGCGAACCATGTCAGGCCGGTGACGTACACTCCCAACCCCGCAGCTACATGCAGCGACTGCATCAGCAAGGTCGATTCGCCATCAACGATCGTCAGTGCGCTGGCACCCAGCAGGACGTTGAAGAAGCGGCAACTGCCCATCGCCAGCGGCCCCAGCGGAGTTCGCTTCAGCGGGCCGTCATACAGATAGATGGCCGTCGTTAATGCCAGAGCCACGAACAGCGAGTTCATACCCACCGCTGCCGCGATGCCGATTCCGATCACGTTCAATGCGAGTCCCAGCGTAACGGCTAGCTTCAACGGAACTCGGCCAGAGGGAATCGGTCGCAAGGGTCGCTCTTTGAGGTCGATCTGCCGATCAAACACATCATTGAAAATCATGCCCGCCCAATAGTGGCAGACCGATGCCACGATCAGCATCACGAACTGCGGCACAGGCTCAAACGATCCATGCGTCAGCGCAAAGCCCAGAAAGATGTCCGCCATCGCGGTGAAGACATTCGGCAGGCGCACCAGTTGGGCGAGTGCCAAGGGCAGTCCGCCTCCGGATGCGGGCTCAGGCTCGGCGGGCAAGGGGATCGAATTCGATTCTGTCATGGGTCGTTATTCAGTCTGCGTGATGACGTGCCGTTCGCGAAGAAATTCAGGGAGACACTGCAACGCGATCACATGCGCGAAATGATGCCCTTCGTTTCCAACGGGTGAGGCCCACTGGCCGTCAGCGCGGGAGCACCTTTCTCCGGCAGCATCTTGCCGCGATTGGCGAGTTCTCCGGGATCAATCGCCCGGCGGATGCGACGCATGAACTCGACGTCCTTTTCGCCGAACTGATCCGTGATATAGGCCCGCTTCTCCAGCCCCACACCATGCTCGCCGGTGATCGAACCACCGAGGCGGATACACAGCCGCAGAATCTCGCCGGCCAGCTCTTCAGCGTGATGCAAGGCGCCTTCCTTGCGACCATCGAACATGATCAAGGGATGCAGATTGCCGTCGCCAGCGTGAAAGACGTTGGCGACTCGAACTCCGAATTCAGCGCTGAGCCTCTCAATCTCGGCCAATGCGTAGCCCAGTTTCGATCGCGGGACAACGCCGTCTTGAACGATGAAGTCAGGACTCAAACGCCCCACCGCCGAGAATGCACTCTTGCGACCGGTCCAGATGCGCAGCCGATCTGCGTCGGTCTGAGCCACCTGAGTGAGATACGCTCCCGACTCGGCAATGACCTTGTCGAGTCGCGGCTTCTCGGCTTCGACCTCTTCGGCCGGGCCTTCGAGTTCCACAATCAGCATCGCCTTGGCATCGGTCGGATAGCCCGCCGCCACGGCCACGTTGGCGGCATCCATCGACAGACGATCCATGATCTCCATCGCGCCGGGCAATAGCCCCGACGCCACCACCATCGCCACCGCGTTGCCGGCTTTCTCCAGCGAGTCATACGCAGCCTGCACGGTGTGATAGACCTCAGGCTTCGGCAGCAGACGCAGCGTGATCTCCAGAGCCACGCCGAACAGGCCCTCGCAACCGATGAACATCCCGGTGAGGTCCGGGCCGGAGCCTTCCAGGCTGTCGCCGCCGAACTCACAGACTTCACCATCCGGCAGCACAGCCTTGATACCCAGCACATGATTGGAAGTCATGCCGTACTTCAGGCAGTGTGCACCGCCGGAATTGAACGCGACGTTACCACCGATCGTGCAGACCGGGCCGCTGGACGGGTCAGGCGCGTAGTATAGCTTGTCAGTCACTGCTCGCTGTGAAACGCGCAAGTTGATGATGCCGGGTTCGACGACTGCGATGCGTTGCTTCGCGTCGTAACGCAGCAGCTTGTTCATCCGGTTCAAGGCCAGCACCAGTCCGTCCTCAATCGGGACCGAACCGCCGCTCAAACTGGTACCGCTCCCGCGAGCCATGAACGGCACGTTGTAACGATGACACAGCTTGACGGTGTCGATGACTTCCTGCTGAGTTTCCGGCAGCACAACTCCAGCAGGCTTCGCGCGAAACGCAGTGAGCCCGTCGGACTCGTACGGCGCCACTTCAGCCGCGTTCGTCAGCAGCCGCTTGGCCGGATAGATCCGTCGAAGTTCCGCGAAAAACTGATCCGCACTCATGGGGCCATCGCTCCGAGCGTGTGTTGAGCAAGCCGTTTCAACGAGCTTCCAACGCCGTTGAATCACCAGCCACGCGTCGAGGATACCACGGAACGGCCCGCGGCGAATCCGTCCGGCGGCCAGCAAATCAATCGCCGCTCGAAATACGAAAAAAGCCCGCGAGTTGTTCACTCGCGGGCTTCTCAGACTTCGGACAAAGTCAATCTGCGTGCAGGTTACTCGAGCACAATGCTCAGCCAGCCACCGTTCGCCTTGACCTGAGTCACTGCAACTTTGACGGCGGCGCCTTCGCCACGCTTGATATCGATGAAGCGGTCAGCGGTGCGAGTGGGCAATGCCTTCTGGATCTTGGTGGTCACCACGGCGGCGCGAGCACGTTGCTCAACCGGATTCGTCACCATTTCAACCGGTGACACCGTGACCTGACCGGCTTCCAGCTTCACATCGCTACCCGCAATCGAAATCACGATTGGTACGGCGATTTCCTGAGTCGGGATCGCTTCGCTGTCTTCCGGCTTCAGTCCCATGCGGAAGATCAACGTCACCTGGCCATCCTGCAGACGAATCCGCAACGCGTCTTGAGCCGGGAACACGAACTTGGTGTTGTCCGGCTTCTCGTTGTCCTTCTTCTTCAGGTTAATGACCTTACCGGTCAGCGTCTTGACGGCATTCGCGAGTTCAACGGCGAGTTCGTCTTCAGTCAAACTCTTGCCACCCAGACCCAGACGATCGAGAGCGTTGTTGATCGCCGTCTCATGCAGATGGACAGACGCGCCAACCGCGGAACCGGCCGTCAGGCGGGTCGAGTCGCCACCGAGTTCGCCGTTCTCCATCAGCCGCGTGCTGATCGCGAGATCGGTGTCCGTCGTGCGATAGCTGCGAGCGGATGGGAACAGGCCATTCGCACGCAACTTCTCGTTGACATCAGATTCAATCTGCTTGCTGTAGTCGCCGAACTTGCTGTCCGCTTCCTGATCGAAGCGCGGCAGCACGCGATTACGCAGCTTGTCGGCGGCAATCGCTTCCGACGCTCCGCGACGGTTACCAGCTTCGCCGACCGCATAGTTGTCAGCGATACTACCCAGCAGCGGCACGCCACTCACGCGAGTACGAGCACCCGTGGTCGTGTTGTTCGCCTGCACGTTGATCGTGCCGGGAGCCGTTGTGAAGCGGTCACCATCGAAGGCGATCTGCTTGCGAGCCCAGAACTGGTGATAGCCCGACGTGAAGATCGTCGCCTGATCGGTCACGCCCTGAGTGCTGGTCTGCGAAATGCCGGTCAGCGTCAGGGCAAAGCGGATGTCCTTGGCGCTGGGCACCAGATCAACGCCCACGCTGGTGGTCGTCCACTGAGTACCATCAACCTTGGCTCCGAGGACGAAGTCATCCACCGGCCCCGTTTCTTTCTGCTGCTCGCCGATGACCTTCGTCAGGAAGGTTTCCGAGGCAATCACGCGCGTGTTGTAGTTGAAGTAGCTGGCCGACAGTGCGTCGCCCAACACTTCACCGCCGTCTGCCGCCTGCTTGCGAATTTCCGCAAACGTCGCACGAGCAGCCTTGGCGTCCTCGATCGAGCGGCCTTCCTCGTACTTCTCCAGAGACTCGACCAGCTTCTTCAGAGACTCTCGCAGAGCCGCCTGATTCACAGTCGGGGCGGGAGCGTTGACGACGGCGACGTATTCATCCAGAGCCGAACGCAGATTGGCGAACACGGTGCGTTGCACGAACTTGCGTTGGTCATCCGACTGCAGCTTGTCGAGATTGGTGAGACGTCCCTGGACGGTGCTGATGACCTCCGCGGGAACTTCGCTGCTCGCCAGCTTGCTGACATCACTTGTTTTGGCAAACGCGCGCCAGGATTGGCCGTTCTCGATACCGCCGAGATAGGCATCCAAAGCTTTCGCAGCTTCGGCAGCCTTGAGCTGCGCCGATTTCACTCGATTCGCCTGCGCCGTCTGAGGATTCAGCTCCAGCGTGTCCAGGGCTCCTTGAGCAACCCAGACGCGACGCGACAGTCGACCGTGTTGCTGAGCGAGCTTGTCGAGGATGGCTCCGTACTTGGCGTCCGCCAGGGCCTTCTCCATCGTGCCGAGCTTCACCTTCAGTGAGCCCAGGATCTCGCGCTGACCAGCGGCGTCCAGACCTTCCTTCTCGTAGAGGTCCGCAACCAGCTTGGCCGTCCCCTTGCTCCAGTCACCCCAGGACTCGCCCAGGCTGGAAACGAAATCGTCTTCGATGAGTCCCACGGGAATCTGAGCGGCGAGAATGCCTCGCAAGCCAGTTGGAGCCTGAGCGGCTTCTTGAGCGCTCAGAAAGAAACTGGGCGACCATTGAGCCAGACCAACTCCAGCAACCAGGCCGAGGGCCAACAAACCGCGTTTCAGGTGACGCGATGAACTCTTGGGGAACTTCATTTGAAGCAACTCCATTCTGAGACTTAAGCCGTTGAACCGTGAGACACAGTTTGGCGGGGAACTCCAATCGCGAAGCCGGAACTCGCGAAACAGTGCGGCAGGCAGCACCGACGACACTCGCTTTCCATGAGTGGAGTCCGAGCATCAAGTTCGGCCACCTCAGCCTGTTCAATCCGCAGAAACCAAAGGTTGCGGCACAAACTGCGCGGGATCGCACCGAAGGAATCAACGGTCGAGTTACGTGGTCTCGACAAACTGGCCGAGGGGGCGTCAATGTCCCCGCCGAGTCCGCAGTCTAGGACTTCGATGCAACCGTCGCAAATGGGCCGTCTTTCCTAATTGTCAAAGTTCCACGTTTCGTTGGCGCCTCTGTTTCGCTCTTGAAACACTCTGTTTCAACGTTTGTCGGCAAGCCGCACAGATGTCGTCTAAGAGGTCTCGGCCGCTAATTTGTAGCGATTAAGTAGACATGACGGGCTTGTCACAACGTGCCATCAGGCCTGCCGCCTGCCCAATTCCGGGGAGCTGAAAAGAGCCGAGTGGCGGAAAGGCGCTTGTCGAAGTCTGCTCGTCAGCGAGCGCGAATTCAGCCGCTCGATTGCGCGCTCCAGAGCCCCCAATCGCCCGTCTTGATTGTCGGTCAGCGATTCTGCAGCGACTCGCGATGACGGCGAATGATGTCTGCGGCTTCTTCCTTGACGGTCGCAAAATGCTTCTTGGTCGACGCGTTGGAGCCGGGCATTACGGGACGGACGGCTGTGTCCGAGGACGCCGCTCCCTTCGACGCAATTGTGGTATCACCGCTGCCGCCCTCAGGCTCGTCGTCCGTCAGCCAACTGGCGATGCTGTCTTCGGTCGCGAGTTTGACGTCCACAATACCGTCCGCGGGAATACGCGGCTTGACGATGGGCTTGGGAGCCGGCTTCGGTTTGGGTTGCTCCAACTGAAAGGCCATGCTGCCGATTCTCAGAACGTCGCCCGGTTGCAGCAGGGTTTCTCCGACGATGAGGACGTCGTTCACCAGCGTGCCGTTGCGACTGCCCAGATCCGAAACGTAGACGCTCTCGCCGACGACCCGCAGTTTGGTATGCCGACGGCTGACTTCAGTTCCAGAGAGCCTCAGTTCGCAACCCTCATCCCGACCGGCGGTGAGCTCCCGCTCGGGAAGGTTCATGCGCTGACCTTGATGCTTGCCAGTAAGGATGACGAGCTTTGGCATGACACGGCCCTCAATCTGTCTTCGTGAAGAGTGCATTCAATCGAGACGGCGGTTTCTTAAACGTGATGCGGCACAATCAAGGGTTCGCCGCAGTCGGGACACGTCATCCGGCGACCGCCATGAGCCGGACTCATCTTGAACCGCTTGCCGCACCGGCAATTGAATCGGATCCGTCGTTCCTCCTCAGCACTCCGCTTGAGGTGAGTTCGATTCCAGACCTGCTGTGCCACCTCCTGGATCATGGACATCAACACGCGCGGGTCGTACGGCTTGGTCATGTATCCGTCCGCTCCGACTCGCTTGGCCAGATCTTTGGAGTCGTCCAGAGAGATCGCGGACAGGATCAGCACCGGCAGGCGTTCATCGCGAGCCTTGATGCGCTCGCAGATCTCGAAACCGCTTTCGCCACCCAGGATCAAATCCAGCAGCACGAAGTCCGGCCGATTCATAGTGAGCGCGGAGTGTGCCTGCCCGCCGTCTTTGGCAATCTGGACCTGATAGCCATGTTCCTGCAGCACGTCACGGAGCGCCAGCGCCTGCTCCGGATCGTCTTCGACGACGAGGATCCGATGCGCGATCGCGTTCGCATATTCGGATTCAAGAAACCCACTCGACATGGGCAAACTCCTCTCTCTCTGGGCTCACGAGGCATCCTAGCCGTCCGCCTGAATTGCCATTCCGTGCCCCCCTCGCGTGGCAAAGGAGAAACGTGCTCCATTCAGACTACTGCGGGCCGATATCAATCATACTACTCCACCCTTAAGATTCGCTCTAGATGCGGCAGGAATCAGTATTGTTCTACCGGATAACGCTGATTTCCTCCAAATCCGATCAGGCTGTCTTCCGCCCCTGCTCCATTGAGTTGATGAGCGTTCATGCTGCCCCCTCCTCGCCCCGAGTTCGAACTCATCGAACATTTTCGTAAGCATCTGGTTCAAGATGCGAATGTCCTGCGAGGCATCGGCGACGACGCCGCTGTGGTGCGTTGGCCGGAATCCGGGCGAGGGCTGATTACCGCTGACATGCTGCTGGAAGGCGTGCATTTCCAGTGCCCGCCCGCCACGCCCCGAGAAATCGGGCGGAAGGCGATGGGAGTCAATCTGAGCGACATCGCCGCGATGTCCGGGCAGCCGAGATTCGCGATCGTCAGTCTCGGGCTCTCGAAGAGGCACGGCCCGCACGTCGCGATTGAACTCTTTGAAGGTATGCGGGACATCGCCGCCGAATTCGGGGCGGTGATCATCGGGGGAGACACCAACAGTTGGGATGGCCCCCTCGTGATTAATGTCACGCTGATCGGTGACCCTCACCCGCGTGGAGCCGTGCTCCGTTCCGGTGCTCAGGTTGGTGACTGGATCATGGTCACCGGCGAACTGGGAGGCAGCATCCTCGGACGCCAGTTTTCGTTTCAGCCCCGAGTTCACGAAGCCCGCCAACTGCATGAGTTTGCCGAGTTGCACTCGATGATGGACATCAGCGACGGACTCGCCGGAGATCTGTTCCACATCCTGGAAGAGAGTCATGTCGGTGCCGTCCTCGACGCGGCGGCAATTCCGATCAGCCCCGCAGCTCATCAGATGCCAGATACGCGCTCACCGCTGGAGCATGCTCTCAGCGACGGTGAAGACTTTGAGCTGCTCTTCACGGTCTCACCCGCCGACGGTCAGCGACTGCTCAAAGAGTCTCCCGTAAACCTGCGGATCAGCCATGTGGGAGAAATCATCGCCGAGCAGAAGTGTCTGCTCAAAACGGCTGATGGCACGCTGCAGCCATTGCCACGTATGGGCTGGAATCATTCGATCTGAGCGGGTGCGTTGAGCGATTACGACGCTCATCGGTAGACGGCCAATAGCAAGCCATCCTCGGCGCGACGTGAACTGAGAGAGATTCCCGACCAGTAGCCCGACGCGCCAGTAATTGCTCACTGGCCCCTTACGCGTCGGGCTACTGAGTTCGGAAATCAGCCATGCTGCAGCAAGGCCGAAATCACGCTGCCTTCAATATTGCTGGTCCAGGCTTGCGTGGAGAGTCGCAGGGCGGGAGATCGAGCAATCCACCACACCCTGCTTCAACCTGGACGATAAGAGTCTTCGTCAGTCCCGATCAGTTCCTTCGTTATTCACCCCAGAACTGGTTGGCGGCGAACACCGCATCGACGTCTGCCAGACGGCGGACACCGCTGCCGATCACGCCCGTCATCAGGTCGTCGCCATCAACCGCCGGGCTGATGTCGTCCAGACCCAACTCGTGGCCGAGTTCGTGCATCACGGCCGTCAGCAAGTCGTACTTGCCAGCCGCCGCGCCACTGGAAGCTCGCAGTTCGCTGCCAGCACCCGAGAACTCGGAGTCATCAGCCGGTGTGGCATCAACGTACCAGCCGTTGCCTGCCGCATCGTCGTCGATGACCACCACGCCGTTGCCACTGAGACCGATGGTCGCGCCACCGAGGTCAGCGACGCTGAACTGGATGCTCTGCAGACGGCTGAGAGCCGATCCCGAGAGACCCAGATCGCTGTAGCGGTTGATGGCCGCACTGACGATGGCCGTCAGGTCACCAGCGGAGATCGCAGCGGCACCGTCACCGACCGATTCAGCGGTCAAGGTCTGAGCTGCTGGCAGGTTACCGTTCGTGGCCACTTCCAGACCGTTGGCGAACAGGGCCAGAGCCGTCGAGTTCACCGTCAACACGATGTCGATGTAGCCGTCACCGTTCGCGTCGTCAGCGTCCTGAACTTCCACATTGCTGAACGAAGCAGCGCCCAGCGTCGGAGCTGCAACTGGAGCGGCGCCTTCCGCGGTGATCGTACCACCGGCTGGTGAGTACTGGTCACCGTAGTAGAGTCGCAGATCGTAGTTGCCTGCAGCCGCCGCAATGCGGAAGACCTTGTTCTGGATGAACGCACCGTCCTGGAACAGAGCGGTGTTGGTCGTGCCAGTTGCCAATCCACGATTGTAGGTCGACGGGCTGCCGTCCGGTCCGAACCAGCCGTAGCCGAGCGTCGCACTGAAGACCGAACCCGTCGGCACGGCGGTGAAGCCTGCGGCAACCGGGCTGGAGTCCGTACCGAAATCGAAGGACCGCAGCGTCTGGGATCCGTAGGAGACAACTGCTGTGCTGCTGGCCTGACCGTTGCCGTTGACTGTCACGGCCGTGATGGTCGGGGTGCCGAGCACCACCGGACGCTGCAGGGTGAAGCTGAACGTTCCACCGCCGGTCGACAGCACCTGGATGCCATCGTACAGCGGCGACTGATCCACCGACGTGATGGTGCCCAGCGTCGAGTTCACCGTGATCAGCGTGTTCGCCGGAGCGTTGCCGTTGATGACATCGATCGTTGTTCCATCCGGAGCAACAGTGCCCAGAGCCGTGGTGAAGTTCACAGCGGTGACCGCGTTGCGGACTTCGATACCGGCGACTGCCCAACCTGTGGCCGAGCCGGAACTGAATTCCAGATCGAGCTGGCCATCAGACACCGTCACCAGGAACTGACGAGTTGCGAACTGGCCGATTGGAGTTGAGACACCCGTCGCGGCCGTGTTGCCTTCAGCCTTCACGGCGACGTTGGCCAGTGCACCGCTCGGCGATCCGATCGTCACGTTGACGGTGTAGGTGCCGTTGGTGAGTTGCGTGGAGAACGTGTTCGCCGAGTTGCCGGTCGCACCGTCTCGCAGGAAGTCCACGCGAGTGGTGACCGGGAACGACGAGGTGTTGTAAGCACCTGGTTCGGTCGTCCAGCCGTAGCCGGAGGTTGGGACGGTCAGGTTTGTTGGCTCAACACCGATGTAACCGGTCTCAGTCGGAGAACTATTCAGGTTGAAGTCATACAGCAGGCCGGCTGCCGTTGCGGCGTATTCCACGGTGCTGACGCCGAAACCACCGTCCGGCAGTTGCAGAGTGATGATGCCAGTACCGGCCGCCGTCGGGCGACGGATGCTGAAGCCACCACCCGCGTTGACTTGAGTCAGGTTAAGAACCGAGTCCGTATCAGCGGTGGTCACCGTCAGTGGGACATCGCCCTTGCCGTCGCCATTGGTATCCAGCGAAGCCGAGACCGTGACCAGACCTGCCGTTCCCGCAATCGTGAAGGCGTCCACCGTCACTCCGTCGGCAGCCAGCGGCTGGGCAGACAGGGTCGAGGCAGACAAACCGAGGTACGTCGCCGAAGTGGCCGGTTGCAGTTCCAGTCCGTCAATGCGGAACTGTGCGTCCGGCTCGGAATCCGGGTTGCCGGGGAAGACCTGATCGAAGGTCAGATCCAGCGAGCCGTCCGTGACGTTGGTCACGAAGCTGATCACACCGTGGCCGGAAATCGAGCGGCCGCTGGTCAGCACGATTCCCGTGTCTGCGTTGCGGACGCGGAAGTTCGTGACGTCGAAGACTTGCAGAGTGATCTGGTAGAAACCGTTGCCGATCTGAGTGGTGAAGGTCGATGCGCTATTCGCGGTATGACCGTCACGCAGCAGATCTGAGAACGTCGTTCCAGCCAATGGCCCGTCGTCAATGTCCGAAATCACCGGGTAGGTGCTGAGATCAGCAGTGTTGCCCGCACGCCAGCCGTAGGTCGACACGATTCCGGTGCCCGTCCGTGGATACTGGACGCTGAACACTCGGTCGAACTGCACCGGCAGGAAGCCAGCCGCAGTCGGCGAGAAGGTGTTCGCGGTGTCGTCGTAATCGATGAAGTCGAACTTCTGAGTCGCAGCTCCTGGAGCCAGTGCCACGCCGTTGCCGGTGATGTTTTCGATGTTGCGGAAGCTGATCGGCAGGAACGCGTTGGGGTTGCCACCGTTAACAACGATCGTGTTACCCGCAATGCCGAACGACCCGCCGAATGTCTCCACGTCCAGGGTGTCAGTGTCGCCCAGTCCGTCGATGGTGATGCGAGCCGTCTGCGAAGGCTCAACGTCAAACGTATCCGCACCGGCAGTGCCGCGAACTTCAACGCTCTCGACGTTCTGGTTGTAGCCAACCGTCTCGCCACCGCTGATAACCACACCGCCCGTCTGAGGCGAACCATCGTTGGGCGTGCTGTTGTTGAGGTCGTAAGCCGTACCCGAACCAATCACGATGACGCGATCGGTATCTGCGGAAGACGATCCCAGATCGTTGACCGAAACAGTCGCGTTCAGCGTGCCATTCAGGTTAATGGTCACCGTGTCCGAACCGCCCGCGCCGTTGATGGTCAATCCACCTGTGGTGCTGATGACCGCAGTGGACGTCAGCGAGATCGAATCTGCCGACGAACCGCCAGTGATGGTCGAAGCCGCGTTGGATTGCAGCGTACCGTTGATGGTCACCACCGAGCCATTGGCATCCGCCGTACCTGCGTCGGCGTTGATGTTGATGGCAGCCACGGTTGCGTTGATGGTCGTACCGGCAGCCTGGGTGATGTTGTCGCCGCCGTTGAGCGTGACCGTCGAACCGGTCACGTTGGCGTTGACGGTCAGGTCGTCGCCGCTGCCAGACGAATCGGTGGCAGTCAGGATCAGGCCCGTTGTCGCAGTGATCGGGTGAGCCACCGTCAACGGGCTGAGGGCCACGATTTCCGCCATGCCACTGCTGGTCGAGTTAGCGATCACTCCCACGTCACCGACGGTCAGGCCACCGGCGATATCGCGGATGCGGACGTCACCGTTCGGACCGTTCACAAAGGCCAGGGTGGTAGCGTTGATCTCAATCGAGTCAGCCAGATCGCCGATACCGTTGCTGGATGTCAGGCCGAGCGATGCTGCGACGATATCCACGCTGGATGAATCGCCATCGCCGTTGCTGACCATGTCGTTCGCTGTGAGCAGCACCGTCTGACCGCTGGCACTGAGTGCTTCGCTGAAGGTCATGGTGCCGGTAGCGTCGGTGATCGTGACCGCTCCACCAGCCGTGAAGCCGGAGAACGAACCCGAAGCACCACCGAACGTCAGTCCTGCGGCCAGAGTGTTGTCGAAGGTCACCGCACCGGTCGCGGAACCTTCCAGATTGGCAATCGCCGTTTCGAAGTTCACTGAGCCGATGCTGCCAGCGGCAACCAGAACAACGTCGTCGGCCGTGAGGTCAGTCGCTGCCGCATCACCATCGTCGGTGATGGCCGCCGCAGCGGTAATCGTGGCATCACCGGTCGCTCCGGCGTTCACGTTGCCGAGTTGAATGTTGCCCGCGGTCGTTGTCAGGCTGATGTCGTTGGCGTCGCTGTCCGTCGTGCTGGTGATTGCCGTCGCGGTGATCGCACCACCGGCGGTCAAGCTGAAGGAGCCATTGTTCACAGTCGCTGTGGTGACCGTGATTGCATCCGTTTCCGTCAGGCTCACGCTACCGGCAGCCGTGGTACTGACCGTGGTCGAGTTGACCGTGGTCCCCAAGGTGATCGCGCCACCGGCAGTGACTGCGAACGCGTCACCCGAGACATCCACCGTACCATCGCTGTCGATGATCGAACCAGCCGCTGTCAGCGAGATATCTGCCGTTCCAGAACTCAGGTTCACAGCCGTCAGGCCATTGGATTCCGTGATGAACTGATCGCCGTTGTTGGTCGAAACCGAGAGGCTGGCGACCGCGGTTCCAATCGCGTTACCCGCAGCACCAAAGGCACCGCCAGCACCTTGCAGAACGATCGTCGCGTTGGTACCGACCACGTCGTCAAAGGCACCATCGGCAGAAGCCACCCCGTTCGCTGTAACGGTCAGGTTCACATTACCGGTGCCGGCGTTCAACGCCAGTTCGGTGAGGCCATCGGCTTCCGTCGCCCAGATCGTTCCGTTGCCAGCCGATGTATTCACCGACAGGTTAGTAGCCGCCGTGTTGATGTTGCTGCCCGACGCACCGAAGTCGCCAGTGCTCAGCGTCACGGAAACCACGTTACCAGCAATGTCCTGAGCACCGTCAGCATCCGTAATCGAACCGGCTGCGGTCAGAGTCACATTGCCCGTCGTGCTGACATTCAGCGAGCTGAGGCCACTGGTTTCATCGATAAAGATGTTCCCGGCCGCGCTGCTGGATGCATTCAGGTTCGTGACGTTGGTGTCGATCTTGTTGGCGTTAGTGCCGAAATCGCCAGACGTGCTGGTGATGGTGGCCGTCGTACCAACGATGTCGTCGCTGGCGTCAGCATCGGTGACCAGTCCGCCCACAGTCAGCGTGACATTGCCAGTCCCCGCGTTGAGACTCAGGGCGGTCAGACCGTTGGTCTCAACAATCTGGATGTTCGCGTTGGTGGTCGACACCGCCAGGATGTCAGCCGTGGTCTCGATCGCATTCGCGACGCCAACACCGTCCTTGGCCGTGATGTTGACCGTACCAGCCGCCGCGGAGATGTCTGTAGTCGTGTTGCCAGCGTCGATCACTTCACCGTTCGCAACGGTGATCGTCACTGCGGCCGCTGTCGCATTGTCCGTGGCCAAGCCCGTCAGCGTCACATCGTCGTCAGCAGTAATTGTGATCGTACCGTTATCGCCATTGATGACCGTACCAGCGTCCATCGTGACGCCGCCCGACGATGCCGCTCCACCGTTATCCGCAGTGATCGTCGTCGTTGTCGTGGCGGCGGCATTCTGAACGACATCGCCGTCCGCACCGAAGATCACATCATCCTTGGCACGGATGAGTATCGATCCGTCGGCTGCGCCACCGCGCTGCACTAAGCCATTGATCACGGTTGTCGAGGTTGCAGGAGCACCTGTGCCATCCTGAATCGTAACATTTCCGTCGGCTTCGACCTGGACGGTTCCGCCGTGGGAGTCGATCACAATCGCGTCGATTGCCCCGGTCGCGTTGACGTCGCTACCACTCAGAGTGACGTTGCCCAAAGCATCGACCAATCCGGCGAGTTCGACTTCCACACCGCCCGTACCAGTCAGATCGGAGTCGCCGGAAATCGTGATGTTACCGCTGGTCGTCGTCGCCACTGTGGCACCGACCAGAACGTCACGCGGGGCGCTGATGGTGATGTCCGCACCGTCCGCGGTGATCGCACTGTTGATATCCACGTCGCTGGTGGCCGCAGTACTACCAGCCAGCGTGATCTTACCGGCACCCACAGTGACCGTACCGTTGACGGTCACACCGCCAGAGATCGCGATTCCGCCACCCGGGTTTGCACCCGTAGTAAGTGCGGCGCCGACAGTGATAATCCCGGTCGAAGCGATGCTGATCGCACCACCCTCAGACGTACCGCTA
The DNA here is from genome assembly GCA_021732995.1 of Planctomycetaceae bacterium. Classification (GTDB taxonomy): domain Bacteria; phylum Planctomycetota; class Planctomycetia; order Planctomycetales; family Planctomycetaceae; genus AM-0621. The sequence goes on along the minus strand of JAKFWA010000017.1, from coordinate 70,900 downwards.
ACCGACACGCCATCGGCTTCCGTGACCGAGGCATTACCAGTACCGGTCAGATTGAAAGCAATCGTATCGAAATCATTCGTCGCGCTGCCCAGCGTAAAAGTACCCCCATCGTTGGAGCCACTGGCGATAATCAAGTCGGCAGCGGTCAGCTTTCCGCCGGGCTGAGTCACCACACCGTTACCCGTGGCCGTGATTGTCAGGTCATCGAGTGACGTCACGTTGCCGGTGAAAGTGATGTTTCCACCATTCATCGCGTCGTCGCCGGAGCTGACGTTGATATCGCCACCAGCCACGGTGATCGTCAAGCTGCCACCGAGTTGCAGATTCACGCTGCCAGAGCCGTCAGTACCGGCCGAAACCGTGATCTGCGTGGTTGCTTGCACTGCGGCGGCAATCGAAATGTCGTTGGTCGCCTGCAGAGTCACGATGGTAGGATCGATGTCCGCGCCAATCGTGATGTTGTGAGCCGAAGTAAACGTAACCACTCCACCAGCCGTCATCTTCGCGTTCAAGGCAATCGTACCGACGCCTACTGTGCCGGAGGTGACAGTGACGTTGTTGGTGGAGTTGACGGTACCGTTGATCGAAATCTGAGCTGCAGACGTCAGCACGAAGTCAGCACCCACTCCCGTCGCGGAGCTGGGGCCGAGAATGATCGTCGAAGAGTCTTCGATAAACACGACGTCCTTGCCTGTGAAGGCAATCGATCCGAAGTTCGTACCAGCGCCCAGTGCAGCGACGCCATTTCCGTCGATCGTCAGGTCCTGGTCTCCGGCATCGAACGTCGCCGCGCCGATCACGGCGAAGGTCGCCGCGCCGCCGTCGTTGATCGCTCCACCTGTTCCACCATTCGCGTTGGAGTCGACGTCCAGGGTGCCACCGACGTTCGTCGCGTTGTCGAAGTTGATAACACCGCCAGCATCGATATCGACGTTGCCGGTGGCTGCGATACCGGAGAAGCCGATCCCATTATCATCATCAATCGAGACATTGGACGCACTGTCGATGTCGACTAGACCGACGAAGTTGTTCAGCGGGTTGTCCAGCGTGATCGAACCCGGCGTGGCACCGGCATCCAAGGTAGTGGTACCTGTGACAGACAGGGGGCCGACGCTGTCCGTAATCGAACCCAGCGTGCCGCCGTTCACATCCGTGTCCACGTTCAGTGTGCCACCGATCGTGGCAGCGCCGCCGAAGTCAACCAGTCCACCAGCATCAACATCGACGTTGTTCGTCGCCGTCAACACGCCGAAGGCCAGGCCTGTGGTGTCGTCAATGGTCAAGGAACTGGCGGACACCGTAACAACGCCCAGGAAGTCGTTGGTGGCCACGTCCATGAGAATGGCCTGACCGACCGCGATCAGCGACGAAGCCCCGTCAACGAGCACTTGCCCCGTCGAGGTGATTCCACCTGCCGTTGTCGTCAGTGACAATGAGCCCGAAACGTCGATCAGACCCGTTGTCGAGATCGCATCGCCGGCGCTGACCGTCAGGCTTGCACCCGTAGTCGCCGTAGCAATCGCCACAGCATTCACATCGACAATCGTGACGTCGTTGCCGAGCAGGGTCAGGTCGCCGCCGAAGTTGTTGGCTGCCGAATTCAGGGTGATGTCGTTGCCAGCGTCCGCAGTCGGCGTGGCGCTCAAGTTCGCAGTGCCGGTCACGGTGAGGGTGCCACTGTCCGTAATCGGACCACCTGCGGTCACAACCAGATTCGCCACAGTCACGGCTGCGAAGTCAATGGACCCGGTGTCGTTCAACGTCACGTCAAGGCCTGCCGCGCTCACGGTAACCGAGCCGATGAAGTTATTGGCGTTGTCCAGAGTCGTGCTGCCGACTGTAACCGTCAGCGACGTGGTGCCAGTAATGGTCAGGACACCGGAATCTGTAACCGTATTCGCTGCCTGCAACGAGAAGTTGCCGCTGACGGTGGAAGTTCCCAGATCGATTGCCCCGCCATCGCGGATCGAAACGTCGTTACCGCTGACAATTGTCAGCGTGTTAAAGTTGTTGCCGGATTCCGTCAGCGTGATGTTGTTTGCAGCACCGGCGGTCAGACTGGTCACGCCGCCAGCGGAGATCGAACCGCCAGCCAGTTGAGTGATCGCGCCTGCCGCAGTGACGGTGAGGTTCGTGGCGATGGCCGACGCTGTGCCACTGAAGGTGATCGCACCCGTGTCGTTCAGTGTAGCGTTACCCGCCGACACGATCTGAACGGCTCCGCCAAAGTTGTTGGCGTTGTTCAGAATCACGTCCGAGCCGCCAGCGGTGATGGTCGTCGTGCCAGTGATGTTCAGCAGGCCGCTGTCGGTCAGATTCCCGCCAACAGTGACTGCGACGTTACCGGTGGCCGTCACATTGCCGAGGTCCAGAGCGTTAGCATCCACCAGCGTCGCGCTACCGGTATTGGTAATCGTCACGGCGCCTGTGAAGTTGTTGGCGGCACTGTCCAGAGCGATCGCGCCTCCGGCACCGGCATTGAGAGTCGTGGTGCCGGTGACGATCAGGTCATTTGCATCACCAATCGTTTCCGCGGTCAGCGAGAGATTGCCCGTAATGTTGATGTCCGCTCCGGTACCAACGTTGATCACGTCAGCTCCATCGCCGCCGTCAACGGTCAAGCTGGTGTTCGCATTCAGGTTCAGATCCTGAATATTCAGAGTATCCGCGACGGCTCCAGCACCCATGTTGATCGTGATCGAACCACCGACTGCGGGATACGTGAAATCGGTCTGCTCGAACGTGCCGCCTGCCAGTCGTGCACTGCCGCCGAGGTTCGACAACGTCGCGTTGTCAGCTCCGGCCGGCAGATTGAATGTGACGTTCAGAGGAGTGCCCGTGTTGACGATCGGGTTCAGGTCCAGATAGTTCAGGGTCGTGTTGACGTTCCCGGCAGTGGTGAAGACCACCGAGCCGTCAGTCGCGTTCGTGTAGTTGAATGTCTGAGACGCGAATTGAGTACTGACGGCTGTCAGGTTCAGAGTGTCGACACCGCCGTTGCCATCATACGTCAGGCCACTTGGGATCACGTTGGCGGATGTGAAGTCGACCGTCAGAGTGTCAGCGGCGCTGCCGCCGTTGAGCGTGGTGAATCCGCTGAAGGTCAGCGTGATACCACCCGTCACCAACGTCGAGGTCGCACCGATGTTCCAGGTGCTCACGTTGTTCGTGCCGGTGATCGCGCCAGCCCCGCCTGTGGCGATGATGGTGTCAATCCCGCTGAAGCCGCCCGTCGAGGCTTCGGTTCCCGAGTAGCCATTCGCAACGGCCGCATTCAGCGTAACGTCGTCAATCAGCGTGCCCTGCAGGGTGTCGTTGCCAGCTCCACCGTCCAGCACCAGTGACGTGGGCGAGTTGATCGTGAAAGAGTCCGCTGCGGAACTTGAAGTCAGGTTCTCGAAGCTGGAGAACGACGTGGTCACGCCGGCCACCAGAATCGTGCCGCTGTTCGCACCGGTGATCGTGATCGCCAGAGCGGTCGCACCGCCGACCAGTGAGTCAGTACCGGCGCCACCGTCGATCGACACGCTGGAAGTCAGCGCGGTTGGCAGAGCATTGAGCGTCACCGTGTCGCTGCCCGAGCCCGTATTGATCGCCAGAGCCGCACCGAAACCGGTGCCGAATCCGTTGAGGGTCAGGTTGTCGTCGCCGGTATCACCTGTGTTCAACGTCAGGCTGTTGAGCGGATTATTGATCGTGAAGTCCGCCGCCTGGCTGGACGTGATCACGTTCTGCGTCGCGGCCTGAGCTACCGAAATTGTCTCGGTCGCAGTGGTGAAGTTCACCGTGAAGCTCTGAGCCGTCACGCCGACGTTGCCGTTTTCCACATCGAAGAAGTTGATCGCTGTGCTGTTCAGGGCGATGGTGCCGTCCGTCGCATTGGTGTGCGTGAACGTGCTGCTGCTGAAGAGCGCGGAACCAGTGAAGTTCAACGAGTCCGTGCCAGCGCCGCCACCTGCCGCGAAGGCGATCGTCGCGATGGTTCCGAGGTGTGTCTCGGTACCAAACGCTAGCGTCAATGCTTCGTCAGTGCCCGCGCCACCGAGAATCGATGCCGACTCAAAGCTGGTGTGCGTGTCGGTCGATGGTCCAACGCTGGTGCTGTAGGTCGACCCGCTCAACGTCGCGGTTGAACCGCCAGCGATCGTTTCCTGCAGCCGGTCGGTACCGAAACCGCCGTCCAGAGCGTCCGCGCCCGCGTTACCAGTGATGGTATCATTGCCGCTGCCGCCGCTGATGACGTTGACGTTCGCATCGCCCGTCAGCGCGTCGTCGCCATTACCACCGGTGATGTTTTCAATACCCGTCACCGTTCCCGTGATACTGCTGGCGGAGTTCGTCGACAGGTTCACGGTCACATTGCTCGACCGAGGTAGATAGCTCAACGTGTCCGCAGTTCCGGCTCCACCATTCAAGGCACCGGCGAGCGAACCAGTTTCGCTGAAACTGAACGAGTCCGTGCCAGCACCACCGGTTACAGACTCGATCCCGCCGAAGGTACCAGCCACGCCGGAGACAGTGCCGCCGCCAGCCGAGGTTACGGTCCATGCGATCGAGGCTGCCGCCAGCGAGTCGCGATTCAACAGGTCGTTTCCGGTACTACCATTGATACTGCCGGACAACGAAGCGCCAGAGGCGATGATAAAGGTGTCATCACCGTTATTACCGGTCAGATTCTTGATATTACTAAATGTCGCGGTACCAGTCGTTGACGTACCGGCGTCGAGCGCCGTGACGTTCACCGTCGTATTGACGCCGGGAGCAAAGACGATCGTGTCTGTGCCAATGATGCCGTTACCATCGATCGAGGAAACTGCGCCCGCAGCAGCGGTGAATGTGAACGTGTCACCCTGCGTTCCGCCGACCAGGCCTTCGATGCCACTGAACGTGCCGCCGACTCGCGTCACCGTTCCAGTGTTAGCGCCGGTAATCGCCCAGGCGTTCTCGACATTGGCACCTTGCAGAGTATCGGTACCAGCACCGCCAACGATGTTACCCGAGACCGAGTCGCCAATGTCATCGGTGAACAGGAACAGATCGTTGCCGCTGCCACCCGTCAGATTCTCGATCTGAGTCCAGAACGCCACCTGGCTGCCGCCAGCCGTCAGTGCCGCGAGTCCGGTATCAGGCGCGATGACGCTGAAGGTGGTTGCCGTATTATTACCGGTGAATGTGTCGGAACCCGCACCACCGGTGATCGTTCCGTCCAGCGTTCCGCTAGCCAGCGTGAAGGTATCTGCCTGGGCATTACCATTGAGGTTCTCAACGCCAGCAAAGGCGAAGGTGCCGTTCACCGTTCCGCCATTCAAGGCATTGATAACGAACGCGGTTGCGACGTTGTCGGCGGTGATCGAGTCAGACCCCAGGCCACCCGTGTAGGTGCCTGTGATAGTACCACCGTTGAGAATCAGGTGGTCAGCAGCCGGACCGCCGGTGATATTCTCGATTCCGGCGAACGTGCCTGTCAGAACGCTCGCCGTTCCTGAACCAGCACCAGTGACGGTAAACACGTTGTTATAACCAGCGTTACCAATCAGCGTGTCAGTACCGGTTCCAGAGTCGATCGAACCCTGCATTGAACCATTCGTGAAATCGAACGTGTCGTTGCCAGCCCCGGCTGTGACATTCTGAATATTGGAGTATGTCACAATTGGCGCAACGGTATTGATCGTGCCTGCGTTCGCTCCAGTCGCGGTGTAGGTACGCCCGGCACCATCACCGACGATGGTGTTGGTACCGACGCCACCGTCGACCGTGGTGCCGACGGAAATCCCGGTGAAGGTAATCGTGTCGTTGCCCGTGCCGGTATTAACCACCAGCGCTGTCGGGCCGCCGGTGATACCGACTGTAACCGAGTCATCGCCGACATCGCCCGCGTTGACCGTCAGGGTGCCCGTGGGTGCGGTCAATGCAACTGATTCGCCGGCGGTCGAAGTCGCGGTGATAGTCGCAGATCCGGTCAGTCCGATTGTCTCGGAAACCGTGCTGTAGTTCAGCGTGGCGCTTGTGGTTGTCAGGTTGGATGTGATTGGGTCCAGGCCCGTGTAATTAATCGTCGTTGTGCCAGCCGCACCCAGTACCACCGAGCCATCGGTCGCGTTGGTGAAATTATAGACCGAGCTCGTGACGGTTCCGTTCTGCAGGGCCAAGGCGTCATTGCCGCCCACACCGCCGTTGAAGTTCACTTCGAAGTCCAAGCCAGAGCCCGCGGCCAGGTCGATGGTCAGCGTCTCATTGGTACCGTCAGCACCGTTGATGGTTACGACTTCGAAAGTGGCGATGGTGTCTGTCGTACCGACAACCAGAGTCGTCGGAGTCAGGGTCGCGGCACCGCTGATCGCTTGCAGCAATGTGTCGGTTCCGGCGCCACCGGTCAGAGTATCAGCGGCATCGTTACCGGTGATCGTGTCATTTCCGCCACCACCCGTGAGCGAGTTCGCGCTAGCGTCGCCCACCAGCGTGTCACCCGTCGAAGAACCAACGGCGTTTTCAACCGTTGAAACACCCGCTGCGGCGCCATTGAAGACGCTCGTGGCCGCGCCCGTGGCGAAGTTCACGCTGATGGCCGTACCGATCGCGGAGTAATTCAGGGTGTCAGCCGCACCGTTGCCGCCCACGATCGTGCCCGTGGTCGATCCGCCGGTGGCGAATACGAAGCTGTCGTTGCCATCACCGCCGTTCAGCACGTAGCTGGTCGGTCCGGTCAGATTGAAGGTGTCGTCAGCGGTACCACCTTGCAGGGTGCTGAAGCCGCTGTAAGAGACCGAATTCGTCCCATCGCTGAAGGACCTGATGGCGCCGACGGTCCATGTGGGAGTCGCCGTGCCGCCGGTGAGCGTCGCGGACGCGCCACCAGAGATCACATCGATGTTGGTCGCACCGCCGGTCACGGTCGTGATCGCCGTCACCGCAGCGCCGTTGGCTCCGAGTACGCCGATCGTGGCGTTCGCGGCTGCGACGCCCGAAATGTCCAGAGTATCAACGCCCGTAGTGCCGTTCAGAGAACCAGCGAAAGTGGCATCAATATCGAAGGTGTCGTCACCGGCACCACCGTTGATCGTCAGGGCGGCAGCCACAGCGACGGAAACACCAAAGGTATCGTTCTCAGTACCACCGGTCAGCGTGTCGCTGCTGCCAAAGCCGGTGTACGTCAGCGTGTTCGAGTTGACCGAAACCGTCCCTGCGTCAACATCCCACAGTGCGGTCGCGTTCTGTCCGGTCAAACTGTCACCGGTGCCGCCTGTCACTGTCAGCGTGTTGACTCCGAGGAAGTTGCCGCTGGTGATTCCCGAAGCCGTACCACCGAAGCCCGTGCTGTTACTCTGAGTCAACACCACACCGGCGGCGGCGGTTTGCAGATCCAGTGTGTCGGACCCGAACGAACCATCGAACGAACCGGTCAATACGCCGCCTGTGGTGATCGTCAAGCTGTCGTTACCAGATCCCGCGTTGATGGACCTGGTGACGGCGGCTGACAGACTGAATGCGTCATTGCCAGTGCCGCCGAAGAGGCTATCGAAGCCGCTGTATGTCAGCGTCCCGCCGCCGGATGCGATCGTGTTGGCATCCACATCCCAGGTGTTGGTCGCGTCTGGACCGACGATGGATTCCGTCGTTGCGCCAGTCGTCGTGATGCTGTCTACGTTTGCGAACGTACCCGTCACGCCAGTAATCGTTCCGCTGAAACCGCCAGCCGCGCCAGAGGTCAGAGTCGCCAGAGTCGCGTCAGTCGCAACGCTGACGTTGTCGTTCGTGCCCGATGTACCATCGAACGAACCGGTCAAGAGTATATTCGCGGCAATGCTGAGCGTGTCGTCGCCTGCTCCACCCGCGATGCTAGCCGTCGCATTGGCGGACAGGCTGAAGGTATCAGCGCCGCCACCACCCACCAGGCTATCAACGCCGGTGTAGGTCAGAGTCGCCGTGCCGTCGTTCACTGTGCCAGCGTCAACATCCCACGCGTTGGTCGCCGTTCGACCGGTCAGTGTCTCAACTCCGCCGCCAGTTGTATTCAGAGTGTCAATGTGGCTGAAACCGCCGCTGACTCCGGTCACTCCGCCCGCACCCGCTGTCACACCGTCCGCGTCGCTGGCGGTAAGAACTACGGTCGAATTGGCAGTTGCCAACGTCAGCGAGTCGCTGCCGCTGGTGCCGTCGATACTGCCTGTCAGGGTGACTCCGGACGCCACGGTGAACTTATCGTCACCTGCACCACCGGCAAGGCTCAGTGAGTTCGCAGCAGTCACGGAAAACTGGTCCTTGCCCGTTCCGCCGCTGACGGTGTCGAAACTCGAAAAGGTCGCGTTTTGTCCCGAAGTGTTAACTACGAGGGTCGCACCGATCGAGAAAATCGAGTCGGTGTTGCCGCTGGTAAGCGTGTCGACGCCCGCGCCGCCTGTCACGGTAACGGGGTCGGCGAGCGAACTCAGGACGATCGAGTCGTCGCCGCCGGCAAGGTCGATCTGAAGATTTGTGATGTTCAGGTCCGCGGCACCGATCGTCACGACGTTCGTGCCGGTTCCTGTCGCGGTTCCTGAATCGTCGCTCGTGACGGTGATGTTGTCGCCGCCAGACGTCATGAATGTGTAGGTGTTGCCGGTCACCGAGACCGTCAAGTTATTGACGTCTGCGGCGTTGCCGGTGAACTGGAGCGTCCCAGCCAGCAGGCTGAGGTTGGCCGCCAGCAGAGCTCGATCTTCCAGGCTTTCGGTGGAGAGAGCGGCCGGGCGGTTTTGTCGGCTCAGGATCCCGCGTGACTGCTTTCGGCGGACGATCTTCCGCCGGGGGGCATTGCTTCCAATCTTCAGACCGTTCAGCCAATCACTCCAAGTCATAGCTAGTCCTTACACAGGATGGGGATCCAAACGGCCGTCGAACGCTGTGCCCCCACTGCGTTCTTCGATCGTCTCGTCCAGGTTGATTGTTCGCGTGTCACCACCACCACGACCGCTGTCGACATCCCGCTGCACAACACTGGCCCGGCCGTGAGTCTCTGCCAGGTCCGATCACCTCGATCGGGACTTCAAAGACTCTCGGTCGACCCTGTGCTGCTGCGGGTGGCGAGCAATACAGCCGTCAAGTGGCGAGCGGCTGTTGTCTGGCAGGCGAGTTGTTCCCTCTGGGAAGCGCGGTTTGCGCCTTAGTCACACGTCGGGATGCGCAATCCAGACGACCTGACTCTCGGAGCAACCTGACTTCTCTTGAAAACTCGCACTGCGTCCTCAAAAAGACGCCCGCACAAGAGAACAATTTTGCAAAGCCTGTGCCGAGAGACTTCTCATCCTGGAGAGTCTGGGAAAGTTGGAGCTGCAGTTAGCCTGCGCTAAGCCTATGGAGCACGGGAACTTGTCTTCCGTGCAATCGATCTGGCCGAGGGCACGGGGTCGGGCCATCTCTGCCGACTACATTGCGTCGCGCTGTCCCGGATCGGGCCCCAAGGGACTTGATGGACGAGGCTCCGTAGTAGAAAGTTCCGATGAACCTCTGGGCTGACGTGAGGAGACAGTTGTGAATCGGGTGCCGCGCGTCGCAGTGCTGATTGAATCGTCGCGAGCATTCGGGCGCGGACTGCTGCAGGGCATCGCGGATTACAGCCGGCATCACGGCCCGTGGTCGATGTACTTTGAACCACAAGGACTAGGGGTCGCGCCCCCAAGCTGGCTGAGCAACTGGGACGGTGACGGGATTCTGGCCCGCATTGACGATCAGCGTATGGCGGACGCGGTGCTGGCAACTGGCTGCCCGGTGCTGGATCTTCGCGGGCGTTTAACAAATCTTGAGGTCCCGTTCTTCGGCATCAGCAATGACGTCATCACGCGGCTGGTGTTTGATCACCTCCGCGATTGCGGCCTGCGGCGTTTCGGTTTTTGTGGCATCGGGGTGGGCCAGATCCGGATGCTCGACCAGCGCCGCGAGTTCTTCGTGCGTCACGTGCAGGCTGCTGGATTTCAATGTGACGTTTTCGTCGGTGTGCCTCATAAGCAGAAACCCCCGCGGCGTAAGGCGAGTGATCCGCAGTTAACAAACCCGCTGGCGATCGACTGGGAAACGGAACAGGAAGCTCTGGCCGACTGGGTGCGTTCGCTGCCGAAGCCCATCGGAATCATGGCTTGTCATGATCCCCGCGGTTATCAGTTGGTGGATGCCTGCCGCCGAGCCGGTGTGCGAGTTCCCGAGCAGGTGGCCGTCGTCGGTGTCGACAACGACGCCGTGCTGTGTTCGATGTCCGACCCGCCGTTAACCAGCGTTGATCCCGACGGGCAGAAGGTGGGATACGCCGCTGCGGAATACCTGGATCGTATGATGCATGGCGAGCAGGTCCCGCCATCACCGATCTTGCTCGAACCGAAAGGGCTCGTCGCACGTCGTTCATCCGACATGCTGGCGATCGACGATCCCGAACTCCGCGAGGCGATCCGTTACATCCGCGACCATGCCTGCGAGGGCATTCGAGTGCCCGATGTCGTCAAGCATCTCGCGATGTCGCGAAGCGTGTTCGAACGCCGTTTCCGACGGTTTCTGGGACGCACTCCCAAGGACGAAATGCTGCGTGTGCAGCTCGTGCAGGCGAAACAACTGCTCATCGAAACCGACCTGCAGATGGCCGAGATCGCTCGCCGCACCGGCTTCGCCAGCGATAAGTACTTCAGCGACGCCTTCTGGCATCAGACCGGCCAGCGCCCGACCGCCTACCGGGAAAGCCTGCGCCGAAAGTAGCGATCTGTTGCGCGCTTTTGGCTGATAAATAGCCGTTTTTCTCAGTCTTAAGCTGGGCGGCTGCGCATTTCTTCGCCGCCTCCGGCGGAAAAACAGTCGCAGGCAAGGGCGACGTCTGTGCTCGTCCGCCGCGACACTGCTCATGTCAGCGGATGCCGACTCTGCGTCCGAATTCCCACCTCCACCCTGGCTCTTCAGACCCTTGCCAGCCAGCCGCGCGTCCGAGAGTAGAACGGGCCATCCTCCAGAAAGTTATGAAATGAAGCTGCGTCGCGGATTCACCCTGATCGAACTGCTGGTCGTCATTGCCATCATCGCCGTTCTGGTTGCTCTCCTGCTGCCAGCGGTCCAGCAGGCTCGCGAGGCGGCTCGCAAATCCCAGTGCAAAAACAACCTCAAGCAGATCGGTCTGGCGGTCGCCAACTACGAGTCCTCTGTTGGCACCCTGCCGCCGAGCATGTGCATCAATCCGGCGGTCACGACCAACAGCAGTTGGTCGATTCATGGGCGACTGATGCCATACCTCGATCAGCAGAACTTCTTCGATCAGATCGACCTCAGCGTCGGCTGGAGCAGCTTCCCGGTAATCAGCAATTTCCGAGTTCCCGGCTACCAATGCCCGTCAGATCCCAAGGCCGACAGAGCACGCGATACGGGTTCGAACGGCATCTTCCTGTACCCGACCACCTACGGCTTCAACTTCGGCACCTGGCTGGTTTACGACCCGGTGACTGGTGCTGGTGGCGACGGCATCTGCTTTCCGAACAGCAGGATCAAAATGAGTTCTGTTACGGACGGAAGCAGCAACACTTTGCTGGCTTCAGAAGTTCATGCCTGGGCGGCTTACACGCGCAACAGCACTCCGCCATCCACGGCTGTGCCGGCAACGGTCGCGGATGTGGCCGCAGCAGCCGCGAGCGGAGTTCACGATCGCATCTTCGCGGCGACGAGGGATGGTTCGGGACACACGGAATGGGCCAACGGCCATTCGCACCACAGCGGCTTCACGACGACGATGGGACCAAACACTAACGTGACCTACAACTGGTCCGGCGTGACCTTCGACGTGGACTATGCTTCGCGCCAGGAAGGCAGTAGCACCACCACGGCGAGCTACTCGTCTATTACGTCGCGCAGCCATCACTCTGGGATGGTGCACGCGGTGCTGGTGGATGGCTCGGTCAAGGTCATCAGCACCAACATCGATCTCGCCACCTGGCGAGGCCTCGGTACCCGCGCCGGCAACGAGACTCCGGCGACGCTCGATTAATTGTGCCGCCAGCCTGTCCAATCTGTCGAACAGCCGCGAAGAAGCCTCAACCTTCGCGGCTGTTGCTTTTCGGGCATAAATAGCGGGCGCAGAGTACACGGAAGTGTCGAGGCCCAGTAGCAGCACCGAGATCATCAGAGCACCGAATGGGCTCGAACACTTCTGCTTCGCACGCTGTCGCAGTATGTAGTTGACTCTCTTGCAGTGTTCTCTCTGTGCTCCGAGGAACTTCCCATGCGAATGAGTCATGCCTGGCGCGGTCTTGCTGTGGTGTTGATGACGGGTTGGGCTGCCGCGAGTCTTGCTGCGGACCGGCCCACGTTTGATGATGCCCGCCTGAAACTCATTTCTCAACGAATGCAAAAGTTCGTTGACGATGCACAGATCTCGGGAGCGGTCACGCTGATCGCTTCTGCCGATCACGTCGAACATGTGAGCGTCACAGGCAAGGCCGACATCGCCGCAGGGCGAGACATGCAGGCCGACACGATCTTCCGCATCGCGTCGATGACGAAGAACGTCACCGCGGTGGCGCTGATGCAACTCGTCGAGCAGGGCAAGCTGCGGATTGACGACAAGGTTTCGAAGTACATCCCCGCGTTTGCGCAGCAGAAGCTCAAGGGTGCCAATAAGCCGGCGGTTGATATCACGGTTCGGCAGGTGCTGGCTCACGTGGCCGGTTTGGATCGGCCGAAGTCGGAAGACACCGAAGGCAAGTCGCTGGCTGAGATCGTCGACCTGATCGGATCTCGTCCGCTGGAGTTTCAGCCGGGCACAAAATGGGAATACAGCAGCGGCCTGACGGTCGCCGGTCGTCTGATTGAAGTCCTCTCGGGCGAGTCCTACGCGGACTATCTGAAGAAACACATCTTCGACCCGTTGGAGATGCGCGACACGACGTTCGTACTCACCGCCGAGCAGGCCAAACGGTTGGCTCGAACGTACAAGCCCGGAGCCAAACCAGGAACACTGGATGTTGTCGAGATTCCTGACCCGACTGTCGCGCGAACGCCGAACCCGTCGGGTGGGTTGTTCTCGACGGCCGGCGATATGGCGAAGTTCTATCAGGCGGTGTTGAGCGACCGTCGAGACACAACGAAGCCGCCCAGGTTGTTGCGAGCGCGGATGGCGTTGGAGCTTGCGGCGAACTGCAGTCCGGGGCTCGTGACAGGGTTTACTCCGGGGAACTACTGGGGCCTGGGCTGGTGCGTGCTGCAGAAGCCGCAAGGCGTAACCAGGCTGCTGACGCCGGGCACGTTCGGTCATGGTGGCGCGTGGGGAACTCAAGGCTGGATTGATGTCGACCGTGGGCTGGTGCTGATTCTGATGATGAACCGCAGCGGGTTCGGCAACAGCGATGGCTCGGACGTGCGTGACGCCTTCACCGAACTGGCGTTGCAGGCTCATCGCGGAACGCCGCGGCGCAACGCGAAGTTCGTTGAGTTCCACGGGCATTCCCATGCGGTCGCACTCAGTCGAGACAACGCGCGGGCCGTGATCGCTCCACAGGCCGGTGGTCGAGTGCTGGAGTTCTCCGTCAACGGCACCAACGCGTTGTGGCTGGAAGACAAAGAGAAAGACTGGAAGCCGGGGCAGCCTCCGCTGTCGAGTGCGGGGCGATTTGATTTCGGTCCCGAGTTGACCGTCACCAAACACCCTGCGATCTGGTCGGGCGACTGGACGGCCGAGATCACAGGACCGTACTCGGCGCGCTTGATCAGTCCGCAGGATCCAGCCGCCAAAGTTCAGCTCATTCGCGATTTCTCGTTAGTTACCGCGACCAAGAAAGAGGGCGGGGTCCTGATGCCGGATCCGTCTAAAGCGGTGCGGTTCAGTTGCAAACAGACCGTGATCAACCTGGCTGGCGAGCCCCGCGAGTACTGCCACTGGGGAAGATCGTTCTCGCCCGGAGGTGGCATCTGTGTGATCCCTCTGGCGGGGCAGAGTCGCTTCCCGTCGAAGTATGCGATGTACGAAGACAGCGCGATTATCAATGTTCGCAATCAGGATGATCGCATTCGCGAACGCGACGGCTTCCTCGAAATCCTGAGCCCTCCGCGAAAGCCCAAGCTGGGCTTTGATTCATATGCGGGCTGGCTCGGGTACGTGATGCCGAACAATCACCTGTTCGTGAAACGCTTCGAGACCTATCCCGATCGCCCCTACATCGAAGCCGCGGGGCTGACGTTGTCGGTGTGGTATCCGGAAGGCGCACGCATCGAACTTGAACCCATCGGACCGCGCGAAGCGCTGAAGCCGGGGGAGGCCGCGTCGTTCACCGAAGACTGGTGGCTGCTGCCCTTCGACTATCCCAAAGCCGGAGAAAACATCGACCTGCCGAAGTTGAAGAAGTTCGTCGAGGAGAAGACGTAGTCACGGCGCGATAGTTGGCGACGTTCAAGCCCCGGGAGGGCGAGGCTCCTGCCGAGCCGTGGTGCTATTCAGAGCCGTCATTCAGAACGCGGCTCGGCAGGAGCCTCGCCCTCCCATGTCCGTCACTTTCCACGGCGGGTGCGTTCAAAGCGGATCAGGCAGCCGATCGGGACGGCTTCTTTCTTCTCGGGCAGCTTGTCGGCCAGCGCGGCGGTGACGGCTTCCGAGACGTAGTTACGAGTCGCCTTCTTCGCATCGGGGCTGTCGTCCATCGAACCCATGAAGACGACCTTGCGCTCGCGGTTGAGCACGATGAACTCGGGCGTAGTCGTCGCGCCAAAATCTTTGGCGATCTTCTGCGTCTCATCGAAGAGATACGGGAAGTTGAACTTCTTCTCTCTGGCTTTGGCCTGCATCGCAGGGAGCAGGTCTTCGTCGATCTTGTTGCAGTTGATGGCGACGAGCCCGACTTTGGAGTCGTCGGTCACGTGCTGCTTGGCGAACGCGACGATGCGGTCTTCATAGTCCTGCGCGTACGGGCAACTGTTGCAGGTGAAGACGACGACCAGCACATCCTTCTTCTTGAAGTCGGCGGTCGAATACTTACGACCATCGACGCCCGGCAGTTCTTTCCATTCGGGAGCTTTATCGCCAATGCTCAGCACCTGATTGAATTCACCCGCAGCCACCGTCGAACCGACCAACAGGGCCATCAGCGAAAGAATTGGTCGAGTCATCGCGGCTACCCCACCAGATAAAGAGCTGCGTGATAGAAGACGAACACACCGATCAGGTCCGACAGCGCGGCAATCAGCGGGTTCGACATCAAGGCGGGATCCATTCCAAGCTGCTTGAACAGGATGGGCAAGGACGAACCGGTCAGCGTGCCGACGAAGACCATCGAGAACACGGTCAGGCCGACGATAAGTGCTTCCAGTTTCGGGACCAGACTGAACGCGCCGGTGAGGGCTACCAGCATCATGCAGACGCCCAGAATCATCGCCACGCGCAGTTCGTGACCGACCAGCGAAAACTTTTCGCGCCGAGTCAGATGACGGCCGTGAATTTCGCGAATGACCAGCGTCGCCGCCTGCGAACCCGCATTACCGCCGCTCGCGAGCACCAGCGGCACAAAGAACTGCAGCCACTTGTATTGCGAGCTGATCCATTCATAGCGTTTGAGCAACGCGGCGTTGCCAAAGGCCGCACATAGCAGGACGACCAGCCACACGCCGCGCTTGCGGGCCATCACCAGCAGCGGCGTATCCATGTAGCTCTCTTCGAGCGGCTGAACGGCGGCCTGACGCATCGCGTCTTCTTGAGCTTCATCCTGAATAACGTCGATGGCGTCGTCGTGCGTGACGATGCCGCACAGCCGGTTCTGATTGTCGACGACCGGAATGGCGATGAAGTCGTAGCGCGCCATTTCGCTGGCCACGAATTCCTTGTCGTCATCAACCCGCACGGACAACACGTCGCGGCGCATGATGTCGGCCAGCTTGGCCGTGCGTTTGGCCAGAATGAGCTGACGAATCGTGACGATGCCATTGAGCCGCCGCTCATCGTTCACGATGTAGATGTAATAGATCGTTTCGCTGTCCGGAGCCTGACGCTGCAGTTGATCGAAGGCCTCGGCCACGGTCAGAGCAGCAGGCAGCGACGCGTACTCGGTCGTCATCAAGGCGCCCGCGCTGCCTTCTGGATAGGAGAGCAGCTTGCGGATGTCAGTCCGCTCGGCTTGAGCCATCAACGGCAGAATGGCCTCGACGTGCTCCTCATCCAGCCGCCCGAGGAAGTCCACACGCTCGTCCGCCGCCATCTCTTCAATGAGCTTCGTGAACTCTTTGCGGTCGGCGACGTCAACAATCTCAACCTGCCGATTGGGGTCCAGGAACCCGAAGATCACGGCCTGATTCGTGGCGTCGCTGGAAGACAGCACTTTCCACAAGTCTTGAGGCGACAACTCTTCGAGCACCTCGGCGACGATGGCCGGGTGCAGCGCATGACAGAACTCGCGCATGCCGTCGCGATCGTTCTCGTCGAGGCTCATGCGCAGATCGGGCAGCAGTAACGAACGGTAAAACATCAGTGTGTCTCAAACGCGAAGCGGATCAATGCGCGACACACGGTGAACTGCCAGCTCCCGATCTGCAACTGCTAAGACCTACTTGCCTGGGGCCGGACGAATAAACTGGCGCGGGGCCTTCACAAACTCATCCCGGTGCGCTTCGTCCACGAAGAAGATCAGACGGCCATGATACAGGCCCGCCACTTCGGGATCGCCCGCCAGTTGCTTCTCATCACGGGCGATCGCGACCGGGCACTGACCGTCAAACAGCGGCCAGAACTTTTCAGGATGACCTTTGAACTCGGCGAGGTGCTCAGCCGACGTGAACCGCAGTTGGTGGCCATTGTGGGTGTGAGTGAACTCGGCGCTGCCGTCCAATACTTCCTTGCCCTGCTGCATTGAGACCAGGCACATGCCACCAAACGCCAGCTTCGCGGGTGCGGTGTCCTTGGCACTCTCAACGGTCTTCAACGCCTGCTTGCTGGCCAGCTTTGGCTCAGGACGAGCGATGGCGGCCGTCTGCTTCAATGCAGGCGCAGCTTCAGCAGACGCTGTGGGTTCCGGCATCAATGGCGCTTTGGCGGAAGCCAGAGCGACTTGTTCTGGAGGCGTGAACTCGGGAGTGTCCTCGAATTCAGGACGAGCAGCCGCAGCCTTGGGAGCCGGTGCGGGTTGAGCTTTCGCAATCGCAGCCGGTGCCTTGGCGGCTGTCGCTGCTGCGGTGGTCGTTGCAGCGGAAGTTGTCTTCGCGGCAGTTTTGCAGAACGGAGCAATCCGCTTATTGAATTCGGCAGCCTTGATGTAGCCGCTGAGCCGTCCCTGCTCTTCGTACTGCGGCGAGATGATGACCGTCGACGGGAACGAATTGATCGCCAGGATCTCAACCGCCTGCGGATTCTCATCCGCATCCAGCAGCAGCGGCACAAAGTATTCATTCACGGTCTTGGCAACGGCCGGATCCGTGAAGGTTTCTTTCAACATCTTGTGGCAGTAACCGCACCAGGGGGCAGTCATCTGAACCATGATGGGCTTGCCGGAGCGCTGAGCTTCAACGGCGGCCTGCTTGAGATTGGTCTGCCACTTAACCGGCGATGGCGCCACACCTGCAGCCTGCAGTGCGGAAACTTGAGCCAGAATTCCTGCCACCAGAGCGATTTTCAAAAGCCCGCGCATAGCTTGCCCCAATTCCGTGGGATGCCAGTGCTCTCACACGTTGCCCGCGAACGAGCATCTCGCAGCAACGATTCGAGCTGATTCCATTCAGACGAAGTTATCGGTCTGCGCGCCGGATGGTTCTGCAATCGAGCTGGCGATTGTTCGACATTTCCCCGGAAGACCCGCAAACCCAGCCTACGTTACAAGCCCGCGATGAGGGACATGCCTCGTGATGTCTCAAGCTGAAGCTTCTGGTGTGGCAAGCGCGATCAAAAGCTGACCAGGCACTGGGAATACAGCCGTAGTTCGGCTCGTATCGCTGCTGAACGCAAACTGGTCTCTGCGAATTTCAGACTCTCGGCTTACAACTTGTCATCGGAACTCGATGGAACTGAGCCGCAGATGAGTTGCACGGATGGCATCGGACGAATTTGGCGAAAGAACAGAGCAGGCGACTGATCATCACCGCCAGGAACAGCGGAAGATGGGCCGGGTCGCGCGCAGCTCGGAATTGAACCTCGCCGGTCACCTGCTCGCGACGGCGCTAATCCTCTACGGCATGGGAGCCGGACTCGTCAGAGCGCTCACCGAACTGCTGAAGCTGCATCTTGAGACCGCCGCCGACCGACCGCTCGATCACCATGCGGCTTTCGTGCAGTTTCTGGACATCGGGCAGTGGTCGCTGACAAACGTGCTGCCGATCATGGCCGCTCTGCTGATCGGCGGCATCCTCGTCAACGTGGCTCAAGTCGGTTTCCTGTTCTCGACCGAGCGGATGGGAATTGACTTCACCCATGTGAACCCGGTCTCCGGCCTGCAGCGGCTCTTTTCGTTGCGTGCGATCGTCACACTGGCCATGAGCACCGCCAAGTTCGCGGTGCTGTTTGGAGTCGCGTGGTGGTTTATCTCCGGTCACATGACCGTGCTGCTCGGCATGATTGAGAAACCGCTGCTGACCGCGTTTGGCGAAGTCGGCATCCTCATCACCAAGCTGGCGATGTATCTCGCGACGGCGCTGGTGCTCATCGGTGCCGCCGACTACGGCTACCAATGGTGGAAGCACGAACGCGACATCATGATGACCAAGGATCAGGTCAAACGCGAAATCAAGGAGATGGACGGCGACCCCATGATTGTGCAGCGTCGCCGGGAAGCTCACCGCAAGATGATCGCCGCGAAGAGTATTCGAGCGACCTCCTTCGCGACCGCTCTGCTGACCAACCCGACGCACGTTTCGATTGCCTTCAAGTACGAACCACCGCAATTCCCGCTGCCGACCATCATCGCCAAGGGGCTGGATGACGTCGCGTTGAAGATGCGTGAGATCGCCGCCGAGAACAACATTCCGATCATCGAGCGTCCTGAACTGGCTCGCCGTCTCTATCGCGAAGTCGAGGTCGGGCAGCCGATTCCGGAAGATCTTTACGGCGTGTTCCTTGAGATTCTGAAGTATGTGTATTCGATTACCGGCAAAGTGCCGGAGTTGAAGATCTAGAGCGCACCGCAGTCGCTTGCTCCTGACAACGCTCTGCTCCGGCCAAAGGATCCAGACGATGTTGATTGGCTATGTGAGTGACGAGCGTTATGTCGCCTTGCCGGATGTCTTGCTGGAGTTCAACGACGCGGGCGGCGGTTCATGGGAAACGCGATCACGAGCGACCGGCGCCGTGCATCTGGATCTCCCCCCCGGCACCTACACGGTGACCTTGCAGAAGCCGGGCTTCGGCGCCAAACGCAGCCGGGTCACATTGCCGGTCAGCCAGCCGCATCACTTTCGGTTACTGCAGGATGGTCTGCTGGGCTACGTCTGGCCGAAGTGGGTGCGGTCTGGCGAGCAGTCCGAATTCCGCGTTCACGCTGTTGAACAATACAAGCTGGAACTGTGGCGCTACGGCTGGACGAAGGAGTTTATTCGCGGGCTGGGCTGGCATGATGAGCACGGTCCGCGGGCGACGATGCAGGTGACTCCAGACGGTGACTACACCCGCACCGGCGCTGAGTGGAACAAGGTCGGCTACACGAGTCCGACTCACAAGCAGTGGGTGACGGCTCCGCAACGTAGCGGGCTGTATTACTTTCACGCGTGGACGTTCTCGGGCACGCGGTTCAACTTTCCGTGGATCGTGGCGCCGGCCGTGCCGACGGCCCAGGTGGCAGTGCTGGCGTCGAACATCACGTGGAACGCTTACAACGTCTTCGGTGGTCGCAGCAACTACATCCATGCGGATGAGTTTCCGCCGACCCCGACCGTGAACTCGCGCTTCGAACTGGGACGCTACATCAATGCCGAGCATTCGACATGGGCGTGCAAGAACTACGCTCCGCTGTCGTTCGAACGTCCCGAACCGATCTCGCAGATTCCGTTTGAGGAACGCATCACCGATCCGATTGAAGGTCGCACGGCGTGTGGCATGGCGTCGGCCGAGTGGCGGCTGTTGGGATGGCTCGAAGACAACGGCTTTCAGTACGACTACTACAGCGAACCGCAGTTGGATGATGGCACGCTCAACCTTTCAGCGTATCGCGTGCTCATTATCAGCGTGCATCCGGAATACTGGACGCGGCGGATGTACGAACGCGTGAAGCAATGGGTGTTTCACGAAGGCGGCAAGCTGATGTACCTCGGCGGCAACGGCCTGAACTGCGAGGTTGAGATCCGTCCCGACGGCACGATGGTCGTTCACAACGGCAACATTCGCGGCTTGTCGCACGCACTGGTTGGAGCGGAAAGTCGCTATGCGTTGCGGCATGAATCGGAAGCGAATCTGCTGGGAGTCGTCTTCGATCCGCGCGGCGTGATGACCGGGGCTCCGTATCGAGTGCTTGAACCTCAACACTGGATCTATGACCGCACCGGCCTGAAGGCGGGTGATCTGTTCGGCGTGAAGTGCCTGCATCAGCGTTGCCCGGGCGGTGCTTCCGGGCATGAGACCGACAAGGTTTCGGCCAGTTCTCCCGCGAACGTCAAACTGCTGGCCAAAGGTTTGAATGTTGACGACGGTGGCGCCGAAATGGTGTTGTTTGATACTCCGAGCAAGGGGCGAGTGTTCTCGGTCGGCTCCATCTCTTACGTGAGTTCCTTGCCGGTCGACGATCATGTGTCGCGAATCACAGCCAATGTGCTGAAGCAGTTTCTGGAATGAGAACCGCCATGCCCGTGCTGCCACGCCGACAACTGCTGTCTGTGGGAAGTCTGGGAGCGCTGTCGCTGCCGACACTGCTGCAGGCTTGTGCCGCGAAGGCAGAGGCGTCGACGGTGCTCTCGAAGGCCAAGTCGTGCGTGCTGCTCTATATGGATGGAGGTCCGTCGCACATCGACCTGCTGGATATGAAGCCGCAGGCTCCGGCGGAAATTCGTGGTCCCTACGCGCCGATCGCGACGTCGGTGCCCGGCATCCTGGTGTCGGAACTGATGCCGCGAGTGGCTCAGCAGATGCACCACCTGCTGCAGATCCGGTCGGTGCAGCATGACCAGCTGGTGCATGATCCGGCCGTCTACCAGATGCTGACAGGCTATTCGCATATCAGCTCGGCAGGTGGGTTGAAGGTGGAAGCGACGGACTTGCCGCACATCGGTTGTGCGTTCTCGCAGGCTGATCGCGCTCCAACTTCATTGCCTCGGCACATTCAGTTGCCGGATGTCATGACGATGGAGGCTCGCGTGCTGCCCGGACAGAACGGCGGCGTGCTGGGGCCCTCGAGCGATCCGTTTGCCGTGAACATCAGCCCGACGGGCGAAATCACTCGACCGCCGTTTGCGCGGCAGGCCGAGATCTCGCTGCGACGGCAGGCGGCGCGAGCCGACTTGCTGAAGCACGTGGGCATTGAGCATCAGGTCTCGCGGGCGGCGAATCGCGAACGCTTTGACGACTTCCAGCGTCAAGCCTTCGACATCCTGAGTCGCGAATCGGTCGATCGTGCGTTCGACGTGCATACGGAATCGTCAGCGACGCAGGATCGCTATGGCCGACATCGACACGGTCGATCGGTGTTGCTGGCTCGGAGGCTGGTCGAAGCGGGGGCTCGATTCGTCACCGTGTATTGGGGCAACGAAGAGCAGGACTGGGCGGATGGCCGTGGACCGAAGCTGGCGAACAACCCCTGGGACACTCACCGCAATCATTTCCCGTTGATGCAGGACAGCCTGCTACCGCGCGCCGATCAGACTTTGGCAGCGTTCATCGCGGACCTCGACGAACGCGGGCTGCTGGATGAAACGCTGGTGGTGTGGATGGGCGACTTCGGCCGCACGCCGCGCATCTCAAAGCCGTGGGCCAGTCGGGATCACTGGCCACATGCGTTTACGATCCTGATGGCCGGAGCCGGCCTGCGTCGCGGAACCGTTATTGGCGCGACAGACTCGCAGGCTGCCTACGTCACGGATTCGCCGGTTTCGCCTGCCGATGTCACAGCGACAATCTGTGCCGCGCTGGGTGTTGACCCCGCTCAGAACGTGCTGCGAGCTGACGGTCTGCCGCATCGCATCTCAACGGGTCGGGTGTTGAGTCAACTCTGGTAAATTGCGTCGACCGCAGCAAAGTAGGGTGGGACAAGCGATCGCAATTGCCCGGTGGGCCTGCGCATCCGACAACACCAGAGCTCAACGGTACGCCTCCGCCAACAACAGGGCTCGATCGCGCCGGCCCACCGCTCACGACCTCGAATGCTGGTCCCACCCTACGTTGCGAGCGGGCTAAGTGCCGTTCCAGATCGCAGTTGACTCATTTTTCCGGACCGGCATAGAGTCCCGCTCCCTTCAATGCTTCCGCAGTTTTGGCACCTCTGCCGCGTTCGTTCACAGTTCGTTTCCCCCTCCTCGATCGTCTCGCCCTATGTCTCATCCCGTGTCATGCGCAACGTCAATGTGTGCGCCGCTGACTCGCGCCCGCAGGTCCTGCTGGCTGCGCGGATGGTGCATGGCGTGGCTGTTGCTGTTGGGAGTGCTCTGCGGCTGCGAGATGATTTCCACCACGAACCACACGAAGCGTGATGAATTTAAACTGCCGCCGATTGTGGCTCCGAAGCAGTCCGTGCAGTTGGAAGTGCTGTTCGTTGACCGCCCGACCGATGACTCCATGATGGGCGATCACCTGTGGCGTGAGATTGATCAGATCGCTGGCATGCCCGCAGACATTCGACAGCGGCTCAAGCACAACGGCTGGCGACTCGGACATTGTGGCTCACACCCGCCTCGCGCGCTGGCCGAACTTCTGGAACTCTCATCGGGCAAACCCGAGACGATCGATTCGTCCCGCCGCATCATCGGCCGCACGATCAGCGTGCTGGCGGGATCCGACGCCCCGATCGAGGTCACTGACGCGCAGCCGATGCTGAGCATCTTCTCAGAAAAATCACTCGAACCGCGCATCTACGAAGAAGCGAAGTGCGTGGTTCGCGTGCGAGTGGAGCGCGAGCAGGACGGCTGGGTGAAACTCAAGTTCCAGCCGGAAATCCACCATGGCGAAACGATTCCGAGACCGGTGGCCACACCGCTGAACTGGACTCGACGTCGAGCCCCCGAAGTTGAACCGCTCTACGACCAGCAGTTCGAGATGAACCTGAACATCGGCGAGTTGGCCGTGCTGACCGCCGGAGAGACCGATTCACAGACCGTCGGCGATGCTTTCTTCCGCTCGCTGGACAAGTCCGGCAAGCTGCAACGCCTGCTGGTAATCCGGGTCAATGACATGCAGAAGCTGACGCCGAACCAGCCCCGCTGAAGGTCAAACGGCTTCTGATCGCCCGCCCCGCTTGCGTCCGTCCTCAAGTGCGTTTCACAATGCACGCTCCGGCATATTTGCCGACGCTCCTGCCCTGTGATTGCCCGAAGGATCCGCGATGCGATTTCCGAAGATGCTGCGAGTACGCCAGAAGTTTGACGCGCCCCGCCTGGCCGACATCCCCGGCGAAGTCGATCGGCAGTTGAGCAAGTTGAACCTCAGCACCAAGGTGAAGGCCGGGCAGACCGTCGCGATCAGCGCGGGCAGCCGCGGCATCGCCAACATTGCGATCATCATCAAGGCGATCTGCGATCACGTGCGCAAGCTGAACGCGGTCCCGATCATCATCCCGGCGATGGGCAGCCACGGCGGTGGAACCCCCGAAGGCCAGCGACAAATCCTAACCGACTATGGCATCACGGAAGCCTTTACCGGCGCCGAGATTCGCTCCAGCATGGAAACCGTGATCGTCGACCGCACGCCGCAGGGCATTCCGGTGCACTTCGACAAGAACGCTTATCAATGCGATCACGTCATCGTCTGTGGTCGCGTCAAGCCGCACACGGGCTTCGTCGGGCCCGTTGAGTCTGGCCTGCACAAGATGATGCTGATCGGGCTCGGCAAACACGAAGGCGCCAAGATCTATCACCGCGCGATCGCCGACTTCAGCTTTCTGGAAATCATTCGCGCCGTCGCGAAATCCGTCCTGGAGAAATGCCGCATCGTCGCGGGCGTCGCTATTGTGGAGAATGCGTTCGACGAAACGGGAATGATCGAAGCCGTGGCTCCCAACGACTTCTACGAACGCGAATCGGAACTGCTGAAGATTGCCCGCCAGTGGATGCCGCGTCTGCCGTTTCAGTACATCCAACTGCTGATCATTGATCGCATCGGCAAAAACATCAGCGGCACGGGAATGGATACCAATGTGATTGGTCGTAAATACAACGATCACGCCGCCACAGAGAACGACGAGTATAAAGTTCGCCGTGTTTTTGTACGCGGCCTGACCCACGAGACCCACGGCAACGGCACCGGAATCGGACTGGCCGAATTCACGAATCGTCGCACCGCAGAGGCTGTGAATCGACATATTACTCAGATTAATTGCATTACCGGCAATCACCCTTCCGCCGCCGCGATTCCGGCTTTTTTTGAGACCGACAGCGACGTGCTCGAACAAGCCCTGCCGTCCTGCGGTATCTGTGAGCCTCAAGACGCCCGCGTGGTACATATCTCGGACACGCTGCACCTGGGCGAAGTGCTCGTCAGCGAGGCGTTTCGCGACGAAATTGCTCAACGCCCCGACCTGGAAATCATCGCCGAAGCCGCCGACATGCAGTTCGACGACCAGCACAACCTGAAGCCGGTATCAGAAGAACTCGCTCACTAACCGGCGAGAGAAGCTCACGACATCGTGGCGATCAGATCGTCTCATTCGTTTGACCGGTGGGACGTTCCGCACGATAGCCATCACTGATTCAATGCCTGCGGCCGAGCATCCGAACCGGCAGAGCCACTGCAGGATTGAGCCTGCAAGGACTCGGCGTGTCGAGAGAACCCGCTCTGCGCTTGTTGCCCAGCTTACGTTTTAGAGTGGAAACTCTGCCTGGGGATCGCGGAATTAGCGTTGATTCATCGAACTTAGCCCAGCTAACGTCCGTCAATCCAAGCGCTTGCGAGAAAACTCGCAGAATGTGTCTGCGGGCAGACGCGGGGTATGAGGAGCTCGTTGCAAGCACGAGTTGATCCAAGGAGAGAGAGCTGTGGCAAAAGAGAAGACTGAAGAGAAGACCAAGACAGATGAACCTGCCGCTCCCGCTGAAGCTGCTCCGCAGCCACAGCAGTTGCAGCAGACGCTGACCGTTGATGACTCTCAAGTCGTCGCCGGTTACGCGAACTTCTGTCGCGTGTCGAGCACCCCTGAGGAACTGATTCTCGATCTCGGCCTGAATCCGAATCCTTATGCTCAAGGTGAAGTCCGCGTGCCAGTCACGCAGCGGATCATCATGAATCACTTCACCGCCAAGCGACTACTGCAGGCATTGTCGATGGCGCTGCAGCGTCACGAGCAGGCCTTCGGCGTGCTGGAAACCGACGTCCGTCGTCGCGTCCGTCGCCAGTAATCACCCGATTGTGGGTGGTTCGAAGTTCAAACCGCGTCTCGCTGAGACGCGGTTTTTTTGTTGCCAGGTGCGATCGAATCAGCAACTACATGGGGTCTGCACCAAGGCAACCCACCAGTGACTTCAGGTATTCCGGGCTTGAAACCTTCGATAGTTGTGCCTTCGCGTAGTCCAGGCGTCCGTTGAGATTCATGTTCTCCGCACCGATGGCTCCACGGTCCAGTGTCTTCTGGACGTAGTCCACCTGCCGCGTCCACAGCTCGATATCGCGTTCCTGCTTCTTCTGCAGGCGGCGGCGGTACCAGTCGGAATTCAGCATCGCATCGCGTTCAAACAAGCGACGAATCTCCGGATGCGTGGCATCGCGGCCTTCGTAGTTGCCGAACGCCATAATGGCCAGCAGAGCCTTCAGCGGCGGGCAGGCTTGCTCAACGCAGCCGTCTTCGAAATACAGCTTCGCGACGCGTTCGTGGGCTTCGTTGATGTAGCACACGCCGTCAGCGAAGGCGTCCGGGTTCTGAGTTTCCGGTCGCAGCAGGGCGTCATCGAAAACCTTGTTCGGGTTATCGAAGACGCGCCCGACGAAGCGGCGAATGAACCGCGAGGTCACTCGATAGCCCAGTCGGCTCGCGAGGATCCGCTTGCCGTTGTGATCGTAGTCGTCGATCTTTTCGAGTAGCCCTTCACTGATCAGGAACTGAGGTTCCCGCTCTTTAGGACTCAGGCGGCACCAGATCTCCGGAATGAGCAGGCTGATGTCATGATCAACGCGAACATTCGGTCCGACGAAGCCGGCGGCCGTTGAATATCCCGCCAGGCCGGTGAGCAGGTAGCTCACCAATGCGTTGTTGAGATCCGTAATCGGCAGCAGCGCGTTGAACGGTCCCTTCGTCAGGGCGCCTTCGCTGCCTGCTCCAGTTGTCGAGGGACTCTTTCCGGTCAGCGAACTGACGAAGTCCATGAACAGTTCGGGCAGTTCCTGATAGTGCAGCGGGTTGTAGACCGCCAGCGGTCGAATGCCCTTCGCATAATCCGGCGGATTGTTGCGGCGACCGAACAGGACCGCCTGCACCGGAATGTGCACCGGCTTGTCGGCCGGGATCGCGCGAGCCAGTCGCACGCCCATCTCGGAAACATACTTCTTGATGGGAGCCACCAGATCAGGGCGGTTCTGCAGATAGCGCGGATTCTGGCTCGGCTTACCATCGATCTTACGCGGCTCGGCTGAACACACGACGTAGCGATCGGTGGACTGAGCTACGTCCCGCATCAGACTCTGCATCGGCGGCGTGAACTGGCTGAGGTCCACCGCGTGCTCACAGATATCGACCACCTGCTCTTTGGAGAGCGGTTCAAAGTTCACAATGAAGTTGTCGTCGCGGGCCAGATCGGATTCGGACTGCTTGTCGAGTCCTCGATGCACGGCATCGTCCGGTCGCTGGAACAGACGGAACTCGCAGTTCTCGACGAATTTGTAGGCCATCGCGTCCGTGACAACTTCGCCGAGGTTCTCCAACTGGCTGCGCGGTACGACGACTGACGCCGTGAGATCGTCTTCCGTCTGAACTTTGTCCGCCGGAGCAAAGTCCTGGCGCAGCTTGAAAGTACGCCAGGCGTTGGTCGAACTGAGGCCCACACGCATGTAGTCGCCGACCAGCTTGCGGCCCTGATAACGCAGCTCATGGCCGGGAGTGCCGTTGACGATGTCTACCGAAAAGTTCTGGCGCCAATCGACGTCCGCTTCGCCACGATGGAAGCGTTTGATGATGAAGACCAGCGCGTAGATATAGCTGGGAATTCCTTCCAGCCAGCGGTTGTAGTCGTCGTTGTAATCGCTCGACGGCGTTAGCAGCTTGATCACGCTGCCCAGCGAGCGATTCGGATCGAGCAGCTTGCGGCTGGGACGATTTGCGGAATACGTCGGCACCTGCACCTTCGGATCATCAGTCTTCCAGCGCGTCCGATAGTCGTAGTCGAAGATCTTCTGCACGAGTTCCAGGTCACGGTCCTGGTCGGCGACGAAGATCGGCCCATAGAGCACGTAGTCGACGACTGACTTGCTGATCTCGCTCTTGCCGCCGCCGCTGACGGTGCAGGGCTTATGGCAGAGCACGCCTTCGAACAGCGTACCAATCAATCGCCAGGATGGAGCCGTCGGATGCTTCTCCAGACGGATCTTATAGCCCGAGGGAGTCATGTAAGTCTCATCGGGCAGCAGCGGCAGCGACTGTGCTTTACCGTTGGTCTGCCACGTGATCTTCTGACCTTGCACGCTGGCGCGCGCTGTCTCGGGGATATAAACGAGCTTCGGATACTTCTTGTCGCGAGCGTAGCCTTCGGGGAAGACATCAATCAGCTTGTCGCCGTAATCACGAGCCACATCTGCAAACGTGCGGCCGTTGTAGGAACGAGGGCGCGGCACGTATTCCTCACCGAGGTTGGAGCTCGCGAAGGCCAGCGTGCCACCGGCGTGCTCTTCCTCGACGTTGCCCATCAGGTTGGCCGCGTAGCTGATCTGAGTTTTGACTTCCTTCTTGCAGTAGCCGTAGTAGTTGTCCGCGATGATGGTGACGATCACACCCGCTTCCGTGCGGCAAGTGAGCTTGAACGCCTGCCCCTCGTTGTAGAGGTCGCCCTCGTCCTTCCAGCACATGCCATCTTCGCGTTGGCGAGCCGTCGCCTGATCGTAGTGCGGCAGGCCAACGTCCTTCTTGCGAATCTTCACCAGGTGCGGAGCCAGAATCACGCAGCCGGTGTGTCCGCTCCAATGTTCGACGTCGAGACCGGAATCATTCTCGGCTGCATAAGGATCGCCCGCATTGCTAAAGATCGACTCCACGAAGTCGAGATTGCTGACGAGGCAACCTGGCGCGAAGAACCGCACTTCCATCCGCTTCTCGGCGCAGACTCCCGGAACTTCGGGGCAGACCAGCGGCCGGATGAGCAGCGACACAAACGAACGCGCGGGTTGTTCACGGCCTGAGGTGAAGGGCAGTTCCTGCACTTTGTCAGGCGGATTCACTGCGGCCTGCATCAACGCGGCGAAGGTCTGCTGAGGGACCGACTTTTTGTCCCGAGGGATCGGCAGGCCGCCTTCGGTGACGTGAAACGTGCCGCTCGTTGTGCGGCGGTCACTGGTCGGGTTATGCAGCACACCGTTGCGGACGCGGTAAGACGACACGTAGTCGTTCTGATAGTCGTCGCCATCCATCGGCAGCGACATCTCCCGCGCGATGCCGTGACGGTTGAGGATGATCGACCGGCGCGGCAACCGCAGCGGCGTCTTCAGGTTCAACGCCTTCAGGTGGTCCGCCAGAAAGTTCTCGATGCGCGCATCGGCGGGGCAGGGCACCTCATCCAGTTGTCGCAGGCGTTGGCGATAGGTGGCCAGCAAGCGTTCGGCGTCGCGAGCGGCTTCGGACAAATCGTCCAGTACGGGGTGCGGCAAACCGTTGGCGATCAGTTTGAGGACGATGTATCGCACCATCCGTTGTCGCTCGGTTACCCGATCGGGACTGGTTGACTCAGAACGCCACCCCAACGTTTCCAATTGATTCATGTCCGCCGCCGGTAGAAAGAGTACTGTTGGCTCTCAGAAGGTCGTGGATTCTATCCGGGTGGCAGAGCAGGACCAATCAGCCGCCACCGATGTAATGGAAGATTGAAAGGTTCGGCGACCCGCAGGAGCAGCCTGATTCGTGGCGCGAGCGGCATCCACGTGATTTACCACAGAAATTTCACAGACCGTCCGGCCGCTTGATTTCGACTGCGGGATCTTACGACGACCGCTTGGGCTTCGCCTTGGCGGGGACTGGTCCGCTACGCAAGCTGGCAATCAGGGTCTGCATATCTTCTGGCAGCGGGGCCTCGAAGGCCATCTGATGGCCGTTTTGCGGGTGTTCAAAGACCAGCCGATGCGCGTGCAGAGCCAGTCGCCGGGCGCCGCTGAGGTCCTCGATCGGCGGTTGATTGAACGCTGAGCGATAGGTCGAATCGCCGCAGACCGGATGACCGAGTTCAGTCAGATGGATACGAATCTGATGCGTGCGTCCCGTTTCCAGACGGCACTCCACCAGAGAGTAGTCGCCAAGCTTCTCGATCGGGCGAATGTGAGTGACAGCCAGCTTGCCGTCCGAACTGTTTTTGGTTGACCCGCGCAGGCCATCGCCCCGGTCGCGAATCAAGTGGCTTTCAATCTTTTGAGCCTTGGGATAACCGCGAACGATCGTCAGATAGATGCGTTCGATCGAGTGATCGGCGAACTTCGCAATGAGATCGCGTTCCGCTTCGATCGACCGGGCGAAGACCACCAGGCCGCTGGTCTCGCGATCCAGCCGATGCACCGCTCGCACAAAGCGACGTCGATGCTTGGCCGGGATTGAAGCCATGTCGCGTGATGTGCGAATGCGCTCGCCGATGATTCTCAACGCGACTTCGTCTAACGTCGGCTGCGCACGTCGCTCTTCACTGGGCATATTGAGCTGAGCCACATGCCGCAGCGAAATCATCCCCGAAGGCTTTTCCACCACGAGCACGTCGTCGTCGAGGTAGCTGATTCGGACATCATCATCGCTGGGTGGCGGGGGCAAAGGATTCTTGAAGAGTTCCAGTTCATCACCGGCGACCAGGCGTCGTGTGCCGTCCATGCTAAGCACGCCATTGAGCGCCACATGCCGTCGTTCGATGAGGCGCTTTGCGTCGTTCCAACTGAGGTCTACATTGAGCGCTTTGAGCGCGGCTGCCAGCGTCTTGCCGATGAGTTCAGGCGGGATGGACCAGGATTGAGACGTCGATTTCTTCACGGGCGGATAACTCTGGGGACTTGCGAACGGATCTGCGCTGCAAGTTCTCTGGCGGGTGTGAACACTGCAGTTTCAATTTGAGCCTAACGATAATGCCAGCGAGGTCTCGCTGCTCGCGCTCCACGGCGCGGAAACGGAAATAATGATGCCGGAGAAGTCTTTCGCGGACTGGATTTACCTCGACAACGCCGCGACCAGTTATCCCAAACCGGATTGCGTGTACGAAGCCGTTGACCACTACCAGCGCCAGAACGGCCGCCCGGTCGGACGCGGCGCGACAGACGCCGCCTCGGCGGTGCAGCAAATTGTCGATCGTTGCCGGTTTCGCGCCGCTCAACTGCTGGGAGCAGCCGCGAAGGAACAAATCGTCTTCACCTTCAACTGCACCGACAGCCTGAACCTCGTGCTGCACGGCCTGTTGAAGGCCAGAGATCACGTTGTCACCACGCAGGCCGAACACAATTCGGTTTTGCGACCTCTGCGTCAGCTTGAACGCACACGCGGCATCAGCACGACGTTTGTCGAAGTGGACGACTTCGGCTTTGTCGATCCGCAAGACGTTCGGGCGGCGCTGCGCCCTGAGACGCGGCTAATCGTCTTGCAGCATGCGTCGAATGTGACCGGTGCCTTGCAGCCTGTTGAAGACGTCGGCGCGATTGCTCGCGAGCATGGGGCACTCTACCTCGTCGACGCCGCGCAAACGGCCGGACACGTGCCATTGAACGTGACCCAAACGAAGGCCGACTTCGTAGCGTGCTCCGGGCACAAAGGTCTGCTTGGCCCGCTGGGGACCGGCTTGCTCTACGTCGCGCCGGGACATGAACACATCGTCGAGCCGCTGCGGCAGGGAGGCACGGGATCACGCAGCGAACTGGATACTCAGCCCGACTTCATGCCCGATCGTTATGAGTCCGGCAACCACA
The DNA here is from genome assembly GCA_021732995.1 of Planctomycetaceae bacterium. Taxonomy (GTDB): domain Bacteria; phylum Planctomycetota; class Planctomycetia; order Planctomycetales; family Planctomycetaceae; genus AM-0621. The sequence continues at coordinate 39,747 of JAKFWA010000017.1, read as the reverse complement.
ACGCGCCGGGGATTGTGGGGCTTGAAGCCGCCTTAGGGTTTCTCCAGAAGCGAACGATCGACACGATTCGTCAACATGAACTGGAGCTGAGCCAACTGCTGTTCGACCAACTGCAGGAGATCTCCGGCCTGACGGTGTACTCGCGACAGGATCGAACACAGCACACCGGCGTTTTAAGTGTGACCTCCGAACTTTACGCGTCCGACGAACTCGCAACGTTGTTGAGCCAGCATTTTCAGATCGACACGCGCAGCGGATTACACTGCGCGCCGGGAATACACCGCCGGTTGGGCACACTGGATCGCAACGGCACCGTGCGGTTGAGTCTCGGCTGGAGTTCCACGCGAGAGCACATCGCCGCCGCTGTCGCAGCTCTGCGTGCTGTTACCGGAGGCTGAACGCGTCAGGCGGATCTGCCGTAAATGACTGTTCGGTTCAAAACGCGTCTCGCATGCTGAAGAACCGTCTGCTCACTTCTGCACCAAGTTGGTAGCGGAAAAATTCACGACATTGATCGGGCTGCCAGCGGCAAAGGCTCGCACGTTGTCGAACGTTGTCTGCAACATGCGGCGGCGGGCGGCTTGAGTGGACCAGGCGATGTGAGGCGTGATGAGGCAGTTCTTCGCCTGCAGCAGAGGATTGCCGGACCTCATCGGTTCGGCCGACACAACGTCAACGGCCGCGGCAGCGAGTCGTCCCGAGTTGAGCGCATCCGCCAAAGCTGGTTCGTCGACCAGTGCGCCGCGAGACGTATTGATCAGGCAAGCTCCCGGTTTCATTCGGGACAGGAACTCGGCGTTGATCAGGCCACGAGTTTCCGGCGTCAGACCACAGTGCAAGGAGAGAACGTCAGACTCGCGCGCGACGCGTTGCAAATCAGCCCACTCGAACCAGCTTTCCGCCGCCGAAGCTCGAGTTCCGTGAGAGCACGCCAGCACGCGCATGCCGAAGGCGTTTCCTAACTGGCCAACTCGGCGTCCGATGCGGCCGAAGCCGATGATGCCCAGTGTCTTGCTGACCAGTTCGATCTGAGGCGTCTTCCAGAAACAGAACGACGTGCTGCGTTGCCAGTCTCCTGCTCGAACGGCAGCATCGTGCCGGCCAACTTGATGGCAGAGTTCCAACAACAGCGCGAAGGTGAATTGGGCGACGGAATCGGTGCCGTAGGTCGGCACGTTGGAGACTGGTATCCCGCGTCGCGCCGCCGCCTGCACGTCGACGCAGTCGTAACCGGTCGCCGTGACGGCGATGAATTTCAGGTTCGGTAGCTGCTCGATGGTTTGGGCCGACAATGCAACCTTATTCGTGACGGCGATCTCGGCATCGCTCAATCGCGAAACGAGTTCGTTCTCAGAGGTGCGATCGAAAAGCTGAAACTCACCGAACTCGGCCAACTGAGACCACGCGTGCGACCGCTCCTGAAGATCAATCCCGGCGTCGCTACCCGGTGACTGGCTGAACGCCAACTGCTGATCGACGGGGACCGACAAGTCGCCGGGATTAAGAGTCGCGCCGTCCAGAATCACGATGCGTTGCGTCATGTCGAACTCTTGAAATCGGGATCACAGAGAAAAACCGGGCGCGACCAGCAGCGTAGCCAGTCGTCCCGCGAGACGGCAGCAAGTCACAGCGGAACGACACGTCTGTGGGTACGCAGGATCTCGGAAAACGGTGGTTGCCGAGGACCATTCCGCACGTCAGTTCTGGTCCGATCGTGGAAACTACGGTCTTGGCGACGGAATTCGTTGCCGCATTACGCAGAACGAACCTGATCCGCTAGTGTTTGTCTTCCGCCTGACGCTTCATCCCGCCTCCGATGCACACAGCCTGCTCTGTTATCAACCCACCCTTGCCAAATGGCTTCGTCATCCGTCCTTGGTAGTTCCGATACGGACAACGTTTACAACCGCGTGTTCTGGCTGTCGTACATCGCCAATCTGGCGATGGTTGCGGCCAACTCGTTGACGTTTCACTTCGCGGAACTGGTCAAGTTCCTGGGTGGAACCGAAGAAACCGTCGGCTGGATTGTGAGCGTTGGTACCATCGGGGCCATCGCCGCACGGCTCATTCTCGGTCAGATGCTGGACCGCTACGGCACACGGTTGGTCTGGGCGGGTAGTGCTCTGCTGTTCGTGGCCGCGTGTACGAGCTTCATGTTCTGCCGCGAGATTTCCTGGATCATCTTCCTGACGCGCATCGGTTTCGCGACGGGCATCGCCGGCATGGCGACATCGTCGATTGTGCATATTCAACTGGAAGTTCCGTGGCACCGCCGCACGGAGGTCATCGGCAACTTCGGCAGCAGCGGCTTCATCGGCATGGTGCTGGGATCAGTCGCTGGCGACATCCTGTATGCGTCGATCACCGACATGAGTTCGCGGTTCCGGGCGCTGTTCTGTCTGGCGGGCCTGTGTGCTGTGATCGTGCTGGTGCTGGCGATCGCCGTGACGCATCAGCACAAGCATGAGAAGCCGCATGTCACACCAAACCCGTTGTTGCTCATCCGGCGTTACTGGCCGGGCATGATTGTACTCGTCGGCATGATGATCGGCGTCAGCCTGACGGTGATCACGGTGTTCCTCACCCGCATGTCGAGCGAACGCGGGCTCGGCGGCATCGGACTCTTCTTCTTCGGATACTGCGGATCGGCGTTCATTTTTCGAGTGTCGTCCAGCACGTGGTCGCAGCGCTTCGGACGTCGCTGGCTGGTGCTGATGGGACTGGCAGGACACGCTCTTGGTCACATCATCCTCGCGCATTCAACCCGGCAGTGGCACCTGATCTTTCCAGCCATCACGTCCGGTTTTGGTCATGCCATGCTGTTTCCCAGCGTGGTGTCGATCGGCTCGGGATGCTTCCCGAAGCAATACCGTGGATCGGGAACCACCGTCGTGCTGGGCTTCACCGAGATCGGTATGGTGGTGTCATCGCCGGTGCTGGGTTGGATCATCGACCACTTCCGCCGTAGCGGTTGGGCGGACCCGTTCGCTCCAATGTTCTATGCGTCGGCCGGCTGGGCGGTGTTCGCGGGCATCGCGTATTGGTGGTCTTCGCGCGGCAAACCCGATGAAGAACAACAGCAGCCGCGCTCTTACGAAGGCGAATCGCTCAGCGGCGTCGAGCCGGATGTTTGCATCACGAACCAGATAGAGATCACAAATACCTGACGTCTGCCGTCGAGAACCATCACGCCATTCCCGAGGATCGATCTGATGCGCTGCGGAATCTTCTTGCTGGGCATTGTCGGGTGTTTGTGGTCGAGCTGCCTGCGGGCGGCTGATGCTCCGGATCTCATCCTGCATCACGGGCAGATCGTCACGGTCGATGCGCAGTTTCGAATTGCTGAAGCGTTGGCGGTAAAGGGCGACCGCGTGACGGCGGTCGGAACGAACGACGAGATTCAGAAGCTCGCCAAGGCTGAAACAAAGGTCATCGACCTCAAAGGCCAGATGGTGTTGCCGGGATTGTGTGATTCGCACACTCACCCCACTGGCGCGTCCATGCACGAATGGGATCACAACATTCCCGACATGGAGACCATCGCCGACGTGCTGGAATACATCCGGCAGCGCACGACGATTGTTCCGGCCGGCGACTGGATCAGCGTGCGGCAGGTCTTCGTGACCCGCCTACGCGATCAGCGGTTTCCGACTCGCAAAGAACTGGATCAGGTCGCTCCTGAACACCCTGTGCTGTTCAGCACGGGCCCCGATGCCGCCGCAAATTCGCTGGCGCTGAAGCTCAGCAACATCGACAAGGACACGAAGATCACCGACGGCCAGCCGGGGTATCTAGAGCGAGATCCCAAGACGGGCGAGCTGACCGGCATCCTGCGCAGTTGCACGCGGCTGGTGAAGACGAAGTCCAAAGAGAAACCAGCCTCAGCGGACGATCAACGCGCCCGCCTGAAAGAATTGATGACGGCGTATAACTCGGTGGGGCTGACCAGCATCGCTGACCGCAACGCGGGCGACGGCGCGGTCAAGCTCTTTGATGAACTCCGCAAGTCAGACGAACTGACCTGCCGCGTGTTCCTGTCGTACGCGATCAACGCTCAGGATCCGCTGGACAAGATCGAGACCCGGCTTGTGGCGGCGTCGAAGCATCCTCTGCACGCCTACAACAACTGGGTCTGGCTGCGTGGGGTGAAGATCTTTCTGGACGGAGGCATGCTCACCGGCAGCGCCTACATGCGACAGCCGTGGGGCGTAAGTTCCATCTACTCGATCACTGACGCTGACTATCGCGGTTTGAAGTATGTCGAGCAGGAGAAGCTCGAAAAAATCGCGCATCTGGCGTTGTCGAACGACTTGCAGATGACCGCACACTCAGTGGGCGACGGAGCCGTGCATGCCCTGATCGACGCCTACGAAACCGTTAACAAGACTCTGCCAGTCAAGGAGCGTCGGCCCTGCATTACGCACTGCAACTTCATGAGTCTGGAAGCGATCCAGAAGATGCAGCGACTGGGCATCGTCGCCGACCTGCAGCCTGCGTGGCTGTACCTCGATGGAGCAACTCTTCGGAAGCAGTTTGGGGAAGAGCGCACGGCTTACTTTCAGCCCTACAAGACGATCTTCGAGCACGGTGTGGTTGTGGGCGGTGGCTCAGACCACATGCAGAAGCTCGGCAGCCTGCGTTCCATCAACCCTTATGATCCGTGGCTAGGCCTGTGGACGACACTCACGCGGATGCCTCGCTGGACCGACAGCGCATTGCATCCCGAACAACGCATCAGCCGTCAGGACGCGCTACGGCTCTACACCATCAACAACGCCTATCTCACGTTCGAAGAGAAAGAGAAGGGCTCGCTGGAGACCGGCAAGCTGGCCGACTTCATCGTCATCGACCGCGACTACCTGAAATGCCCGGAAGCTGACATCCGTGAGATTCAAGTGCAGTCCACGTGGGTCGGCGGCAAGCAGGTCTGGAAACGCTGAGCCTCATTAAGGGGCCGACAAACAACAGAAGTGCTGTGCGAGAACCTGGGAGGGCGAGGCTCCTGCCGAGCCGTGACGGATCGCGAATTCGACTCGGCAGGAGCCTCGCCCTCCCAAACTCTGCCAACGGAACTTGCAGTCCGTTTCGAGTGCCTTACGCCTTGGGCTTTTCGGCGGCTGGCTTCTCGGGTGGTTTCGGGGTCGGCTTCTTCAAGCTGATATCCAGTTGGAAGTCGAAGGGGAACTCGCTGTCCTTGCCGGGCTTGATCGGTTGAGCTTCGATGTCGGTATCGCTGCGTTCCAGCAGTTCGGCGTTGAGTCCTTCCACGTCCGTGCGTTCCTTGGCCGATCCCGTAGCGGTGATCGAACCTCGCACCGTATTCGTCGTGCCCTGACCAAACTGCAGGCGACGCAGGTAACGACGCTCAGTGCCTTCCATCATCTCGGTGAGCTGCTGGGTCTCATTGAGCCAGTTGACTTGCGAGGCCACCCATTGATCAACGCGAGTCACCGCGTCCACTCGCGACTTCATGTCCTCGTTGGTTTTCTTCTTCTCCGCCAGTTGCGATTTCATTTCAGCCACTTCACCCGCCAGCGAAGCCATTCTCAGGGCGCGATAGCCGTAGGCCGAAATGAGGACGAAGCCCACCGCAGCAGCGACTGCCCAGCGCTTGTGCTGGGTGTAATCCTTCTTCACGACCGGACGGCGCGGGTTAAGGAAGTCGACGGCAGCCGCCGTCTGGCGACTGTGTCCCAGCAACTGGCCAATCGGTCCGGCAAAAGCAGCATACGGATCGGCAGCGCCCGCTGAGTTCACGACGCCCGGCACCTGGAACGGGTCAATCTGAGTGACTTCACAACCGAAGCGTTCATGCGCGGCCCGCGTCAATTCCGCGTTTTCACTCGCCGAACCCACCAGCCACGTCTGAGCGACTCGGACGTTAGGCACGCGTTTGCCGAGCGCGATCACCGCGCGACTGACCTCGGACAAGACCTGAGAAGTGATCTGATCGGGCTGCCCGGCAACTTGAGTGGAGTGCGAGAAGTAGAGATGCCCCTGACCCACCAGCGAGATCTCAATGCGGTCGCCGTGCCGTGAGACTACCAGGCTGATTTCATTGGCGGCGCGAGACACATTCGCTTCCGCTTCCAGCACGATTTCAGCCGTCGAAACGGAAGACACACCAACGGAGACGACTTCCAACCCAGCGGCCAAAGCGGTGCCGTACAGCTTGCCGATGCGTTCCTGCGGCACGGTGACCAGCAGCACGTCGCGTCCCGCGAAACCCGGACGCTGCGGCAATGGCAAGTAGTCCAGAGCCAGTTGGTCCAGCGGTACGGTCGATTTGGTCGCGGCTTGAAACCGCACGATGTTGGGTAATTCAACGTCATCGACTTGCGGCAGTTCCAGATGTCGCACGACGACGTCTTCACGCGGCAGACCGATCAGGACTTGCCGTGCAGAGATGCCAGCTCGTTTCAATGTCTCTGCCAGCCAGATTCCCAACAGCGGCGGCACACCAGCCGCATCTTCGGGCACATCGGCCGCAAAGCTTTTGACGATGCGCACCGTCTTGTCGGACACGTCCGCCATCACGCCGCAGACGCGATGTTCTGCGAGATCAATTGCAAGTATTTCCGGCATCTCTATTCCTCAGGCTCTACCACTTCTGGCAGTGAGCACCTGTTTCAACTCAATTGATTGCGACCCGAATCCGACTCGTTCACGGACGTGTCTGCGTGCCCATCAGCAGCGGCGTCGAATAGCCACGTCCCAGATCGGTCAGGTCCTTGACCGACAGCACCTTCGCGGGCGGCTTGCTGGCATCAATGACGACTTCCAGGCGGGTGTAGCCACCACCTTCTTGAAAGAATCCGACAACCTGAGCACGTGCGACCGAGCCACGCGCTGTGACGTAACGATCCAGCTTCACGAGCGTCGGCAGATCGACGATCCCCTGCGTCACCAGCCAAATCGGAGTCGCTCGCTCCTTCAGCAGATCCGGATTCGGCGAGCCATCAGGGCCGATGATGGACGACGCCGTGATCGACGCGGCAACGTCTTCAGTCATACCCGGAATGGTCATCAACACTTCGTAGCGGGCTTCCCCAACGTTGATTCGTCCTTCGACGGTCTGATTCGGCGTGGTCGACAGCTTGCCCACCAAGTCCGTGATGTAGCTGTTGATCTGCTGCGGATTGGCTTCCCACGGGCTGGCGAGTTCCACCTGCTTGCCTTCGATCTCCGCCACGACAGTCGACCCGATCAGTTCGTAGACCGACTTCATTTCGTACTTGGCACCGGCAGCGAGATTCATACCACCGCGGGTCACGGCGCCTTCGATGCCGCCGGAGATCACCTTACCCAATGCATTGGCGGCTTGGGCTAGCTGCCCTTGCGACAACTGCGGGTTATCACCACCGCCACCGGAGCTGTTGGATGAGTTGGAATTCGACGAACCGGATGAACTCGAAGAGTTCGAATTGCGTGACGAATTGGAGTTGTTCGAGGAGCTTGAGTTCGAGTTGGAATTCGACTGGTTTGAATTCCCCTGATTGGAACCTGAGCGCGAACCCTGATTGTTGCCGCCACCACCACCGGTTCCGTTACCACTTCCGCCGCCGGTACCGTTGCCACTACCGGTCCCGCTGCCGCTCTTGGCCTGAGTGTTGTTGCCGGTGGTGGACTGCTGGGTGCCATCATCCTGCGGCTGGTTCGGATCCGGCTTGGGTCCATACATGCGGAAGGCGACCACGAACCGGGCGATGTTCTCATCGTCATACTCTTCGACCAGCTTGTCGTAGAGTTCGCTCAGCAGACCGTCGTTGATGTTGATCTTCGACGTGCCGTCCGCTCGCAGATTCGTCTCAATGGCATCGATCGTCAGAAACGAATTCCAGCCGAGCATCAGCATGCCGTCTTTGTTGTCCATCGGGCGCGAGGCGTCGCCATCGTCCTCATTGGGGTCGAGCAGGCCGTTGCGATTGGTGTCTTCGCCATACAGCAAGTCCGGCGTCACTCCCGCGACCTTCAGCAGTTCGTCCAGCGACTTGAACTGACTGTTCGACGCGGAATACGGCGTCGGCAGGCTTTCGTAGTATTCGCTCTCCGAACCGTATTCGCGCGGAATATCATCTTCGTCGAGCCAGTCCAGAATGGCATCGGCGACGTCCTCGGTCATGTCCGGAATCGCCATCAGCATCACGCGGGCCTGCGTGTCATCCAGCCCGTACTTCAACAAGGCGTTCAGGTTGAGCTTGGCAGATTCGTCGCTGACTCCAATCCGCACGGCCGACGACTTGGCGTCACCTTCCAGCGGAGCCACCACCGTGAACATGCCGCGTCCGCGAGGATTCTCGCCGCTGCGCAGCACGACCGCTCCCAGCCGGGTCGGGCTGTGATACAGGTTGCCGTCCTCGATCGATTCCGGGTTGCCCATGATGGCCGCGACAAGCTCAACACCCGAGTCTGCAAACGCACGGCTTTCTGCCTGCCGGGCATACATCGCGGTGGACTCAGCTTCGGAAATCATCACTTCCGAAAACGTGTAAGCCCCCAGCGTCAACACGGCGACGATCACCAGAACCAATACCAGCACAGACCCGTCGCGCGATGAGCCGCGAGTCTGACTTGCCGGTGAAAGGTGGAGTGCTTGCATGGTTGATTGCCTCGACTAGAACGAGAGGCCCTCGAACGGATTGGCTTGCGGGATGGTCACGACAATGCGGAACTCACTGGTCGAATTGCTGGCTTCACGGCGAATCGCGTTGGAAGCAGTGGCCGGCGGATCTCGGAAACCAATGGTGATACCGATGGCCGTGGGCAGACCCCCGTCGACGGAACTGTCCCAGGAATCGACCCACGAAACACCATCGTGATAGCGGAACGACAGCGAAACGATCTCTGGCGCCAGCAGTTCGCTGGTGCCTTCCGTCGATCCGTCGGATGCTGGTGTCGCGACGCTCAACGACAGTTGGTCAGCGGAGCGGCGCATCAAACCTTGAGAACCTTCTGGCGACGTCGGCAACGCCGCGCCGAAAGCGGCGGGCATCGAACCATCGGTGCTGCCGAGGTAATACGACACCGACTTCAAATCGCCACTGCCGAACAGCGCGTCATTCACCGGAGCACCAACCGATCGAGCGGGACGGCTAACATGCATGACCAGCGTCTGGCTGTCTCCGAACACGCCGAGGCTCACCCCGCTGAACGCGTCCGTCGGAGCCAGTGGCTCGGTAGGTGGCGTCTGAGACCCGCTTTGCGACGAACCCGTTTGGCTTTGACTACCTTGTGGACTCGAGGAGTTCGTCCCGGTTCCGGAAGTCTGGTTGCCCGTTTGATTGCCTGTCTGCGACGTTGACTGCGAACTTGAATCGGATGTCCCGGAACTCGAATCCGTGGACGATGATGACGATGAATCGGAGGCCGTCCCGGCCGGTTTATCCGGTCGATAAACCACAGACCGGATGTCAGCGGTCATGCGCTGAAACACCGCGCGGGCGATCTGAGCTCGCTCAGCGTCCTCCTGACCCGTCAGCGAAAATCGCCAGTGCATGTCCAGCGCCGTGAATACGACGCCCATCAGGAGCGTAGTCAGCGCGAGCGACAGCAACAGTTCCAGCAGCGTGAAGCCGCCGGAGCGGAGCGATGAAAGGTGATGAGTGCGGGTCAATTTCATGGCACCAGACTCGCTGCGTCGTCGGTTGCAGTGGCCTGCTGGAAAACAAGCGGATCACGAATCAACCGCGACAGTGCAAAGCTGGTCGAATCCAGGCTGCTCTGTCCGCTGCGCGCGACCGTCACCGTGATCTGCAGCAAATCGGCATGCGGACCCGGAGCTGATTCCAGCGTCCAGTTCCAACTGGGATCATCTTCAAACGCCATGGCGTTCGTGGCCTGTAGAGGCTCCACGCCGGCTGCGACTTCGTTCAATTTAGACTCGCAGCGCATGATCGCGTGAGTCTTCAGCCGCGCCTGAATCGCGGCGTCCGCCCCCGTCGTGTGCAACTGGCTCAACGCTGCCAGCCCCGCGACGAAGATGCCCAGCGCCAGCACGACCTCCAGCAACGACACACCCGCTCGACGATGACTTCGTCGAATAGGCTGGCGCGTCAGAGATGTCGAGCGGCGATACATGGCGGCTAAAAACCCTGCCGGAGTTGGGTACAGATTTTCTCTATGGGCTCTTACCTTGGCAAAGAGCAGCTTGAGTCTCGATGAAGACTACCTCCCAGGCGACGTCTTCTCTTCAAATCGCCAGCAGGTTTCCGGAAATTCGGGCCGAGTCCGATTTGGTCGCCAAATCCTGATTGACAGGTAATTCGCGTCCAAGTTGCTGTTGTGACAGCAGTTACGGCGCTAAAGCGTTTTCATGACCGCCGCCGCTGAGGCGATGACGTGATCGATGTCCGCATCGGAGTGGGCCGCCGAAACGAAGTTGGCTTCGAACTGGCTGCACGGCAGATAGACCCCGTGATCGATCATCCCCCAGAAGTATTTGGCAAACCGTTGAGTGTCACTGGTCACTGCAGAATTAAAATTCGTCACGCGAGTCCCCGTAAAGAACAACGTGAACATGCTGCCGACTTGAGCAATGTGATGCGGCAATCCCGCTGACAACGCGGCGGCACTCAGACCGGCGCACAGCTTCTTTGTGACCTGCTCCAGTCGCGCGTAAGGGTTTGCTTCGCGGAGTGCCTTCAAGGTCGCTAGCCCGCTCGCCATCGCCAACGGATTACCGGACAGCGTACCCGCCTGATACACCGGACCGACCGGCGAGACCTTGTCCATGATGTCCGCTCGACCGCCGTAAGCTCCGACCGGCAGACCACCGCCGACGATTTTTCCTAAGGTCGTCATGTCGGGTCGGATGCCGTACAGGCTTTGAGCACCGCCAAGGGCCACTCGGAAGCCGGTCATCACTTCATCGAAGATCAGCACAACCCCGTGCTTCGTGCAGAGTTCACGGCAGGTCTGCAGGTAGCCCGGCTCAGGCGGCACGGTGCCCATGTTGCCGACGACGGGTTCCAGAATGATTGCCGCGATCTCGTTGCCGTGCTGCCGCAGAGTCTCGGCCAACTGATTGGCGTCGTTGAACTCGAGCACGATCGTGTCGGCGGTGCAGCCTTTCGGTACTCCGGGGCTCGAAGGAGTGCCGAGCGTGAGCGCCCCGCTCCCGGCTTTGACGAGCAAGCTATCGACGTGCCCGTGATAGCAACCGGCGAACTTGATGATCTTGTCCCGGCCCGTGAAACCGCGCGCCACGCGAATCGCGCTCATCGTCGCCTCGGTGCCGGAACTCACCATGCGGACCTTCTCGATGGACGGCACCAGTTCAATGACCAGTTCCGCCAGATCGGTTTCGATCGTCGTCGGCGCGCCGAAGCTCGTGCCCTTCAACAGCGCGGCTTCAATCGCTTTCACCACTGCGGGATGACGATGCCCGAGGATGTGCGGGCCCCACGATCCGATGAAGTCGATCAGACGGTTGCCATCGATGTCGTAGAGATAAGCACCCTCGCCGCGATCCATGATCAGCGGCTCGCCACCGACTCCTCCAAAAGCTCTGGCCGGGCTGTTCACGCCACCGGGAATCGACTTCTGAGCGCGTACAAAATGAGCCTGACTGCGAGCACGATTCAGCGTCATACCAAGAATCCGTCTTCAATAACTGCGGTGCAAATTTGGGAGGGCAGGAGCCTCGCCCTCCCATACAGATGGAAATTTTACTTCAGTAATTCGTCGGTCCATTAAGGCAGTGCGGGCAGCCACGAGCAGTAATACAAGGCTCGTGGCACGCTGGCGTTCAGCACCTTCTGCCAGACGTCCGTGGGTTGGGCCTTCGCGCTGCCCATGAGCAGATCAATCACCGTGGGTTCATGCTTGAACTTCACAACACGTGCCTTCGTGAGTTTCAGATCGTTCTGCAGCGTGGTGGCGACTTCATCTTCAAAGGCGATGTCGTCGATGAGCCCGTTCGCTTTCGCCTGGTTCGCGGTGAAGACCTGGCCGGTCGCCAGTTTCTCGCGCACGGTCTTTTCGTCGAGCGGTGCACGGCCTTCGTCCACGATCTTCACGAAGCGGTCGAACGAGTCATCCATGATCTCTTTCCAGAGCACTCGCTCCTCGTCCGAGAGCGGACGCAGCGGATTCATGGAATCCTTGAACGGTCCCGTCGTGAGCGAGTCGCCCGTGACGCCGTACTTCTCAGCGAGCTTGCTGATGTCGTAACGCGGGATGATCACACCAATAGAACCCGTCCAGGTGGTGGGTTCGGCGAAGATCTTGCCTTTCTCTCCGACGCCCATTGCGACGTACACGCCGCCCGACGCGGCCATGCGTTTCATCGAAACATAGACCGGCTTGGCCGCTGCCAGTTGCTTTACCTTGCGGTAGATCTGATGGCTGTCCGCCACAAAACCGCCGGGGCTGTCGATGACCAGGATGACGCCTTTGACGTTCTCGTCGTCCTTGGCCATCTCGATCATTTCGATCGTGCGCTCGGTGTACGGCGGCATGATCGTGCCGTTGATTTCGATCATCGCGATCAGGTCACTCGTCAGACGGTCGCCCGAGACATACTCCTCGGTGTACTTGGCTGTCGGCTCGGAATGCGATGCCAGCAGCAGCAGATTCAGCATGGCGGACATGCACAGCAGCGAGAACATGACCCGAGTTGCCCAACTGGCAAAGAAGCCCGGTTGAGCGGGCGTCTGCACGATGATGGTCGGTTGATTGGTCGGGGGCGTCGATTCGTTATTCATGCAAACCTGACCTGAGAACTGGAGACAAACAGTGTGAGCAACTCAGCCGCCAATTGCGGATGTCTGATCACGGACCGCGCACCCGAGTTGCCGGTCGATCGAATGAACGGCAACTGAGGATTCGCGAACGCAGAGCGACAAACGTCGAAAAGTTACGTCGCCCAGAAGCCGCCGCGAGCGTGATCGTAGCGAGCTTCCTCGCCACGATGTTCGCGGTTCACGCGACCGTCGGCAAATGCAGTTCGCCCCATGACGAAAGTTCGCACTGGCCAGCCGCGCAGAGTGACGCCGTCCCACGGGCTCCAGCCGCTCTTGGTGAGCTGGTCGGCATTGCGAATAGTGGCTTCACGCTGCATGTCAACGAGCACCAGATCGGCGTCGTAGCCGACTTCAATCCGGCCCTTGTCGACGATGTCCCAGACGCGGGCCGGAGCATCGCACATCCAACTGACGACTTGCTCCAGCGAACAAAGCCCGAGGTTCACCTGATTCAGCATCAGAGCCAGTGAATTCTCCACAGCAGGCAGTCCCGAAGGTGACTTCGGATACGGTTGAGCTTTCTCTTCCAGCGTGTGTGGCGCGTGGTCAGTCGCGACGACTTGAATCAGTCCATCCAGCAGCCCTTGCCACAACTGGGCGTTGTCTTCGGCCGTCTTGATGGATGGATTCATCTGCACAAGCGACTTCAGCCGCGCGTAGTCGTCGATGTTGAAGAACAGATGATGCGGGCAGACTTCAGCGGTAATGAGCCCACCGTGATCTCGCAGCAACTCCAGCTCCCGGCCCGTCGACACATGCAGCACGTGGAAGCGGTGGTTGTGACGTTTCGCGAGATCAATCGCCCGCTTCGTGGCGATATAGGCGGCCGCGTGATCGCGAATCTGCGAATGCTCGGCGTAGGTGCTGCCACCGTTCAGCCGCGTGGTGTTGGCTTTGACTGTGGTCTCATCTTCGCAGTGAGCACAGACGGGCAACGTGCTCCCGGCAAAGATTGTTTCCAGAGCTTCCTGCTCATCGACCAACAAATCACCAGTGCTGGAACCGATAAAAATCTTGATGCCCGGAGTGCGATGCGCGGCCTTCAGCACATCCACGTTCTTCGGCGTCGCTCCGATGTAGAAGCCGTAGTTAACGACACTCTTCGATGCGGCGATGGCTAGCTTCTCTTCCAGCAGCGCCTGAGTAATCGCGGGCGGCTTCGTGTTGGGCATTTCGAGGAACGTTGTCACGCCGCCCTTCGCGCAGGCCAGACTACCGGTGTGCAGGTCCTCTTTGTGAGTCAGGCCGGGATCTCGAAAGTGAACCTGATCGTCGATGACTCCGGGAATCAGATGCAAACCCGTCGCGTCGATGACTTCATCAGCCCGTGTCCCGAGCGCCGCATCGACGCCGACGATCTTCGAGTCTTCTACGAGCACATCCGTCTTATGAATCCCGGTGGGCAACACGCACTGGGCATTACGAATCAAGGTACGCATGCAACGCGGCTTTCGTCTGTCGAAGCAGAATCAGTGGGGAAGAATCTCCCGCAGAGGCGCAGAGCTCACAGAGACAGAGTCCGTTAGTACCGCGACCGTGAGGAAGCGGCCTTTCGGGTCGCAGCGCAGGCCGCTCCCTCACGGTCGCGGTACTGCTGATCCTTCGGCTCTCCACGTCTCTGCGAACTCTGCGCCTCTGCGGGAAATCCGCTGGGCTCAAGCGAGTCTCGCGGCGCGGAAACTAATCCCGACCACTCGCGATCGCTACCGAATCTTCAAACTGGCCAGAGCGGCCAGCGCGAGCAGCGCCGACACGATCCAGAAGCGCACCACGATCTTGATCTCGTGATGGCCGGTGAAGAGGTAATGATTGTGCAGGGGACTGCAGGCGAGGACGCGGCGGCGAGTCGCCTTGAACCAGCCCACCTGCAGCATGACGCTCAGCGTCTCAACGACGAAGATGCCGCCCACAATGACCAGCAGAATCTCCTGCCGAGTCGCGAGTGCTCCCAGACCCAGCAACGCTCCGAGCGGCAGAGAACCCGCGTCGCCCATGAAGACTTGCGCGGGGTAGCAGTTGAACCACAGAAATCCGAGCATCGCGCCGACCATTGCAGCCATGACAACGGCCATCTCGCCGCAGCCTTCGAAGTGCGGAATGCTCAAGTAGGCGGACATTGTCTTGTGACCCGCCAGATAACACAGCGCGGTGAAAGCTGATCCAGCGAAGATCATGCAACCGGCCGCCAGCCCATCAAGACCGTCGGTAAGGTTCACGCCGTTGGAACTGCCGACCATGACCAGGGTCGCCCAGCCCACGAAGCCGATACCCAGCGGAATCTTCCAGTCACCAATCGGAAAGACGAGCGACAGCCCATCAGGCTTGCTGGCATGCACGACATACAGGCCAATGGAAAAGCCCAGACCGAGCAGCACTTGCACGGCAAACTTCTGTCGCGCGGACAGACCATTGCGCTTCGTGCTGAGCTTGATCCAGTCGTCCCAGGCACCGAGCAGACAGAAGGTCACGACCGTGCCAACGGATGTAATGAGATAGGGGTTGGTAAGATTCCCCCACAGCAGGGACGCAGCCAGAATCGCGGCACAGATGAAAAGGCCGCCCATCGTGGGCGTCGACTTCTTGCCCGCGTGCAGTTCGTTGAGTTTTTCAGAATCGCTGGCGATGCGTTCGGTGAAACGCTTTTTGAGCCACTTGATCACCACCGGCCCCAGCAACAGGGCGAGTACGAACGACGTCAGACTGGCGAGCGCGATGCGGGCGGTGAGATAGATGCGCGAGTCACCGGCAACCAGTTCCATGCGTTCGAGTGACGTTCCGAAGTTCTTCAAGAGCCACAGCAGCATCGAGCCAAGTTCCTTCTTGTGTGCCGCAGCACGAATCCGCGTTGCTCGCGATGAAAACGACGCCGGGTGTCGAGGACGTTCCTCGACACCCGGGCCGCTTTTGTCTGTCGAGCGATTACGGTGTGATCGGACCCATCAGATCAGTCCCATAACCATTGCTCGTGTCCGATTCCGCCGGACACTGCGCCAGGGATTCCCGCAAATCCTTCGCACACAGACAACGACGCAACAAGTTCACACATCTACTCGCATGACTTCGGCTTCATTGACCAACCAGTCGACCACGCGTTCCATGCGCATCGAACGCGAACCTTTCACCAGCACCACATCGCCCAGATGCAATTCACTCTTCAGCCGCTCCAAGAGTTCGTCCAGATCGGTGAAGCTGCCGGCGTTCTCAGGCAACAGTCCCGCTGACAACGCTGTCTCGACCACCGTGCGAGCCAGCATGCCATAGCTGAGGACGACATCCACCCCGGCTTCCACAGCCGCGATGCCGACGTCCTGATGCCCCGACAATGAATCAGTTCCGAGTTCCAGCATGTCGCCACAGACCAGAATACGATGCCCCTCGGTCGGCCAGCGACCGAGCGCCTGACAGGCCGCGACCATCGCTTCCGGACTGGCGTTGTAGGTGTCATCAATGACGGTCCAGGCACCGAGATCCCGCACCTGACATCGCCCCGGCGCCGGCTGGAAGTCAGACAATCCCTGCGAGATCTCATCCGGGCTAAGCCCCAATTCACGAGCGACCGCGATCGCCAGCAGCACATTGCGTGTGAAGTGCGGACCGGCGACGCTGACTGTGTATTCATGGCTGTCGACGACGATCAGCAGCCGAGCCCCGCGCATCGAAACATGCGACGCATAGACATCGTCACTGATCTGAGTGCCCACGAACGTCACCGGGCAGCGGGCCAATCCAGCCAGTTGCCCATGACGAGGTTCACTGCTGGTCAGGAACAGGCGACCGGAAGTGGGCAGAGCCGCCGCCAGTTCACCCTTGGCAACTGTTGTCTTTTCGATACCGCCGAAGCCCTTGCTGTGAGCCCGGCCAATACCCGTGATGATGCCCAGATCCGGCTTCGCGATCTCGCACAGGCCTTCGATCTCGCCCACTCCGGAAGCCCCGAGTTCCAGCACCGCGACGTCGTAGTCGTCGGTGAGTTCCAGCAGGCACAACGGCAGGCCAATGTGGTTATTAAAATTCTTTTTCGACTGGAAGACTCGCAGGCGAGCGGACAGAGCCGCGGCCACCATCTCGCGAGTCGTCGTTTTGCCGAAGCTGCCAGTGATGCCGACAACCTTCACCTTCAGTCGGCTGCGATGCCAGCGGGCCAGATCGGCCAGCGCCAGCGTGCTGTCAGCGACGACGACGCACGGCGTGTCCTGCGGAACGTGTGATTGATGACTGTCTTCGACCACGCAGGCGACCGCGCCAGCTTTCACGGCGGCACTGATGAATTCGTGTCCGTCGAATTGTTCGCCGCGCAGAGCCCAGAAGATGCATGGTCCCGAGATGCGACGCGAGTCTGTCTCGATGCGCAACGGTTGTGAGTCCTGCTGATCAGCGTTCAGCAGGTGACCTTGAGTCGCAGTCGTAATCTCTGAGAGGTTGAAGGGCATGGGGTTTTGAATCTCTGAGGCAGTGAAGAGCGCGTCACAGTTGTTAGGTCGTTATCGGTCGCGGATCGGCCGACTTCTGCAGCACGTCGCGGACCGCCTGCCGATCATCAAACGGCAGCTTTTCAGCACCGATGATCTGGTAGGTCTCGTGTCCCTTGCCGGCGATCAGCACGCAGTCGCTCGGTCGAGCTTCCCGCAGGGCCCATTCGATCGCTCGCCGACGGTCCGCATCGACATGGAACTGAGTGCCGCGCGGAATACCCGCGACGATCTCTTCGATGATCGACAGCGGTTGCTCGGTGCGCGGATTGTCGCTGGTGACGACCACCAGATCCGCAGCCGAAGCGGCTAGAGCCATCTTCGGTCGCTTGGTGCGATCTCGGTCGCCACCGGCTCCAAAGACGCAGATCACTCGTCCCGTCGTCCGTGATTTCAGGCATTCCAGCACGCGACGAATCGCGTCGTCCGTATGCGCGTAGTCGACGAACACATGAAAGGGTTGCCCGCAATCCACTCGTTCAAGTCGTCCCGGCACTGACGGCGCCGCGTTCAGAGCACGTTGAATCTGCTCAGGCGTAACTCCGTAGTGCATCGCTGCCAATGCCGCGGCGACAGCATTAGATACGTTGTGCCGAGCAGGCAGCGGCAGTTGAATTTCAAGGCTTTTCCCGTTCAGCGAAAGTTCAAAACGGGTGCCGTCGAGCGACTCGTCCAGCAGCGAAATGCACGCATCCGCAGTCGGGTTGAGCCCATAGGTGATGCAGCGCAAACCATTGCCCTGCGCTTTCGTGAGAAACTTCGCATGGCTCGGATCGTCCGCGTTGAGGATCACCACTCCCTCAGGAATGACGTAATCAATCATCCGCAATTTCGCGGCCACGTAGTTCTCGAACGTGCCGTGATAATCAAAATGATCCTGAGTGATATTGGTCAGCACGGCGACACTCATGCGCGTGCCCGCAATGCGTCCCTGATGCAAAGCGTGACTGGAAACTTCGATCGCCGCATGTGAGCAGTTGTGGTCCACCATCCGGCGGAACCAGTGAGCGAAGCGCCGCGAATCCGGTGTCGTCAGCGATGCTTCTTCTGAATCGACTCCGTCAGAGTATTCGACTGTTCCCAGCAGGCCGCAGCGGCGTCCTACCGACTGCAGGATGGCTCGAATCAGCCACGCAGTCGTTGTTTTGCCGTTGGTGCCGGTCACTCCGGCGATACGCAATTGTCGCGCGGGATAGCCGACGACCGCGTCGCACAGCTTGGCATACGCCACACGCACATCCGGGACGATGCACTGTGGAACGGACACTGAAGCCAGCGGTTTTTCCGTGAGAATGGCATGGCAACCGCGCTGCAAAGCATCCGCAATGAAATGTGTGCCGTCGCAGCGTGTGCCGGGAATTGCTGCAAACACGGATCGGGGAGCACCCAGGCGGCTGTCTTCAGTCGCATCAGTGGCGACAATATCTCCGCAGCCCACGAAACTGGCGCGCGGAAACAGCCGATGCAAGCTGACCTGATGCGGCAATGGTGGCAATCGCGACGCCATACGGATGAACCTCCCTGTTCATGTCGCTGCACGATGCAGTGATCTCAGGCCGATCCCTGGCCTGTGGAGCGTCGGCATTCTCGGGATTCGGTCCAGAGGGTCAAGATGAGTTCCCGACTGGCCTCCCCGCCTGCCGGGTGGGATTTCTCGCGCCAGTCCGGTCGTCGCGACGCACATGCCAATCCTCGACGAGCTTTAGCCAGCCGCTTTCTCTGCAAGATTTCAGAGTGGAGAGACCTCGCCCCGGGCGCAAGAGTGAGGCATCCCGCTTTTCGGGCGAATCCACTTCTGGCGAATGAGTACGATGCGGCACATTTTCTTTCAGAACAGTTGTTTTCAATCACGCCCCGGTCGTCCATCAGCGGCGCGCCTGGCTGGGGTGGAGCCCTTGGAAAAACGGATCGTTCCGGCCATTACCTTCAACGCCGCGACAGGTCTCCTGGAGATCACCCTAGAGGTTCCGGCCCACCTAAAATTTCAAGACCTGGACACCAAGCTCCAGATTCTGATCAACGATCAGGAACAACCGATCGGAGACACGATTCATCCGCAAACGCTGCGTCATCTGATTGTGAACGGCAGCGCGGGGAACGACTTCATCGACCTGATCAATCTCACTCAGTACCACTTTCACCAGTTCCTGGCGGATAGCTGCTACGGCAACGGCGGCGACGACACCATCTTCAGCGCCGAAGGCACCGACTACCTGGATGGTGGCGACGGGAACGACTCGCTGTTCGGCTTCGACGGCAATGACATCCTGTCCGGCGGCATGGGGAACGACCGGCTGTTCGGCGGCAGCGACAGCGACACGCTGATGGGTGGAGCCGGAGCTGACTTCCTGAACGGCAACGACGGGAACGATTTCGTGCAGGGCCAGGGCGGCAGCGGCGACACTGTGTCAGGTGATGTCGGCGATGATGTGCTCAACGGCGGCGCTGGCGTTGATGTCGTGCAGGAAGTGAACGGCGAGGTCAGTCTGACCATTTCCGATACGCGGCTGCTCGGCTTGGGAACTGACGTCCTGAAAGAGATTGAAGCGGCGTCGCTGCGGAGTTCCGGCACCAACGTCGTCTTGAACGCCACAGCATTTACCGGCAGCGCGACTCTGATCGGCGGACCGGCGGATGACACTCTGCTGGGAGGTCCCGCGGCGGATTCATTGCTGGGACTGGACGGCAACGATTTGCTGCAGGGATACGGTGGCAACGATGTCCTCGAAGGCAATGACGGAGACGACATCCTTCGCGGCGGCATCGGCAATGATTTTCTGTCGGGCAGCAATGGCGACGACACACTCAACGGCGGCGACGGCAACGACTCGTTGAACGGCGGACTGGGTAACGACGCATTGTCCGGCTACACCGGCAATGATCGCCTGCTGGGTGGTTCGGGCGACGACTCGCTGATCGGCGGCGATGGCGATGATCAACTCTACGGCGGCGAGCAGAACGATCTCGTCGTGGGCGGCCTGGGGATCGACACCGTCTACGGTCAGGACGGAGCTGACACCGTGACCGGCGGCAACGGCACCGGCTTCGAAGCTGGCAACACAGTCGTGACCCCGGCTGCCGAAATCATGAACGTGCTGAGCTTGAACTTCGACTGGATCAACGCGATCTAGGAGTGCGTCCGAGTAGGTTGAGAATCCTTCTCGACCAGTCTCCGAGTCCGGCGACTTACGTCCCTCAAGGAAGCAAGCAATTCAGAGCCTGCTGACTGGTCTTGGACGATGTGTCTTGTTGCCGATTGCCGACCTCGTACCCGCTGCTGGTCGGGATGGAATCCCAACCTACGACGACTCAGACAGGCTCCTGGCGATTCATCCGGGTTTGCAGGTCGGACAATCCTGTCCGACAGCCGGACAACGTTGTCCGGCTTATTTCGTGTTTAGACCATCCGGGACGGACACGAGACGCATCCGCCACGAAGTACGGCGATAACTGCTCCTGAAACAACTTTGCCCCTTGATGCGTCTCCCGGCGGCACCGAAAGGCGAACCGGTAGAAGCATCAAGGGGCATTGTATTTCTGAACTGCGCGGGCTTACTTGCGGAACGTAGCCATGAACGCGCTGCGGATGCCGCGGTTGATGAACTTCGTGCCGAGATCGTTGCCCTGATACGCCAGACGCGTTGAATACGCGGGGCTGGTGTTCTCGACCTTCGTCAGCGGCTGGTAGAAGACAGTTTCATTCGTGCAGACGCAGTCGGTCGACTTCAGCTTCCGAGTGCTGATCTCTGCCAGCTCGCCCGCCTTGAAATGGCTGACGTGATCCACGTGATCGTTCTTCAGTTCGATCGACACGTTCTTCACCGCCAGAATGTCCTTGGTGTAGTCCTTGGCGGTCTCTTTGACGAACGCCAGCAACGCGGCCTGTTGAGCTTCGTTGGCTTTCTCATCGATCAGGACCACGGCCTTGATCTTGCCAGCATCCATCGGGAAGACGCCGTCGGTACCCAGCGTCCCTTGAGCCTTCACGACCACAGCCGCAGCCAGGCCATCGAGCTTTACGTTGTTCCATTCGCCTTTGTCGACCTTCCAGGCCATGACCGCTTCCTTGCCCGCGAGGCTCATTTCAGCGTTCGCAAAGCAGGGGCCTGTGTAGACATTGCAGGTCCGCGCTTCGAGGTATTCGCCCGTAATGTTCGCTGCGGAAGCAACGCCCGTCAGGCTGCCCAGAACCGTCAGTGCCACCATCTGTCGAAGAGCCTGCATGACTCCATCCTTTCACTAAGGAACCCGCGAAACTCGATGAGGCCAACCGTCAGGGCTGGCCACATCGAAAACGTACGCTGGTTACTGCCCGCCCGCGTCGCGATTGGACCACCAGGGCAAGCTGATACCACCGTCAATCAACAAGGTACTGCCCGTCATATAATCCGCTTCCGGGCTGAGCGTATAGACGACTGACTTGCCGATCTCTTCAGCCGTTCCCATGCGGCCCCAGGGAATCTTGCGAGCGCCAGCGGCGAGTTGTTCGTCGTCAAAGAACTTACGCTCGCCGGGGGTGTCGATCCAGCCGGGATGTACGACATTGACTCGAATTTTGTATTCCGCCAGTTCGATCGCCGCCGTGCGGGCCATGTGATCGATCGCGGCCTTAGCCATGTTATAAGCCATCGCCGTTGGGATCGGGATCACCGCATGCGGGGAGCTGATGACGGTGATCGCTCCGCCCTTGCCCTGCTTCACCATCTGCTGAGCGGAAGCTCGCACACCGTAGAACGCGCCCCACATGGAGACGTCGATCGTGCGGCGGAAGCCTTTCATGTCCGCCTTGATCATCCGCTCGCGATCGCTGTAGACCGCGTTGGAGACGAAGAGATCGAGGCTCCCGAATTCGGCGACAACTTTCTCCACCATGCCTTCGACGAATGACTGGTCGGAGACGTCGCCCTGCAGCACCAGAGCCTTCTGGCCCAGGCCTTCAATGGTCTGCTTGACTTCCTCGGCACCGGCTTTGTCCGAGTTAAAGTTGATGCCGACGTTCGCGCCGGCGCGTGCGAGTTCAATCGCGACCGCGCGGCCAATTCCCTTGGATGCTCCGGTTACGAGGGCATTTCGTCCCGTAAACTTCATGTCTTGCTCCGAACGACTAAGATGGTTTCTGACCTCGCCCAAAATCCCGGCGAATTCTACCGGGAAGCGTGAGTTTGACGGCCCGCAAATCGCCCAGCAAGGAAGTCATCATGAAGTCTGAATTCCAGGTTCTGACGGAAGATGGAGTCACCGTCGTTCGGCTGGGAGAAGAATATGACAACCTCAATCCCCAAAAGCTGGAATTGGTCTCCAAAAGCCTGCTGGACATCGCTCAAACTGTAAACCCGCCGCTCGTTGTGTTTGATATGACGGACACGAAGTTCTTCGGCTCCGTGTTCCTCGGCAGCTTGTTTCGCTTCTGGCGACGACTGACGACTCGCAACGGCAAAATGGCGTGCTGCTGCGCGACGGGAGTCTGCAGCCAGGTGCTGGACATCACCCAGGCGGACAAACTGTGGACCGTTTCCGCCACTCGCGAGCAGGCGATCAGTCGCCTCAAGCAGAGCTGATTAGATTCACTCGTAGACGATTTTCGTAGAAGCCTTGATCCGCATGTCGAACTGGGTGCTTATTGCTGACGAACTTCCTGCAACAACGGGCGGCGGGATAACGGCTTGGCTGGATGGTGCTGAATGGGCGATCTTTCGCGACGGCGAAGAATGGTTCGCGGTGTCGGGCCGCTGCCCGCATAAGGGAGCACCGCTCGTTGATGGAACCATCGAAGACGGCTGCGTGACGTGTCCGTGGCATGGCTGGAAGTTCGACAGCCACACGGGTGATTGCGTCGATCATCGCGGCTTTCACGTGCAGCGCGCTGCCGTGCGAGTCGACGCTGACCGTCGAGCCTGGATCGATCAACCGCCGCCTGAACCGGTCATTGAGACGAAGCCCGCGGCTGCGGTGGATACGTCTCAGTATCACTTGGTGCGCTACAGCCGTCTGGGCTGGGTCGGCATCTTTTCGACTGCTGAAGCTGTGAGTTGTCAGTTGCGCGAGCAGGTGATTGTCGAAACCACTCGCGGCGTTGAGTTGGGTGAGTTTCTGGGAGCAGCACGAGTTGCCGACGCAGCTCAGAAAAAGGCCGGGGCCTTGTTGCGAGCTGCCTCCGCAATCGATGTGTCTCAGCAAGCGGCCAACACCACGCTGCTGAGCCAACTGATTCAATCAGCCTGCGAGAGTGCGATTCGTATGCAGTTGCCGATTGAGATCGTGGACGGCGAAGTGCTGTGCGAGGGTGGCATTGCTATCCTCTATTACCTCGGCGAGTTCGTGCCTGACTTCGCCGTGCTCAGGACGGAGTTGGCGTTGCAGTATGGATTGAATCGCATCGATCTGGTTTCGTTCCTGGAGCCTGAGGCATCGTCTGGTTGTGGCACGTCGTGCGGTGAGGGTGGCTGCGGGCACTAATCAGCAGACGCTCGCTCTGAACTCTGCTGAACGATCGAATCGACCAGCGTTTCGCTTCCTGATGGATCACCTGAGTCTGAATGTCTGAAGCCTCGCAAAGGCAAGTTCATGTCGAATTCTCCGCAGCAAATGGTCGATCCGAACGAGCATCCGGCAGATTCGCCACTGTCGATTCACGACATGACCGTGGCCTATCAGCATCGACCTGTGTTGTGGGACATCGACTATGCGGCACCGGCAGGCAAGTTGATTGCGATCGTCGGTCCGAATGGCGCGGGCAAAAGTACGCTTATCAAGGCCGTGCTGAATCTGATTCCGTCTGCATCCGGCAGCGTGGGCTTCTTCGGGCAACCTTATGGAGCACAACGCTCGCGAGTCGGCTATGTGCCGCAACGCACGTCCGTCGATTGGGACTTCCCGATCAACGCATTAGAAGTCGTCACGATGGGGCTGTACCGGCAGATCGGCTGGTTCCGGCCCGTGCGTATGAAACATCGTCAAGCCGCGATGGCGGCATTGGACCGCGTGGGCATGGCAGACTACGCGATGCGTCAAATCAGTCAGCTTTCCGGAGGTCAACAGCAGCGTGTGTTCCTCGCGCGAGCCTTGGCTCAGAATGCTGACCTCTACCTGATGGATGAACCGTTCGCGGGAGTGGATGCCGCGACCGAGCGTGCGATCGTGGAAGTGCTGCGCGAACTCAAGAACGCCGGACGCACCGCGCTGGTCGTGCATCACGACCTGCAGACCGTGCCGGAATACTTTGATGAAGTGCTGCTGCTCAACGTGCGCCTGATCGCCAGCGGCCCGGTCGCAACCACCTTCACCACCGAGAACCTGCGAACGACGTACGGCGGCAAGCTGGCTCTGCTGGATCAAGTCGCCCTGCGCATGACGACGATGCAGGGAGGCTCGACCACATGAGCCCCGCCTTGCTGGCAGTCAGCGAATTTCTGCGGTTGATCACTCTGGCTGACTACAACACGCGAGTCGTGTTGCTGGGTACCACACTGCTGGGCGCGAGCGCGGGCATCGTCGGCACGTTCATGCTGCTGCGCAAGCAGGCTCTGGTGGGTGACCTCGTCAGTCACGCCGCACTGCCGGGAGTCGCCCTTGCGTTTCTGATTGGCGAGATGGTCTCTCCGGGTTCCGGTCGCTCACTACCGCACCTGCTGATCGGAGCGACGGTCGCGGGCCTGCTGGCGATTGGCACCATGAGCGTCATTCGCCGCTGGTCTTCCACCAAACCCGACGCGGCACTGGCAACCGTACTGGGTATCTTCTTCGGCGGCGGAGCGGTGCTCTTCAAAGTGGTGCAGGAGTTACCCACCGGTAATCAGGCTGGCCTGCAGCACTTCATTCTGGGCGCGGCATCCACGATGACGGCTGGCGACGTGTCGCTCATCGCAAAGGCGGCCGTGTGCGTGCTGATCCTGTGCGCGCTGATGTTCAAAGAGTTGTCGATCTTGTCCTTCGATGAAGACTTCGCGACGGCTCAAGGCTGGCCGGTCTTCGTGCTGGATCTGGGCCTGATGGCACTGGTCGTGGCTGTGACCGTGATTGGTCTGCAGAGCGTCGGCGTGCTGATGGTCGCTCTGCTGATCACCCCCGCGACCGCAGCTCGGTTTTGGACTCATGACTTGAAACGGCTGGTCGTGATCGCGGCAGCCTTCGGAGGCGGCAGTGCCTTTCTGGGTACGGCAGCCAGTGCGGTCGTTCCCAAATTGGCGAGCGGTCCGACCATTGTGCTGGCGGGCACCGCGCTGTTCCTCATCAGCCTGCTGTTTGGACGTCAGGGCGGTCTCGTCAAACGCTGGCTGCAGATGCGTGATGTCCGTCATCGCGTCGAGAGACACGACCTGCTGCGAGCGATGTACGAGATCCTTGAATTGACCGTTCCACATTCCGGTCCCTTGAGTCCCGAGCACCTGACATCCCGCCCGGTGGGCTTCACGGAGCTACAGCAAAAGCGTTCCTGGAATGCCCGCCGATTGAGGCAGTTGATCTCGCGCAACCTGATCGACGGCATGGTGCGGTTCGACGTCAGTGACGGCTGGCGACTGACTCAACTGGGAGCCATCGAATCACAGCGGATCGTCCGCAATCACCGGCTGTGGGAACTGTATCTCATCCACTGTGCCGACTTCGGTGCCAGTCACGTGGACCGCCTGGCCGACGACATCGAACACGTGCTTGAACCCGAAGTTGTTGAGCAACTGGAACGCGAAATCGCCCTGCACAGCGAACCCGGCATCCCCCCCAGCCCGCACGGAGTCAGCTAGAAGCGCGTCCGAGTAGGTCGAGAATCCTTCTCGACCGGTCTGCGAGTGCGGCGACTTACAACACTAACAAGACTGCAAGCAATTCAGAGCCTGCTGACTGCTCCTTGACGATGTGTCATGTTGCCACTTACCGACCTTGTCCCCGCTGCTGGTCGGGATGGAATCCCTACCTACGACGACTTGGACAGTCTCCTGGCCGGGCGCCGAACGTATTCTTCAACAACACAAGCCCGGCAGCGTGAACTGCCGGGCTTGTGAATCGTTAGCAACCGAGAAGAATTCAGACCGCAGCGGCGATCTAGTCTTCCATGATCGCCTTCTCTTTATCGGTGGCCATGGTGTTGACCATGCCTTCGTACTTCTTGGTCAGCTCCTGAACCTCTTCCTTGACGCGTTCGAGATCGTCTTCGGTCAGCAGCTTGTCTTTGTGGGACGTGTCAGCGTGCTTGTTGCCATCGCGGCGCACGTTGCGAATGGCGACGCGCGCTTCTTCCGCCAGTTCCTTGATGCGGTTCGCCAGCTTGCGACGAGTCTCCGTCGAGAGCGGCGGAATGTTGAGACGAATCAGGCGGCCGTCGGACTGCGGGGCCAGACCCATGTCGCTCGCCTGAATCGCCTTGACGATGGCCGCTACCATGCCGCCATCAAACGGGCGAATGGCGATCTGCTGCGGTTCAGGAACCGAGATGTTCGCGATCTGCTTCAACGGCGTTGGTGAGCCATACGCTTCCACGCGAATCGAATCGACCAGGCCGGGGTTAGCTCGTCCAGTACGCAGACCGCCGAGGTGATCCTTGAAGACCGTGACGGCCTTCTCCATACGTTCCTCGGTGTCTAACAGAATCTCGTCCTGATCCATAAGAGAACCTCATAGAAGAATCAGATTTAGTGCTCGCGGCACTCGTCCCGAAATTGGGAGGCCGTGTCTGACGTGTTGTCGCTCGTCGTCAGCCGGTCACGCGGATTCTGGCGAGCGTCACAACGACCTGCAATTCGATGGCGTCAGTGGATTAGCGAATCAGCTACTTGACCGGATTGCCGACTCGTGTGCCAATCTTCTCGCCGCAGATGACGCGTTCCAGGTTACCGGGCTTCTGGTAGTTGAACACGATGATGGGAATGTTCTGTTCCATACAGTGATGAATCGCCTGCGCGTCCATCACCTTGAGTCCCTGTTTCAAAATATCCTGGTGCGTGATGTCTGAATAACGAATCGCGTGCGGGTTCTTCTCCGGGTCATCCGCATAGATGCCGTCTACTCGAGTTGCCTTAAGCACAACATCCGCAGCGATCTCACGGGCACGCAGCGCGGCGGCGGTGTCCGTCGTCACGAACGGGCTGCCTGTGCCAGCCGCGAGGATCACGACACGGCCCTTTTCGAGATGCCGGATGCAGCGGCGGCGAATGAACGGCTCAGCGACGCCTTCCATGCGGATAGCAGTCTGCAGGCGAGTCGGCACACCGACGTTCTCCAGCGCGTCTTGCAGAGCGAGCCCGTTGATACAGGTCGCGAGCATGCCCATGTAATGCGCGGTCGGAGCTTGAATCGCGGCACTGACGGCAGCGAAGTCACGGCCTCGCAGAATGTTGCCGCCACCGCACACGATCGCCAGTTGCACACCGGCCTTGTGAATGCGGCGAATCTGTTCGGACACGTTGCTGACTTCGGCCATCGTGATGCCGGACTCACCGGAACGGCAGAAGCTGTTGCCGCTGAGTTTCAGCAGGACGCGCTTGAAAGCGGGGTTAATGGGAGCGTCGGAAGAACTGCTCATAACGGGATTCCTGAAGTGAGATAGCCGAGCGTCCAAGGACGTAGCGAGCCAGGTGCAACGGCAGTGTTATCGAAACTCGCAACGATACTTGCCTCAATCCTCTTGTTCCCCTCGCCCCAGTAACCTGGAGAGAGGGCTGGGGGGTGAGGGGCAACCCCGTGATGAGATGGTGTGTGCGTACCAGGAATCTGCGGACAGCCTTTGGATGTAGGGTTCCAAAGCCAAGGCGGCGATTGAGCCCCTCACCCCCAACCCCTCTCCCCGGAATACCGGGGCGAGGGGAGATTGTCGCGCGAATATCGATATCAACTCGTTCCCAAGCTCGGCTTGGGAACGAGTGGGATGCAAAACAAACGAGGGACAGAAATCAGTGACTCCTGTCCCTCGTGCTATCAATCAATTGAGTCGGGCAACTCAGTTACCCAGCGTCCAGCGGACGAAGCTCTTGGCCTTGTAGCCGCTCTCTGCCAGAGCCTGGCTGACCAGCTTTGAATCGTCCTTGGCGAACGGCTGGAAGGTCAGCACACCCTGCTCGTTGTAGAACGTCTTCATCTTACCATCGACGATCTTCTCGACGATGTTTTCCGGCTTGCCCGAAGCCTTGGCCTCAGTCACTAGCTTCGCGCGTTCCGCCGAAACAACATCAGCGTTCAGCTCTTCAGGGTGAGTGCACAGGGGTCGCAACGCGGTCACGTGCATCGCGACGTCGCGGAGCACATCGGTCTTACCACCGCTGCCCTCAGCGACGAGCAAGCAAGCGTTCTTGCCGTCGTGATGGACGTAACCACCGGTTGTGCCGCTCACCTTGATGATGCGTGCCAGGACGATCTTCTCGCGGATCTGATTCGTGAGGTCTTCCCACACCGCGCGCAACGTCTTGCCCGCAGCTTCCGGAGCTGGCTGGTCCAGCAACTGATCTGGAGTCTCAGCGCCCGGACCGTTCAGCAACTGGTTCGCGCACTGGCGAGCCAGTGAGAGGAAGCCGTCGTTGGACGCAACAGGGGCGGACTCGCACTGCAGTTCGACCATCGCGGCCGACTGAGTGTCAGCGCTGATGGCGATCGCAATGCGGCCTTCCGAGGTCGTGTTCTCGGCGCGCTTCACCTGAACCTTCTTGAACTGCTCCTTGAGGATGGCGATCGCCTTCTCTTCGTCGCCGCCCGCTTCGGTAAGGGCTCGCTTAACTTCCATCATGGGAAGATTGAGTTTGTCACGCAGTGCCTTCACGGCTGCCGCAGTAATTTCGGCCATGTGTTTTCCTTTGTATTGAGCGAGGGCATGGGAATGACTCGACCGCAAGCGAGAAGGTTCTCACTTGCGGTCATGCACGAGTCATTTCGATGCAATCTGAGATCTGCAGGTTCACGTCTTGTTAAAAGAGCGTGAATCGACGAATCATCCTGATTCATCGAAGTACAAGCGAATTCCGAAGTTAGGACTTCAGGGACGGAACGGGCTTGAGGTTGTCGTTGTCATCGGCCTTCTGAGTCGCCGGGGCCGCACTGTTGCCAGCCTTAACGGCGGCGCTCAGGTGCTCGAGAATGATCCGGATCGAACGGATGCTGTCGTCGTTGCCGGGGATCGCGAGGTCGATCAGGTCCGGATCGGAGTCGGTGTCGATCAGAGCCACAATCTTGATGCCGAGCAGACGGCATTCGTGAATGCAGTTCTTCTCGTTCTTCGGATCGATGACGACGACGGTC
Source organism: Planctomycetaceae bacterium (assembly GCA_021732995.1). Classification (GTDB taxonomy): domain Bacteria; phylum Planctomycetota; class Planctomycetia; order Planctomycetales; family Planctomycetaceae; genus AM-0621. The sequence continues at coordinate 10,319 of JAKFWA010000017.1, read as the reverse complement.
TCAGGCAGGCGGTTCAGAGTGCGGATACCTTCGAGGTTCCGCTTGATCTTCTTGAACTCACGCTTGAGCGTGGACTGCATCTTCTTCGAGTACGTATTGATTTCGCCGGTCGTCTCGAGGTTTTCGAGTTCTTCCAGGCGCTTCAGGCGGCTGCGAATCGTACGGAAGTTCGTCAACATGCCACCGAGCCAGCGCTCAGAAACATAAGGCATTCCGCAGGCTTGCGCGGATTCCGCGATCGGCTCGGAAGCCTGACGCTTGGTACCGACGAACAGAATCAGGCTGCCGTGCTGAGCGACGTCGGCCAGGTACTTGCTGGCTCGGAGCAAACCGCGAACGGTTTCCTTGATGTCGATGATGTGAATCTTGTTGCGGCGACCGTAGATGTACTGCCGCATCTTGGGATTCCACCGGCTGCAGTTGTGTCCAAAGTGGACGCCGGCTTCCAGCATGTCCTTCACATTAAGTTCTGGCATTTCAACTCCGCTACCCGTTATCCGGGCGCAACCCGTCGTCTCAAGGATCCTCCCGGACGACAAAACAAGTCGCGTGTGCACACCCCGTCCAGGCCCACAAGTCGGCTTGACTTGCGTGACCAGTCGTCAAAAGCCCTTGTGCAGGAATACTTTCGGACGACAGGAGCGTTGGATCAAAAGCACGTTCTGCGACGTAAACGATCCGCCCCAATGGCGGAAACTGGCGGGACTCTAATCCGACTGAAACGGACGGTCAAACCTCACGCCCGGGCGGGTTTAGGCACTTCCGACCCGCCGCTCGGTCGCAAATTGGGACGGCAGATTGTCGAATTCAACCCGCCCGTTGCCGCTTCCGAGTTCTGAAAGGTCATCGCTGATGAGCAGTGCGTCGAATAAGGTCATCATCACTTGCGCTGTGACCGGCGCCATCCACACGCCGACGATGTCGCCTTACCTGCCGATCACCCCTGACGAGATCGCCGATCAGGCGATCGCAGCCGCCCAAGCCGGGGCATCCATTCTGCACCTGCACGCTCGCGATCCCATCGACGGCAAGCCGACGCCCGACCCGAACACCTTCTACAAGTTCCTGCCGAAGATCAAGAACTCGTGCGACGCCGTCATCAACATCACGACCGGCGGCGGGCACGGCATGACACTGGACGAGCGTTTGCAGGCGGCGCTCAGGATCAAGCCGGAGATGTGCTCGCTCAACATGGGCTCGATGAACTTCGGCCTCTACCAGATGCTGGGACGGTATTCCGAGTGGAAATACGACTGGGAGCCGAAGGCCCTCGAAGCCTCGCGCGACTACATCTTCCGCAACACCTTCGCGGACGTTGAGCAAGTGCTGAAACGCGTCGGCGAAGGTTGCGGTTCCAAGTTTGAATTCGAGTGCTACGACATCGGCCACCTCTACAACCTGGCCCACTTCCTGGATCGGAAACTCGTCCAGCCGCCACTGTTCGTGCAAACGATCTTCGGCATTCTGGGAGGCATCGGTCCCGACCACGAATCCTTGATGCACATGCGACGGACTGCGGATCGTCTCTTCGGCGACGCCTATCACTGGTCCATTCTGGCGGCGGGCAAAAACCAGATGCCGCTCTGCACGATGGGAGCGATCATGGGCGGCAACGTGCGAGTCGGCCTCGAAGACAATCTCTATCTGCGTAAGGGCGAACTCGCCCGCAATAACGCGGAACTGGTCAGTCACATTCGAGGCATCCTGTCGGCGCTCTCACTGGAAATCGCTACGCCCGCCGAAACACGACAGTTGCTGAAGCTGAAGGGTGCGAACAACGTCGACTTCTAACGCGCCGTCCGGCCGACATGCTTTTTCGATTCGCCTAAGCCGTCCCTGCGCGGCGCGGGAAAAGTTCCCAGGACGGATGCGAGACGCATCCACCACGACTTCGGCATTCTCAACAACCGGAAGGCGGCTGCGGCACTCTCGCTGAGAACGTCGCAGCGCCTAAACTGCGCCGCTTGCGGCAGCGATCGCTGCCCTTGGCTTCTGACCTCTATTCCTGGACTCGATCCCAATGGATTCACAACTGCTGATTGATGCCCTTTCGCGGTTCGTGCATGTGGCGACGGCCATCACTCTGGTGGGTGGCACCGTCTTCATGCGCTTCGTGCTGAAACCTGCCGCCGACCAACTGACTCCGGAAACGCACGACCAGTTGCGTTCGTTCCTGCTGCCGCGCTGGAAACGGTTCATTCATGCAGGCATCGGACTTTTTTTATTGAGCGGATTCTATAACTACATGCGGCTGATGCCGGCTCATAAGGGTGACAGCCTGTGGCACGCGTTGGTCGGAACCAAGATTCTGCTGGCTTTCGCAGTCTTCTTTCTGGCGAGCGCTCTGGTTGGTAAGTCCTCAGCATTTGAGGGTTTACGAAAAAAACGCCCGATGTGGCTGGCTGTCATCGTCGTGCTGGCATTCATCATTGTAGGGATTTCCAGCTTCGTGAAGGTGCGAGGGCCTAAGGTCCCGTTGGTACCCGCAAACATCGCCGTGCCCGAATAGGTTGATTGACGGAAAAGTCCGCGCCGCTACCCTAACCACTACAGGTCATCCAGATCTTGCATTCAAATTAGGCAATGCAGTTAACCGAGATGAATTCGGTTGGTCGTTCTCGGGCCGAGCAGTCCGCAAGTTTGCACACCGTGATGGACACCATGTCGCGGACTGCGAGGACCGGACAAGTTTCCTTGTGGAGGATTGAATCATGCGTCGCGTTTTTGGTTTCGCCCTTGCGGCAACCGTCGTGCTTGGCCTGGTTGGCCAAGCGGAAGCAAAGAGCAAGAAGGGCTGCTGCGAAGTCAGCACCTGCGCTCCAGCATGTGCAGCCGCTCCTGCGTGCGCCCCAGCCGCTCCGGCTTGTGCCCCAGCAGCCTGTGCTCCGGCCCCGGCTCCAGCTTGCGCACCAGCACCCGCTTGTGCTCCAGCTCCGGCCCCAACCTGCGCTCCAGCTTGTGCACCAGTTCAAACCTGCTGCGCTCCTAAGAAGAAGCTGAACCTGTTCGGCTGGCTGAACCGCTCCAACAACTGCTGCAACGCAGCCCCCACCACATGCTGCGGCGCAGCCGGTGGTGCTCCTGCCATGGCCCCAGCTGGTGCTCCAGCCCCAGCCAAGGACGCGGCACCGCCAGCTCCTCCGTACGAGGACAAGGCTCCGGCTCCTAAGGCCGCTGCCGCTGCTGCTCCAGCTCCGGCTGCTCAGTAAGTTTTAAAGATGATTTCAGCCAGTGCCTGAGCTGAAAACACTCGAAACGCCCGGTGCTTTGCATCGGGCGTTTTCGTTTGTGGAGCCTGCATTGGAGGTACGTAGGCGAGTCATTCCATGACTCGCATTCCTCTCAAGCCGGCTGCGGTTGAGTTGTCCCTTCTGCTCGCTAACGCCATCTTCTGAGCGACAGGCACAGGAGTATGAGATGGCGGATGTGAGGTTAGAGTCGGGCGCGTCAGAGCGGAATGAATCGCAGCTTCCTCAGCGTCGATGGCTGCCTCAGCCTGCCCTGTTTTACGGGCGTCAGGCGGAGCGCGAGAGGCTGCTCCAATCGCTGGCTGATACGAGCCGGGTGGGAGTCGTTGTTTCGGGAATTGCTGGCAGTGGCAAGTCGCATCTGGTCGCGGTCGCAGCTTGGGAAGCGTGCTCACATTATGAGCATGCCGCATGGGTTGATCTGCGTGAAACCGCCCAGCGTACCACCGAAGAGCTGCTGCGAGCGGTGTTGAATTGTCTGTTCCCGGCGGCGGCTGATCAGGATCCGTTGATCGAGTTAGCGCGGCAGCTCACGGTATCGCCGACGCTGATTGTACTCGATCATCTGGATGAACTCAGCGACTACGAACAAGTCGCACTCGTCCGCTTCATCGGCATGTTGCCGCGCACTCGTTCGCACGTCGTGATGACCTCTGCCAAGTCGCTGCGCGTGGTTGAAGATTCATCGCAGGTCGTAGTGCAGTCACTCGATCATGGCTTGGATGAAGCCGCTGCCCGGCAGTTGATCGCAGAATTCGCGCAGGGCACTTTCGGCGATGGTGCGTCGGGCGGCACCGCTCTGGATGAGCAGACCACGCCGCGTCTGATCAGCCGCTTGCATGGACATCCTCAGCTGCTGATTTGGGCGGTCGGACTGGCGGCACGTGGAGCCCGGCGACTGACGATGTTGCTGGCCGTCATGCCCGACGAGCCGCAGGAGCAACCGCGTGAAGTAACCAGCCTGCTGGTGCAGGGGCTGGAACCTGAAGCTCAGCGAGTCGTCCCGCTGCTGAGCTTCTTTGCCACCGGCACAATGACTCCTGAAGCCTTGAAGGCAGCCTGCGTAGCGGCGATCGAAGCCGACCAACCCGCAGGTACAGGCTCGCCGTCAGCAGCAGGACAGGACCTCAGTTGGGTGGTGCGCGGACCGCAGCAACTGCTGAAGTCCGGGCTACTGATGCACGACAAGGTGCGTGACCTTTATCTCTGTCCGCAATTGCTGCTGAATGAAGCGAGTCGCCTGATTGTTCCCGGTCAGCAACGCGGACTGGTGACGCTGCGACTGCTGATGCACTACGCCGAAGCGGTTCGAGCGGTGAAGGACCAGTTCGACCGTCTTGATCGCATCGCGACACCGACGCGGTTGCTGATGGAAGGCTTCTGGTCGCAGCGGACCAAGGCTAGTCCGGTCGATCGAATTCTGGTGGCGCTGGCTGAGGCGTTCAGCACCTACTGGCAGCAGCGTGGTTCGCGTCGCCTGATTCAGACCTGGAACGAACACATCGAGCGGATCACGGGAGTCCGGCCCCTTACTCCTGCCAGCGAATCCGCCAAGCAGTCGTTCGGCCCCGACAAGCTGGCTGGCGGTGTGACTCAGAACCCGGCGAATGTTGTGGCGCGTTTCGAGCAGGTGCTGAGCGAATGGCTGCAGCTCTCCGACGCGGACCGGTCTCGGCGTTGGGCACAGCTCGCGCTGCAGAATCCAGATCCCGTCGAAACGGCGTTGCTGTGGCTGGCTCATAGCGTGACGTCGTTTCAGAACGGCGACGTCAGCGGTTGTGACGCCGCCTTGAAGCAGGCCGATCAGTTAGCGGCCTCGATTGGCCGCAATGACGTCCGTGATTTGGCAGCATCATTGGCGGAACAGCGCATGGGTGCTCAAGCCGCTGCCGGAGCCGTGCAGGAGCACCTCGCTCCGGCCTTGAAGTTTCTGGAAAAAGGCAATGCGCACGACGCCGTGCCGCTGCTGGAGAAAGCTCTCACCGCCGCACGGGAGACTCAGCAACCGCTGGCGATTGCTTCGTGCCTGTTCTACCTCGGCCGCAGTCAGTCGCTGCTGGGTGACTCAGCCAAAGCCGCCGTTCTCTTGAACGAAGCGTTGTCATTTGCGACTCAGGCCAAAGACGAGCGACTCATCGCAGAGATCAAAGAACTGCTGGGTCAGATCAAGGAGTAGCGTTCACAGGCGGACTCGTTCGGGAAGTAGGACGGACAATCTTGTCCGTCGAATCGAGAGTCCAATCACAGGCGGACAGGATTGGCCGTCCTACAGTCCTGGCGAGCCCGGCGTGCTATGTATTTCGTGGTAGCTCGACTGCGCATTGCGACTTCTGGTAATACGCTCGGAACGGAATTCAGACTATGGCTGGCACCTCAACTGCAGAATCGTCCTCCCAATTGATCTGATCGAAGAGCTTCTGCAGCTTGTCTCGACGAAGCGGATTCCATCCGCCGATGTAGTTCATGCGGCCTTCCAGATGTCGGCGAAAGTCGGGATGTCGATCCCGGTTCTGACTGGCGGGACCTTCGAAAATCGAACGATGCAGAATGGCCTTCAACTGCTCGTAGTCACGTCGCGGCGCGTTGGGTTTCGCGTTCAGGACAACTCCGGCTGCCTGCTGCCGTAGACTCTGCGACATCATCCGCGTCTTGTGGTGGTTCACCGTGAAGCCTTCGCTACACGCGATGGCGGCAACCCTGATGTGAAAGCGGTCGGCCTGACGTTTGAAATCCGGTCCGCCTGAGAACACGAGGTCGTCGGCGTAGCGGGTGTAGTTTGCTCCCGCCGCTTGCGCAAGACCCGTCAGACGGCAGTCGAGGCGATAGGCACAGATATTGGCAATCGCGGGAGACGTCGGCGCACCTTGTGGGAAATGGGGTTGCCTCAGCAATTGCTCGGAACGGCGCATCTCCTCCCAGGCTTCGCGCCGCGGGTAGTTATTCCAGGCGTCGGCAGGCACGCAGTTCGAACAAAGCCCAGTAATGATCCGGGCGACGTTCTCCGGGTAACCAAGCGACATCAGCAGGCCAGTCAGACGCATCGGGCGAATGGATGGGAAGAAGTCTTTGAGGTCCATCTTAAGCACGAATGTCTGACCGATATGCGGCTGGACGAAACTTTGGACGGATCGGCCGGCGCGGAATCCGTGAGCCGCCGAGTGCACCGGAATCTCATTCAACAGCTCACGCAGCAAGCGACGCTGAATCTCTTTAAGCGTGGGCTTCGGCGATTCAATCAAGCGACAGTTGCCGCCACGTTTGATGACCCATTGATAGCGGTAATGTCGCAACGGCCCGTCCTGAACGCGACGTTCCAGGCACTTGCGGTCTGCAAACCATTCGAGCATCGATGGTTCAAGTTTCAGCCAGGCAGCAATGTCCGCGACTGTGTCCCAATGTGGGATTTGCAGGTCTGCAAAGGATGACCTGCCCGGCGCGAAACTCGTCGCGGCCAGATAGGGCTTAATTCCAAAGCCTTCGTTCTCACGAGCTTTTTGAAAGCTGCTGTTCTGTTCGAGATACTTGATCAGATTGCGTTGGGTCGGTCGATTGTTCCCGAAGCGGTGGACGAGTTGCGCAACCAGCCGGCTAAGCCACGCTCGCCGTCCTTCAATGAGCGGTTTCGTGCGCGTGAGCATGCTCGCTGTATCGAAGGGCCCGGCCAGCAGTGCGGACGCCAGAAATGTTGCTTCGAGGTTAGGTCGGCTCATGATCCCAGTGCAGCGGCGATCCAGCGAAACCGGAAGTGCGTGAGATTTCGTACGCGCAGCGTACAGGCTCTCACGCGACGAAATGCGCAGTGAAGACATTGCCCTGGGGGTACCCCAGAGAGACGAAGCAGCCATCTAACGACGACGTTCGTCAGCCTGGAATCGCCACCGCACTGAGTCGACCACAGTAAAGCATGAGCATACGCTCAGAATCAAGACGGTGGCGGTTCAGCGCCGCGTTAAGTCGAGGTTCCGATGACGGATAAACTCGCACTTGAACCTGAAAAAGGGTGGACGGTGTGGTTTGCTGGGGGTACTGGGGTGCTTTATCGTTCGCCGCATTGCTCAATTTGCGTGGTTGACAGAGAAAATATGGCGTTGTGTAACGCCGCGACCTCGGTTGGGCTGGATCCCGACTGCACTTGATTGAGGAGAAAGAATGACCGCTGTTGCTCAGAAGGCGTTGGCTTACAAAGTTAAGGACATGGGACTGGCCGACTTTGGCCGTAAAGAAATCGAGATGGCCGAGAAGGAAATGCCCGGCCTGATGGCTCTGCGTACGAAGTATGGCAAAGACAAACCGCTGAAGGGTGCTCGGATTGGCGGCTGTCTGCACATGACGATTCAGACCGCAGTGCTGATGGAAACCCTGATCGCGCTCGGAGCAACGGTTCGCTGGTCCAGTTGCAACATTTTCTCGACTCAGGATCACGCGGCCGCCGGTGTGGCTGCAGCGGGCATTCCGGTCTTCGCCTGGAAGGGTGAAACGCTCGAAGAATTCGATTGGTGCATCGAGCAGTCGTTGTTCTGGGAAGACGGCCAGCCGCTGAACATGATTTTGGACGACGGCGGCGACCTGACCGCGATGGTCATCAACAAGTACCCCGAGCTGATCGGCGGGATCAAGGGCATCACCGAAGAAACGACGACCGGTGTCGCTCGTCTCTATCAACTGCAACGCGAAGGCAAGCTGCCGCTGCCTTCGATCAACGTCAATGACTCGGTGACCAAGAGCAAGTTCGACAACCTCTACGGTTGCCGTGAATCTCTGGCTGACGGCATCAAGCGCGCGACGGACATCATGATCGCGGGCAAGGTTGTTGTGGTCTGCGGTTATGGCGACGTCGGCAAGGGCTGTGCGGACGCGATGAAGGGCCTCGGCGCTCGAGTCATCATCACCGAGATTGACCCCATCAACGCTCTGCAAGCGGCGATGGAAGGCTATCAGGTCACGACGCTCGACGAAGCCGCTTCGCTGGGCGACATCTTCGTCACGGCGACCGGTAACATCGACGTCATCGTGGGCAGCCATCTCGACGCCATGAAGAGCGACGCGATCGTCTGCAACATCGGTCACTTCGATTCGGAAATCGACGTCGCGTATCTGAAGAATCGCAAGGATATCCGCCGCGTCCGTATCAAGGACGAATCCATCGTCGGTGGTCCGGTCGACAAGTTCGTTTACCCGGATGGCAAGGCGATTCTGGTGCTGGCCGAAGGACGTCTGGTGAATCTCGGCTGCGCGACCGGACATCCGTCCTTCGTGATGTCGAACAGCTTCACGAATCAGGTGATGGGTCAGATCGCTCTGTGGAACCCGACTTACCTCGGTTTCGCCAAGGATCACTTCACGGTCGACGTGCACATGCTGCCGAAGCGACTGGACGAAGAAGTGGCTCGCCTGCACCTGGAGAAGCTGGGCGTCAAGTTGACCACCCTGACCCCAAAGCAGTCCGAATACCTCAACACGCCGATCAATGGCCCCTTCAAGCCGGACCACTATCGGTACTAAGTTCTTTCGTAAGTAGGACGGACAATCCTGTCCGTCTTGCTGCGACTTGGCGTTTGACGGACAGAATTGTCCGTCCTACATGCAGAGGACGATCAAATCGTCTCAATAATCCGTTGATCGCCCGGCTTCGTGCTGCGAAGTCGGGCGGATTTCACTTCCCCGCCAGAGGTGAGCTTCCGCGTGCTCGGGCTTACCACACCTCTTGAGATTCGTGATGCCGACCTACGACTACCGTTGTGATGCCTGCAAGCACCAGTGGGAAGAGTTCCATTCGATGACCGCCAAGCCCATCGAAAAGTGCCCCGAGTGCGGCAAGAAGAAGGCCAAACGCATGATCGGCGCAGGGGCCGGACTGATCTTCAAAGGCTCGGGATTTTATCTGACTGACTATCGCAGCGACTCCTACAAGAAGGGGGCCGAAGCCGCGAAGGGCGCCGAGTCTGCATCGAGTTCGTCTTCCTCCAGCGAGTCGAAATCGGATACCTCCAGCACGAAAAGTGAAACTTCCGCGAGCAGTTCAAAATCTAAAAAACCAAAGAGCTGAATGACGTCCCGTGCGTTGGAGTGAGCGAGCCGCTTCAAGCAGACCTAAAGGCCGGTTCATTATGGCATTGTTCGAGATTGAAACTCATGCGCACATCATGATCGCCTGGGCCGACGATCGTGAAGGCGCGGAAGAGATTGCCAGAACTCATTATCCGGAAGAACAGATCCTGCGGCTGACGAAACGCCCGCGCGACGTGTGGGTCATTTCGAAAGCTCATCTGGGCATTCAATCAGCCGCAACGCCGTGTGATACCGCTCGAGAATGCCTGAGTAAGGCGAAGGGCGACAAGGTGCATGCCATCCGCCTTTATATGCGCGAGACCGGTTCCGACCTGCACGAGGCACAACGAGCGGTTGAGACAAATATGTCCCTGGGCTGGTAATACTCCTTGAGGAGTTGTGATCGTGTTCGGTTTCTTGAGACCTGCTCAACACGATCGCACGTATCGCCAGCTCTATGCTCGCTGCTGCCAGCACCAGCGTCAGGTGGCAGGGCTGAGTTCGCTGCCGCTGCTGAGCTACGAAGCCGTCTTCCTCTACGCCTTGGCGATGGATGCCGGCTGGTTCGCGCCGCCGGACGCTCAAGCCCCCGCTTGCTGTCGCCTGCGTCGCCGAACTGACGCTCCTTCCAAAAGTGAAGTCGCAGTGGCCGACTTCGCCGTTGCGTTCGGGCTGCTGCTGGCCTCGATCAAGGTCGAAGACGACGTCACTGATGACGGTTCTTGGCTGGCTCGTATCGTGCGCTGGAAGTTGAGCCCTCAGTTCCGTGCCGCTCGAACTTACTTCCAGACGCTGGATGATCAGTTCGAAACGCGGATTGGCGAGTTCCTCAACCAGCACGCGCAGCTGGAGCAAACGTGTCGGCACGCAGTCATTCCTCTGCAGGACTACGTGCAGCCGACGGCTCAAGCCTTTGGATATGTCTTCGGTCTCGCGGCACGAATCGCGCGTGTTGATCTCCCCTCGCCCCGGTATTGCCGGGGAGAGGGGTCGGGGGTGAGGGGCATTCACGAGGCCGCCTGC
>JAKFWA010000134.1 GCA_021732995.1 Planctomycetaceae bacterium | reverse complement strand
GCTTGGGACCGCCCCTCACCACCGACCCCTCTCCCCGCAAGCGGGGCGAGGGGAGCACGATGTCATAGGCTTAGTGTTCGGACATTTGCACTAACTCTTCTTCAATGACCGCAACAACGAACTGCGGATGGCTTCCAGTTGCACTTCGACGCTGGCGTCGACGACGCCCATTTCGGTTTCCAGGATGCAGCCGCCGCGTTGCAGACGTTTGTCAGCAACCACATCCACATTACTAATCCCAGGATAAGCGGCGAGGATTTCCCCAAGCCGTTCACGCACGGTATCCGCTTCTTCGGGGCAGGTTCGCAGCGTGACCTGCGGTTGAGTTCGTGCGACCGCCATCGCGTTGCGAACCACCTGTACGATGACGTCCTGCTGATTGACCTCGCCCAGAATTTTTCGCAGTGCTTTGAGGACGATCTCAACCACCTTGGTTTCCAGGCCGGACAGGTAATCAACCGCCTTCTCGACGGTGTCCAGCATCTTTTCGGCGATCATCTGCTGGCCGTCGAACAAGCCGTCTTCATAGCCCTTCTGTTTCTGACGCTCATACTCGGCTTGCGCGTCGATACGAATTCGTTCCGCCTCTTCGCGCGCGGCGGCGATGATGGCTTGAGCATCGACATAGGCCGAATACTCATCCGCGCGCACGATCTTACGATCGGGTTCCAACGTCAGATTGGGAAGTTTCAGTCGTCGCATGTTTCGAACTACGTTTCATTCCAGCCATTGAGTCCAGCTTGGATCGACTTCGCTCAACAACAGCTTCTTCAGGATTCTCCAGGCAGCTTCTTTCCGACTGGCATCGACCGGACGAGTGAAGTTCAACTCGGCCTCACGCGGAAACTTGATGCGGATGCGATTCACCAGCGCTGCGGGCTCACCGCTGAAGCACAATTCCAGCGGCCGCCAACGCAAGCGATCGGGACTCTTCGCGGCAGTTGTATCAAACTCGTTCAGAACCTCAGCCAGTGTCTGCTGCGGAATCAGCGTGCTGGCTCGTTTCACGGCAAACAGGTAGCCCGCATCTCCGAGTGCCTGCTTCCAGGACAGCACGGCTTCGCGACGGATCTCACGTGCGACCAGCGAGCTGACCATCGTCGGCGCGGCGACAGCCAGCAGGCGATTCCAAGTCGCAGCGTCCAGCAGTGCGAGTCGCAGGCGCGGCTGAGCGAAGTCGGCATAGTCGCCGGCCAACGCAAATCGTTGCTGGATGAGTTCAGAGAGACGTTGTTCGCCGCGCGACGATGCTAGCAGTTGTGGCAGCGATTCGGTGGGCAACCAATCGCGGAAGTAGCCCTGGTCCATGTAGGTTGCCGGACGAAACTGAAACCGATGCACCATCTGCATCAGGGCCGGTTTGCGGCGAATCAATTGGGTCCAGGCTTCAGTGTTCATGGTGAGTCAGGGTCAGAGAATCGCAGCTCGCAACTTCGTTGGCGGCGAGCGTGTCTCTCTCTATGCCTTCCCTCCACTGCCTGCCGACGGCCTTCGCATGCGGACAATCAGAATGACGTTGGCGATCAGCGAGAGAACGCCCACCGCACTGAGGCCGAGGATCAACTGCCACATCTGATCCTGCGAATCCAAAGCAACCTTTACCGAAAGAATGTCCGCCCACTTCGGCTCGGTGCTGGAATCGGCGGTTCGCTGAGACTCATCGGCAGCAAACAGAGTGGTAGTGACCTGCTCGTAATCCAGTCCCTCAATACTGCTGGCAACGATCTTCTTGATTTGCGTGACGGACTCTTCGAGATTCGCATTAGGGCGATGCTTGATAAACACCGCGGCCGACGACGGTCGAACCTCGTCACCGAAGGGGTTGTTGTTCGGCAGAACGATGTGAACTCGAGCACTCACCACACCGTCAATGCGCGACAGCGTGGAAGACAACTCCTGCGACAGGGCATGCATGAAGCGAATGCGTTCTTCGGTTGGCGAACTCACCAGCCCAGACTTCTGAAAGACCTCGCCCATGCCAACATAGCTGTCGCGCGGGTAGCCCAACTTGCGGAGCGTGTCGACGGATTGAGCGAACTGAGTCGCTCGGACGTTCAGAGTCCACTTGCCTTCAGCCCCGGTGACCTTGGTGCACGAAACACCTTCCTGCAGCAGCACCGCCATCATCTCATTGGCGTCGTTCTCAGCGATGTTGGAGTACAACACAGACTCCGCGCAGCCGCTCGCGACGATCAACAGACCGCAGAGTGCGAGGGCGAATTTCAAACGGACGCGAGGGGGCGTGGACTCCATTCAATCCTGACTCCGGAAGATCACTGGTTCTTGAACATCGTCTGCACGCCTTGGCTGACCTTGTCGGCGACTTTGGAAGTGAGGTCTTGTTGCAGGCCGACCTGCATCAGGTCGAACTGCAGGCGCATCATGTCCTGCATCGACATGTTGTCGCCGACAGTTTCCAAGGTCTTATTCAACTGATCGACCTTAGCGTCGTAGCTCCCCTTGGCCTGATCCAGGCTGTTGAGGATCGCGTCGCCGAGAGTGGGCGTGCTTTGGGCGGGCTGGATGTAGACCACCTCGTGTGGCATGTCCGCCGCCATGTTGGGGTTGGTCGCTCCGCCGTTGGACTGCATCGCGTCTTCAAAACGCTGGACGACGTCAGCACTCGGCGCACCAGAAGGCAGAGCGGTATCGGGCGTCGCGGAGACACCAGCACCGACAGTCTGAACGGCCGACTGAATAATTGGATCGGGCATGTTCGCCACCTTTCATCGCGCACCACAGGGGCGGGCGAATCCTACATCTCGGCCAGCAGGTTTCTGGCCATTTCTACGGCATGAGGTTCTGCATTGGCGGTTACCACGTCCTGGAGCACGGACTGACTTTCAGCTCGCAAACCACTGAGCTTCAACGCCAGACCGAGGAAGCACAGAGCAAGCTGACTCGCGGGCGCGATCGTCAGAGCCTTTTCGCCCAGGGTACGGACGGCATCCGGAGCTCGGCCAGCATTCATCTGTGTGACGGCCAGACCGATCAGAGGCATCTCGCTCTCAGGCCGCAGCGATGCCACCGCACCAAAGATGGTGCTGGCTTCGCGGTGCAGGCCGTTGCCCGTCGCGACGTAAGCCAACTCCATGAGTTTCTGAATCAGTTCCGTGCTGGCTTCCATGTTGGTTCCATGTTGAGCGTTGCTAGATCGCCACTCTGGCCGCTTCCTCACGGTTGCGGTACTGCTTGCCTTGAGACAACTCCAACGTGTCTTCTAACGCAGGTTCGACACCGTGCTTTTGATCGCGTCGCTGATGGCTTTCATCGTGTTGGATTCCACCTGAGTCGCGATGGTCCACTTCTGCATGAGCTGCTGCAGCTTGATCATGTCCTCATGCTTGTCCGGATTCAGATTGTTCATCTGCGATTGCAAATCGCTCTCGACCGACTGCACGCCTGACTGCAGACGCTGAAAGACATTCCCCAAATCCAACGGCATAGAGCACCTCACAAAGTTGATAACGTGGCTTTCGTGCCACGAAGTCCCTACCACCCTTAGTCCCCCCCCTTGTGAAGGGGGAGACTGATTGCAGGTGACTTAGACCACAGGCACGAAGTCTCCACAGATCTGTTGTCAGTGTTTGCTAACAACTCACCGGCGTCTGTCTCGAAAAATTGAAAAATGGCCAGAAAGCGGAAAGTGAGCCCCGTAACCGGGCCTCAAAGTCAGGATCGGTGCTGCCGGTCCCACACGCGAGTCACAACCACGTCCGCCGCTTCCAACGCTTCCTTCAACTGGTTGGCGACGGCAAATTCGTCAGGTGCGAGCCCGGCGGCTAACTGGCGTTTCAAGTTCGCCAGTTCCGACTGGAATCGCGTTTGTAGTTCAGTGCGGTATTCGCCCGACGCGTCCGCAGCGAAGCGGGCTTCCATGTCCACGATGGGCGGGGGCGGAGCGGGTTGAGCGGTCATCGAGGTTCTCCAATGGCAATGATGTAGTCTCGGCTGCTCTTCGTGAGGGTAATGGCATCGGCGGTGATGTTCTTCACGCGATGACCGCTACGCAGCATGGCACCTTCGAAGACGCGTTGCCCGTCGGCCAGCACCATCGAACGGGTGTTACCGATTTGAATGCTCTTCAGTTCCAGTCTGAGCGGTTCATCGCCGTTGCGTTTGTCGAGCGGCTGGATCAGGAAGGTCTGCAGCGGCACCGGACGTTCTTTGGCGATGATAGGATCGCCCGAGGTCTCCGCGACGGGAACTGGCGGTGGCTGAGATGGATTCACCGAGACCGTCGGTGTTTCTTTGCCGGGAGTTACCGGATCTTCGGACTCGTCGGGCGTTTCTTTCGTCGACGTGGTTGCGGTCGACTTCTCGACGATCGGTTCCCACGTTGGTTCTGGTTTTCCTGCCGTCGCGTTCGGCGTCTGGTTCTGAGCAACCAGCATCGGGTTGCCCGGCGTGACGACGTTCGAGGTCAGCAGCCTGAGCGCTGGCACGTCTTCCGCGATCTGGCGTTTAGCGGCTTCCCAGATGGTCTCATTGGGCACGGCGCCAGACACCACGATCTCGCCCGGTTGTCGACCAGCGACGTTCAGCCTCAGGCGACGCACACTCAACACATCGCGCACGGCAGCGGCGAGCGATTCATTGTCGCGAATGCGGATGCCAATGCCGGGAGCCGCTTTGCGCAGGTCTTGTTCCAGAGCTTGTCGTTTGGTTTTGGTGGTCAGGTAGCCCTCGACGGCCACTTTGCCGTTGCGAGTGCCCGCTTTCACCGTGTCTTCCACCTGGTGAGCTTGCAGCACCGTCTTGATGCGGATGGCCAGCGCAGGCAACTCGGCCTTGGAATTGTCTCGGCCAAACGGTCCCCACAAGTAGGTACCCAGCGCGATGAACAGCAGCAGGCTCAGCGCAAGGAGTTCCCAGCCAGTCCACTTGTAACGTGACTTCGTCTCGGACTCGGTGGCAGCGGCAGGTTCGACCGGCGTATCTGGATTTGCGGCTGCGGCTTCTTCGGTCGCGTTGCTGGGCGAGTTCAGTTGGAACTCGGGGAACGTGATGCGCGGCCAGGCTTTGCCGACGGAGCCGAGCGCGATGTGCGTGTTACCCAGCGTGAAATACTGGTACGGGTTCAGAGCGAACTTGCCCACTGCGGGCTGTCCGGCGATCAACACCGAGGAACCGTCGAGTGGCTCACCACTGAGCGTATTTCCGGCGATCGTGATTCTGACATGCCGGGCGGCGATGAATTCGTCGTGCAGAATGACGTCGCAGGATTCGTCCGAGCCGACGACGAACGCGCCCTCAGGCAACAAAACCTCCGCACCGACGTGAGGGCCGGAAAAGACCTTCAAGAGAAATGAGGGCGAAGGGGAACTCATTGAGGTTTAAGAGGTGCTTTCAGATGCGCGGCGGTTCGGGTCAGAAGGCGAATCGAGCTTTTCGCACATCAGCGCGGACAGGTCCTCACTCTTTCTTCTTATTGAAAGGCCACAGGCGACCGCTGGGAAGGATGGAAGTACGTTGAGTCTGCGCAGGTTTTTCCTTTGGCTTCGGCTCCAGTTGCTGGCGTCTGGCAGCCTCACGGCTCTTCACTTCCCTGTCCGAATCGCGAGTCACGGATTGTGCACTTTTCGGCTGAGCCCCGCGAGTCTCAGGACGTTTCGCTCCCGCGTTCGAGATCTTCGAGTCGACAGATTCCACGAATGACGCCTGCTGAATGCCGCCGTCCTCTTCGGCAGACATCTCGTCGCCAGCGGGCGTTTCGGCTGCGATGACGGTCGGCTCGTCCAGCGCCAGCAGACGTTTCTCCATTGTGGATGTGATCTTCTGCTTCTGGCTCACGGCAGTCACTGGAGGAGGCAGCAGCGTATCAATCTCGACAATTCGCGGAGTGATGAGGATGACTCGCTCCTTGCGGACGCTGGAAGTCTCTTCGCTGCGGAACAGGAAGCCGATCTTCGGAATCCGGCCCAGGTACGGAATTGCCTTGGTCGACACGGTGTCTTCTTCGCGGAACAAGCCGCCGATCAGCAAGCTGTCGTACTCGTTCAAGACCGCTTGAGTGGTAATCGTGTCTTCAAACGTCTCCGTCACGACTTGACTGTTCACGGGGACGCGGAAGTTGCCGTCTTTGACGTCGACCAGCAGCTTCACTTTGCGCTGGTTGGGTTCATTGATGATGTGCGGCACGACCTTCAGCGTGGTGCCAGCACTAGCGTTGAAGAGGTCTACTTCAAACGAACCATCCACCTTAATGAACTGCGTCGACTGATTACTCAGAATCGCTTCGAGGTTGTTCATCGTGAGCACTGACGGCTTCGATTGGATGCTCGCCAGGCCACTCGATTCGAGAGCCTTGATGTTGATCATGAACTCCCGCGCCTGATCGCGAATCAAGGTGGCGACCAGATTGCCTCCCGCCGCCGATCCGATCGTGCTGAGCGCCGTTCCGGTTTCGGTTCCGAGGTCCATATTGAACTTGTGTTGCTTGCCGTTGTGTCGCCATTCGGTGAAGTACGGCATGCCCCATTCGAAGCCGGAATCCGTGCGGATGTCGATAATCGTCGCGGTGACTTCCACGAGTCCGACAGGTTGATCGAGCGCCTGGATCGTTTCCTCGTAAGCCGAAAGTTTCTCGCGGACATCGCGCACAACAACCGCATTCAAGCGCGGATCTGCTTGGATGTAGGCCATCTGCGATGTCGGATTGGCGGTCTTCTGAGTCTGAGGTCCTCCACCAGCTTCCGCGCGACGCGCCTCATCAGCCGCTTGAGCCCGTTGCTGAGCGTCAATGCGCTCGGTAGCAATGAGACCTTCGCCCTTAAGCTTCTCCAACGTGCGTGGCAGATTGCGAACGCCGAGGTTCTGAATCTGCTGACCGCCTTGGCCGGAAATGAGGTTTTGCAGGATCGTGGCCACACCGGGAATCACGACCTGCTTGTTCTGCAAAGTCACCGTCTGATCGGCGGCCCACGCGTACTTCAGCGGATAGACGGCGATCGCCAGTTCGGCCTGTTCGTTCGGAGCAGCCGCTTCCAGCATTTCCACCGTCTGGCCGACGACTTCTACAAACCGGGCCGGGCCTGACACGAAAATTACTGCCGCGTCGTCCAACGCTTTGATGCGGAAGCGTCCGTCGTAGAGGTCCAGCTGCTTGAGCGTCGACAGAACTTGATCGGGAGTGATCCGCTGCAGTTTGTAGAGCTTCGTGGTGATCTCATCACTGCGGTAGACATAGACCGTGTTGCCGTCGTCGTACCAGATGAGTCCGTTGGAGCGTGTGACCTGATCCAGAAACTTGAGTGGCGGCAGCGGGCCGAAGCGACCACTGACACGACCGGTGACAGCCTTGCTGACCACGATGCTCACGCCCTGATCGGCGGCAAAGGTCCGCAGCAATTCGTCCAGAGTTTCTTCGTTCGCGACGTGCGTGACCGGTTTGGAGGGCCAGTCCACAGCGGTGGCGACACCCTGCATGAGGGCTAACGCCACGATCCCGCTGCCGAACAGCCACTTTCCAAACATGTTGCACCGCATCGTTTTACCGTCGTCCAACCACAGTCAGGCTAGGGTCGAACGAACCCGAACATCGAAGTGATGGGCTGCGCGGGTTTCGCCGCGTTTTGCCACCATTCAACCGTGTTCACGAACGCCTCGACGCACTCCATAAAGTCATCGGCATCGGCAGAGTCACTTCTTTCGATACAAAAGATACAACCCTCAGAGTTTGCCTCGTTGAACGAAACTACCGCCCGGCTTTTGCGCATCCTGCCCAGACTTTTCTGCAGAAGTTGCTGAAAGTGCTGCGTCGCTTGGAATTCGTCTAAAGGCGGGAAGCCCAGCGAGGACTCGATCAGCACGTGCTGAGAATCCAAGGCCGACAGGGCGATCTCGACACCGCCGTCAAAAGCAATCTCGACCTTGCCCGCCGAGTTTGGTTCCAGCGAGCCCAGGTCGAGTCGTTCGCACAGCGATTTGATGAGTTGGTCGAAGGACATGGGGCGGGGGAAGGGTTGGGGGTTAGGGATCAGGGATTAGCTGGAGCGGTTACAGCCAGTGGCTGGCGATCTGATATTCTTCTCCCCCTTCACAAGGGGGAGAAGATGGCCGCAGGCCAGATGAGGGGGACCGAGGCCAGAAACTCACACCTGGAACATGCGACTGGCGATTTGGTTTTCGGCGTTCATGATTTCGGACATCTTCGAGCGGATCTCAGCCAGCGAGTCCTGGAGATTCTTGATTAACTCGTCGGCGTCCTGAGTCACGTAGCGGTGCGTGGTCTGTTCGGCTTCCAGTTCCTTCTGCTTGGCCTGAGCTTCCGACTGGAAGTAGTTGGCAATCGCCGAACCCATGTTGCCCAGACCCATCGCAATCTGCGACCAGCCTTGAGCCTTCGCGACCAGCATGTCGGCGTACTTCATGTTGGCGGTGTTATCGAGGTCAGCCAGCTTGCCCTTGGTTTCGCTCGCGGTTTCCGACGCCTTGTTCTGCTCAACCTTGGCATCCTTCACTTCCTTGAACTTGGTCGCGTAGTCCTTGTAGTTGGCAGACGCTTCTGTGGCAGTCTTGTTGGCATTCGCGTCCCCGAGCTTCGCTTTGGCCGCGTCCAGCTTGGACTGCAGCCCATCCAGCTTGGCATTGGCTCCGTCCAGCTTGGCCTGGTTGCCCTGATTGCTGCCGGTGAGGTTGTTCTTGGCAGACTGGAAGGTCTCGCCGGACTTGACGGGGTTCGCTCCCTTGCCAGCGGCAGCGGATCCAGCCTTGATCGCTCCACCCACTGATGCCAGACCACCGGCAATCTGCATGGTGCCGCTGACGATACCCGAGGCCAGAGCCAACGTGCCGGCTTGTTTGATCTCTTTAGCCTGAGCCATGATCGAGGCTTCTTCCGCTTCGCGGCTGGCCTGACGGGCATCCTTCATGGCCTTGCGGAGATCAGTCGAGATCTCATGCAACAGGGCCAGAATGTAAGTCAGGTCGGCAATGTTGCTGCCACGCGGGAACGGCAGATCGTCCAGGCTGCCCTTGGTGTCACCAGTTCCGTCCTTCTTGGTAATCAGAAGATTCGGATCGGTGTTGTTCCCGGTGGTTTCGCCGTTGTTCTGGTAGTTGTCCGTCACAACGTAGTTGTTGGTGTTGACGTTCGTGGTACCGGTGACGTTGGTCATGATCGTATCTCTTTACTGCGAATGTGATTGGGATGGTTGAAGCTGTTGAATCCACATTCGATTGATTGCCTGGCTGGCGTCTGATTCTTACTCGGAATCGGAGATTTTTTTGTAGGGCGGACAATCCTGTCCGCCAACCGGACGAAGTCCGGCCGACTACCCCGCCAACTGCTGGCGAATCGCGGCAGAGAGCAGTTCTACGCGAGCCAGGACCTGAGCCGGGTTCGGGCTGTTTTCAGCCAGATCCACCGCGTTGCTGAGAGCCTCAGCCGCCGCGTCCAGTTCGCTGATTGCCAGATAGCAAGCGGCAGCTCGCAGCGGTCCGGCGGGATTCGCGCTGCCGATCGCCGGAAGCATCGAATACGCCAGGATCGCTCCGCCGAAGTTCTGCTGCTTCTCACGCACGGCCCCGAGCCCCAGCCAGGCCCGCTCGGCGGTGTGGTCGAGCTGACACAGCGTGCCGAAGGTCTTTTCCGCTTCGGATAACTGGCCTCGATCGAACTCGGAATAAGCCAGTGCGTAGATCGCATCGAGTTCTTTTTCGCCCACTCCGATCGACTCGGCCAGCGAGCTGGTGCTGAGTGATAAATCTGCGTCGGCCATGTTTCGTCCCTTGCTACAAATAAGCCAACCCCTCGATCGAGGGGCTGAGCGATTGGATCGGTCAACTTGATCAAACGGCCGCCATCTGGCGAGCGACCTTATCGGAGCCGGCGAGTACGTCCATGACGATGCCGACACCTTCCTGAATCCGCTTCATAATCTCTTCGATCCGCTCGGATTCATCCTGGAACATCTGCTGCAGCTTCGCGAGGAGCGCTTCCAGTTCCTTGGTCTTGGCTTCCGTGTCCGAAGCCTGCTTGTTGTAGACGCCCGCCGTGATGCTGGACGCTCCGGAACCGACGGTGGCAGCTCCCTGCAAACCCAAGGCGATGTAGGCTGCGAACTTGATCATATCCAGTGACTTCTGCGAGAAGTTCTGAGCGATCTTGGCCGCCATTTCCGTGAGCTTGGTACCAGCTTCCACGGTGCCTTTCACGGCACTGCCGATGCCAACTCCGAGAGCCGTCAGGGCCAATCCGATGCCGATGCCCATTGCCACCCAACCGGCTTTGTCTTCGGGAACACCCATCTTCGTCAGGTTGTCCGGCGAGAACAGCAACGCTCCGAACTGAGCGGCTAACGCGACGCCCACTGCCGGACCAGCGGCAGCTCCACCGGCAATCGCGACGCCAGCGATGATGACGGCTGTAATCACGGTCGCCATGATCTGAGCTGCTTGAGCATCCATGCCGAGCGCTTCCAGGCCTTTCGCCATGCCGTTGATCATCTTTTCCATGCCGCCCGTTTCCTGCAGCGTCATGACCGCCAGCATCGCGATACCGCCGACGAGCAAGGCCGCACCGGCACCACCGGCGATCAGCAAGGCGGCTCCGGCGATGACCATCGCAACCGCTGCAATCCAGCCGAAAATCTTGCCAGCCAGGCCCGATTTTTCGGCCTTCTTCATTTGGTCGAACTTGTCTTTGATCTGGTTGATCCGCTCATCAGCCTGAGACTTCTTCTGCTCTTTGATGACCGCCACGTTTTCCGAGGCGGTGGAGAGCTGCAGGTTGTCCATCTTCGTGCGGAGCTCCTGCATCACCATCATCAAGGTGTCAGCCGAGATGTCCGCTGGAGGCAGGCCCAGCAGCGAGGAAATCGGGCTGCCGTCCCCGGTGTGGGGAACGCCGCTGACGTCCGCAGTTCCGTCGGTCTTACCGGCGTTGAAGTCGCCGATAATGTTGCCGATTTCGGACCAGTTGATGTCGTTATACGAATTCGTCGAGTTGATTCCGGTCGTATTCATGATTTGGCTTTCCGCTGTTCTTGAATGCCCTGCTTGAGCAATTCAGCTCGTGATCTGACTGCCGCGAATTGGGGTTTCTGGCCAGCCCAGTGCAGGGCCGCCGTCACGCCACTTTCAGCCTCATCCAGTTTGCCCAGCGTCAGGAAGCATTCGGCTGCTCGCAACGCGGGAATCGGGTTCTCCATATCGTGGAAGCCAGCGACGGCGTAGGCCTTGGCCGCTCCCTCAAACTCTTTTCGCTGCTGGCGACACAAACCCAGACCCAGCCAGAAGCGGCCGTCGTAATGGTTCATGTGGCACAGAAACTCAAAGGTCTTTTCCGCTTTCTGCCACTGCTGCTGATTGATCAGCTGACAGGCCATCGCATAAGCCGCCTCGACCTCCTGGTCGGTCAGCTGAGCGAAGTCCTGCATCGTGTAGCCTTCCTGGAAAATCCCTTCGAGGATCTTTTCCATTCCGTTGAAATCCATCCGAGTCAGGTCGATCTCGGCATTCGGCATGGTGAACTCCTAGTGAGGCTGAGAACCGTGCGTTCGATTCAAGAAGTGATTGGCGAGCTGCGGGACGAGTCTTACACCAAACTTTGAGATTTTTTTCCCGGCCCCGTCCAGACCACGCGGCAGGTCGCCTTCTTACCTGTTTTTACTGTAAATCAGGGTCTTTCTCGGTGGCGGCGTCTCACACGCGGATGGCGTGACGGCTGTTGTCAGCAGGAGGCGCGAAGGTGGGAGCCTCGGATGCAGCCGATTCTGGAGCTGCAGCCAGTTGCTTGGACCAGTTCTCGACCGCGTTGACCAGCACATCAACTTGAGCGGCGAAGTCGTTGCCGTCGAGACGTGTGGTGTCCAGCGTGCGGCTCAGGACGATGTCGTTATTGAGCAGATCCAGGCCGAAGGTCGCTCCGCCGGTTTCGTGGCCGAACAGGTTCGCGGTCAGCAGTCGTTCGAAGAGAGCCTCACGTCCCTCGGCCGGGATCGGGGCCAGCACCGAGTAGAGGTGTACGCTCTGAGGATCATCGCCGCGTTCGACGTCGATCAGGATCGTGGTATCGAACGCGAGCCGGCACAGGCCGTGCTCGTTGAACTTTAGATTCGGCAAACCCATGCGCTGGCCAAGATCGGCGAGCAGGTTGTCGGGTGTCATGAATGGCTCCATTGGAGGGACAGCGATTAGTTCACGCGGCCTTGGTTGAGGAACTTGGGAAGAACATCGTGGCGGATGAGTTGCTGGATCGGTCCCTGAGCCGGGTCGAACAAGTCTCGCGGCGCTGGCGCGTTGTCGTCGAGGCCGAGGTTCTCGAAGGCTTGGATCAGTTCGCCGCGGACATGGTCGTGGTCATCGGGGAAGTTGACGCGTTCGCGCACGAAGTCGTCGATGACGCGGCGAGCATCGCCCACGGTCGGATTCTCCAACTGTGCATATTCGTGCGTTGCGCCGAGGAATTCGAACAGCTCCTCGGCGAAGATCGTCTTCGAGAACTCATGCACCTCCTGGAACTTGGCCGACTGCGGATGCGACAGGAAGTTCACGCCTTCGTCCTGGACGAGATTGTTCTCGAAAGTCAGCGGTTCGAGGATCTCCATCCGCTTGTCCGGCGTGAGTTTCATCGCAAAGTGGTACTTCACCGAACTGACCTCGGGGATGACCGACTTTGGCAGACCGCCATTTCCGATGTCCGACACCATCGTCACGTTTTTAGCCTCGTAGGAGATATTCACGACGATCGAGCCGTCGTTTTCGTGCGAAAGCTCATAGACCGTGCTCCGTGCTCCGTCCATCGGCACTCCCTGAGTCCCGTCTTGCAGAGTGAGGGGGAGGGTTCCGCGAAGCTCGCCTCTGACGATCGGTTCGAGAGCTCCCTGATGCACGTAGGTCGAGACGAATCGGAAGAACTCGTCATTGCCGCCGCAGAAACGCTTGAGCTGATTCAGACTGGACAGGACCAGCCCCTGCTTGAGCTGCTCGCGATTTGCGGCCTCTTCGGGCGTCTCGCCAGGGACGGTTCTCCCGAGTTCTCCCAACTGCCGCCGATCCAGGAACGGCTCGTCTTGTCCCTTGGCGATGTAAGTCGCTCGCGTGAAGTCCTTATACAGTTGTTCGGAGACTCCCAAGCCGACTCCATTCAACTTCTGTTCCCTAATTGCCGTGTCCTCTTGCAGTGAGGCACCGAGAACCAGCTCACGCTGCATGGCCTCAGGTGCCTTGCCGGAGGTAACGCGAGCGGTCTCTCGCAGGGTCTGCTCATCGTGAGACACGACGATGTTGTGCCGGTCTCGCAGAACATTGAGGATCGCTTTGGGCATCTGTTCCACGCCCGCGTTGACTCGCACTGGAGGCGGTACCTGGACTCCCTCTTGCGTCAGCCGCGCACGGAGTGCGGTGTCGAGCAATTGCGCGTCTCGGCCGGCGGCGGACAATTCGCGGCCGATCTCCGGGAACGGCAGTTCGTTGCCAGTGTGCGCCAGCAGAGCCCGAATTCGGCCCAACTCATCGGTGTTCATCGCGTTGACCAGTGCAACTGCTTGCTCGCGCGGCATTTCGTTGGCGACTGTGGTGATGATGTTCGATCGCAGCTCGGTGACTTGTTCCGGCGTCATGTCCGTAATGCCGAACAGTCGCTCGGCATTAACGAGTTTCTCGAACGCGGCGCTCAGGTTGACTCCCACATCCAGGATGTCGTGCAACTCGCGAGTCGTCGCGCCAGTTCCGAGGACGTTGACATCCCGATAACTCTGGCCCAGTTCAGTCAGTTGCTGCTTGACGAGGTCGCGGGATTCGGTGATTCGCGCGGAACCCGTCTGCGAGATCGTCTGCATCGGGGCATCGACACTGAGTTCGGTGCAGGCTTTCGAGAGCGAGGCCAACTCGGCGTCCGACAAGGCATTGAGATTCAGATTCTCTGGCTTGAGCAGCCCTTCCAGACGCGCCTTGAGTTCAACGACGCGCTCCACCATTTCGCCGGGGCGAATGTTGAAGTTTTCGGCGTGCTCGCGCCATTGAGAGAACGAGGTGCTCAGCTTGCTGACATCGTTGACGACCGACCGCATCGTCTCGTCAGACATTGGCTCGGAAGGGGTTCCCAGCAACCGCTGCATGCAGGTGTTGATGGTCTGCTCATAATCCTCAGCGCGGCGTGCACCCTCTTGCAAAACCTTGTTGCCCGTGATGTCGAACGCTCGGACTGGTAGGTCCTGCAGCATCGCTGGCGTTTCGATCGGGGACTCGCCGTCGATGAGCGACTTGAGTTGAGCGGACGTGAATGCCTGAGTGAGCCCGTTGATCTCTTCTTTGAGTTGTCCGAAGGCCTCGTTGAGCAAACCCCATTGGGCCGTCTCGTCGGTAGGATAGCCGCCAGTTTCCAGGATCTGGCGAGCTTGACCGAGCGTCTCATTGATCTTGGCCTGAAACTCGGTGGGTCTGTTCGAGAGGCCGTAGGCTTCCTTCAACTTGCCCACGAGGCCTGTACGCTCGGGGTTGTCGACCGCTTGTCGGGCCCGTCGAGACGTTTCGGCAGTCACTGCCTCACGCATTTGGCCTAACACGATTTTGCTGTCTTCCGGCAGTTGTCCGTTGAGCTGCGTCACTTCATCCGAATTGATTCGTTCGCGAAGCAGCCCGAGTTCCCCGTCGCTTAACTTCTTCAACTCGATCGAAGCGCGAGTGCTCAGTAGCTCTGGGAAATTGTGGCCTCGTGTAATGACGGGCATCGAAGATTCCGGCAGCCGCGCCAGCCCTCGTTCAAACGCCGGCAGGTCCATGCCGAGTTCCGGGCCTCGCAGCAAGGCTCCGAACGTGCCGCCCAACTTGAAACTAAAATCTTCCAGCCCGCGACGGAACTTTCCGCTGGCTCGGACACCGTCCGGCGTGATCGAGTCCAGGAAGCGAGTCACCTTCGATCGAAAGTCGGTGCGAGCCTTTTCATTCATGCTCACCCGCGGCTGGTCAGCGTTGCCAACTTGCACGCTACGGCGACCGAAGACCCCCAACTTTTCGTGCTGAAAGTCGGTGTTCAACGGAACCTGTCTCGGCCCACCCACTCCAACTGCATTGTTCGGCATGATGCACCCGTCATCCTGTATGTTTGCGTTCGCTCTAAAGCCATAAATCAAAGAGTGTTTGCTGGGCTGAGCCAGAATCTTACTCGGCGTCGGAAAATTTTGGACGAATCGGAGCACGCCTTCTGAAGCAAAACCAGTTGACCCCTCTTCCCGCGACATTGCCAGTCCGGACGGTCGCTATTCGCATCGAAGCGTTTCACAATGAGAGTCGCTCGCACCGCTGACGCGTTCCGACTTCTCCACTCGCGAGGATCGCATGGACCTGACGAAATACATCCGCAACGTGCCCAATTTTCCGAAGCCGGGCATCCTGTTTCGAGACATCACGCCGCTGCTGGCTTCTCCCGAAGCGTTTCGCGAGTGCATTCGCCGGATGGCCGATCAGTTCAGAGCCGCGGGCGTCAATGCGGTGCTGGCGGCTGAGGCGCGGGGGTTCATCTTCGCCGCCCCATTGGCACTGGAGTTGAATGCCCGGTTCATTCCCGTACGGAAGCCCGGCAAGCTGCCGTTCGATACGCACGCGTTTCATTACGAACTGGAGTACGGCACGGACACTCTCGAGATGCACGTAGACGCCGTCGGCCAGGGAGATCGCGTCCTGCTGGTCGATGACCTGCTGGCGACCGGCGGCACAATTGAAGCTTGTGCGCGGCTGGCTCAGAACAGCGGTGCGGAAGTCGTCGGCTGCGTCTTTGCCATCGAGCTGGCCTTCCTGAAGGGGCGCCAGCGGCTTTCACCGATTCCCTGCTACAGCCTGATCGAATACCACAGCGAAGAGCCGTAACAGAACGCTGGCCGCTCCGCGCGACATGGCTCAATACGCCTACTGTTTCACCGCTGCCGTGAAACCTACTTCTTGAAGATCTTCTTCAGGCCGTCTTCGAACTTGGCGGGTTCGATGCCGAGGTTCGCGGTCTTCGGCACGAGGTTGCGCACGGTGTTCTCGTTGATGTTGAGCTGGTTCAGAATGTCGCCGTGGCGGCCGTTGAACTGCTTGATGAACAGGCTCGTTTTTTCGTTGGCTTTTGCGTCCAGCTTGGCGATCAACGCTTCCTGTTCGCTCGCCAGTTCGTTGCCGATGGCGTCCTTCACTCCGCGAGCGATCGCAGGGCCGAGGTTCGTCTTGAGCTTCACGGTGGGCTTGTCGATAGTGCCGCCGAGTTGCACTGCCGCTTCGATCTTGTTGATGCCGCTGATCGATGACGAAATCATGCGCACAAGTCGTTCGTCCGCATTGTCTTTGATTTGCGGCTCAAACTGAGCTGGTTTCTGAATTAACAGCAACTGCCCGCGCAGTTCATTGCCCTCAGTCCGCACGTTGGCGAGCCACTTCGCGCCCTGGGCATTCACCTTGATCGAGAATGAATCCTTGTCGCCGATGTCAAACTGCAGGGGCTTGTTCAGCACGTAGCTGGCATCGAGCTCGTTCAACGGCACATCGCCGCGGCGATCAATCACTGCTTTGAGCTTGACCTCATCCTCAGCGCCGACGCCTGACAACGACAGGATCGTTGGTTTGTCGAGCAGCGTGGGCTCGGACGTCACGTTAGTGAGCGAGCCGGTCAGTTTGAATATCTCTCCGTCGATCGGACCTTGGCCCTGGAAATCAACGAGTCGCACCAGGTACTTGGGCAACGGGAACTGACGCGGGAACAGGATGTCTTCGCCGCGATAACGTTCCGGCTTGGGCGGATGAGCGAACTCATCGACGCGGCCATTCGTCCATTGCAACCACGCCAGCGTCTGCTTGACGCGATGATGCAGTGAGGGTCCCAACAGGAATTCCGACAGACTATCGCCGTCCAGAATCAGATCGTTGACCTTGCGACGGATCTCTTCGGTGTCTCGCTTACGGGCCGCGTTGAGGTCTCCGAGATCTTCTTTCGCTCGCGGAGGCAACTCTTCCAATTGCTGACGGAACTGATCGAGTTCCTTCAGCATGTTGGCGGCATCAGCGGCCAGTTTGGTGTAGGAATCAATCTTCGCGACGGTGTCGCCCTTCTTGGCGCCGTCCACCGTGCTCTTGATCTGCTTCACCTTCGCTTCGAAGCCTTTCACTCGGGCTTCGAGATTGTCGAACTCATCCTTCCACTTGTCCTCAAGTTCATCGGCCAGACGCACGGTTTCGAGGCTGCGCGGGTCGTATTCCAGCTTCGCTCGATCAAGGATGCTCTTTGCCCAATCCTTGCCGAACTTCTCGAGTTCCGCTGCGTAGTCGATCGCATTCGGATCTACTGGCTCGGGCTCATAACCGGGCAACAGACCATCGTCCGCACGCTTCGTTTCCCAAGTGACACCCGTGAGCGTCGCCTTGTCGATGATGTAAGAACCCTTCAGCAACGCGAAGCCGTCCACGTCGCCATGCAGTTCTTTGAACTCCAGCAGGTTTGTGCCGGGCTTGTTGCGATTCGCGGCGGCGGCTTTCGCCAGATAGATCTCCGGCGGGAAGAACTTGGTTTCGAAGGTATCAATCTCAACCTTGGCTCGAACAACTGACTGGCTGCCCCAGATGACTCCCGTACGCACCAGCGGATCGAAGGCATACGTGAAGAACACCCAGATCGACGCGACCACGGTGCCACGCGTGAGGATGTAACTCCAGCGCGGTCCCAAGCCGGTTTTGGGTTTCGACTTCGCAACGACCGGAGCTCGCGTTTCCGCTGCTGCAACCGGTTGAGTAACAGCTGCTGCTGGAGCCACTGCGACGGTCGCGGCGGCAACTGGCGCGGGTGCAGCCACTGGTTGCGGCGGGACGGCAGGGCTCGTGGCAGATGAAGTGCTCACGACCACCGGATTGCTGGCAGCGATGCTGTCGATCGCGGCGCTCAATGCAGCTGCGGTGTCGAGAGCGTTCTTGTCTTCAGGACTCATGAGAGAACTCCGCTAACTCAGGTCGAGTTGCAGGGATAAGCAGTGCTGTCCGAGGCTCAAGCGACGTGTTAGTAGGTCGGACAATCCTGTCCGACTGCCGGACAAGATTGTCCGGCCTACTGGCATGCCCGCTCGGGCGGTTCACTAGTTCAACTTCGTCGTCAGTTCCGTGCCCCAGAGCAGTTGCACGAGCTTGTACTTCCGCAGGCGATCACCCCAATCGGGCGTGTAGCGGGCGAAGATGGGGTAGGAGATCAGATAGACCGGGAGCAGCAGGGCCGCACTGACGCAGGTGCTGCCCAGCACGACCGTGTTGTTGAACTTCGTCCACGGAGCGACGGGCAGATTGAACAGCTCGGTCCAATACGGCACCAGCTTTTCATGATTCAGCAGATACAGCCCGACCTTGTGTGTCCACGGGTCGAAGAAGATTCCCATCCATGACACACAGAACGCGGTGAGCACACCGACGCCCAGGTTCACTCGCAGGGCACCGAGCACAATCATCAGAGTGATCGCGATCAGGTTGCCCTTAGGAATCAGTCCGATCATCACCCCCAGCGCAAGGCCTAAAGCCATCTGGCTGGGTGAGTTGTCCGTGACCAGAGCTTTGCAGAACAGGCGAATGGGCTTCAGAAAGAACAGCATGACAGGCGTCCTTGCGAGTCGGATATGTGTCGTCTTTCGCTCGGCGAACGTACCTTCGCAAAGCGATCTTCGAACTATCTGCGGGCGGTCAGAGGAGGCTCGGTGACGTTCGTGGAGTCGAGTGCAACTATGCGGTCGCCGAGACCAAACTTGTTCTTCGCGCCGTCATAGATCTTGATGGCCTCAGGCAGCGCTGCCCGTAGCTCAGTGGCACGACGAGCATCAGAGGGATGAGTCGAAAGCCATTCGGGTTGTTCCTGTCCGGCGGGCTTCGCTGCGGAGAAACGCTCCCAGAACTTTGGAGCTTCGCTGGGGTCATAACCCGCTTCGGCCATCAGCTTCAGGCCAATCTGATCGGCTTCGCTCTCATGCGTACGGCTGAACGGCAGAATGACACCGTATTCAGAAGCGGCACCGTATGCGGCCAACGCGATTTTCTTCTTCGAGTCATCTTGATCCTTCAAGACATACTCAGCCAGCTTGCCGCCTGCGTTCTTGATGTTCTGCTGCGTTACGCGTTCGCCACCGTGTCGTGCGAGTGCATGCGCAATTTCGTGCGACATGACGACCGCCAGACCGGCTTCGCTTTCGCAGACCGGAATGATGCCTTCGTAGATCGCGACCTTACCGCCGGGCAGACAGAAGGCGTTCTGAGTTTCCGACTGGATGACGTTGAACTCCCACTGAAAATCGTCGCGTTTGGCGACGGCGGCGATGCGTGTACCAACGCGCTTCACGAGTTCCACATACTTGGCGTTCTTGGAAGCGGGCTCCTTATCGAGCACTTCCTTGTAGGCCGTGACTCCCATTTCCATTTCTTGAGCTTCGGGCACCAGCACCAGTTGCTGACGTCCGCTGACGGGCGTGCTGCGGCAGCCCCAGCACACGAGGCAGGCGCCGACAATTCCAAAGCCCAGTACAGCGCGGCCCATGCGAATGGGTCGAGTTGCCGACGTGCGTCGCCCGGTTTCATCGGACGAAGGACGCGGTCCTTCAGAACCGTTGGGAGCGAGGTTGGAAGACAGTTTGAGCCACGACAACAGCGTGCCTTTGCGCATCGCACCATCCTTGAATGCGGGAACATCAGACGGGAGGGAATTGAAGTCTCATCACGCAACCTGTCGAAGAACTCGACGTTGCGAGCATGAGCAAGAGGCCAGAAAACGGCCCCTTCAGGAGGGATCCAGACGTGACTTAATAGGTCAATTTGGGCGTTTGCGGCAAGACCGATTTACGCCATCACAGCGGCGATGAGCGTGTCTGTTTGTTCCTAAATCGAAAGCACGCGCCGGCACCGTGAGACGGTCGCAAAGAATTACTGTTCAATAACTTACAAGACGTTGGCCAGTGCGACTGCAGCAGATCTCCAGAACCGACTCAGCCCACGGATCACAACTTGTCGCCCGGCGTCCAGAGGAGTTTCGTGGGCGAGTTTGGTCCGGTGCGCTCGAGGCGGCGGGCTTTCATGCGGACATAGGGCGGAATGAACCGGCCGCGATGGCGGAAGTGGCCGGGCGGGGCTTTGGGATCGCCGCGATAAGGCTCGCGCAGGTCTTCGAGCACGAAGCCCGAACGACAGAGTTCGCCGACCAGCATGTCCCAGCGATGCAGGTACTCGACCGTGCCATCTTCGCGATAGGCGGTGTCCGCAGTTCCGGGCAACGCGCCGTTGATGTAGTAGTCGACTCCAATCACATAGCGATCTTGGGAATCTCGGCTCACGATCTGCAGACTCGTCGGTTGCTTGTGCTGGCTGATGTAGATGCCGTTGTTGCGCGTGACACGCGCGATCTCGTGATAGACCTTGCCGATGTCAGCGACGTAGCACGTGCTGACGGGCTGATGGACAATATCGAAGCTGGCGTCCTCCAGAGCAGTGAGATCGTCCATTGAGGCTTCGAGCGTTCTGACCTTCAAACCGCGACGCGCGGCTTCACGTCGGTCGAGCGCCAGCATTGAGGGGCTGAGATCCACCACCGTCACGTTCGCGCCCGCCTGAGCATACAGCGTTGACTGCCAGCCACCGCCGCCCGCGAGGCACAGGACCTCCAGCCCCTTCACGCACGGCGGCAACCAGCCGCGCGAGTCCAGCGTTTTCAGCGGTTCGCGTAATTCTTCTTCGGACGCCACCTTCGCGAACTGGCTGCCCGTTTCGGCCATGTGGTTCCAGGCCGCTTTGTTCTGGTCGAGGTAGGTCATCACTTACCTGCCAGCAGCGCGGCAGTGAACGCCACCAGATCGCCCTTCTCTTTTGCCGCCGCCGCCCAGGCGTCGGATCGACCGGCTTTCAAGCACAGCTCGGCGAAGGAGAACGACTGCTCGTCGACGAACTTCAGGTGCTTCTCGGCCACTTGCATCGCTGTGTCAATTCGACCCGTGCGCGTCAGTACGTCCACCAGCACGTAGGCGATCATCTGCTGGTCCTGCTCGTCGGGATCGGCGTCCAGTTTTTGCTGGAAGTACGCAACCGCTTCGTCCACCTTCTGTCCCAGCAGAATCCGGAAGAACTGCACGTGAGCTGGATAGAACTCCGTGAAGGGGACCTCACCCGAATACTGCAACTGGGCATCCAGATGAGACCCATATTCCGCCAGTTGCAAGGCGAGTTCCAGTTCCGGCGCGGATGCATCCATGAAACGACTGAACCGCACAACCGAGTTCAGGTGTGAGACGTCGATGTGATAGTTGCCGTCCTGGAACAGCCAGTCGCGACCGGTGATCAGTTCACGCAACGAGCCACCCGGCGGGGCGAACGGCATCCGCTTCTGCACATCGGCCTGCACATTGCTCTGCAGGTCGTCATACAGATGACGCACCATGATGGCGGCGGCCTGCTTGCGTTCGTCGGCCGACAACTGCGGCATCATCTGGTCCAGCGTCGTGATCGTATTGCAGGTGCCGTTCGTCTTCAGCAGCAGTTGCAGGCCACGGATCGGATTCGCGCCGTCGTAGAGGGCAATCTGAATCAGCTCTTGAGCCTTCTCATAGTCGTCCGGAAACGGCAGTTCGTTGATGGCGGCAGCAATCGGCTCTTTCTCCTGAATGGTGCGGAAGTAGAGCCAGGCTTCGTTGAGTTGCTTGCTCTTGAGGAAGAGTGAACCCACTTCGCGGGCAGCCTCGATGTAATGCTTCTCGAAAGTCTCACGCTGCCCGGCCGGCACATCGGCCAGTGAAGATGGTCGAGTCAGCGGCAGGCCAAGATCAAACTTTCGCTTGAGCATTAGAGCGTCGAACAGGCGGTGGAAGTTCTGCTCCGATCGCAGAGTGCTGATCAACGTATCCAGTGCGGAGGCGGGATTCTCAGAGGTCGTCAATTCGCTGAGGCGATCAAACGTCGTTGCCATAGGTGGGACTCTTGGAAGGAGGGCCAGGGAGTAGCGCGCCAGAGTATGGAAGGCGGGGCATCGCTTTGCAAAACACGCGGGCCGAGTGAACTACCTTAAGCGGCTGCAGCAGAACCCTGCAGAGCGACAGGTCGTTGTCGCTGCAGCGACAACACACCTCTGCAGTTTGCCGCAACACGGTCTGCTGTCGGGAAATCGCGATGAATGTTTGGGAATCATTCCCGATATTTCTTCCACAAACCCACACCGGGGAACATGGTCGCCTCTTTGCCAATCTCCTGCACACGGCATCTGGGCTCACTCGGTGTGGGTTTCTTTTTTGAACTTCGAACCATCCTCGCTCCCTTGTGGCTTGCAGCGGCGACTGCTTCGATGCGATGACATCGATCGTACGGATTGTTCATCCTCGCAGCGCCAGACCACAGGTTTCTCATGTTTCGCGAGCAAGTCTTTGAGGTGCAGGGTAAATCACTCAATTGCGCGGTCGGACCAGCGAGCGGACCGCCCCTGATCATGCTGCATGGCGTGACTCGACGCTGGCAAACCTTCCTGCCTGTTACCTCAGCGCTGGCGCAACGCTTCGAGATCTATGCCTTCGACTATCTCGGTCACGGCCTGTCAGATCGCACGCATCGCGGCTATCGCGTCATCGACTATGTAGAGACGATGACGGCTTTGCTGTCGCTGCCGCCGTTCTCTCACCAGAAGAATCTGCTGATCTACGGGCACTCGCTGGGTTCGATGATCGCCGCGGCGCTGGCTGGGCGACTGCCTGGTCAAATCAAAGCCGTCGTGCTGGAAGACCCGCCCTTCGACACCATGGGGCAGCGCATTGACCAGACTCCGCTGCTGAGCTACTTCAGTGGTCTGCGGACGTATGCTGGTTCCAAAGATCCTATTCCGGTGCTCGCGCGACAGTTGTCGGAACTCCGCATGACCGATCCCGCGACAGGTTATCAGGTCCGGCTGGGCGACATCCGCGATGGATCCGCGTTGCGTTTCACGGCCAAGTGCCTTTCGCAACTGGACCCCGAGGTTTTCACCCCGATCATCGCGAAGCAGTGGCTCGAGGGCTACGACATGGAAGCCGTGCTGGGCGCCATCAAGTGCCCTACGTTGCTCCTCCAGGCCGATGTGCCATCTGGCGGCATGCTTACGGACGCAGATGCCACTCGTGCCGCCCAACTGATCGCCGACGTCACCCACATCCGGCTCGAGCAGACCGGCCACCTGATTCACTGGCAGAAGACAGAAGCCCTGCTGCGTTATGTGCAGGCGTTTGTGGAGTCGCTGGCATAGCTGCGTTAAGAAGGAGCTGGCAGACAATCAGGGATCGACCTGCCTTCGCACCTTCGGGCAAGAACTACTGGGACGAGGCAACAGCCGCACGAACGCGTCCTGGCAGGCCAGCCGTTCTTGCGGCTTGAGGGATAGCGATTCCGGACGAGTCACTGACTCGAAGCTGCAACTGGTAGCGCTGAGCCCAGTCTTCCGTTTGTTCGTTCTGGCAGAGTTTCACCAGGATGACGTTGTCGCCTGCCTTGAGCGACGCTTTCACTCGATACTGATCGATCGCCATGCCGCGATGATACTCGTCTCGACCGAAGACAAACTGGCCGTTGACCCAGATCTTCCAGGCGTTGGGAGTGCCCAGCCGCACTTCAACCTGCTGGTCTCGATTCGACTGGAACGTAGTCGCCAGATACATCACGGCGCCTTTGTGAGGGGCGACTGATTTAGCAACGTCGAGGATTCCAAACTCGTCGGCGGTGGCTATTTCACCCCAGCTCACTTCGCCCATCTGACCTTGCAGCTTGGCGCCGAGGTCCACTGATTTTTCGGGGGCATAGACCGCGTCAAAGCCTATGAACATTTTGTTGTCGAACGGGCCGATGATGCGCCACTTGGTCATGAAGCCGAAGTGCTTCTGCAAATCGACCTTCTCGCCCAGCTTCTTCAGCTCGGCCGAGATGTCTTTGACCTGATCTTCTTCCGTCGCGCCGCTTAATGCCTTGCGATAGAGTTCGACAGATTCGTCCTTCTTGCCCTCGCCCGCAGCCTTTGCCTGCTTGATGTAAAGGGCGACCGCATCGCGGCGGAATTCGGAACTCGGGTCGAGCAGCATCTTCGGGATCAGACGCCCCTCAGCCGCCGGGTCAACTCGACGCAGGGTTTCGTAGGCCAGCCGGCGCCCTCGCGGGTCACGCTTGAGATCGAGCACAAAGGCTTCGAGATCTCCACTCGGCAAAGCGGCTTTCGCAGCGATCTGACGATCCACGAGGCCCTCAACCGAACCTCGCAGGTAGTTCGCGGCCAATGGTGAAGCATCATCGAACGCAGCCAGCAGAGGTATCAACGTCGTGATTGCTCCACTGCTGAGTGCTCGCGCCGCAGCTCCCGCCGCTTCGTTGCCGTTGCCTTCGCGTTGAACTGCCTTGATCGCCGCAATGCGATCCGAGAATTCGTCCGCATACGCGAAGCCGCTCACCACCGTGAGCAGACCTGCCATCAACCATCGTGTCAGAGTCATAGATTGCATGTCCTGAATATCGTTCGACTGCAAAGCATCTTCCCGAGTCATATCGCCCCCGCAGCCCGAGTGGTGATGTTGAACTCCTCAAAAACCAACCGCAAGTTCACCGCGTCCAGAAATGACTATTGGAGATTTCCCCGCAGGCAAGTTATGACTGCTCTTTCCGGCCTTGCTTTTGGCGAGGCATTTTGAGTTCTAAGGAGTTGTTGGAGCGTTTTCGTGTCGATGCCGTCTACGGGAATTCGATTTCAAGGAACCTGCTTCTGGGTGCGGCATCGGCATCGGGAGTATGGTCCGTTCGACTATGAATGGTCGCGCGACTTCGCGGGCGTGGAGTTCCTCTATCAGCGTCAGAAGTTTGGTGAATACTGCAGCCCGCTCGAGATCGACGCGGACTTACGCGAATTCCGCTTGCCGATGCGCGTCGTGGAAGTTGGTTCGATCGTGTGCGGCTCATTGATCTATGGCATCATCAACGGTTTGAGTTTCGCTGAGAAACGCGACGTGGTGACGAAAGAACTTGCGAACCGCGGTCTGGAGCGTTTCGCCGACAACATTCATGGCTGGCAATGACGTCCCTGCCGAAGATCTCAGTGTGCTGCGGACTGCTGCTGCTCAGCGCGGCACTGAGTACTTCCCCTGCGATCGCTGACGAGCCTTCGCAACGCTACTTCGAAGCTCTGCGTGAGCGGCGATTGTGGTCTCTGGCCGAACTGGTCTGTCTGGACGAATTGAAGAACCTGCCGCCGACTGCGCCGCGTCGCATGGAAGTCGTACTGGAACTCACTGAGACGCTCGCTAAGCACGCCCGCGATGTCCCGCTGCCCGCCGAACGTCAGCAGCTCTGGGAACAGGCAGCCGATGTGCTGGACACGGAGCTGCGACAGACTGAAGTCCTGTCTCATCGTCTGGCCCTGGCCGTTCAGCGGGCGAGCCTGCGTTGCGACGAACGCGCCGTCCTGACGCTGCTCGCCGAGATCAACCCTTACGACGAACGCCAGCAGCAGCACATCGCCGAGCTGACCAGCAAGAACATCATCGAGCTGAATCGCCTGGATGATACTCTGGCTGCCGCCCGCTTTCCGGCGCCGCCCGCTAACGCCAAAGACTGGTTCGATGTGAGCGCGCGGCAATTGCAACGTTCGGTGCAGTTGAAGCTGGCGGAAGAGTTATTCGCCCGCGCGATGTCACAGCCCACGACATCACCGGATCGCGCCGACGACCTGCTCAAAGCAGAACAGGTCGTGCGGAAAGTCTCGTCGGGACCGCGTGATGCCCTGGCGGCTCAGCGTGCTACCTTGCTGCTCACTCGAATGCATCGGCTGCGGGGCGACTCGCAACGCGCCAAGGGACTGCTGGATTCGATCGACGTCGCACTGCTGCCCGCTGAGTTGCGCGATGAGGTCCTCAGCGAGCAAGCTGAATTGCTGATCGCTCAAGACAAGCTCGCGGATGCCGCAGACTTGCTGAGGAAGGCCCATCAAGTCGACAAGGCATTTCGACATTCGTCGCTCAATCTGATCACGACGCTCACGAAGCTCTCGCAAGCCGCGCGCCAGCGGCGTGATGCCGCTCTGGCCGATGAGTTGCTGGCGGAAGCCGAGCGTTCTGCTCGCCCTGCTGATGGTGGAGCGAACTACTGGTCGCAGCGTGCTCAGCAGGCGGTCGCCCAGGCACGCGAGGATCTGCAGTTCGGCGCGGAGACCGCCGCGCTGATTCGCGAAGGACGCGGTCGCTACGCTGCCGGAGATCGTGAACAAGCCGCCGCCGCGTTCGCGCAAGCCTACAGGCAGCATTTTGAAAAAGGCGCGAGCGACGACAGCTTCGAAATCGGCCTCACGCATGCCCGTGTGCGGGTTGAATTGAAACAATTCGAAGCCACACTCAAGTCGCTGGATGAACTGCTTGCCAGCCACGCCTCACAAGCAGCCCGTCCGCAAGCCGACCTGCTGCGAGTCATCTGCCTGGGTCGTCTTTATCAGGCGATGCCCGGTCAAGCAGCCCGCGAAAAATTCACAGCGGCACTCGAAGCTCATGTTCGCGACTTCCCGGACTCACCAACTCGAGCAGACGCTCAGAAGATGCTGGACCAGTTGAAGGCACAACTCAAACCCGCGCCGGTCCCTCAGCCGAAATAGCAACCGGACGAGCAGTATCAGGAACTCAGTTTGTCGATCAGCATTTGCCGCACCACTTTGGCGTCGGCGCCTTTGAGTTCTTTCATCACCTGACCGACCAGTGGGCCGAGAGCTTGTTGCTTTCCGGCGCGGACGTCCGCTGCGGCCTTCTCATTGCGGGCGACGACAGCATTGATCACGGCGTCGATCGCTCCGGTATCGGAGATCGTCGCAAGACCTTTCTCGGTGACGATGGCGTCGATGCGTTCCTTCGAAATTGGCTTCTCTTCGTCTGCCTCGGCCAGCAGCGCTGCGAACACATCACGAGCGGCTTTGATCGTCAACTCATTCTTCGCCACTTTGCTCAACAGCGTGCCGAGGATCTCGGCGGTGACAGGAAATTGAGCCAGTGTCTCGCGGCGATCGTTCGTCTGACGGAGCACGTCCTGAGTCGTCCAGTTGGCCGCGAGCTTGCCGTCACCGCAGATCGCGACGACCGCGTCGTAGTAGGCCGCGAACTCGTTGCCTTGATTGACGATGACCTGTGCGTCGTAGGCCGACAGACCCAACTGGTCGCAGTAACGCCGCCGCCGCGCGGAGGGAAACTCAACCAGCGTTGCACGAATGGCCGCAAGCTCTTCTTCGCTGACCACCACCGGAACCAGATCGGGGCAGGGGAAGTAGCGATAGTCGGCCGCGCCTTCTTTGCCGCGTTGTAAGACGGTTACACCGCGATCTGGGTCATAGCCGCGTGTCGTCTTCGGTGCATCGACATCGCCCAGGCGTTTGCGTTCCTTTTCCCACTGACCAAGCTGCCGCTTCACTTCATATTCAATTGCGGCTTCGAGGAACCGGAAGCTGTTAAGGTTCTTGATCTCGACGATGGGTGTCGGAATGGTTTCGCCGTTCTCATGAATATGCAGATTCACATTGGCGTCGCAGCGCAGGCTGCCTTCCTGCATGTTGCAATCGGAAACGCCAATCGTCAGCAATAGCAGTCGCATCTCTTCGAGATACAGCCGCGCTTCTTCCGCCGAGCGGATATCCGGTTCCGAGACGATTTCCAGCAACGGCGTGCCGGCGCGGTTCAGATCGACCTGACTATCGGCTCCGCGTCCTGATTCGTCGTGGATGTTCTTGCCCGCGTCCTCTTCAAGATGCGCTCGGATCAGGCGAACTCTCTTCAGTTCGCCCGAGGGCATATCAAATTCCACATACCCCTTCGAACTGAACGGCAGATCGAACTGGCTGGTTTGATACCCCTTCGGCAGGTCGGGGTAGTAATACTGCTTGCGGTCCCACTTGGTGAATCTGGCCAGCTCGAGATTCAACGCCATCGCCGTCTTGAGCGACAGCTTGAAGGCTTCGCGGTTCAACACCGGCAGTGCGCCGGGCAGGCCCAGACAGACTGGGCAGGTCTGCACATTGGGATTATCGGGGTTGAAGCGGTTCGGGCACGAACAGAAGAGCTTCGTGTTCGTCAGCAATTGAACGTGAACTTCGAGGCCGATGATGGTGGTATAGTTAGCCATAAGTCTGTACTCGTAGCATTAAATCATTATTCACTCCCCTCGCCCCTCTGGAGAGGGGGTAGGGGTGAGAGTCTCTAGAGTTCCAGCAAGATTCCAAAACAGCTTGGAAACACAGAGGCACGGAGATCACAGAGAAGAATATCTGAGACTGACGAATTCATAACTCTGTGTTCTCCGTGCCTCTGTGTTTCAGGTCTCCGCGGCTCAGTGATTCAACTCCGGGCTGCGGCGGGACCAGTCGGTCGCGTTTTCGAACATGCGGGCGGCTCGCAGCAGGCGTTCTTCTTCGAACGGTGCGGCGAGTAACTGCAAGCCGATCGGCAGGCCGGATGAGCTCATGCCCGCCGGCACCGAGATGCCTGGCAGACCGGCCAGATTGGCACTGATGGTATAAATGTCGGCGAGATACATTTTCAGTGGATCGTCGCTCATCTCACCCACTTTGAACGCGGGCATCGGACTGGTCGGCGAGAGGATGACATCCACTTTTTCAAACGCGGCATCGAAGTCGTTGCGGATCAGGCGACGGACCTTCAACGCCTTCAGGTAGTAAGCGTCGTAGTAACCGGACGACAGCGCGTAGGTGCCGAGCATGACGCGGCGTTTGACTTCCGCTCCAAAGCCTTCCGCGCGGCTGGCTTTGTACATGTCGATCATGTTGGAGAATTTCTCGGCACGATGTCCGTAATGCACACCGTCGTAGCGTGCCAGATTGCTCGAAGCCTCCGAGCACGCGATGAGGTAATACACCGCGATGGCGTACTTCGAGTGTGGCAGCGACAGATCGACAATGGTCGCGCCGAGCGAGCGATAGACTTCAATTGCCTTGCGGGTCGCGGCTTCGACTTCGGTATCAAGGCCAGCGCCGAAGTGTTCCTTAGCCACACCGACTCGCAAACCGGTCAACGGCTGGTTGACGGTGTCCCAGCACTTTGGGACCGGCCGATTCACGCTCGTGGAATCCCGCTCATCGTGCCCGGCGATGACATCAAACAACAGGGCTGCGCCTTCGACGTCGCGGGCGAACGGGCCGATTTGATCAAGTGAACTCGCATAAGCCACGAGGCCGTAGCGGGAAACTCGGCCATAAGTCGGCTTCAAACCGACGACACCGCAGAACGAAGCGGGCTGACGAATAGAACCGCCGGTATCACTGCCCAGCGCGAGTGGCGCGAACTGAGCTGCCACAGCCGCCGCCGATCCACCGCTTGAGCCGCCCGGTGCATGAGCCGTGTTCCACGGATTGCGTGTCGGGCCGATCGCCGAGTTCTCGGTCGATGAACCCATTGCAAATTCGTCGAGGTTCGTTTTGCCGATAATGATCGCGCCCGCTTCTCGCAACCGGGTCACAACGTGTGCGTCGTACGGCGGTATAAAATCCTCCAGCATGCGGCTGGAGCACGTCGTCGCGACGCCCTGCGTGCAGATGTTGTCCTTCAAGGCAATCGGGATGCCGGCGATTGGACTTAATGTTTCACCTGCCTGGCGTCGTCCATCGACGCTGGCGGCATCGGCCAGCGCGCCATCCGCGATAGGTCGAACGAACGCATGAATGGCCGCGTCGCGGGAAGTAATCGCATTCAGACAACTTTGAGTCAGCGACACGGCAGTTTCACCCGACTGCAGGCGTTGCACGAGTTCGCGAGTCGACTCCATGAGGGTGCTCATGCTTAAGCCCCCTCAATGATTTGCGGTACAAGGAAGAACTTGCCGTCCGACTTCGGGGCGTTAGCCAGAGCTTCGCCGCGCGGCAGCGACTGCCTGGCCACGTCGTCGCGGAAGACGTTCGAGACGTCCGCCACGTGTGCCATCGGCTCGACGTTGCTGACATCAACTTCATTCAGCACGTCAACGTAACCAAGGATCTTGCCCAGTTGCTGAGTGAACTGCTCAACCTCGGCTTCGGATAGATTCAGCCGCCCCAGTTCGGCGACCTTCAATACTTCATCACGTGTCAGCATGGCGTCTTGTTTTGGCTGTTAAGCAAGGCAAATGGACGGAGGGAACGCATGCAACGAGGTCCTCTCGCGACGAGACCGGACACTCCTCTGCGGCGAGCAAGTTAAGGCAATCAGGCCAGCGTTAGAAGGAGCCAAAGGGCAGCCGGCCATTCAAGCTATGGTTCAACCTCGCGCCACGACGTGTCTCGCGAAGCGCACTTGATGTAGCCTGGATGCTTCCTCCGGGCATCACGCGTCACAGGCTCGGACGAGGGCGTCCAAGCTACTTGGGCTCACCTGCCGGGAAGTGGACCGTGCGCCAGCGGCGTTGCTGGTCTTCAAGATGTGGCCAGTGCAGCTTTTCGTAGAGCTCGCGGCGTTTCTCCAGGTACCAGTAGTTCGGCCCGGACGACGGGATGTAGCGGTCCAGCCACTTCAGGGACTCGGCGTACTTGCCGTTCTTCGTCGCGCGGCGGATGTGAAGGAGGAAGTAGGCTTGCTCGGTGGTGTCGGCCCAGCGGGTCAGTTCCACGAACGTCTTTTCGAAGAGTGCG
This sequence comes from Planctomycetaceae bacterium, assembly GCA_021732995.1. Lineage (GTDB taxonomy): Bacteria > Planctomycetota > Planctomycetia > Planctomycetales > Planctomycetaceae > AM-0621. Next base: position 78,402 of record JAKFWA010000134.1, on the reverse strand, counting down.
TCATAAGCCTTCTGATCGGCGATGGGCTTCTTCGCGAGCACCTCGGGCAGTTCCATGTGTCCCAGCGCGCGGCCCTTGCTGTAGAGCGTATCGATCAGCAGCGTCTTCTGAAGTTCGGCGTGTCGACGCTTCTTGGCACCTTCAGCGTCACCCTCAGCCGCGCGACTGCCCAAAGCCAACGCGATGTCGTTGGGATTGAGCTGCGCGATGACAGCATCTGCGGCGGCCACAATGTCCTCCAAGCGTTCCTCGCGTTTCGCCGGATCGTCCAGCTTGTGCAAGCGCGTGATCGCAATCGGCAAGCGAGTGTTCGGCGATTGCTCGCTGAGATCCGTGGCCAGTTGATCGAACAGCGCCCGGTCAGAGTCGATCGACAGCGACTGCAGCAGCTTGAATTTTGCATCGCGAACCGTACGAGCGACGCGTTCGTTACCATCTTTCGGCGCGGGCTCATCGGTCGGTGTCATCAGCAGCGTTTCGGCCTTATCGCTGGCAGTCGCTGCTGTTGCCGCATCCAACATCGAAACTGTGGTGCTCAATGGGAATCCACCGGGACGATCGTTCGCACCACCACGACCGTGATCGCCGCCGTACTGGATAGTGCCCGTGAGTACGTCGCCGGCGCGAACAACCCCGGGCAACTGGCCCTTCGTCACATTTCCGACAAAGACCTTTTGCTGCTCATCGAATGTCAGCCAACGAGCTGCGAAGCGAGGCCCATTGTTCACCGCGTCTAAATGGGTCGCATAGATCGGAAGCGCGATCGAACTGGGCAACGATCGCTCTATGGTGACAAGCATTCCATTGAGACGTTCCAGCTTGTCTTGATCAAAGTGACGCACCCATGCCTTCAATAGGTACTTGCCTTTGCCGAGATGAACACCGTGAGGCCAGGCATCATCCGTCGCCACTCGCCGACCGTGAGCTTCGAAGATCGCCCACAATACTCCGCCGTATTCCGAGTCGTAGAGCAGATCGTCCAGCAGTTCGAACTGCGGCGTGACGGTTCCTGGCTCTGTCTGGTCGATCTCATAGGTCAGTTCCAGTTCGCGGAAGATGCGTTGCTTATCGAATCCATCGCGATCGGCGCTGAGCAACTTGATGGCGTGTCTTGTGGGCTTCATCTGTCGTCGATAACTCGTGAGCCGAGCCGACGGATTCACATGCATGTGTTCGTCGTGCTTAGGAGTCAAAGTCACCTCCTGGGCCACCCGATCGGGCGACAATACGAGGCTCCGTTGATCAGGGCTTAACCCATGAAACTGAACCGACCAACCGACCGAGAGTACGCCCAAACTGCTCCAGTACTGCGCAATCGCGAGCTCCATTGTCCGACCCGCTTCCACGGGAAACACCAGCCGCGATTCGCGAGTGCGGTGTAACTTGAGTTGGCTCTTGAATTCGTGGTGTCGATAGCTTTCTCCGGGCAGGATTTGGACCGCATGTATCATGAAGGAACGTTCAACTTCCTCGTCGGGAGGTGATTCGCGTTTAATTTCCAGTTCCGCCCACGTCGCATGCATGGGTACGTCGATCAGATATCGCTTGATCTCCCCAGGGGCAAAGGTTGCACTATCACCTGCATCGCCGTCGTGGGAACCGCCCAGACCTGAATACATGACAGTAACTGGCACACGCAGCAACGGCCCACGCTCGCGATGATCTGGATCGAAGCCCAGCACTTCGGCATATGAGATGCCCTCGGGGGCCTTGTTTAACATCACTTCCACGTCAAACGTTTGACCTTGTGACGTCAGCGTGAGTTGTTCACCGCAACGCAGCCAACTGGCGGTTGACTCCAATTCCAGCCGCATGCGAAAGCTCACCTTGTCTTCGCTGGTCGCCGTTTCTGAAAAGACCGGTCGAGCGCGAATCTGAAACTCTTTAGGCGTCGCTCCAGCGAAGGTGGGACCGCGGTCAGACAGCTCGCGTAGGTAGATGCCACGCGCATTGTTCTTCGCTGGTACGCTCACGTCGAAACGCAGCAATTCTGCGTTCTTCCCAGCGTCCCGGATCAGCGCGTCGAAAGCTTTGTCCGTTTGAATCAGACCTGCTCCCTGAGCGAACACGTCTGTACCTTTCACGAACTGTGCCGTGTTGGCGAAGGCACGCTCGACACTGTTCGGTGAATACTTGATGCCCTTAGCCTTCAACCCAGACAGCACCAACGAAAAATTGCCGCAGCAGTTCGGTGAGGCCATCGACGTGCCGTTCATGCGCATCGAACGATCGAGTGTCCAACGTGGCACCGGGGCAATCGCGGCGCCGGGGGCGAAGAGGTCTACTCCAAGACTGCCGTCTGACGTTGGGCCGCGCGACGTCCAGGTGAAACCGACACCCGGCAAGCGTTCGCGCAAGGCGTATTGAGCGGCCATCATCTCGGGCGAGATATAGGCGCCGACGCCGATGATCGACGTTGTTGTTCCGCCGGGAGCGCCGACGGTTGTCAGCGCGGGACCAGCGTTGCCGGCACTGGCGCAGAAGATGACGCCGTGCCTGTCGACCAGTTCGTCATACAGCTTCGTGATGAAGCCACGATCGGGAGTTCTGGTTGGCTCACCGAAGCTCATGTTGATCAGGTCGCACTTGTTATCGAGCACCGCCTTCGCCGCACGACTGAGGCCTGCGGGTGTTTCCATGCCGTCGATGTATGTGTCACCGATCTTCACCGACACGATCTGAGCGCCCGGAGCGACACCGTTCCAGGCGGGTTCATTCGGGAAGTTTCCGGCGACGATGCCCGCGACGTGAGTTCCGTGCGGGTTCGCATCGACGACCAACGACAGCGTCTTGCCGGAGTCGTAGATGTTGACCGCGAAGTTCAGCAGTGAGACGTCATCGAAGGTGCCGTACTGCTGCTCGGCGCGAAAGTTCGTCAGCAGTTTTTCGTCAGAGAGATCGCCATCTTCATCGGTATCGACGGCAGCTCGCCAGGTGGTTCCGTCATGCAGCACGACGCAGTCATAAATCGGACCGGGGTCGTTGGCACTCTGACCGGCCGCCACCAGTCGCTCCAGTCGGGCTTCCAGTTCGCCCTTCTCAACCTTGGATGTCGCGGAATCGAAGCTGGCCACTTGCTGACGCAGGTCGGTTTCAAGCTTGCGCTGGGTGGCATCAAACCGTTGCTTGCGGTGCTCTTTGATGCGCGGAATCAGTTCTTGTGGATAAACCTCATAGCCGAGCTTCATGCCGACGCGCACGTCCTGAGTCGGGATCTTCCAGTCGGGCGAAAGTTTCAGTGGCCGGCCGGAAACACTCAGCACGGAGTTATTCTGGATCTTCCGCACCAGCGCCATATCGACATCGCCCGATCCCGTGGCGTCGACCAAGTCGATGACTTTGGGTTTACCGTCGGGCGTCTCTGTCAGCCCGTACGCTCCGGGGTCAACTCCCGTGTCAAAAATGGCGACGACCGTGCCGCGACCATCGTATTGCGGATGCTGCTTCAGAAAGCGGAGGGCTCCGGTTTCATGCTTGGGCATCAGACCCAGGAGCCGTGAATCACTTTCAGGTGACTCTTGAGCAACCGCGGCGGTGACGGAGAGGATCAGACCGAGGACGCTCTGAGCGAGGAGATGTCGAGGCATAACTTCCCATCATCAACGGTTGCAAAGTGCTGGGCGGCCAAGTGTTAACAGCAATTTCATACCTCAGGATACCGCCTGCGATGACAAATTGCCCCCATTCACCCAAAACCGACACATTCTGCCCAGTCAATGTCGGTCAATGCGTAACGATCTGATGTCCGGAAGCGTTCAATTTACGTTTATAAGCGTCGTTCCTCTTCCGTCTCGACTGCGAAAACCCATGTATGGGAATTCATGGCAGCACTCGTCAGAAGTTGGCACTTATTCTCACTTTTCCAGTTTCGGGAGCGAATGTGCGTCGATAACATCCCGCTTTCCGACCCGGTTCAAGGCTGTTGGGCTCACTTTGTAGAGTGAGCGCAGGGATGCCGCAGCAAGAGCCGTCGCGTTCATTCCAGAGTTGCACGAACAAGGCTGCCCCTCGCGTTGGGTGTTGGGCAAAAGTTCTGGCGACATCTGGAAGCATCCCGCCCAGATGAGTCAGTCGTTGGCAGTCTCTGCGACGACTGGCGAAACCACGAAGTGTGCAGCTCTTCGGGCTTGGATGTTCCACGTTGGATAATTGCGATCCCCGTGTATTCGCACCGGTGTCGTATTGGAGAGTTCAGAATTCTTTCGGTCGTGCGTAGCGACCGGTGTTTGTTTCACGATTCAGGTTTCAGTCACATGCAGAATATCGACAAAGTCCGCAACATCGGCATCTCGGCCCACATCGACTCGGGCAAGACCACTCTGACCGAGCGTATCCTGTTCTACTCAGGACGCATTCACCGCATGGCGGAAGTGAAGGGCGGCGATGGCGGCGCGACGATGGACTTCATGGACCTGGAACGTGAGCGCGGTATCACGATTCAGTCCGCGGCGACCCGCGTCCAGTGGGGCGAAGAGCCCGGCCCGGTCTATCCGATTAACATCATCGATACCCCCGGCCACGTGGACTTCACGGTGGAAGTGGAACGTTCTCTGCGCGTGCTCGACGGCGCGATTCTGGTGTTGTGCGCCGTGGGTGGCGTGCAGAGCCAGTCGCTGACCGTGGACCGTCAGATGAAGCGTTACGGCGTTCCCCGTATCTGCTTCATCAACAAGATGGACCGTATCGGCGCCGATTGGATCAGCGTCACTCAGCAGGTCAAAGACAAGCTGGGGCTCATGGCGCTACCGCTGCAGATTGCGATTGGACGCGAATCCAGCTTCGAAGGCGTTGTTGATTTGATCAACATGCAGGCCGTGTACTTCGATGGACCTAAGGGCGAAGACATTCGTCGCGAGCCCATTCCCGAGGAACTCCAGGACGAGGCGAACACGGCTCGGCATCATATGCTCGAAACGTTGTCGATGTTCGACGACCAACTGATGGAAGCGCTTCTGGAAGAGCGAGTTCCAGAGCCCGAGCACATCAAGAAGATCATTCGTAAGGCCACAATTTCGCGAGAAATTGCCCCGTTGATGATGGGCACGGCTTACAAGAATAAAGGCATTCAAGAGCTGTTGGATGCCATCACCTGGTATCTGCCCAGCCCGCTGGATCGCACGATTGTCGCTCAAGACCTGGATCACAAGGATGAGAGTGGCAAGGGTGCGCCCCTGCCGCTTGCGGCGGACGACAACAAGCCCGTTGTTTGCATGGCTTTCAAGACGGTCATCGAGCAGTTCGGTTTGCTGGCGTACACGCGAATTTATCAGGGTGAAATTCGCAAAGGCGAAAGCTACATCAACGCGCGAACTGGTAAGAAAGTTCGCTTCGGTCGTCTCGTGCGAATGCACGCTAATGATCGTGAAGAAATCGACGTCGCCGGTGCGGGCGACATCATTGCGGTCGTCGGTGTGGACTGCGCGTCCGGTGATACGTTCCACGGCGAAGGTCTCAGCGTCGCACTAGAAAACATCTTCGTTCCAGAAGCCGTGTTGCGTCTCTCTATCGAACCCGCGAACCGTGACGGTGCGGACAAGATGGGCAAGGCGCTCGAACGCTTCCGTCGTGAAGACCCCACCTTCCGCGTGATGTCTGATCCTGAAACCGGCGAAACGATTATCGCGGGTATGGGTCAGCTGCACCTGGAAATCTACGTCGAGCGCATGAAGCGCGAGTACGGCGTAGAAGCGATTGTCGGTGAGCCTCGCGTGGCTTACCGCGAGACTCCTACGAAGGCCGTTGAGTTCGATTACAAGCACAAGAAGCAGACCGGTGGTTCGGGTCAGTACGCCCATGTGCGTGGCAAGCTGCAACCGCTGCCGGAAGATTCTGAAGTGACTCATAAGTTCACGAACGCGGTGACCCAGGGTCGTATTCCAAAGGAATACATCCCCGCGATCCAGGAAGGCTTTGAGCTGTCACTGGTCAAGGGACCGCTGTGCGAGTGCGAAATCACTGGCCTGGAAATGGTGGTCGAGGACGGTAGCTACCACGACGTCGACTCGTCCGAAATGGCGTTCAAGATTTGCGCGATCAGCCTGATGCGCGAAAACTTGACCCGCGTCGGTATGGCGTTGCTGGAGCCGATCATGAAGCTCGAAATCGAAGCTCCCGAAAGCTTCCAAGGTTCGATCTGCGGTCACTTGTCGAGCAAGCGTGGTCTGATCACGTCCACGTCGAGCCGTCAGTTGACTGCGGTTATCGAAGCCGAAGTTCCGCTGGGCGAAATGTTCGACTACGCGAACGAACTGCGTTCGATGACTCAGGGTAAGGGACAGTTCTCGATGGAATTTGCGAAGTACAAGCAAGTGCCCAAGAACGTTCAGGAAGAAGTCATTGAGAAGCGTCGCAAGGACAAGGAAGCCCGCGCCGCCAAGATGAAGTAGTCGTCCTGATTGACGCCAGAAAAAGAGAAGGCCCGCGAGTGAATGCTCGCGGGCCCTTTTTTTGTTGTCACGATCCGAAGTTAACCAAGCTTAAAAGATCGTGAAGACGCACTGTCAGAAATGCGTCAAATGAACTTAGCGCTTGACGCGGAACTTCTCCAGCCACTCCAGAACTTCCGATCGGCGATAGCGGTAGTCGCCACCGATCTTGAACGCCGGCAGTTGTTCTTTGTTCACAAGTTCCCAGATCTTCGTGCGCGAGAGGCCCAAAAATTCCATTAGCTGACGTGTCGTCATCAGCTCGTCATCCCAATGAATCGATCGTTTGGGACGATCAGCGGTCAGCGCTGGATCGCCTGCAGTTTCCAGTCCGACATCACCTTCTGTAATCGGCTCTGTCTCTGACATAATTCAACTCCCTCGGCAGTTGCCTGCCGTCCCGAGTAGTGAGTTGTGGACCAGCGATTGATCGCATCCGCACGGATGTCAACAGTCAAAAGCATATCCACTGGCAAAATATGTTCGTTCGATTCTATCGTTAGGAAAGTCAGACGGGCACTTTGTTTAGCAACAAAGATGGCCACTCGGCAGTAATTTCCTCGCGGCGCATTCAGGCTCAAATTGGCCGTTGGTATCCTGTTTTAGAGAGATTGAACAATTGACAACAAACCTCGAACGGCTGCGCGTAGCATTAAAAAGTGTTGAAGTGAGTGCGTTTGCGGTAACCAGCATGCCCAGCGTCCGCTGGCTGACCGGTTTCACGGGCTCGTTCGCCATCGCGCTCGTCACCCTCGACCAAGCCTTGCTTGTCACCGACAGTCGCTACACGCTGCAAGCTGCGGAGCAATGCACGAGCATGCCCTGTCGCTCTTACGCCAATCCGACGAATGTTGTCGACTTTCTTAAGGAGCAGCTTGATGCGCTCTTCGTCCATCGACTGGCGTTTGACAAGAACCATGTGACCGTTGCGACGCATGAGTCCTGGAGCGAGAAGTTCACGGGGATTGAACTTCAGTCGGCAACCGACCCGATTGACGAACTGCGCAAGGTCAAGTCGCCAGAAGAAGTTGCGAAGGTGCAGGCCGCTTGCGCGATCACGGATACCTGCCTCGAAGAACTGATTCGTCGCATGCGTCCCGGCGTCACGGAAATCCAACTGCTGTGGGCGCTGGAAGACATGCTGCGTTCTCACGGGGCAACGGCCGCTTTCGCGCCGATCATCGTCAGTGGACCGCGCACCGCACGACCGCACGGCGAACCTTCCACTCGGGAACTGCAGCGGGGCGACTTCGTGACGATGGATATTGGTGCCCGATTGGACGGCTACTGCAGCGACATCACGCGAACGGTCGCGATCGGCTCAGCCAGCCCGCGGCAGAAAGAAGTCTACCAGCACCTGCTGCATGCTCAGGAAACCTGCATCCAATCAATTCGGCCCGGCCTTTCGAGCAAGGCACTCGACGGCCTGGCCCGACAGATTCTGGACGAAAAAGGCCTCGCAAAGCACTTCGGACACGGGCTGGGGCATGGCCTCGGCGCCTTGGTGCATGACTCGGGCAGGCTGTCACAACTGGTCGACGAGGAGATCGCCGTCGGACAGATCTGGACGATTGAGCCGGGCGTCTACATTGAAGGCGAGTTCGGCCTGCGCATCGAAGACGACGTGCTGGTTACGGAAACGGGTTGTCAGGTTCTGACGAAGTTTCCGAAGCACCTGATTGAAGTGCCCTGGTAGGTGGCATTGCGGATAGATCCAGGCGTGGATTGGAGGCGTCCAGGGGCTCCGAGGAGCTGTGCAGGAATTGCCGGTTATTCGGCAGAGGCAGTTCTTGCCGCGACCATACGTTGCATAGGAGTGGCAAGATCCGCTCTTTGTGTTTGACTGTGATTTTTCGCCAGCCCTATGATCGCGAACGGGTTATGCTCCCGTAGCGAGGCTGTCGATTCTCGATCAGCCCTAGTCCGTCCTCAGTGCCTCAGTGACCTCAGCCATGCTCACTAAACTCAGCAAGATCCTGGTAGTCTTCGTGACTTTCGCCAGCATTGCTTTTCTCGGCGTGGCGGTCGCGATTACGAACTCGGGGCCTAACTGGGCGACCGAGGCTCAGGCACTGCCCGGATACGAGTTCACCTACACGGGTGGGGAAAAGCCTTCCTGGAGTGTGAAGCCGCGACAGGGTGACGATCCGGCTAAGACCTCTCGAACCCATCCCGGCGTGATCGCCGCTGCTTACGCGGATGCCGCCGACAAGGCGAAGAAGGAAGCCGAGAAGATCGAGCCGCAAATCAAACCGCTGGAAGTACAGATTCAGAAGACGACTCAACAGATTCAGGAAGATCTGTATGGACTGGAAGCCCGCAAGGATCAGCTCGTCAAGCAGTTGGATGATATCCACAAGCAAGTCGGAGCCATCAAGCAGGATACAACCCGGGCCAACGAGGACACGTTGAAGATTCGTGCTCAGGCAGAGCAGCGTCGCAGCGATGTGTATCGTCTCATCCGCAACTATCAGGCGATTGAAGCTGACTACTATCAACTGTTGCAGCAGAAGCGGCGTCTGCTGGACATGCTGTTTCAAATGCAGGGCTTGCGAGATCGACTTCAGGAACGAGCGGACGACCTGGTTGTTCAAGGCGCCGTTGCTTCCGAGTAGTTCACATCATTCACGCATCGGCTGACTCGCCGGCAGGATTAGTGTCATGACCTTCGTTGGTAAGCTTCTGGTTATTGTGCAATTCATGTTGAGCATCTGCTTCATGGCATTTGCCGGCGCGGTTTACACTCATCAGACCAACTGGCGCGTCGAAAATCAGAAGACCACTGATAAGCTCAACGCGGCGAATCGAGACCTTAAGGCTGAGGTTGATAAACGCACCGATCTTCAGACCACGCTGACCGCGAAGGTCAATGCGGCGGAAGACAAAGCCAAGGCCGCTACGAACGAACAGCGTTTGACGGCTGACCTTGCCAAGAAGCTGAAGGAAGAGGTTGACCTGCTCAACAGCAATCTCAGTACGGAGACATCACTGAAGAAGTCCGCACAGGAAGAAGCCAACATCCGTAAGGAAGAAGCCCGCATCCTCACGACGGTCAACGACAAGCTCAACAAGGAACTAAATCAGAAGAACACCGTCACCCGCACTCAGGATGAAACGCTGTTCTCTCGCGAGACTGAACTGAAGAGCCTGTCTGAGAAATACGACGTCATGGTGGCTCAAGTAGCAACGTTTACCAAGGTGCTCGCGGCGAACGGTTTCAGCACCGATCCGAAGTCCTATTCCACTGTCAATTCGCCGACCCCGCTGGTGTTTGGCCGAGTGGAAGAAGCTGAGCCCAAGGGCAAGAGCGGCAAAGAACGGGTGCAGATTTCGGTCGGTAGCGATGACGGTGTGACGGAAGGTGCAACGCTCTTCGTCTATCGCATTGGCGAGCGAAGCAAGTTCCTCGCCCAGATCAGAATTGAACTCGTGAAACCCGACCAGGCAGTGGGGGTTGTCATTCCAGGAACCAAAAACGGCGTGATCGAGAAAGGCGACTATGTCTCAACGAAACTCAACTGAGAAACCGGCGCCTGACGTCTACGTTGGGCTGCTGTTTGTGTCTGTGGCAGCACTCTCAATTGGGATTGCTTTCCTGATGTTTGAACTGGAGAAGTACGGCTGGACGCTCCCGTAAGAGCCGGTCGTTCGCAAAACAAAAAAGCCGTCACCGGGCACTGCAATCATGCAGCTCTGGTGACGGCTTTTTGTTTTTGAGAGTTTGAACCGACGACTATGGGAAGATGTAGAAGCCGCCGGTGATCACCGCGCCTTCAACGAGCGCCGCCTTCGTGTTCCACGGGAAGTTCGGGAACTGCTTGGGAGCACATTCACCCGGTCGGTACCAACCCAGCGTGTACATTCTCTTGCACGGTGGATCGATCGTCATCTGATACGGCAGACCGATCAACTGCACGCCGAATCGTCCCGCCGACGCGAACGGCTGCACAAAGGGATGATACGTGTGGCCGTAGCGTTCCAGAGATGGGTCTTCGAAATACAGCGGATTGTGATACAGGTCCGACGCCTGCCACTGGAAGCACGTCGGTGTCATGGGGTGAAAGGCCGGACCGTCGGTGGCCAGTGGAACTTCTTCCGGAGCTTGCAGGCTCGGATCGATATCCGTCCTGACATGCATCTCCGGCTGATAGTCCGCATACGGCAGAATGCTGGTCACCTTCTTGAGCTGACGGGGATCGGACGTCGTGCCCTGATATCCCGTCTCGACCACATTCACATCTTCCGCAGCAGCGGTCTGCTGAATCTCGGAAGGCCGAGTGGGCAATGGTGGCAGCGGTGGTGGAGCCTGAATGGGGCTCTGCACGCGCGGCTGCATCATCATGCGTTCGTTCTGCTCAGTGCTCTTCCGCTTGAGCACTCCGTCTTTCAACTGCTCCCAGCGGCTGTTCGGATTGCGATTCCGCAACCGATCGAGCGGAGAGGTTCCCGGCTCCGCCGCCTGCAGAGTTGTCGCGCCAATGACGCAGACAATTCCCGCGAGCCAGCCGGTCTTACGAACCAACGTGCTCAGCCGAGTAGTTTGGAGCTTCCTGGGTGATAGCGATGTCATGCGGATGGTTCTCCCTAACCGACGCCGCGGTGATTTGAATGAAACGGGCCTTACGCAGCTCGGGAACCGTTTTGGCTCCGAGATAACCCATTCCAGCTCGCAGCCCACCAATCAGTTGATACAGAAAAGTGGAGAGCGGGCCTTTGTACGGAACTCTTCCTTCCACGCCTTCGGGCACCAGCTTGCGAGCTTCATCCCTGCCGCTCGAATCACTGGGGCCTTGCCGGTAACGCTCACTGCTGCCCTTGACCATGGCACCCAGCGAACCCATACCGCGATAACGCTTAAACGATCGACCTTGATAGAGAATCATTTCGCCGGGGCTCTCTTCGAGTCCGGCGAGCAACCCTCCCAGCATCACACAGTCAGCTCCCATGGCCAGAGCTTTCGTGATGTCTCCGCTGTATCGAATCCCGCCATCGGCGATGATGGGAACTCCCGAGTCTCCCACTCCGCGAACGACGTTCGCAATCGCTGTTAACTGAGGAACACCGACACCTGAAATGATCCGCGTGGTGCAGATCGAACCAGGTCCGATGCCCACCTTCACGGCGTTGGCACCGGCTTTCACCAGATCCCTTGCTGCCTCTTCGGTCGCAATGTTTCCGGCAATGACGTCAATGGACCAGCGTCGCTTTAGCTCACTGACAGTATCGAGCACGTTGCGAGAATGTCCGTGAGCACTATCGACGACCAGCACGTCCACACCTGCGTCGAGCAGGCTCTTGGCACGTTCGAAGTCACCAACCCCGATCGCAGCTCCGACTCGCAACCGGCCCCTGGAATCTTTCGACGCCTTTGGGTAGCGGAGGTTCTTGTCGATGTCCTTGATCGTGATTAATCCCTTCAATCGATATTCTTCGTCCACCAGCAAAAGTTTCTCCACTTTATTTTCCAGGAGCAGTCGCTGGGCGGTGACGAGGTCGGTGTTCTCGCTGGCGGTAACCAGCTTGTCTTTGGTCATCACCTGATCGATGCGGGTGTCGTTGGACCCCAGAAATCGCAGGTCGCGCCGCGTTAAAATGCCGCAAAGCGTGCCGTCAGCAGAAGTAATGGGTACGCCGCCAATGTTCCGCTGATCCATCATCGTGCGTGCATGTCCGACGGTTGCGTCGGGCGGCAAAGTGAGTGGATCGACAATCACGCCGTGTTCGCTGCGTTTCACGCGGTCAACTTGAAGCGTTTGCTGCTCGACCGTCATGTTCTTGTGAATGACGCCGATGCCGCCTTCCTGAGCGAGAGCGATGGCCATCTCGCTCTCGGTGACGGTGTCCATCGGACTGCTAATGACCGGCACATTCAACCGGATGTTGTTCGTAAAGCGTGAGCCGACATCGCATTCCGACGGCAGGACTTCGCTATAGCCGGGTTCGAGGAGCACATCGTCAAACGTAATTCCCTGGGCGACGATCCGGTCCATAATGAGTCTTCTCTCAAAGTAAGTGGCTCGCCTGGCGAGCAATCACACCAATCAGTTTGTGTTTGATGCACGGTATACGAACGGCGGCCAGCAATCCGAAAACGCCGTCTGAAGTTCGTCTCGCCGTCCAAAGTTCGTGTCCGTTGAGCAACTAGCCCGAAACCTGTCGAGAACGGTGAGTTCCCAGCGGGTTTCGGGCTAGCGCGGATCGTCCGAAGTTCGAACGGCGAAAATTCAGGTCTGTGGGGAGCGAAGGATAGCGTCCCGGAGGCGATTCGACACGGCTACGAGCTGCGCGACCGGAAGCTGTTCGCCTCGAACGCCTTCTGGCAAAGATTCCAAGGCCAAGGCGGCATCCACTTCCGACTTTGAAAGCTCATTGCTGTACATACCGCAGACGACCGAACGCAGCAGCTTGCGTCGATGAGTAAACAGCCGGCGTACGAAGTCGTGAAAGAACTCTCTGTCGTTAATGAGTTTACGACGTTCCGGATTGGGGATGAGCCGCACCACGGCGGAGTCCACTTTGGGACGCGGCCAGAAGACTTCCGGCGGCATTCGCCGCGCGACCTTCACGTCCGCCTGAGCCTGGAGCCACACGGACAGCGCCCCATAATTGGGAATCTCAGGCGTCGCGGCCATGCGCTCGGCCAACTCCAGTTGGATCGTGGCGACGATGCGTGTCCAAGGCAGTTCTGTGGCGACCAGATTGGAAATGATCGGCGTCGCCACGTTGTACGGCAGATTGGCGACCAGCTTCAGACGCCGGCGAGGATCCACCGCCAGCGCCGCCTGCACGGCTTCGATCACGGCGGGAGCGAAGTTGTTTTTGTTCTTCAGCGCGTCCATGTGCAGCAGAGTGACGTTCTCAAACCCACCGGCTTGATCGGTCGCCAGTTGGAACATGTTGTTGTCGTATTCCACAGACACCACATGCCCGGCCTGCACTGCCATAAACGTCGTCATGCCTCCGGTGCCAGTGCCGATTTCCAGCACGACATCATCGGGCGTGAGTTGCGCTTCGCGAACAATCGCCTCAATGATGTTGAGATCGATCAGAAAGTTTTGCCCGAGATCATGTCTCGGATTGAAACCATGCTCCTCGAACAACTGCATCAAGTGAGCACGAGTTTGACGAACGACGTTTTTCATTGAGACCACGAACGAAATCTGAGTGCGAACCAAAACGCACCTTCTACCTCAGGAAGCTTTCGATTGCGAATGAACTCCAGCAGGCCAATTGTGCGCACGACAGCCAGACCGCAGAGCTTCGTTCTCGACCCGTTCGCTCAAGCTCAGTTGGCATGCGCCACGCGCGATCGACTGTGCCACCGCTTCCAGTAGTTTCGCATCTGGCGACTGAAATCTTTGGGTCGCTTGTCGAGAAGCCGTTGGCCCGTCGCGAATACGAGTTGCTGTAACTCATTGCGGCGCTGGTCGAGCAGCGCCAGCAGCCGCTTAACTTCACCATCGCCCCCGAACTCATTGGGCTCGGTTAGCAACTTCTCACGCAGAACAGCCAGGTCATGGTCTTCGCCAAGCCGTGATGCCAGTTGACTCGCATCTCTGATCAATTCATCCAGAAGTTTGCGGCGGATGGGCTCGATGATCTGCAATTGATGAAGCAGGTACTTGAGCTGCTTTCGCCATTCATGCAGCGCTTCGGACGTAGGGTTCTCAACGGCGGCATGTAACGCTCGTCGTGCACTTTTATAGGTCGCACCGAGTCCGTCTGCGATTGTGTGCCACCGATTCGGAACATCGGCCCAGTCCTTGATGCGTGCGCGAGCCGCTCGGAATGCCTCGGCGATTTCGATGCAAACTTCAATGTCCCGCAGCCCCGAATCGCGAGCCTGCGTGAGATGAGCCTGCAATGAGAGGTGGGCGGCATCGAATGAATCGCCAGCAAGTTGGCCCTCGAAGTGAGCGACCAATCCGTTCAGCGTCTGAAGCATCACTTTCGCATCTCGCATTTCAGCGAGTGGTCGCGCAGCATCTCGAAGGCAGGCGTCTTCCTCGCGGTAGATCGCGTCGGAAAGTACGGGTCGCACCAGTCGCAGTAAGGCTCGCAGCTTCTTGCAGGCCTTGCGTATTTCGTGAACGTGCCTGTCGCCTCCACGCTGCGTGAGCTGGGTCAGTTCTTCAATGGCCACGTCAATCTGTTGTCTCGCGATTCTCCGGACGCTTCTCCGTAGCCGTTCACCTGATTTCAGTTCAAAGGACATCATCGCGTTCCATTCTGCCGCCCCGCCGCCGCAATACTCCAAGCCCTCTAGCGATTGTACGAGGTCAGGCAAGGCGACTGCATCTCATCGCAAAATCTTCATCAAGTTGCCGACGCAAGGTACAGATCCGCATTGCACATCTCAAAAGGAAAGCCACTGCCTCGCGGGAGGCAGTGGCGTCTGAGATGTTTGCTGGATGTCGGGCTGATCGTGCAGAACCGCAGTCGGTTATTGCACGTTGCCATTGGTCGACGTTCCCGGAATTGCCGGACCGGTGCCGGTCGAGTTCAGGCTTTTCTGCGGAGTTGTGCTGGGGAAATAGATGTCCGGCGAGAACTCATACGAGTTGCCCGAAGTCTCGCGCCACATGCGACGCTGATCCTCACTGAGGATCTGGTTCAACTGCTCATTGTGCTTGCGGTTCCAATCGCGATAGCGACGTGTCGCTGACAGACGATCGCTGGCGAACTCGCGGCGCATGGTGTTCATGTCGCGCTGCCAGTTTCTTTCCAGCTCAGCGATGCGATTGATCTGATCCTGGCTCAGGTTCATTCGACGACGCAGGTCTGCATCGTTGAACGCTCCATAACCCTGATACTGCAGATACAATTGGTTGAACCGGTCTCGCTGGGCGGTATCTGAGAAGATGTCCTGCGAGGTGTGGTTAAAGTTCTGATTGAAAGTTCGCTCCAGCTCCAGAGCTCGTTCACGGCGTTGCTGTTCGCTGAGGCCAGTTCCGATGCCTCGCAGATCGTTCTGGTAGCGATCCCAGTTCTGTCGATAGTCGCGATTCAAACGATTGAATTGCTCATCGTTGAGTTTCAATTCCTGTCGCACACCGGGGTTCGAGAACCAGGGTGTAGAACCCACCCCTCCAAAGGTCTGGGTTTGCAGGTTGGACTGCGCAAGTCCTGTTTGTCCGGAAGCCGTTTGTCCGGGTTGAGCCGGGTTCGTCGTACTGACTCCCGGCTGACCAGCCGCAGGAGCACCGATGCCCTGCTGAGCTTGCACGGCGGGGGCATTCAGAACCAAGGCGCCAATCATTGTGAGGTGACGAATCATGGCTACATCCTAATCAGGTTAGTTCCAGCGAAGTTTTGGAGGCGTCTGCACTCTGGCCTGGACGCATCCAGGGAAGCTCGAAGGAGACGCGATTCAGTTCTTATGCAGAACACGCGGAGCGGGCGTTTGATGGGAGCCCGAAAATACTTACTATTCACCTTCGGCCCTGATTTGGGGAGCAACGCAGGTGCCGCGACTGCCGCTTTGCATGAATCCGTTCAGACTCTGCCGAACCAGCACGGATCATGGATGGGTTGTCTTAATCGTCACATGATCGATCGCAATTGCAGCGAAGGCCGCGAGGCTTGCGGCACCGTGGCTGGTTTGCATCATGCCGCGTCTGGGCGATGGAACTTCCTCTCGAACGTTCGTCAAAAAGAAAAAGGCCACGCTCGGCCGATCTGAACTCCCGTCGCGCATCAGTCTGGCGGAGCTGATATCGCGGACGAGAGCATTTGTTTCAGAACTGGCAGAGCATGGCCATCGTCATGGCAGAAGTGTCGACGTGAGCAATGCTCACTCACCACTGCTTATGGCTGCGTTTCAGCGGCTGGCTCCGTTGGCGGTGGAGCTGATGGCTGAGTGCGGTTCTGATTCTGCTGAGTCTGACCCTGCGTCGAATTCTGCGGCTGGGTCGTGCTCTGGTTCGGCTGATTCAGATTCTGGTTCTGGTTGAGGTTCTGATTCTGATTCAGCGTGTTGTTCTGCAGGTTCAAATTGGTGTTGTTCTGCAGGTTGGGATTGTAGTTCGGCGAGTTCTGGAACTGCGGATCCTGTTGGGGATAGACGTCTCCACGGAAACCAGACTGATACTGGTTGTTCTGGAACGTTCCAGGAGCTCCTTGTTGATAGTTGCCCTGAAATCCAACAGCGCACGCCGGCTGCACGTTGCAGCAGGCATTCCCGTAGGAATTGCCGACCGGCGCGTTGGTCACGACTGGCTGATTGTAAACTGGTTGCTGGTAGGTGTAGCTCTGACCGTACCATCCGTTGTTACAGCAATAGCGAGAGCGTTTCCAGCTCTTGGCCTGTGCTTCCGGAACCACGGCCACTGCAGCCAACGCCATGACCAAACCTGTAACGAGCAGCTTCTTGAACATCATTTCAAACTCCTTCGAAACCCAAATTCCTGAAGTGCGCTGCCACAACGCACTCCGCGGTGTGAGCAGCAATAAAGCAACAAAATGAGTCGAAGGACCAAGATGCTTCTACATCCCAATCTGCCAGTGACTTCCGAGTTCCACTGCCCAGGAAGTTCGAGAGCGAAGACGCGTCCTCGTCCTTCGACGGGACGCTGCGATTGCAATGCTGGTGCCAGGCACCATTGGTGGCCACAAATTGCGCAGAAGTCCCAGATGCGGGGAGTTGCATGTGATGCCAGCACGCACCGGCGCGAAATTCCTCGAAGCCCGCGCTCCAACACCGACCGCGCCGGTAAGTTCGCGATCATCAATCGGCGTCGATATTACCCTCGTCACACTAACGGACGTACCTGTGCTGAGGTGACTGAAGGCAACAGGTGAATTCTGCGCTGGTCAGCGTAAGGCTTGATCGAACGCCATCAGGCGAACAATCAGAGGAGCGTTCCGGTCAGCACCAAAGTTGCGACACTGAAGTAGATGATCAGTCCGGTCACGTCGACGAGCGTGGCCACGAACGGCGCTGACGAAGTCGCCGGATCAAGGCCAGCGCGTTTCAGCAGGAACGGCAGCATCGAACCGGATAACGTGCCCCACAACACAATGCCCACCAGCGAGCAGCCCACCGTTATTCCGACGAGTAGCCAGTGCGGTCCGTAGATGTCGCTGAAGAGGCTCCAGACGGCGATGCGTAAGAAGCCGATGAGCCCGAGGATCGCACCGAGCACAGCGCCTGATCCGAGTTCACGGCGCAGGACCCACCACCAGTCGCGCAGGGTCACTTCACCCAACGCCAAAGCGCGTACAATCAGCGTCGCGGCCTGAGAACCGGAGTTGCCACCGCTGGAAATAATCAGCGGAACAAACAACGCCAGCACGACCGCCTTAGCAATATCATCTTCGAAATAGCTCATCGCGGTCGCCGTCAGTAACTCGCCGAGAAACAGAACAACCAGCCAAGTCGCTCGCTTACGGACCATCGTCATCAGCGGCGTCGTCACGTACGGCTCGGACAAGGCTTCCAAACCGCCAAGCTTTTGCATGTCCTGCGTGGCTGCTTCTTCAGCGACGTTCAACACATCATCGATCGTTACAACGCCTAACAGCTTTCCTTCAGCATCAAGTACCGGCAATGCCGTGCGCGCGTGCTGACGAAAGACATCCACTGCGGATCGCTTCGGATCTGTCGTCCGCAAGGCAACAAACACTTGATCGAGGAGTTCTTCCAGGTGTTGATTCGGCCTGGCCAGCAGAACTTGTCGAATGCGCAAGTCATCGATCAGACGATTCTCCTCGTCTACTATGTAGACGACGTTCAATGTTTCGCTGTCCTGACCGTGCTGGCGGATGTGATCCAGCACTTGCTGGACAGTCCAATGCGCACGTACCGAGACGAAATGCCGCGTCATCAACCGCCCGACGCTGTCTTCTGGATACTGCAGCAACGACTCGGCGAGCGCCCGCTGTTCGTCATCCAGCAGCCGCAGCATGCGCTGCTGGTCCACTTCTTCAAACCGCGCCAGCAACGCGGTGCGGTCGTCATCCGCGATTTCATTCAACAGCGAGCCGACCTCCGCTTCAGAGAAGCTTGCCAGCAACTTCTGCTGAGAAACGCGGTCCATGTATTCAAAGACGCGAGCACGCTGCGGGCCGCGCAGCATCCGCATGGCAGCCAGGTCATCTTCATCGGACAGCTCGGAGAACAACGCCACGACTTCAGACGGCGGCCAGCGATTGAGCGTCTCGCGCAAGGTCTGTTCATCTTTGTTGGCGATGAGTTCCTGAATCTCCGGAAGCAGCAGTTTCTCAAGCATGAGCCGCCCTCTCGAACGAGCGTTTAGGAATGGCGATCCGCATGGAGCAGACTGCATGAGCCGGTCTTCAACGTGCCGCGAAGTGTCTCGCTGACGAGACTCGACGTATCAAACCTCGCGCCAACCTGAACCAATCCACGGAATACTCTCCTGATGATCGAGTCGCAGACGCAAACTCAACTGCGCCACATGATGCTGAATGTGCCGCAAGTTGTAGACGTACAATTCGGCCCGCGAAAAAAACCGACGTTCAAACCCTGAAGGTCCTGCCAGCGACTCGGCGCTCTCATCGGCGATGGCGCGCGAAGCCTTTGTGCGGCAGTGCAATAGGTACGCCTCGATAGATGGCTTGTCGTAGGACAAAACCTGCACCCGGTCTTCAAGTTCTTCATAGTCACGGAAGAACTCCGGGTGGTCCTTGTGAAACGGCTGATCACGCAGCGCGTCGGCATTCGGACCAAGATAGATATCCGTGAAGAACAGCGTATGGAACGCGACCTGGCAGAACTTAAGGTTCGCCACTGGCTCGTCCCATGCGGTATCGGGGCACCTGTCAATGCAAATCTGCAGGCTGCAGAACGCTGCTTCAAACTGATGAGCTATGAGCTGTTTGAAAGTATCAAGCATCGTCGGCACCTGCCTTACCGAAGCGTTCACGGATAACCGTGAATCAAGAGCACGCGTCCCTGCTCGCGCGGGGGCGGAAAGTCGTCCTCGGTGAATCCGTAGTACTGCACTTGATCCTCGCTGAAGCCGTTGGCCAGCGAACCAGTGGACGAGATTCTTCCGGTCGCGTTGGCCTCTTGAATATCTCCAATGAGATCACCGACACCCATCGACTCCGCCAGCAGCAATGCCTCGCCCCCAGCATCCAATGCGACCAGCACCGCGGCACCTCGATAGTTGTTGCCGCCTCGGTTCTCGCCAGTCGCTGGCCAGAAGACCGGATCTCCAATGATGCGTCCCTCAACTCGCAGCCATCGCCGAGGTGTGTCGCTGCCAAACACATGCGGCGGCGGGGCATCCTCGGCCATCTCAACGGCTACCGGCGGCAGAGCCGCGATGGTGCGGTGTTCCTGCCAGAACATGATTCCGATCGGGACGCATACAATCAGGTGCATCAGAGTTACCAGCACCAGCGTCGGCTTCCAGGCCATCTCCCAACCGAGCCGTGCGACGGACACGCCGCGCATCTCAGCGGCGAACTCTTTCAAAGCTTCTTGGCCGCAGTGCAACCCATACCAGCAGATCAATCGCAGGACGACCATCGCAGCGATGATCCACAGCCCCGCGATGCCGGACGCCTTCCAGTAGAGCGTGCTGCAGCCCTGATTCTCGGTCGCCCAGATCATCATCAACGGCAGCCAACTGGTCGGCAGAAGTAATAGCGCGTACGAAGGGTGACTCGACAAGAACGGATAGGTCACCGTCGCAAGCCGATTCGCGACGACCAGTTCTACGTCGCCAACTTCCAGTCCGGTTGAAACCCGAGGAGTCCATGTCTCCGCACTAAAGCGCGGAGCAATCAGGTTCTTCATGAAAAAGAACCCGCAGACACACGACAACCCGAGACAGCCCCACAGCGTGCCATCCAGCGTTTCGTCGGTGCCGGGGCATCCATACGCGCCCCGGATATCAACCAGCTTGCCGATGAAGAATGCCAGCGGCACGACCAGGAAATACTCCACCAGCCAGACCTGAATCAGACTCGGCACTCTTCTCAGCAGCCGATCAGCAGCGAGGACTCCGTACCACAACCAGGCCATGAACCACGTCTCACTTCTGGGCCGAGTGGCGTTTCACGTGATCCAGAACTTTGGCGTTGAACGCCGCTTGAATGTGCTGCGGTGCGGCATGTCCCATGAGCGGCTCGTTGATCATCTCCTTCGGGCCGCGCAATACATTGAACGCCGCGTAGCAACTTGAAGGCGGGCAGACCCCGTCAATAAAACCCACG
The DNA here is from genome assembly GCA_021732995.1 of Planctomycetaceae bacterium. Lineage (GTDB taxonomy): Bacteria > Planctomycetota > Planctomycetia > Planctomycetales > Planctomycetaceae > AM-0621. The sequence continues at coordinate 57,790 of JAKFWA010000134.1, read as the reverse complement.
CTCATGATGGCTTCGGCTTTGCAACGAGTCGCGAAGTTCACGGCATCCACATAACGGGACGCTTCGAGCGCCTTGGGTTCTGGCTTGCCATCGGCTGCGTCAGGAACCAGCTTCGGCCAGCCGTTCACTCGTCCTGCCGCGCGGCCAGAGTGATCGCAGATCGCCGGCACACCCGAGGCAATCAGAGTCACTCGCGAATCGAGCCCGCCAGCAGCAAGAGCTTGCCCACCACCCTGACTGTGGCCAACGACAGCAACAATCTTGCCATCCCATTCGGGTTGCGATGTCAGGAAGTCGATGGCGCGGACCAGCCGCAGAAACATTCCCTTGAAGTAGATCGTGTCGCGGCTGTCGCGCCCCGCAGACGGATAACCCTTCAAGCGACCATTCGTCAGCTCTTGATAGAACTCATTCGGTTTGCCGTTTGGAATGCCGTGTGCGTTGATGTCCATCGACAGCATGCCCTGCTTGGCCCCTTGGATGGCAGTGCCCGCGAGGGAACTACGCACGCCCGCGCCATGCACCCACAAGATGGCAGGCAGCGATTTCGGCTTCGCGTTCTTAGGTCGAGCGAAGTATCCAGACACTGGAGCGTCACCGAGGCACTTGATCTGCGCATCAAAGCATTCGACGTCGTCGCCCATATTCGGCTGGCTGGCCGGAGTGAGCTGCGGTTCGAGCGGTATCGCCGCGAGCTGACTCTTCTGTTCAGCCCAAAATTGATCGAAGTCGTCCGGGACAGGCAGGCTTGGCACGATCTTGTCCGGCGAGAAACCCGCGCCGGCGACGGCCTGCAACTTTTTGCCCTCAGGCGTCTCGAACGTCACATGGCACTGTAGAAAGCCTGGTTGCTTCCCTTTCACAGTGATCGCAACAGGCTCGCCGCCGGTCATCACTGTCCCCGCAGGAAAATCACCAGCCGCCCCGCTCTTGAGGAAGTCGTCCACCACATACTTCACGGCCGCGTTTGCAACGACCTCGTCCCCCTTGTTGAGCGTGATCAGGAACTTGGCGTCGGCATCTGTTTGGTAGATCGCATCCTTCCGGTCGGTGACAATCTTCAACTGATAGGCAGGGTCAGCAGCGTGAGCTTGCTCACTCGCAGACAAGAGCACCAGCACGCAGGTCACGTTCCTCAGTCGCCTCAGTGAATGCCGCAGCATGGTTGTTCTCCGGAAGATGTTGGCTTGGAGCAGATCGCGATAATTGCCGATGGTGCAATGTTTGTCATGCTCGCTGTTGCAGTCGTCGGGGAGCACTCGGGATCCGCAGGTGCCGGCGCGAACTCCGGCAACAGTTCCCATGCGGCTCAGTCTCAGCAATCGTCAGGCTGCATTCGTTCGCACGAGTGTTTGCGTTTCTGTCAGAACTCCCCACAACCATCAAAAGCGAAGAGATCGAGCATGGTAGACGACAGCCAATACTCATGGATGGTCGAGCGCGAACGCTCCATCTACGAAGAACTCAGCAAACGCGTGCTGCAGGAACACACGCTGCTGTCGAATCGCATGGCCTGGCTGGTCTCGGCGAACGCGTTCTTGTTTACGCCTGTGGCGATCCTTGTGAGCAATCAAGGCAGCATGGACGACCAGAAGGTTCTGCTCAGCAGCATCTGCGTGCTCGGAATCCTCATGGCATTGGTCCTCGGAATCCCGATGGTGCTCGCCGTGCACACCATGCAGGTGCTGCGCAAGCGCTACGCCATCTTCCTGCGAGCGGTCGAGGACGATAAAGAATTCCACTTCGTTGACCCCGAACAAAACCTGGCTCCGTATGACTGGCCGAGGCGCATGTCTCGGAGTCACGAAATCGGGATGGCGTTGCAGCTACTCGTGCCGTTGATCCTCCTCTGCACGTGGATCTGGCTCTTCATCAAGATCCATCTGTGAAAACGGTCGGGCGTTCCTAGCCAACAACCTTCAGAGCCGAGGTTAGCTCACGCAGGAAATGAACGATGTTCTCACGCGTGTTGTAGCCATGAATGGCGACTCGCAGACGACCGGCATGTGACATGACATGAATGTTTTGAGACCGCAGTTGCTTAGCAAGGACCTCGGCCGACGGGTGCCGGAAGGCGATGATTCCGGCGACGGCAGACACATCGCGCGGTGTCAGCAGTTCAATCGGTAGCTTGGCAACTTCGGCTAGACATTCCTCAACGAGTGGCCTCGCCGCTTGATCAATGGCAGCAACGCCTACGGTCTTCAAATAGTTGAGCGCTGCTCGAATGGCATAGATCGCCGGGAAGTTAGGCATCCCCACAGCAAAGCCCGCCGCGCCTGGCTTGCTCACGGCGCGGTCGAATCGAGCTGGTCCAAAAGCATCTTCGAGATTGAACCAACCACCCGCCGAAACATGCCAGTCGGAAGCTCGGGTTGTTGGTACTCCCACCAAACCGCCACCGTGGCTGGCCAGAATCCACTTGTGTGTGCTGCTGACAATGAGATCAACATCAGCGAGATTCAGCGGAATGCGTCCCAGTGCTTGAGTCACATCGACCGCCAGCAGAGCGGATGAGTTACGTCGCACCGCATCCACAACCGGCGCCAGCGAGAGTCGAAATCCGTTGAAGAAGCTGACCAGCGATACCGTGACCAGTCGAGTTTTTGGGGTCAGCAGCGCTTGCAAGTCTTCGATTCGCAGAGCGCCCTCGCGCGCCTTCCAGACTCGCACGGTGGCCGGACAGGTTGGCAGCAGCCACGGCGTGGCGCCAGCCGGAAAATCGAGATCGTTGATGATGACTTCATCACCCTCACGCAGCTGCAACGCGAGTGCCGCGAGGTTGTAAGCCTCAGAAGAACACGAGCAGATGCCGATCTCGGCGGCCGTCAGTCCATACAACTCCGCGACCAGTGCCTTCGTTTCTTCAAGGGCTTTGAAGTGCGGCTCGCGGCCATCCATGCCGAGCTGCTTGTCGCGAAAGTACTGCTCTAACCCCGCACCGACTTCCAGGGGCGGAATGCCTTCGGCGGCAGTGTTGAGGTACGTCATTCCTTCCAACGACGGAAACGAACGGCGACGCGATTCAGCAGTCAACATCAGCGTTGCTCCTCCAGTAGCAGCGGTCGTTATCGTGTCGCTTCCGCTCGCAAAGTCGGAAGCAGCACGGCTCCGCGGATCTCAGCAGGCTACTCGCGCACAATCCAGAGTCGCGCCAATCCGGTTGGCTGAAACTGTGGTAGCTTCGCACTCGTCGTCAGCACGACTTTCGTCTGCCGCCCCATCGTCTTGACAGAGCTTACTGTGGCCGTGACTGCTTCTGCGGTCGGCTTGCGATCAACTCCAGCCGGAGCGACTCGCACCGCCTTGCCGGTCTTGAGTTGCTTCGTCTGCTCCTCGCCGTCATGAAACATGGTCAGCGCGAGCTGCGAGTCCGAGACCTCGTCGATGTAGCCCGGAGCACCTTGTTCGCGAATGCGCGCCGCGTGGACTTCTTTCTGCTCTGCCTGAAACTTCAGCAGGCTTTCTTCGTCCAAAAAGACTTCCCAGGCGATGCGCACTTTGCCTTTGCCAACTCCGTGCGTCTTGGTTCGTAACTTATCTCCGACTTTGATGTCCGCAAACGCAGCGGGCTTGCCCGACTTCCAGAAGTTGGTGTCTTTGTCGGTCTCGATGACAATGCCCTTCTCGCGCACGAAGCTCTGATCGGCGTTCGCCTGAGTGACAACAATCTGCCCCTTGTCGGCGTTGAGGCTGTCCACAAAGTAATACTCTTTGTGGCCATTCATCATGTTCATTTCGTCCTGGATGTAGGTCAGCCACACCCACTCGCCCTTTTCGTTCTCGTGCAGACGAAAGATGGCTCGCTCGCCGATACGAAAATCCTGCAGATCGCCGTTGGTGGCGTGATGCAGCAGTTCGGCATACGGCATCACCGTGAAGCTGACGACCTCGTCGTTATTCTCACGACGAAACTTGCCCGTGCGAGTCGCCATGTCGATGCTGATTAACTCGCCCCACGGCCGTTGCATGCGGTCAAACGGAATGATGACCTGCCCCGGAGTAATCTTCAGCGGCGGCTTCGCGGGCTTATCTTCGGCCAGAGCAACTCCACACAGAGCCAACAAAATTGACGCGTTCACCAGCAGCAGTTTCATGAAATGCCGTTCCACTCGCAGTTGAGTTCTTGTTGATGCGTTATTGATAGAGCCGCTCTTCACGCGGCAGGTCATCCACCTTCCACTTACTGGGCCACAGCCGGACGACTCGCTTAGGCCTGAAGCCTTCCAGCAGCAACACAGGCTTGAGCTTCATCCGCACACCGCTGTTGCCGGGTGCCGGTTTGACGTTCTGAATTTCCAACAGTGTGCCGCTCTTGCGATCGTTGATCTGGTCCCACGTTCGCAGGTTATCCTCGGCCACCGCTGCTGTAATTTGTTCGTTGACTAAGAAGTCTTCTTTCAGCTTCGGATCAAAGCCTGCAAATAACGTCACGCACATCGTGCCTTGCTCGTTATCGACTTCATCCACCCAGCCGGCGAGTCCGTGTTCACGCTGAAACTGGCGATGCACTTCCAGTTGATGAGCCGTCGCCAAGTCGCGGCTTTCAGCATCCAGCCAGATTGACGTGCAACGTCCCGGGCCTTTCAACGTGCAGACCGTGAGATTCGTAGTGAGCGATTGGCCAATCGTCAGGTCCCCCAGCGATCCAACCGATCTTCCCTTCCAGACGCGCGTGACGCCACCGATCTGAAACAGAGTCGGCTTAGCGTCCGCCTTCCCTGCCGTGATACCAGTGACCGTCAACACACCGGTTTCTGGGCTGACGGCATCGATTCGCCAACCTCGCTGCTGGCGCTGACAGAAACTGAAATCGTCTTCGAGCCGAACGCAACGGCTGAACGCAGATTCCAAACTGACCCGCTTCGGCGGTCCGGGCGGTTTCGTTTTGGAATCCTTCGGCGCGGGATCTTCCAGATAAAACTGCCCGTGCAGGTGAGTCCCGATCGGGATGTCACGCAACTCAGCCGGCGCACCGTGATAAGTCAACGATCCGAAGGGCAGGAGCGTAAACGCGTGCGGCAAGTCCCAGTCGCCGCGCCGCTGAGCATCCGTCCGATCCGGCCGCAGGACGCCGGTGCGATTCACGTGATCCACTTCAATCAGTTCACCCGCGATGTAATGCGCCGACCCTTCCGGCGGAAACTCACCCGCCTTCAACCGAAACCACGGCAGCTTTTCATTGCCACTGTCAGTGCGAAACTCGATCTGCGCCGTAAGCTCCTGTGCCACAGCGATACTCAGAGGCAAGTGGGCTAAACTAATGACGACCGCAATAATCGCGAATGCGTGCCAGCAACGCTTACCACACAACTTCAAGCAATTCATCATTTCCTTCTAACGTCGAATGCTGCTGGTGGTTCATTGAGTGAGCGCTGGCAATCTCAGGTCGCGGCAAGTCTGCTCATACGACTCTTCCAAATCCAGCGGCACGGCGTAGTCATCTGCCAACCACAAGGGCAATCGGGGCAACGATCGCCCCAGCTCCAGCGGATGATGCCACATCTCCAGAAATTGCCTTCGGCCTGTCTGTCGGTGGCGACAGGCGGCTGCATAAAGCGTTGGAGGTTCAGACCCCAGTGCTGGATCAGTCTGATCCAGGAACGCCAGAAGCTCTGCGTACAGGCTGAAGTCCCGTGTTGTGACGAGATCGACAATGATTACGGAGACTCGCTGTTGCAGAAGCGCCGCACACTTCCCCACAAAGATCCGTCGATGCTCTGGGCGGTCTTTGTTCGCCGGACTGACGAGTTCAATCGCCGCTACGAGCCGCCGAGTTCGCATCATGTCGTAAATGCGGACTTCATACTCGTCACAGTCGGGCAGCTCGGTCTCAATCGCCAGGCTGGGTGTCGAAGGAGCCCAAATGGCTGTGGCTAAGCCGCCGGATGAGTCCGATATCAGTCTGTCACGACCGCCAGCGTCATCGGTATCAAATGCCGCAATATCGATCTCCACTTGGGAGCCAAGATGCACCCGCGGCTCCGCAACGAATCGCGGTGGAAGAATCTGCCCGAGCTTTTGGACGATGACCATCGGCCATCCGCCATAAAAGCCTTCCCATGACGCTGCTTTTAGGAGCGGAGGTCGAAAGTGATCGCGAAGTGGCATGAATTACTCTCCCTGGTGAGGTCATGAATTCATGGCCCCGGCAGCCAGCCGTAAATCCAGTTCTAAATGATCTCCGATACCGGCCCCAGGCTGTCAACGAACTGTTCGGCGTTGACGTCCATCTTGTGCATCATGGTGAGCAGCAGGTTCGTCAGCCGGGCATTGGAATCCAACGGCTTGTGGCAAATGGAATAGTGCTCAACGGCCTTGGTGAGGTCGTAGTTCTTGATGCTCGGCAGATTGTAGTCGATGTGCTGACCGTGCTTCAGGCCGAGCGACTTACCGCCCGCCAAGATCGTCGGCAGGTTGGCGTTGCCGTGGCTGTGACCGTAGCTCATGCCGCTGCCGAACAGCACCATCGTGCGATCCAGCAGCGATTCTTCGCCGTCACGAATCGCTTCAAGCTGATCGAGGAAGTACGAGAACTGTTGAGTGATGAACGCATCGCTGCGACTCAGCCGAGCCATCTGCTCGGGATCGCCGTTGTGGTGCGATAGCTCGTGCCGCGTCTGCGGAATGCCGATCTCAGGAATGGCCAGACCGTTGCTCTCGCTGCCGCTCATATAGGTCACGACGCGGGTCATGTCGGTCCGCAGCGTCAACACGATCAGGTCATACATCGTGCGGTAGTAGTCGCCCGCTTCGGCGCGAGAAACATTGCGTTGCAGATGTGCCGACGTGGCGGCGTCAATCTTCGGCTTCGGCACCTTCAGCCAGGCGTCGAGACGCTCCGTGCGAATCTCAACTTCGCGAACGGCAGTCAGGTATTCATCCAGCTTCGTGCGATCGTCCGTGCCGATGCTGCGCCGCAGTGTCTTCGCGTCATCCAGCACTACGTCCAGCACGCTGTGATGACGATTCAACCGCCGACGTTGCACATCCACGCCACCGGGCTCTGCGCCGAACAGGCGATTGAAAACGTTGCGAGGATTGTCTTCCGCAGGCAGCGGCACTCCGTCTCGCGACCATCCCAGCGTCGTCGGCCCACGCGAAATCGAAAGTTCCAGCGAACTGAACCGTGTATGCGGCGCGGTCACTTCAGCCATGAGCTGATCGGCGGAAACCGAATTGCGGAACGCTCCACCCTCTTGACTGATCTTGGCAGCCGTCAACCAGATCTTGCCGCACTCGTGAGCCTGCCCCAAACCATGCGGATGATGCAGCCCACTGATCGGAGTGATGTTCGCCCGGTGCTTCTCCAGCGACTTCAGCGGTTCGCTGAGTTCATAGTCTCGACCAGCTTTCGTGATCTGCCACGTCAGTACGTTCACACCGTTCGGGATATAAACGAAGACGCTGCGTTTCGGCTTCGGTGCTACCGCTTCGGCCGCAAAGATCGGACGCATGCAGTCCAGCATCGGCAGAGCGATCGCCGCGCCCAGCCCCCGCAACATGTGACGTCGATTGATGAGCCAATTTTGAGAGAGAATGTTGCTCACTTCTTATCCTCTTCGTTATTCGCTGCTTTTTCTAATTCTGTCTTCAACAATCCGAAGTAAGCCCGCAAGGTGGTCGCTCCCGGACGTGGAAACAGACCGACCTTCAGAGAGAACTTTGAGTATTCGGCTTTGATGGCGCGCTCCAGAACGGGTAGCAGTGGCTGCTTCGCTTCCCGCGTGAGCTGCACCAAAATCAAGGCAATCGTGGCGTCCTCAGGAAACGTCTTCGCAGCATCAATCAATTCTGGATCACTCAGACTCAGCTTGCTTTCCTGAGCACGCTGCGTCAGTAGTGCCGTCGCGAAGCGCACGTCGCGGACATCTTTCCAGGCATCTCGCACAATCTCTGCATAGGTCTCGGTACCAATGTAAAGATTCGCTGCGGCGTTGTAGCACTCGGCGTCCTTTGTCTTCCTCGCCTGTTCGGCGATTCGAGGCCCCCAGAGTTCACGCGACTCATCGGCGGATTTCAGCTTCTTCGATTTGATGACTCCCAGCATGCGGGAGAGCATCATCCCGTCTTGCGGCAGCGTCTGCTGCTCATCAAGGAAGAAGCCCCGCTTCTTCAAAATGGTCGCGACATCTTCGCCCTCGCTGGCAGCGGCCAGGTTGGATTCTCCGGCGCTCAGGAGTTCGGCGAGCTTCCTCGAATCTGCATCGGACCATTTCTGCTTTTGGATGAGTTCCAGGTCCAACTTCAGATAATCAGGCTGGCACTCGTTGTTCCACCAATCAGATTCGAACCGACTATCCAATGCAACTAGTTTCCGAGCGGCTTCAACGTCACCCATTTCAACACGATGGCGAAGGGTCTCGCGATCCTGATCTGGCGTCAGGTGCGAGTTCACTTCGCAGACGATGCGTTCGAAGTCGACCAAGCGCCCCTGAGTCGCTCTCTCGGACCTCGCCCAGGCGTTTGCCGCGTCTTTTGTCTTACCCGTACGAATCAAGCACTCCGCTTGCAGCCCCCAAAAAGTGGCATGGTTGGGGTTGGCCTTCAGGTAGACCTGATAAGCCGCGGCGGCTTCCGCATACCGTCCGGCTCGATGTTGCTGTAACCCCCACTCCAATTGCACGTAGGGCTCGTCCGGAAGTTTCGAGGCGACAAGTTCGTGAAGCGCATATGACTCTTCTAGTCCATGCTTGAAGAGCACATTCCCCAGCATGAAAGATTGGGCCAGTGTTCTCTTTTCTTTGGGGAAGACGTCCAGAATCAGCGCGTTGCCGCGTTCGACTTCGCCAGCTCGAACCAGATTGGATGCATCCGCCAACGCCCTTTTCAGGGCAGGTGATGCTGAGGCTTCCTGCACGTCGTCAATGAACTCAGCGTGGGCTGGTGCCGACGAAATCATCATGAGGCATGCCAACAATAACGCCGACTTCAGATTCATAAGCAGCACCTTTACTTCTCGCTCAGCGAGCCAGATAGCCAATCAATCGACACAGCGCGTCCTTAACGTCGTCGAAACAATTCAGAGACCACCAGCTCTTCAATGATCGTTGCCAGCCGATAGTCGGAGTTCTTGCTTTGCTGAGCAACTGCAGCCAACGCAGCGCGGTCGTCGAAGGTCATCACTCGGCGAGTCGCATAAGTTGCCAGCTTCTCCACAAAGGCCGCATTGAACTTAGCCAGATCGGACAGCAGTAACTGCTTGAATGAATCAGCGTCCTTGAATTTTCGGCCGTCCAGCAGTTCGCCACTGGCATCAACCTGTGGATTCTGGCCTTCTCCGTCGCTGACGATCTCTTCCGTGCGCCAGCGGCCAATCGCGTCAAAGTTATCGAACGCGAAGCCGAGCGGGTCGATGCGTCGATGACAGGACGCACAGTTGGGATCGCTCTTATGAGCGTCCAGTTTCATCCGGAGTGTCGCCTTCGGTTGCGTGGCCGGAGTCGGCTCGATCGGTTTCACGTTCGCCGGTGGTGGCGGTGGGGACTTGCCGATGATCGACTCCAGCACCCACTTGCCGCGGTGCACGGGGCGATGCCGCGTGCCGTCTGACGTGAGGCTCAGGATCGAAGCCTGCGTCAGCAAGCCGCCTCGATGATCTTCCGACCGCAACGCGACCCGCTGAAATTGGTCCTCTGTTGGCCCAGGCAATCCGTAATGATGAGCCAGTCGAGGATTCAACATCGTCCAGTCAGACTGGATGAACTCGCGCAGACTCAGATTCTTCTGCAGCACTTCCCGGAAGAACGCGGTCGTCTCGCCAACCATGCTCTTCTCAAGATAGGTGTCGTAATCGGGATAGAGCTTCTTGTCGGGCGGGAACATGCCGACCATCTGCAACTGCAGCCAGTCGCGCGGAAACGATTCCGTGAATCGGGCAGCCTTCGGATCGGCCAGCATACGTTTAACTTGCGCTCGCAGGACTTCCGGCTGACGCAAGGTGCCAGAGCGAGCGACGTCGAACAGCGCCGCATCGGGCATGGTGCTCCATAGGAAGTAGGACAACCGCGAAGCCAGTTCCCAGTCGTTGAGCTGCGAGCCTTCGCGGTCGGTGGAACCTTCGACGAGGTAGAAGAAATCCTTCGAGCACAGCACCGCCAGCAGGGCCGTCTTCATGGCGGCGAAGAACGTCTCGCCATTAGCCATCTCGCTCTCAACCAGCTTCACAAGACGATCGACTTCAACATCCTTCACTGGTCGGCGAAAAGCCCGCTCTGCAAAGCGACTCAGCGAGGCGCGAGCCTGCTGCAGGTTGCCCGTTTCGGCGGGCATGTATTCGCGTTGAGCGAACGTCGGACCGTCATCCATGAGCGGACCTGACCATTCAATCCAGTCGATGATGAGGAACGGCCACAACGCCGCGCCTGCTTCATCCGTCAGCTTCATCTGCCACGGCCGTCGACCGTCCTTGATGCTGAAGAACGGAATCCGAGGATCAGCTCGACCAGAACGCGGCAGGTTAGATGGCCCCGGCACTTCGTTGCTCAGCCGCAGGTTCAGGTTGCCTGCGGGCAGATGCGTGACGAACTCCACCACGACCGGCTTATCTTCCGGTGCGATGATGTCCTGTTCGAACAACATGCGGTCCAAATCCGTTGCATAGACCGCAAGGTGAGGAGCGCGTCCATTCTTGGGCTTCAATCCACTTAACTGAATGCGGACCTTGTAGTCGCCCGACACAGGTAGAGCCTGCCCCGGTCCCGGTCGGCCACCCTGCAGATCGCTGCCCGGCCACAAGTCCACGCGTACTTTGTCGGCGAGCCCCAGCGCCTGCAGCTCTTCTCGCAGGGGACCGCCGCGCAGCTCGATCGCGTCTTTCTTCTTCAGGAACTTCACTGGTTGTTTCGCGGGCAACGCCTCAGTCAGGATAGACTCGGCGGCAGCGAAGTATTTTTCGATGTGCGACGGTGACAGCGACAACACCGTGCCAATGCGCTCGAACCCGTGCCACGTTTCGTTCTCGGACAGACCGCTCGGATCTTTCGGATCAAAGTGCACACCCAGCAGATCATGGATCGTGTTCGCATACTCTTCCCGAGTCAGCTTGTTGAAGGTGACTCGTTCGCGTCTGGCGAGTCGCGCGGTCTCACCTTCCTTCAACCGCGCCGCGAGCCAATCAACGATCTTCGCCGACTCTTCCGGCTTTGGTTGCGGCTCATCCTCCGGTGGCATCTGCCCAGAGCTGATGCGTTCCAACACTTCCGCCCACTTCAAGCCTGAAGGGCCTTTCACGACGTCTCGCGACAACGTGTCGAGGCGAAACTCGCCTTCGTGCTTCTGCTCCTGATGGCAGCGGTTGCAATGCTGCTTGAGGAACGGTTCGACGATCTGCTGAAACTCGGCTGTTGAGTCCGGTGCGGCTTGAGCAACGGCACACAACATCAGCGTGGCGACCAATCCGATCAGACAGCTGAGTCGAACGCGAAACGGAGAAAAGGCCATGAGGAACAAGACCAAAAGAGCGAGGAATCAGCACAGGCGGGTGGGCGTTACTGGTGGGGATAGCAGCATAAACGCCAACTTAACCGCTGCCAATTTTGGACTTCGGTTTCGACCCCTGATTGTAACGTGGCCGTCCAATTGTATCGCTCGTGCTGTCGCATGCTGGCGTCTCGATTCGCACGCGATTAGACCCTCTACAGCAACGACGTGACCGCTATCAGGTCGCATTGAACTCCGCACCACACTGGAGACTGCCGATGAAGCTGCTCGCCCGGACGTGTTTGTCGCTGGCCCTCATGACTGGTTCGCTCCAGGCCGCCGATCCGCTGCCTGAGATCAAACCCACGCAAGCGGATGTTTCTTACGGACCGCATGAACGCAACGTAATCGACTTCTGGAAGGCCGAAGGCGACGGACCTCGTCCGCTGCTCGTGTTCATTCACGGCGGCGGGTGGACTGGAGGCGACAAAAAGCAGAAGGCCGAGGCGATCAAGCCGTATCTCGACAAAGGCATCTCTTGTGCCTCGATCAACTATCGGTTGAGTGGTCAGGCGCCGTTGCCTGCTCCTGTGCACGATGCGGCACGAGCCATCCAGTTCATTCGCACCAAGGCGTCGGACTGGAACATCAACGCGTCACGGATCGCACTGACCGGAGGCAGCGCTGGTGCCTGCACGTCTATGTGGCTATTGCTGCACGACGATCTCGCCGATCCCAAAGCCGAAGATCCGGTCTTACGCCAATCAACCCGAGTTTGCGCTGCCGCCGTCAGTGCCGGGCAAACGTCGATTGATCCCAAGGTGATTGAAGACTGGCTCGGCCCGAACGTTCTGAAGCACCGCATGATCAACATGGCAGTCGGTGAGCCGACTATGGAAGGCGCGTTGAAGAACTACGACAAGCACAAAGCTCTGTATGTTGAATTCTCACCGTACAACCATGTGGATGGGAAGGACCCGCCACTGCTGATGACCTACGGCGGAGACATGACCTTGCCATCCAAAGACGCCGGCCACGGCATTCATCATCCGGTCTATGGCGTGAAGCTGAAGGAGAAGTCCGACAAGGCCGGCCACGAATGCCACTTGATCATTCCCGGCACATCGAAATCCGAGAAGTACCCGAACGCGCAAGCGTTTCTGGTTGCGAAGCTGCAGGAGAAGTAGTCCTTTCCGAAGAGGCGAGCGGGGGATGTCAATCCCCCGAGCTTCTCCGGTTCACTTCGAAACGCAGGCTACAACCAATGACCTCGGGGGATTGACATCCCCCGCTCGCCTATCCCACTTGGGAACAGATCGCTGCTCGGCACGGGATATCTTTATTTCAAGCCGATACAGATCAGATGCTTCGGCGTGCGAATGAAGACTTTTCCCTGCGAGATCGCGAGCGACGAATAGACCACTTCGCCAATGTCGTTGCGAGCGACTTCCTGATAGTTGGCGCTGGTTGTGTCCAAGACCAGAGTGCTGCCGGCTTCGTTCGTGAAGAAGACCTTGCCATCGGCCGCGACTGGTGATGCGGTGAACTTGTCACCAAATCGCTTTCGCCACAGCAACTTGCCGACGTGAGCATCCAGGCATGAGCCGATGCCTTTATCATCCGCGATGTAGTAGCGATCTCCGACCAGAATCGCGGACGGTACGAAGGATGTTCCGCGATCGTTCTTCCAGACAACATGCGACTCCGTGACATCGCCCTTGCCGCCAGGCGTAATCGCCAGATGAGTCCCATTCGGGCCGCTGACCACATACAGCCGACCATGACCGAACAACGGCGTCGGAATACATTCACGAGCCAGTCCGCGTACGCGCCACAAGAGGCTACCCGTACGAGGATCGTAACCGTCCAGACGCTCTGAGCCGCTCAGTACCAGTTCCATGCGATCGCCGGCAGGAACCAGTTGCGGCGATGCCCACGACAGCCACACATCCGGCCGATCGGACTTCCAGCGATTAGCTCCCGTCTGCTGATCAATCGCCAACACATACGAAGCCCCGTAGTGATCGCATTGCAGAATCACCATGTCCTCATGGAGCACCGGCGAACTTGAAGCCGCAAAGCGATTCTCAAATGGGCCGTACTCATCAGCTAAAGCGCGTTGCCACAAGAGTGCCCCGTCGAGATCGAAGCAGAACACGTCCCCTGTACCGAAGAACGCGAACAACCGCTTGCCGTCCGTGACCGGCGACGGGCTGGCCATGCCGCTGCGTCCGTAAAACAACGTCGGAGCCGTGCCCCACAACCGCTGATGCCAGCGTTCACGCCCGCTATCGCGATCCAGGCAGATGACATGCAATTCCCCGTGATCGCGGCCTTCGGAGGCCGTAATGAAAACTTTGTCATCCCAGACGACGGGGTTCGAAGTTCCAATCCCCGGCAGCGGCGTCTTCCATCGCACGTTCTCCGTCGCAGACCAAGTCGTCGGCACGCCGGTTTCCGTCGTGACTCCATTGCGACTCGGTCCGCGCCAACCCGGCCAGTTCTCGGCAAGCACTGCTCGCGCTGACGGCGGCGATATCAGTGCCAGCGACATCGCGAGAACAATCAACAATCTGAACGACATGAATGGCCTCGAAGAAAATCAATGCTCAGGAACACTGATGCGAGCAGATCTCCGCTAGTGACAAAGCTCTTCAACTCTGTCTTCTTGTCAGTGGAGATCAGTGGCAATCAGCGTTTCAAAACCGGAGTGAATTCGACACCTCGCCCATCGCTGTCGCAGAGTCTCAGTTGCAGGGACCAGTTGTTGGGGACTTCGGGATCCTTGTGTTGAGGCCCCTGGCAGATCTTGACCAGCAGCGTGTTGCGACCAGCTTTGAGTTGGATCGGCTTGACGAAGCGATCGAAGCGGGTGCCGTTCAGCCATTGATCGCGGGCAAACACCTTCTCGCCGTTGAGCCACACCGAGCAGTTGTCGTCGGCTCCGCAACGAACCTGCGCCGCCTGCTCGCGCGGCACTTCGATTTCAGCGTACGCGTAACCGACGGCTTCACGAGTCGTGCCCAGGATGTTGATCAAGTTCAGTTGGCCGAGCGTGTCATTCTCGTGGTGGTGTTTCCAAGTGATCTCGTTTGCCTGTCCCTGATACTTCGCCGTCAGGTCGACCTTCTTCTCAGGTTCAAACACTGTGGCGAAGCCGGTCTTTTCGGGTGCGTCGAATGGTCCCACCAGCCACCAGTCGACAACCAGTCCCAAATGCTTGACCGCATCTGCGGACTCGCCGAGCGATTTCAGCTTGGTGGCCGCTTGCGTCACTTGAGCACTGTCGCGAGCCGCTTCGAACGCTTTGCGATACTCAGCCTTCGCGACCGCTTCGTTCTTTGCTTTGACAGCTCGGTCGCCAGCCGCCAGCACCAGACCGACCGCCTCGTGCCGGAACTCGGGGTCATCGAGCCGAGTCGGCAACCAACCCGGTTGAAACGTCGGCTCGATCTTGTCGAGCAACGTCAGCACCAGTCGCCTCGGCCGCCCCACTCGCTTCGCGTCGCTGACGTACTCTTTTAAGAAGGCCACCGGCCACTGCGTTCCCTCACGAGCCAATTCGCGAGCGACGATCTTTTCGTAGACCGAGCGATACCAATTAGCAGCGATAGGATTTGTCGTGTCCATCGCCTTGAGCAGCGGAGGCAGAATCTCAACGCCGCCCTTGGCAAGTTCATCACAAGCCGCTTTGGCCGCGACTGCGCCTTCTCCTTGCGGTCCCGTCTTCGCAATAGCTTGCAGCAGCGGCTCTGGATCACCCGATGAAGCCAGCAACCCCAACACGACGAGCACCACGCATCCGGTGATCGATTTCACAAGCATGCTCCCGGCAGCAGGTAAGACAACAAGACGGAAACATTACTCTGAGAACCATCTCGCAGTTTGCCAAGTTACATGAAGCGCCATCCGTTGAGGCATCGTGATCCTATTCGGCAGATTCCGCAGCCTGACGCTCTTCCGGCTCGCGACCATCACGGGTTGCCAATTTGCGGAGTACGTCCATCGAAGTGGCGTTTGGGATGAATCGCACCGAACCGTCGGCCATCAGAAAATGGGCTCCCTTACCGCTCGCGTTGCCGAAGCCAAAGGGGTTTTCGTTGAGCGGTGCGTCGAGCTGTCGCCAGTTCTCGGGGTCGCCCCAGGCCGGGTAGTTCTGGTTGATCTCCCCGGCGACGAGGGTGTTGGCTAACCCATCCGCGACGTCGACGCGACGGACCTTCGAGTTGCGATCGAAGATACCCAGATGGACTGTTCCTGATTCCTCATCGCGCTGACCGCCGACTCCCGCGAAGTGCGTCGTCGCCAACCCCAGCGGCGTCGGCTGGTGCGGCACGCTGGGGGACAGGAATGTATCTACCGGCCGCCCCATGATCGGCAGGTTGACCTGATGGTCATAAGGCCGTGAACGATCAATCTGGCGGGCGAGATCCGCATGGCCGATGAAGGGCAGCAGTTCGGTCATCCAGCCGTGCAATGGAACCTCGGCTCCTTCGTCCGTCGTTTCCACGATCCCACCAGCGGGGAAATGATCGTACTGGTCATGATAGGCCACCAACCCTTGGCCGATGGTGTTGAGGTTGCGCGTCGGATCGCGGCGCGACGCGGACTGCATGTTACGCAGTCGATGGCCAAGCGAATTCAGGCCGAGTGGTCCGGCCAGCATGCATAACGCGCCTGCAAACATTGCCGTCACCGCAATGCCGCGCTGCTGCATCGTCGCCGGGTTACGCCGCAACGATGTCCAGGCCTGATGCCCCAGCATGACGGCCGCGAGACCGACAATTCCTGCAGGCCATTTGATCCACCACCACGGTGCCAGGTGCAGCGGGATGAACAGCAGCGCTAGGGAGCCGGCCAGCAGAGCCCGGCGAATATGCGGAGTGCGCGTTGATGGAACGGCAACTTCCGGTTCCGCGGCGGTCATAAACTCGGCAACGCGAGCTTCTCCATCCGGATCTTCCAGTCCCCAGCCGTCTTCGTCGTCCGCCGAATCCCCTTCGGGATCAGCGTTGTCTCGCAAGCTGGCTGTCGGAATCACCGGCGCCGGAATGCTGCGAATGACAGGCTCCGGATGACTCGCAGAAAGTTCGGCTGGCAGATCCTTCTCCACCCGGTCAGCCAAATCAGTGCTGCTTTCCGGATTGACCTGCCGCCATCCTGCAAGCGGCCTCAAGTTGACGGTTCCAAGTTCAGCTTGAGGCACCTCTGCAAACTGCGGCCGAACGTCAGAACGCGCGTCGCTGGAAGCATCTGACTGCGGAGGCTCGGCGCTCATGTCGGCACTGACTTCCGCTGGCCCCGACATCACGGCCCACAAGCCGCGCGGTCGCGGTGTCGCAACTGGTTCTCCTTGAGGTTGGCTCGTTGTCGGCGCCGACTCCGCGGGTTGCTCGATCGGTTCGGCTGAGGAAGCCTTTGATGTTCCCGGCTCGTTGCGAGTTTCGTCCGTACGCTGCATCAGCGCCCACAGGCCCTTTCCTGAGGATGCAGGCGCAGTGTTGGCAACCCGCTCGCCGCAGTACGGGCAGTTGACAAACTCTGCGTCCTCGTCGGGGGCGAGCTTCCACGCGTGCCCGCGGGGGCATGTGAGCTGACGCAGCGAGTTCGCCATCGCAGCGCTATTCCTCAGTTCCGCGCAGGTCGTAGCACAGCAGTCGCGGGCCCTTACGCGTCATCAAGTCGGGTGTGTTCTGGGTCACGTACAACAAGCCACGACTGACCACAGGCAGAGCCCAGGTTTCGCGGGCGGCGAACAGCCACGTACGGTCCAGTTCCTTGTAGCCATTGGGATTCAGATCAAGCCACAGCAGGTGCCCCAGTTCTCCCAGTGCCAAAGCACGACCATCCACCAGCAAGATGTTGCCGCGCAGGGTGCTCAGATCCATGACCTGGCTTTCGCCGTTCAGCTTGAGCGTTTCTTTCCATTCAGGCACCTTGCGCCACACCACCTTGCCCTTGGCATGGTCGACACAAACCAGCGACGCGTCGGGTTCGTTACGGCCGTCGAAGGCATAGACGTAACCGTCCTTGAAGACGGGCGTGGTCCAGTGCAGACCCATCTCGTTCTCACCCTCATTGTGTTCGCGGTCTGTCATCTTCCAGACGGTTGATGGTGTAAAGTCCGTCCCCAGTTTCAGCAGCGTGGTCCCGGTGCGATAGGTCGCCGAGACCATCACCGTATCCCCGACGACCAGCGGCGGAGATGCATTCACCGACTCATACTTTTTGCTGCGGAATGGAAACTCGAAATCCACCTTCCCGTTCTTCGGATCGATCGACAGCAGACCGCCAACGGCCGGATTACTCTCACCGCCCGCCAGCACGAAGACTCGTCGCTGTCCGTGAATGGTCCCTGGAATGGGCGAGGCATAGCTGGGGCCCCACTTGTCACCAGCCTGCCACACGGCTTTGCCGGTGATTTTGTTGAAGGCGGCGACGCACGGGCCATCCGGTGCCCCCACGTTGATGATGAGGAGATCACCCTCGAGCAACGGAGTGCCAACCGTACCAAAAAAATCCTGAGGAACTTTGAACTCCTTGTTGATGTTCCGTTCCCAGATGGTTCTGCCAGTAGCCAGCTCAAGGCAGAAGAATTGTCCTTCAACGCCCAGCAGATAGACGCGGTCACCGTCAATTACCGGGCTAGCTCGCGGCCCCGAACCGTAGCCGTAGCGGTCTTCGTATTCGGTCGGATAGCGGTACTCCCAATACTTCTCGCCGGTTTGAGGGTGCAGGCATTCAACAATGACTTCGTTCTTCACTCGATGTGGGAAGACCAGGTAGTCGCCCTGGATGCTCGGAGAGGCGTAGCCAATGCCCTTGCTCAATTCCCACACGGGCTTCATGCCGCCTGTCGGAAACTTCTTCAGCAGTTTGGTCTCCGTCGAGACTGCCTTGCCTGCACGACCGAGGAACGTCGGCCAGTCCTGAGTGACTGCACCTTGAGGCAACGCCTTCGGAGCGGCCGTAAACGTGACGCGGTCATACTTCGCGGTCCCCGGA
Organism: Planctomycetaceae bacterium; assembly: GCA_021732995.1. Lineage (GTDB taxonomy): Bacteria > Planctomycetota > Planctomycetia > Planctomycetales > Planctomycetaceae > AM-0621. Next base: position 39,364 of record JAKFWA010000134.1, on the reverse strand, counting down.
GCCTTCATCGGAGTTAGCGACTGCACCTTCGGAGGCGCGGGATCTGAAGGCTCAGCGCCGACGACGGGGCGAACGGCAAGCCCGCATAGAGCGATCACAATCATTGCCGATCGAAGTGCGGATAACTCCGTCATGGAAGATCTCACTCAAGAGTGCTCAAGGTTGGAACAGAAGGCCGCAAAGGACGCGAAGGGCAAAACTAAGCAGTTGCCCTTTATCTTTCTTCTTTGTGACCTTCGCGAGCTTCTGTCGAAAACTACTTCGTCCCTTCGGTGGCCGGGTAGCTGGCAGCGCGGATGTTGCGGAATTGCAGGTCGGTCGTCGGATCATGCCCTTGCAGGCTGATCGGTCCGCCTTCCAGCTTCTTGCCGTTGCGAGGATTCGGATCTGGCTTGCGCGTGTCTTCCCAATCGGTGACCTGCAACCCGTTCACCCAGCCTGAGAAGTGCGACCCATGGGCGACCAACGTCATCGTGAACCATTCGTGATCGTTCGACACCACCCACCTGGCTTTGACTCGATTGAAGATCGCTCCGGTGCCGTAGTCCTTTGGTTTGGCGCGATCACCGTCCACGATGGCGTTCTGAATCTGGAACTCGTAGCCGTTCGACGGAGCCGCTTCGGTGCCGGGGATCAGTCGGAAGAAGACGCCGCTGTTGAGTCCATCTCCATGAGTCTTTGCTTCGAACTGCAACGTGAAGTCTGCAAACGAAGCGTCAGATTCCAGGAAGCCTCGGCCATCTTTGACGACGATCGTTTCGTCGGCGACAGAGAACTTGCTCTTCCCTCCCGGCACGACGTGCCAGCCGTCGAGATCCTTGCCATTGAACAACGGCTTCGTGCCTAGCGGCTTCAACGCGATCTTGCGGAAGCGCGCCTTACCGGCGTTCTTCTGCAGACCAATGAAACCATTGCGGCACAGATTTGGAGTGTCGTCAGTGAAATCGAGGACTTCCTCACCATCAAACTTAGCGGTGATGCGGTTGCCATCGCAGACCACGTGCAATGTCTTCCAGACTTCTTCGCCGGTCACTTCTTTCTTGGGCTTCACGCGGCCGACAAGGCTGGCTGTTCTGAATTCCGGCGCGGCGTCCCACATATTCAGTTCGTAGCAATCGACCTTCGGATCTTTCGGCTGCGCAACAGTCCGCAGGAATACGCCGCTGTTGGCGTTCTTCTCGATCCAGTACTCGCAACGGAATTCGTAGTCGGCAAACGGGACACTGGTGAGCAGCAGGCCCGGCTTGCCCTGACTGGCTTCAATCTCACCGTCATCGGTCACATGCCAATCCACATCGCTGTCGGGACTGGGCGTCCAGCCGAAGATCTTCTTGTCAACAGGCTTCTGGCCATCAAAGAGTTGCACCCAGCCTTCCCGAACCTCTTCCGGACTGAGCCACACAGTCGGCATCGGAGTGCCGGGTGTTGCGGCGGTAGTCTCTTTCTCCTTGCCCTTGTTGACCTGCTCTGTCTTCTTCGCACCCGCGTCTGCGACTTGGCCAGATGACTCAGACTTCGTTGGCGTCTCGGTGCGAGAACCGCCGCCACTGCCCTCATTCGAACAGCCTGCCATCAGCGCTAACATTAAGGCCGCAGTCGTTCGTCTCAGATGAGTCTGTGATGAAGGAGCGAAGCCACTCACGAAGTCTGAAAACAGTCGCATCGAAGCGCCTCTCGAAGAACTGGAAAACAAGGTCAGCGAGCCGCGACTGTATGTCGCGAACCGCTGCTTGACAAAGCGGATAGCCCTTGTCAAAACGCCCCACCACTTGCAGCCTGCGGCTTGGCACATGAGCCGCCTGAATCGGAACACACAGTCACGCAGCATTCCTCGGACAGTGCTGTGACGGCTGACTCTCGAAATAAGTCAACAGTCAGGAGCAACACACATGAGTGGACCAATCGTTCGCACCGGTACGAACCCCAAGTTCTGGGCCAACTACGACCAGATCTTCGGCAAGAAGAAAGCGACTAGTGCCGCGGCAGCGCCGGCCAAGGCATCCGCCAAGAAGGCTGCGAGCAAGAAAGCCGCTGCCAAGAAGGCCACGAAGAAGGCTGCCAAGTAGCCTTTTGCGTGACATGCTCAGATATCAAGCCCCGGACCTGCGAATGTCGCGAGTCCGGGGCTTGTTCGTTTCCTGGATCGAATTCAACGACTGAACTCGATTGCGAAAAGCGCCTGTGTCCGGCTGTAATCAAACCGCTGCGAAGAGTTGAGGTCTCATGGCCGGCGAATTTCGAACCTTTCTGTTGCAGACGTGGTGGCATTCTCAAACCAACCAGAAAACATGGTTCGATGTTGCCTACCCCTGCTTCAACATTGTTGAAGCGTTTGCCTGGTTGCTGGTCGCCGCACTCGTGTTGCGGCGCAGCTTCCGAAACGGTTGGACGGCGATTGAAATTGGATACGCCAGCCTCTGGGGTGCTCTTCGCTGTCACCGACATGCGTGAAGCCTGGGCTCAACAAACATGGTTGATCCTTATCAAGGGCGTTCTTCTCGGACTGATCTTGTGGACGAGGCGCAAAGTGCTCCGTCGCTACCCCCAGGCTCGCGTTTACTGAGGTCATCGGTGGGACTCGATGGTTTCATGCCCCGCAATAAACAGCCAGCTTGGCCTAGCGAACAGTGATCAACACCGTGGTTTCGGAGACCACTGGAAAACCATCCTTCTGAGACTCGGCGCGGATGATCAGTGGGACTTCCCCGAGCGCTCCCGGATCGGCTTTCGGGAAGCGAACGAGCAACTCGGCGTCTTTGCGATCAGCGGGGATGGTGACCGGATCCGCAGTGAAGAAACGGTTCTTTGGCTCTTCCATGGAGAGCGAAATCTTCACGGGCTCGCGCAGACCTTCAGAGCGTGAGATCGTGAGCGGCACACGGAATTCACCGCCGGGCGTCATGACTGGCTCGCCAGCGTTGTGGCTCAACTTCAGCATGGCACCTTCCGGCAGAATGCCGATGCGTAGTTCCATGCGCTGCAGCAACGTACGGACATTACCCTTCGGATCTGGCACCTTCACGGAGCCGTTCAAGATCATGCGACTGGTCTTGGTGGTCTCCATCCACTCGGGAACGAAGATCGGATAGTCCGCGCGATTGGCATCGGCCTTCACGGTGTATTCGCCGCTGGCCAATCCCTGCCGATGACGCTGCTGCTTGGCGGTCATCTCCAAGACGAGTTCGCCTTGGTAGCCCTCAAGTCGCTCGATTGTCAGTGGAGCAAGATACGTGCTGCCGCGATGCACCTTGCGAACATCGTCCAGTCCGTCCGGTGTGATCTTGATGCGCGGCTTCATGATGGTGGCGATGACCAGCTTGCCGACGGGACGAGTTACGCTTTGACCGTTCAACATCGCCGTCGCGGTCACTTCCACGAGCGACGCGTTCGCCGGCGCGTCGGCGGCACTTGTCAGATCAATCGACAGATCGTTCTTCTTTTCCGCGATGGTCAGATCCGCAGACGGAGTGAGGCCTGCTGGCAAGCCAGTCACCTGCAGTTGAATCGGACCAGCGAAGCCGCCGAGCCGTGCTGCCTTGACGGCCAGCTTGCTCTGTCCGGCTAGAGGAACGGTCAGCAGTGGCGGCAAGGTGATCTGAAAATCTTCAGCGACGGGCTGGCAGCTCAAGCGATAATTGGCCGCGCGCGATCCGCTGGCGCCGGAACGATCGGTGAGCATGAGCTGATACTCGCCGTCTTTCGGCACAGCGAACTCGAGTTCCGGATCGGTGGTGCCGGGAGCGTCTTCCTGAGCGGCGATCTGCTTGCCTTCGGCGTCGAGGATCGCGAGATCCAGATCCAGCGGCGAGCCGATCGCACGAGCCTCAGCTCGGATGACCCACTTCTCACCCATCTTGAAGGTTGCGCGGTACTTGTCAGACCCAAAACGGGCTTCGATCGAGCCGGTCACTGCGCCGGGAACTTCCAACTTCCTTTCGGGGAGCTCAGCCTCGGCACGTTCCGCTATGTCTGAGAGTCCGAGAGCAACACTGCGTGACGCATCGGCAGCCGGCTTCCCGCGCGTCGCGGAATCACGGAAGGAGATCGCAAACGGGACGTTCGGTACCGCTCCCGGCTGAGCTGGAAAGACCACATCATGGGCGACCGTTTCATTGCCAGTCCCATTGGCGACTACGAACTCCACGCGTCGCGTTTCCCCTCGCTTGCCAGCGGCCGGATAGGCAGCGACGACGCGAGGTTCCTCGGACAGCGCCAGTCGATAGACGTATGACCGGTCACCGGCGTAATCGAGGTCATGCAGACTCACGGTATAGTTCTGCTCGGCCTGAGCCGGGATCGTCACGACGAGGTCTCGGCCTTCGGTGTCGGCCGAGTCAGCGATGACCTGACCCGCAGCGTTCGTCACGCGCAGCATGGCATGCAGCGGCGACTTCAACTGCCGCGCCGTCAGTTCGATTGTTATCGGTCCAGTCTTGGTCGCGCGAAACTGATAACGGTCAACTTCTTCGATCTTGCGGATCTGACCCGCCACTGTGACCGGCAGCGCGGGCAGAACTTGAGGTCCCGTCGGGCTATCCACCTCGGCGACCTCGGGCGTGCGGCCAACGTGCAGGTAACCAATCGGCGAAACACCGTTGGCGTTCGCGGCCTGCCAGTGAATCAGGCCTGGAGCGACGTCGGCAGGAATAGTGAGCTTCGCCGGAAACTGCCGGGGCAGTGGCCAGGCGTAGCCGCGCGCCTTCAACCCGAACCAGTACGGTGGATCGGGCACCAGCACTCCAGAGGGTGAACCGGTTAACTCCAGCTTGATGCGCGGGTCATGCACGAAGAGCTGCATGTCCGGCGTCCAGTCGTAGCCACCGATAATGACATCAATCGTCGTGCCCGGCCTTGCTCCGGCGGGATGCACGTAGCCAATCTCCGGGGCCAGTTGCGCCGCCGCGAACTTCGACGAGAGCAACACTGCCGCCGCCACTAAACCGCGAAGCTTGTTTTGCCTGTGCATGAGATTGCTCTACGCCATGAGACTCTGATTGAGCGTGCTTGCTCAGCTCGAAGTTAGATACGTCCGCACCCCGAGACAAGCATCTGATCGGAGTTCGCCAATGTGATGCAACGCCGGCTGAGCCACCTGAGTCCGATTTGTCAGACTTTGCGAACCGCCGCCGCGACCAGATGGCCGCCGAAGCCCAGCGACAACTTCATAACGACGTCAGTTGATTGATGCCGTGCCTGACGAGGAACAAAGTCGAGATCGAACTCGGGCGAAGTGAGATTCAGTGTCGGCGGCAGGATGCCATCGCGGAGAGCCAGCAGCGTCGCAGCGAACTCAACGCTGCCCGCCGCGCCGAGCAAATGGCCGATTGCCCCTTTGAGGCTCGAACAGCTCAGTCCGCTAGCCGCAGGGCCGAACGCTGCCTGAATTGCCGTTGCTTCGAGCCAGTCATTCGGCTGTGTCGCGGTGCCGTGCAGGTTGATGTAGTCGATGTCTTGCGGAACGAGTTGCCCGCGCCGCAACGTGTCGCCGATCAATCGCACAAGTGTGTCGGGCTTATCGGAGAGCTGCGTCAGTCCGACGGCGTCGGAAAGGCTCGCATCAGACAACCATTCGGCATACCCGCGGCGACCGCGTGCGAGGGCATGATCCTCGGCTTCCAGCACGAAAATGGCCGCTCCTTCGCCGACCAGAAAGCCCGAGCGTTCGCGATCAAACGGCCGCACCGCCTGCGAGGGCTCGTCCGAACTGCGTGCCAACACGCCCAGCCGCCGGAACGAGGCCAGCACGGCAGGAGTCAGCGAGGCGTCAGAACTACCGGCTAACACGATGTCGCAGACACCATGACGAATCAGGTCCACGCCGCGTACCAGACTCGACAAGCCCGTTGCGCACGCTGTGACTGGGCACAACAGCGGACCGTGCAGGTCGTGCAACGCCGCGACCGATGTTGCCGGACCGCTCGGCCATGCGGAAATCCAAGGCACGTCAGACTCGCCGTTGTGGCTCAGAGCTTCGAAGGTTCGTACTCCGCCTTTGCTGGTGCCGATCACACAGCCCACGCGGGTGCGGTCGGCTGCTGCCAGATCAATCTGTGCATCGGCGATGGCTTCATCCGCCGCTGCGACTGCTAGGGCAACGGCCGGTTCCTGGAAGCTGTTGCGGACAAATTCGTGATTCGTGGTTTTCCACAAGCGCTGCAGAACATCCTCGGGAAGTGATGCGGGGGCTCCTGCCGGATTCTGGGGCCAGTGCAGCTTCTCGGCCTGGGCCAGATCGAGGCGTCGCAGTGCGGATTCTCCGGCGATCAGTCGTCGCCAGGTTGTCTCGCGATCAGGACCAAGCGGACTCACGACGCCGATACCCGTAATTCGAATGCGTCGCGTGCTACTCATTGCGAAAAGTCGTCGGAAAATTTCTGCGGGCGAAGCTCAGAGAACAGTCGCGTTTAGCGCCGAATGCTGGATCGGCACACGGCATACAGCGCGGCTCCAAACATCACCAGCACGAGACACACCTCAAACACATAGGATCGACCTGAACTTATCGTCGGCCCCTGCGGATTCACAGGAGCCTGAGCCAATACCGTCCCGGTAATGCTGGAAATCAGCACGGCGAGCGAAAGTACGAGGCGATTTGTTCTCATGGAATCGTCGTGAGATGTGGGAATTCGGCGACCTGCGACCGGTCAGGGGAGCCAGACCGGGACTCCACAGTCTGGTGAAGCTGGGCTGAAGTCAATCTCTAGTGAGCAGCAGAATAGGGCTTCGGAGGCGTCCCCTCCACCTTGCCGGTTGTCCGTCGGCGCAATATACCGTCAGCCAGCTTGAGGATTTCGGTCTGACAGGATGTTGGACCGCCGAAAGCCGATAATAGTTCTGGAGGAACTCAAGGATGAGTCATCTCAAACTGTATTGCCCGGACGAAGAAGTCGAGACACCTGCCGTTCTGGAAACGGATCCCGGTCCGCTCAGCGAGCATCCCGGAATTCTGCGGTTCGAAGACTGGGCCAGGTGGCTGCGTCAAGACGGCCAATACGACGTGATCCAGCGAGCGCGCCGCATCCGCAAAAACCTGAAATGTCCTGCCTGTTCTACCGCTACCGTCACCGTGTTTGGCAACGCCACTCATCTGGCGTTTGAATGTGGTCGCTGCAGCCACAACTGGTCTGCGTGATCCGAACGCGGTGATCCTGTCCCGATGGGAGACATCGCATGCTGACGCTGCTTGGCAGTCCGCGACGCTGTTGTGATGGGGTCACTCGACGAGAAACCTTGAAGGCTGGAGCACTGACGGCTCTGGGCGGATTTGGTCTGCCGCAATATCTGCAGGCTGCTGAGTCCGGAGCCGTCCATAAAGGTCGCGCGAAGAACGTCATCCTCCTGTATTTATTGGGAGGTGCTGCCACTCAGGATATGTGGGATTTGAAACCGGAAGCGCCGGCTGAGGTTCGTTCGATCTTCAAGCCGATCGCGACGTCCGCGTCCGGAGTTCACGTCTGCGAGCATCTGCCGCGGATGGCTCAATGGATGCACAAGGCCGCCGTTGTGCGCACGGTGAACCACAAAGCCGGCTGCCACAACACGCTGCCGAGTTACTCCGGACATGAAGTATTGCTCTCGGATATCACGAACACCAAGGAGAGCTACCCGCCGAGCATGGGTTCGGTGTGCGAGTATCTCCGCGTCAAAGAGCACGGTGATCGCGGCGGGCTGCCAGACTACATCTATATGCCCTGCTATCTCGGCTGGGGCCAGAACATCCGCCGTCCCGGACCATATGCCGGATTCCTGGGTAAACAGTTCGACGCGCTGACGACGGAATGTGATCCGGTGAAGGGCGAAGGCTCTCACGCGCCGCTGCCGGGAACTCCGTTACCGGTGATGGGCTCGCCGCTGCTGCCGCAGACGAAGCTGCAGGAGGGAGTGACCCTTGATCGTATGCAGTCGCGGAAATCCCTGCTGACTCAGTTCGATGACCAGCAGCGACGGCTGGAAGGTTCACAATCCCTCAACCTGTACGATCGCAATCATCGACGAGCGTATGAGATGTTGACTTCACCCGCTCTGAAGTCCGCTTTCAGTGTGGATCAGGAAGATACGGCTCTGGTCGAGCGCTATGGCAAGACGCTGTTCGGCAATAGCACGCTGATCGCCCGACGGCTGGTTGAACGCGGAGTGCGGTTTGTGAACGTCACCTGGGATCTGTTCTGGGGTCCGGTGCAGATTGACTACGACGCTTGGGACACTCACACGCGCAACTTTTCAATCTTGCAGAACAACAAGCTGCCGGGGCTCGATCAGACCTATTCTGCGCTGATGGAGGACCTCGACACGCGCGGCATTCTGGATGAGACGCTGGTCGTCATCATGAGCGAGATGGGACGCACGCCTCGGATCAACGGTAACGGCGGCCGCGATCACTGGACCAACTGCTATTCGGTGTTGTTTGCTGGAGCGGGTATCAAGGGCGGAACGCTCTACGGTGAGTCCGACGATCAAGCCGCGTTCGTCAAAGATCTGCCGGTCAGCACCTCTGACATCTGTGCGACGATTTATCACGCGCTAGGCATCGATCCCGAGTTCCGTGTCCCGGACCAGACGGGACGACCGATCGAGATCGCTCACGGCGGCAAGCCAATCTGGGATATCCTAAGCTGACGCCGTCGCGTCCCTGATTTCCCTGACTTCGATCTCGCCGAGACATTCATGCCCGCGCAGATTCTTGCTTCCGGCCGTTTTCTGAAACTCGTGAAAGAGGGTAATTGGGAGTACGCCGAGCGCGTTCGCGCGTCCGGAGTGATCGCGATTGTGCCGCTCACCATTTCGGGCGAGGTCGTGCTCATCGAGCAGTTTCGTCCCCCGGTGCAGTGCAGGGTGATCGAGATCCCCGCCGGTCTGGCTGGAGACATCGAAGGTGCAGAGCTGGAAACGCTCGAAACTGCAGCCCGTCGCGAGCTGGATGAAGAAACGGGCTTCGGTAACGGTCGCTGGAAGCTGCTGGGTGCCGGGCCATCCTCGGCTGGCCTGACGAACGAAGTCATCACGTTCTTTGCCGCTGAGGATGTCGAACCCGTGAGCGATGGAGGCGGTGATGGACACGAAGAAATCGCCGTGCATCGCGTCCCGCTGACAAATCTGCGAGCCTGGCTCAACGAAAAAGCCGCTGGTGGCCTGATGGTCGACCCGAAGATCTACTCCGGTCTCGCGATGCTCGGCAGAGTTTTCTAAGTTTGCTTCTGGCATACTGTTTCGGTCACGTCCGCACGTTCTCAATCAGGGCTGAGGGGCAAATGTTCGTCAAAAACGCTGCTTCACCGTCTGCTGGCAGTATGGATTGAGCCGTTTCCGGCGGACATTGACGAGCGAACGTTCTTTCACAAATCAAACGGCGGTGATGAGTTGAATCATCTGTCGTCTGGTTGTTGAGGGCTCATCAACCTTGCAAAAGGGGGCCGAGTTCTCTTTGCTATATGTCTTTCCAATAACGTTCCCGCCTGAAATCTCGGCTGGCTGGGTGCCCTTGTCGTTTCTGGACAGCACTCACCGGCTGCTTATTGGTTGGTCACACTCGCGATCAGCCGCTTTTTTTTCTGATAACACTTCGAGTTATGAGCACATCTACCAGCTCGCGCCGTCGCGTGGTTATTACCGGTCTCGGAATCATCAGCCCAATTGGTATTGGGGTTGATGCGTTCTGGAATTCGATCGCCGCCCAGAAAAGCGGCGTGTCGAAAATTGAACGCCTGAGCGCCACCGCTGTGCCCGGCAACATCGCCGGCGAAGTCAAGGACTTCACTGAAGAGACGGCCAAAAAGGTCTATCTCAAAGATCAGCGGAAAAGCATCCGCATCATGTGCCGCGAGATTCAGGTCGGGGCGGCGTCGGCGAATCTTGCTGTCGCGAACGCCGGGCTGGATCTCCCGGCACTGGATCACGACCGATTGGGTATCGAGTTTGGCGCCAACCAGATGCTGTCACCCCCGTCGACCTTGCAGGACCCGTGCTTTGCGGCGGCGCCGAATGGCCCCTTCGACTTCAATGAGTGGGGCCCACACGGGCTCTTCACCATGGAACCGCTGTGGCTGTTGAAGTACCTGCCGAACATGCCCGCGTGTCACATTGGTATTCACCTCGACGCGCGCGGACCGAATAACTCACTGACAATGGCCGAGGCTTCCGGCAACACGACGCTCGGTGAAGCGCTGCGAATCATCGAACGCGATCGCGCGGATATCATGCTGGCGGGCACCTGCGGCGTGCGGATTCATGCCGTGAAGTGTCTGCATGCGGCTTTGTGGGACAAACTGGCTGATTTCCCCGGCGAGGATCCGACGACGTGGAGTCGTCCGTTCGATGCGACTCGTCGCGGTGAAGTCGTGGGCGAAGGCGCCTGCAGCTTCATTCTGGAAGAAGAAAACTTCGCGAAGGGTCGCGGGGCAAAGATTCTCGGCAGCCTGCTCGGTGCCGGTTCGTCCTGCGCGATCAGCCGCGATGGCACGCCGAACTTTGAAGTCGCGGTCGTAAACGCGGTCACGAAGGCGTTAGCTCAAGCGGGTGTCAGCGCGAAGGACATCGGCCATATCAATGCACACGGCCTGAGCCATCCGACGATCGACATCGCTGAGGCCAATGCGATCCGCAAGATCTTCGGTGACGATATCCCGGTGACGGCGCCCAAGAGCTTTCTGGGTAACTCAGGAGCAGCTTGCGGTACGCTGGAACTCGCGGCGTCGCTGCTAGCCCTGAATCATGGAGTGGTGCCCGCGACACTCAACTTCAAGACACCCGACCCGGCGTGTCCATTGAACGTTGTGCACGGTCAGATGCTCCCGGTCGCCAACAAACTGGTCGTGAGCATCAACATCACCAACAACGGTCAAGCCGCTGCGGTTGTTGCCGCAGGGTAACGTGCTGAGGTCCGCCTTGGCGGTCGCGCGACAGCTTCGAGAGAAAACGTGAAACTGTTCTCTAACGAAGCAACTTCATTTAGAGCCGCCCAGGAAGCTAAAAAGACGCTTCTTGGGTTTCTGCTCTTCCTGCGTGATGGTCTTCTCGCCGGTGTGATTGCCATCCAGCGATAAGGCGAGGCGTTCCAGTTCTCGCGTGAGTTTCGCTTTCGGAGCGTAAGTCACCAGCGGCACGCCGTTGTTGCGCGATTCGACCATCGTTCCGTAATCGTTCGGCACCTGCCAGTAGACTTGACGGCCGATGGTCTCCAGAGCCTTGTTCAGGCTGATCTGCGTGTCCTGCAGACCGAGTCGATTCACGACGACCTTGACCTTGTCGGCCAGCTTCTCCTGAGTGTCGAAGAACTGCAGCAGACGCACGACGTTGCGCAGACACGGCAGGTCGAGTTGTGTTGTCAGCAGCACTGAATCCGACGTTTCCATCGCGGCAATGTCGAGTGCCGAGAACGACTTGCTGATATCGATCACCAGATGCGTGAAGGTGGCTTTCAGCAGCGCGATCACGCGACGCAGTTCATCCGGAGTAAACGGCGGGCGAGTTTCCATGTGCACGGGTCGCGGCAGCAGGAACGCACCGCAGTCGTGCTTCGTCAGCGAGCGTTTCAGCAACGCGTAGTCGAGGCGATTGATGTTCTCGGCCACGTCCTGAATGGTGTAATCGGGAATGATGTCGAGCCACACGTCGGCATCGCCCAGCGCCAGGTCGAGGTCCAGAATGGCCACGTTGTTGCGCGGTTGCTGAGCCAGGATGCAGGCCAGATTGATCGCGAGAGAAGTACAACCCACGCCGCCGCAGACGCCCGTGATCGTGATGACCTGCGACTGCTTGTTCGGGCTGTCTCCACCACGCCCGCCCAGCGTCTGGCGAATGCGATCCAGCGCCGCCATGAAGTCTTCCAGGTTGAGCGGGAAGTTCAGGAACTCCTTCGCTCCATTACGCATCGCCCGCAGAATCAGACTGCCTTCGGTAGAGGCGCTGATACACAGGCAACTGCAACTGGGAAGATCCCTCACCAGGCGAGCCAGCAGTTCCAACGCGGCTTCGGGATTGGCGTCCAGCGAGATCAACGCGATGTCTGGTTGAGTCTGCATGGCCACGTCGGCGAAGTACTCGTAGTTCGAGCATTCCGCGTCGAGCCAGACCGTATCGATACCGAGCAACAGGTTCTTCAACGAACCGCGGCTGGAATCTTTCGGGTCGACGATCGCGAGTCGAATGACGTGTTTCATCTGAGAATCAGATCTAAAGGGAAATAGGTCTGGTAAAGAGCTGCCACGGCAAAGTTTGGGAGGGCGAGGCTCATGCCGAGCCGTCTCATGTGGCTGCAGCGGCTCGGCAGGAGCCTCGCCCTCCCGTGCCTTTGCACCACTCATTCAGTTATTTGTCAGTCTCTTTACGGCTCAATCAGAGCCGGTCGGCTTTTGGGAGAACTCTTCGAGGTTGGTTTTCCAATTTGAGTGGAGCGGGAATAGGCCGGCGGCGTGGGTGGCGCCGTATAGTTCGCGTTGGAATTCGCAGTCGAGTTGCGGCTGGTGTTGCCTTGAGTATGTCCCACCTGCTGACCGCCACCGTTGCGAGAGCCACTGTTGGCTACGGCCGAGTTGGCACGAGTGCTAGTCCGTTGCGCGGAATCTCCGGGAGCTGGAGCAAGTGGCAACACAGGCGTCGCAGGATCGCTACCACCGTCAACTTGGGGCAGCGGAGGTTGATGAGATTCCTGAATGGGCAGCGTGAAGGGCTGCATGGGCACCTGATGCTGACAGCTCGGGCAACCCTTGCCGTCACACATATCACAACGCTCACCGTAAGACGGCACTTCCATCAGGCCGTAACCGAACAGTTCGCGATCCGTCGGAATGTCTGTGAAGCGGCCAGGCCCGCCGGATGGAATTCCATTGGCGTCCAGTGGAGCAACCAGTTCCGGAGTCAGCAGGATCACGAGTTCGGTTTCAACGTCTTCATAACGCACGCGGCGGAAGAGAGCTCCGGCGTAGGGCAGTTCACCCAGGAACGGAATCTTCTGCGTCTGAGCCGTCTGACGCCATGAGAGCAGTCCACCGAGCATCAGTGTCTGTCCAAACTTCATTTCAACTTGCGTGTTCACACGACGCACGGTCAGGCCGGGCACCGAGGTACCACTGATGGTGACTGCGTTCGCGAAGTCGCGTTCGCTGACTTCGGGCATCACTTCCATGCGGACACGGCCATCACCCAGGATGATCGGCACCGTTTCCATGCGCACGCCGAAGTCGCGCCATTCGATTGTCGTTGTACCGAGTGATTGAGGCACCAGGATCGGAAACTCACCACCGGACAGCATCACGGCCGGGCGGCCATTCATCGTCGTCAGCACTGGCTCGGCCAGGATCTTCAACAGTTCTTCCTGACGCAGCGCATCCAGGAAGGCTTGAATCGCGAAGGAGTCAGTCACAGCACCGAACGCCAGCGAAGCAGCACCGATCGTGGCGGCCGTGAGACCTGCCGAGCTGCTACCAGGGCTCAATGAAGCACTGCCCAGCGTTGTCAGTTGGCCCGGCGTACTGGCGACGTAGCCGCCGTCGAATTTGTTCGCGAGGAAGTTGAAGCCCATACGTCGCAGGCGCGAGCGTTGAACTTCCATGATCTTGCACTTCAGCTTGACCTGCTGCACTCCACCGACGCGAACCTGGTTCAACACCTTCGGGAAGAACTGTTCGGCGATTTCCACAATTTGAGTGATATGGTCCGGCTGGCTGACCCAACCGGCAAGCACGACGCTTTCCTGAACTTTGTAGGCCTCAATGGAAGAGTCCGGAAAGCGGCTGTTGATCACAGCCTGCAAATGGCGCGCGTCGCCTTTGACGAACACTTCAATCTGATACTGCTTGTTGTTTTCGTCGGTCAGCACAATGACCGTCAGACCCTGCATCAACGCCTGCACGCGAATGCGGCGCGGAGTATCGGCCGTGACAGTGCAAATTTCGGGGTCGAAGCCATCGACGCGCTTCAGCTTGGCGGGAGCTTCAATGAGCTTTGAGAACCGCTCAACGATCTCCACCTGCGTCTTGCGACCCGTAATCACGACCGTATGTTCGGCGATCGACTGCTGACCTTCAGGCGCCGCCGACGGAGCCTGAGCATGCGCAGGCATACTCGGGCTGAGACTGGCTCCCAGACAGCAGGCCAGCATGACCAGCCACCGCCGCATCGTGAATGTGAATTGCATCCCTGCACCTCTTTATGTCCCGTACATCGCACGGGATCAGAGTTCCCTCACCCGGCTCTCCGAACCGGGTTACTCATCCATCAACTCTCGTCAGGCCGACCGAACGATCAGCCTGACGCTCTCTATTCGTTGTCCGTCTTACAGTTGAGGTGGTTCATTCGGTTCGACGGTTTCTTCGGCCGCTTCACCTGCCTCGCCCGGACTGAAGAGTGACTTGATACCACTCACCAGCGGGTTTGAACTGCCTTCCGGTTGTCCTTGTTTCTGCTTCTTGGCCTGCCGAGCCTTCCACGCATCGCGTTGCTTCACGTAGTCCGCTGGCAAGTCCTGCTCTTCAAAGTCCACTTCACTCACTTGTTTCGAGTCGCCTGCGAAGATCTCAACCTTCCACTTGGGAGCCACTGGCTCCCTGTCTTCCGGCGTCTTGGTGACCTTCTTGGCTTGCGTCACAGTGTTCTGCTGAGTTGCCAGGAATGCCGCCAACGCGTCCTGCTTGTTCGGTTGATCCTTCGCTCCGTCCTTACTCTCCGATTGAGCCAGAGCCTGAGCCGCTTCAGCCTCTTCAGGCCGGAAACGCTCCCGATCTGGCACGCGCGCCTTGGAATCTTCCTTCGATCTCATCGCGAGGTGCAGCTTGCCGATCTCGGTCGCGAGATTCAGCAACTTGCCCTGCTCCGGGTTCACTAACAACGTAATCGTCTTTGCATTGCCATCAGCCACGACAGCGGCTTCGCGAGTCTTGTCGGTCGCGAACACCTCCACGTACTCCAGCACCGTCTTGATTTCCTTGCCCAATCCCTGCTGATGCAGAGACCGGTAGGTCACCATCACGTCGACGCGGTCGCCAGGCTGGAGCAAACCAGCACTCGACTGTGCGCTATCGACGGGGATCGTGACCGCCACCATGCCAGCCGGAATGTCGTTCGACGCTCCGTGCTGACCTTTCCGACTCAACTTGTCGAGCGTGAGGATGTCGCCCGGCATCGCCCGGACTTTCAACGCACGCTCGGTGTACTCTTCCTTCGTTTGAATGGCGTGTTGTGGCAGGACCGCGATCGGGAATTCACGGAACTCGGTGTTGGTGTCATCGAGTTTCGTGCCCGGCGAGATCTCTGTCAGAGCCACGAGAACGCTGACGTTTTCCACTTCCGCCTGCGCCGGACGGTGCATGGCTTGCTGGAAGATGAACATGGCCACCAGACCGCAACCAGCGGCAATGGCCAGCAACATCACGGACCGCATTCTCATGGCAGTACGCCTTCATCAATCGAAGATCGGCAACGGCGTGGCAAACTCTTCAGCCTTTAACGCCTATGCCTTTTGAAACGGCTTGAGCGCCTACGCGCGCTCAGGCTCCATCACGTCAAGTATTGGTCGAATTTTTTGCCGCGGCGGAAAATTGACTTCAGATTTCCGATTGCCGCCGCATCACGAAACGAACACACGGTGCCGACTTCCTGCGAAGCCAACACCGCGTGTGTGTGAGTCAGTTCAAATCCATTCGCACCACGCTCAGATCATCATCCCTCGATAGATGAAGTAGCCGATCGAGCCGATGCAGATGGGAATTCCGTAGGGCAGCAGTCGCATCGTTGGCTTACGTTCAGCGGCGATGCGGGACAGCTCACGGGGATCGCGAATGGTCATCCACTCGGCGAGGATCAACTGGAAGTTGGCGTAGTGATGCCAGAAGCTGCCGCTGCGAACGGCCATCACCAGGCCCATCGCGGCACCCACAAACACAGAAACCACAAAGGCTTCCCACGTTTGGTTGGAATTCGCGAGCCAGGCACCCATACCGGCCATCAGCTTCACGTCGCCAGCACCCATTCCGCCGACGGCGTAGATGGGCAACAGCGTCGCCAGACCCACCCACATCGCGGTGAAGGAGCCCAGGAAGCCGCCTTCGGCCCACGTGCCCCAGCCACCGGAAGCGGCGTGGTAGATCAATCCACTGAAAGCCATCGGGAAGGTGATCCAGTTCGGAACCTTCAACTGCTTTCCGTCAATGACTGCCGCGACAATCAACGTGATCGCGACAAACTTGATTTCCCAATTGTCGAACAGGCTGTGCCATTCCATGTTTGCTGTCACCTTTACGCTGAGGGGAGGAACAGTGCGACCTAATGCCAAGCGAAGAACCAGCGAGTCATGCAGGCTGCCGCAACGACGTACGTCACGACCATCTGGGCAATGCCAGAGGCCTCCAACTCACCTAAAAATCCGAACATGATCTGTCTCCTTGCCGACCATCAATCGCTGTAGCCAGCATTGAGCAATGGAAGCCAACACGTATGGCCCACATTTCAAACCTAGGTCACGAAATCGGTGAGTCAAATTTGTCAAAGCACAGTTTCCAGTCCTGCCGGTCGCAGCGATTGAACTGGCATGAGTGACCGGTGCGTGATTCCCTAATACTCGAGTTTGGGACAGCGGCTAACTGCGTCCCGATCATGGCAGCGATCCTCGCGCGATGAGTTCTCGCCTCCCTCGGCCCTTTGAGGCATTGGTATCTACACATCTCTGAACTGAGTGCCGTTGCGACACGCTGTTCAATCTCGAATGACGGATCGTGAACTCTCGATTCGCCCTGAAGGGGCAGCGTTACGTTAGCCCAGGGCAGAGCGACCAAGGGGAGCGTCGCCCTGGGTCGACTTCGCATCAGGCATTGAGATCTGCAAGGGCGGCCTTGTGCTGAACGCGACCCGACATGGTTCAGCGTCGCCCCGACAGGGCTTTGAGTTGTGTTTCAAAATCGATTACCCAGGGCGGCGTTCGCTGACGCGAACTTGCCCTGGGCTAACATAAGGCTGCCCCTTCGGGGCGGAAGGTTCAACTTTGCCACAAGTTTGAAGGCACACTTCTCGGCCAAAATGGCTGCACACTTCGGCGACTTGTGTCGATGCCAACGCGTCGAAGGGGCGAGGGGCGAGGGGAGATATTCAGCGTGAAGCAGTAAGCTCTGACCACTATCCTAAACTCTGATCGAAAAAATCCTGCATGAAGATTGGCTCGGTTCGCGTTGCTCACGGTCTGACGCTGGCGCCGATGGAGGAGCACACCAATCCGCCCTTCCGTTTGCTGATGAAGCAGTACGGGGCAAGCCTGGTGTGCACCGAGCGGATCGATGCCTGCGACGTCGCCTCGCGCGATCGCCGAGCACTCAAGCTGCTGCAGACATCGTCGCAAGAGTCACCTCGTGCCGGGCAGATCAGCGGTGCCGATCCTCACGAACTCGCCGAAGCTGCCCGTGTCGTTGAGGAACTCGGCTTCGACATGGTGGACCTCAACTTTGAGTGCCCCATTCGTCGGCTCTGCCAGCGCGGCGAAGGCGGAGCCTTGATGGCCGACCCGGAAGCGATCGAACGCATCACGGCCGCCGTCGTCAAAGCGGTCTCGATTCCTGTCACGCTCAAACTAAGGTCCGGCCCCGATGGAGATCGCGAAACGGTCGTGGAGATCGCGCAACGAGTCGAAGCGCAAGGGGCGGGCGGGCTCATTGTGCACGCGCGCAGTGTGGCTCAAGCGTATGTCGGTGGCCCGGACTGGAATGTCGTTGCACGCGTGAAGTCCGCCGTGAAGATCCCGGTCATCGGCAGCGGCGGCGTGCGAGAACCGGTTGACGCCGTTCGATTCCTGAACGAGTCCGGCGCGGACGGAGTTGCCATCGGCCGCGGTTGTCTTGGCAATCCGTGGCTGTTTCAGCAAATTCGCGCGCTGACGACGGGAACTCAGTTGGCTGCACCATCCGCCAGCGAACGCGGCCGCGCGGTGTTGCAACTCGTCGAAGGTGAATTCCGTTATTACGGAGCTGCGGCTGCCCAGCGTCGCCTGGCGCGGACAAGCTGCTACTTTGCCAAACATCTGCCGGACTTCAACACGTTCCGGGACGCGATCCACAAGGTCCGCGACCTCCCCGATTTCAAGCGCCTGGTTCGCGAGCACTTCGTCGCGTAGACAGCTTCGCACCAGCCTTAAAACACAATCAGCCGAGCTACCGGCAAGGGCAACTCGGCTGATTGGGATTCCCACGTACGACCTGCAGGCTGTCTAGGCTGAGGCGCCGTTGGTGTTTTTGTCGCCAGCCTTCGGAGCTGGTTTCGAGATCAGGAAGATCACTCGCTTAGCACCCTTCATGGCCACCGGAATCGCTTTCGCGTCCGCTTTCTCAGCCTTCTGGGTCAGCAGATCGAGTTCGCTTTCGGCTTTCACAGCCACGGTCTGCTGAGTGTTATCAGCGGCACCCTTCGCACCAGCCAGAACTTCCTGCACCTTGGGGTCCGAAGCTTCCAAAGTCACGGGCGACGACATCGATTCGATGCCCAGTTCCTTGTTCATCTTCTCCAGAGCGGTCGCAATCTTCGCGGCGTCCGACTGCACATAGACAGCCACCAGGCCGTTGGCAACTTCTTCCGTATCGTTCGTCAGCGGCTTGATTTCCGCACCCGCAAGCAAGGCTCGCAGGGCGGTCGCTTCGACCTTCAGATCCAGAACGGTCAGGCGGATTACAGAGACGCCATCAGTTGATTTCGCCGCGATCTGATCACCGGGCTTCGCCGTCGCCAGATCTTGTGGATCGATCTGAAACTCTTGAGTCTTGTCGCGGGACTCTTCACCGACGACAGATTGATTCTTGTTCGCCAGTTGTCTGCTCTGCTCAACCGAACGGCTGACCGGGGCTGTCTCATTGTTATCGTTCCGAGCAACCTGCTGGTTGTTCGCGAAGAACGAACTCGCGGCAACCGCAGCGACCAGTCCACAAGCAGCGACCGCGACGAGGTTTCGCCAGCGGAGCTTGCGGGACGCGGGTGCCTCAGCGGCGGGCAGCAGCGTCTCTCGCTCAATACCCCGCATGATCGACGGGAAGAGCTCCACGGGCGCCTTGGCCTGCGGAATCTGATGCAACAGTTCAGACATCTGGCGGAAAGTCGCCAGTTCTGATCGCAGCTCAGGAGAGGCTGCCAGTTCTTGTTCAAAGGCTGCACGTTCTTCGAGCGTCATTTGGTCGTCGAAGTAGGCAGACAAGCGGTCATCGGTAAATTTGCCGTTCATGGCTTCATCACCCTTTCGATCTGTAACCGTTCTGGATCACTTGAGGCAAAGTCAGCTGAGCCTGCTGAATATGCTCTAAAATGCCAGAATCGGCCCAATCAGGTCCAGATTCAGAGAGGTCGTCTAACCTCAAGAATCTGGCTTTAGCTGAGTACGTAAGTGGGACTTTATCGGTCCGATTGGGGAGGGGACAGTCCCGCGCCGGCCAGGTGCCTGTCATCGAACTGGCCAGTTTGAAACTGTCCCCTCTCCAATCGAGCTGACTTTCAGACGCCGGTTGTTCGAGGCCAGTTCCGGGATCTTCGGCTCTCTCGGCAAAAAAGCGACCGGTTGAGAGCCGGGCGGGGGCTGACTTGGCAATCCAGGTAATCAAAGAATCGTTAAAGCTGTGTTCTTTTGACTCATCCGCAAGATCCGGTTGCCCCGCAATCTCCCCGTTTCCGATGTCGATAAACGGGTTTGCGCGCCTGCGTGCGAACTCCCGTCGACTCGTTGGACCAACCTGGCAATTCGGGGGGAACAGCAGCCATGCACCCCACGTCTAAGGTTGATCCACTGTCGCGGGCATTGCCAGTGTGCTTTTTGAGGAGACAAGACGTGTTGTGGTGGCAACGAACCCATCTTCGTCTGAAGCATTTGAAGCGACCTCTGCAGCGCCGCCAGCCGACTTCGTTTGGCCCGGCGAGCATTGAAAATCTGGAATCGCGTCTTCCGCTTGGGAGCATTCCGACTCCCACCGGCACATTGGCGGGGGAACTGCTGCCCGTTGAAGCCATCAACGAACTGACGCCCGTCCAGACTCAAGATCAGCCAGCCGTCGAGATCGCTCTTCCCGAAGGCCAGCGCGCAACTCAAACGAACGTCGACGCGGCTTTTGAAGACATTGAGCGGATTCAGAACGAGGCCGAAGCTGCTGCCGCCAAGCAAGCTAAAAAGCTGGCCGAGGATGAAGCCGTTCGACGGGGCCATGCTCCCCAACAGTCGGGGCAACCGGCTGACGAGTTTTCCAACACCGTCGAGGTGAAGAAACCGGCGAAGCCGCGCGCGGTCGAGATCGACCTCGAAGATACGTCAGACGTTGGAGACGACCAGTTGGGCGACGCACTGGCTGAAGATGCAGCCGCAGAAGCCGAAGCAGGGGACAGCGAACGGGCTACCACGTCAGACGCAGACGAACTGTCTGACGAGCGGCTGGCCACCTCGTCCACTGTCGCAAATCCATACCAATCCCAGGACCACGGTCCCAGCGCTGGCTTAACTCACGCCATCGATATCACGTTCGCAGCCACGGGTGCGCCGTCTGAAAGTCCAAAGCCGACTGCCGCCGCCGGACCGGTCTTCTCCACGGGCGGGGCGGGGAACGATGACGCGGGCGCCGCAGCCTGGATGCAGGCTTTGGAGCAGTCCTATTTCAACGGTAACTCATCCTCGAACGCGGCTGTCTCCGCGCCGCTTGGCCAAGCCTGGTTCTCACAGGCTTCTCAACCTGTGGTCGTGCGCTATGACTTCCGCGACGTGGACGGCATCTCGAACGAGATCAATCCGGCCGAGCAGGCTGCCGCGCAGTCAGCATTGCAGGCCTGGACCGAAGCCACCAACGGTAAGGTGCAGTTCGTCCGCGACACGACCGCGCCCGACCATGAAGTGGTTACTATCGGTAAGGGCGATCTGACCGCGATGGGCTATGAAAGTGCTGACGGTGGAACGTTGGCCGTTGGCGGTGGTTTGTCGATCTCTGATCCGACCGGTAATGCGACTTCAGTCACGGGACTTGTCTGGCTCGATGAGGCGGACACCTGGGACACTGTGCTCGGCAACGTCGGGGACAATCAGGGCTATGATGTCTTCACTGTTGTCGCTCACGAGATCGGTCACACCTTAGGTGGGGAAGATGCGTCGAACACCGGCACTGGTGACATCATGAATGGCACCTATGACCAGGAACGTACAATCGACGCGATTCGCTACTCCGCTGAGAACTATGAGTTCGCGGCGCTGTCGCCAAGCGATGCCGCTCAGGTTGAAACTTACGAACTGCACGCGATGTTGACCGGAGCACCGCAACTGACCGCCGCTGAAGTCCGCGCCCTGCTGAACTTCGCCACCGCCGTGACCCCCAGCCGCGATGCGATCATCGCCATTGTTGACCGCGCCGGAAACATTCTCGGTGTGCGCATGGAAGACGGACTCGCCCCAGGAATTCAGGGCAATCCCGAACTTCGCACGTTTGCAATTGATGGTGCTGTCGCGAAGGCTCGCACGGCCGCGTTCTTTGCGAACAACGGTGTCGACTTCCGAGGAACCGGTGCTGGCACTCCACTGACATCGCGCACGATTCGGAACATCAGCCAGACGACGATCACCTACCGCGAAGTCGCATCTAATCCCAACAGCCCGAATCAGTTTATTCGCGGCCCGGGCTTCGTCGCGCCGATCGGTGTTGGCGGGCATTTCCCGGCCGCTGTCGCGAACACACCTCCGGTCGATCTCTTCGGAATTGAGCACACCAATCGTGACAGCCTCGTCCATCCTGGACTCGACGGTAATCGTCGCACAGGAGGCGACAACATCACGCTGCCATCGCGGTTCAATGTCCCGTTGAGCAACCTCATCAAGGACATGGACGGCGATGATGTCCTGGAAGTGAATGCGATGGGCGTGCCTGAAGGCACCGTCACGATGGCGGCGGACGTTCCAATGAACGCGCCCGAGTCCTATGGCACGGTGTCAGGCGTGTTCCCAGCCGCTCAGTCTCGCGGCATCGCTACGCTGCCTGGTGGTGTCCCGCTTTATCGCGACACCAATGGCAATGGTGTGGGAGACACGCTGATTGGCGGCGTCGGAGTCTTCTTCCCCGGCACCACTGGATCCGCCGACTTCGAGCAGAACTTCATCCCGGGCATTGGCCAGACCGAAGCTCAACGCACGAACGCTCCCAAAGTACTGGAGGCGGAATTCATCGCTGTGGCTACGGCGGGCGGCAGTATCACCGCTCAGAATATGGGTGCCGCCGGCGCTGACATCACAATCAACCCCGTGCCGACTCTCGATATCCCCTTCGGACGTCTTGACCTCGTCGGTATCTCTTTGGAAGTCGTAGGGCCGATTCCTGGTATTCTCGGTGTGCAGCAACTGCTGCAATTCGGTCGCGGATTGGGCACTGGAGTCGCGAACAGCCGATTGACAGCGAATCCGGCGGTCCTGCCGACTGACCCGGCCAATGAAATCGTCACGACGGGTGGCGCTCGGTCGATCGACGGCAAGGGTGTCGCCAGCGGTTGGCTCGTCGCGCCTCACAATGGTGGCGACTACGACGGCGTACCCGGACCAGATATCACCACAGCGGACGTGATGAGGATCGTGCAGCAGGGTATCACGGAGGCCAACCTCGACCGCGCTGCGATTCGATTGCCGCTGGGTCAACGAACTCAGATGGTCTTTGCCGTTGCCGACAAGAACGGCGACGTGCTGGGAGTCTTCCGCCAGAGCGATGCGACGATCTTCTCGATAGACGTGGCTGTCGCGAAGGCTCGAAACACGGCCTACTACGCGGATGCCGCGGCAATTCAGCCCGAAGACCGTGTGCGAGCCGCGTCCAGCCAGGCGGCCAGTCTGCTGCCAGCGGGATCTTCCTTTACCAATCGTACGTTCCGCTTCCTGGCCGAGCCGCGATTCCCGTCGGGTGTCGATAACGCAGCCGTCGGCGCGTTCAGCCAGTTAAAGGACATCGGGCGAGTGATCGGAGTCACTCCGGTTGGTCAGGCCAACAAGGTTCGAATTGTTGAATCAACGGCATTCATCAGCGCCAACGAGTTCAACAAGAAGGGACTGCCGCTGGCACCGAATCAGTTGTTCGATCCCAACACGTCGGTGGTGGGTCATGACGCGTTCTTCCCGGCGTCGAACTTCCGCGATCCTGGTAATCTCGCCAACCAGAACGGCATCGTGTTCTTCCCTGGCAGCACTTCGGTCTATAAGGGCGGGCGGCTGGTGGGAGGTTTTGGCGTTTCTGGCGACGGTGTCGATCAGGACGACGTGGTAACCTTCTCCGGCGCGCAGGGATTCATGCCTCCCTCAACGGTGAGAACTGCCGATCAATTGTTCGTCGACGGTGTTCGACTGCCGAACTTCAAGTTCCTACGCAACCCACGTGGTTAAGCTGCGGCCTTGTCCCGCGAATGAGTCGCGAAAAAACAGCATCCAACCAACGGGCTTGAATCCCTCGTCAGTGAACCACGCCAGACAATCGCGTCACAGACAATTTGATGTGTGAAAAAGCCCCAGGTCTCAAGCGCCTGGGGTTTTTCATATCCACACACAAATGATTCGTGACGTCCGAAGTCTCGTTCCGAGCCGCCGCGTTGATAGGGAGATCATCATGCTGCGCACAGTCTGCTTTGCAGTGCTCGCGCTGAGCGTTTTTGCCACTGCCGCTTCTGCTCAGGAAGATGAGTCGGCATGCTATCCGTGGTACAAGTTTGATCTGAATCCGCGTACCGGATTCTTTGGCTATCACCTTTGGGAAACATCCAAAGAACCGCTGCCTCGTGAAGAGCAATTGGGCCGCGCCGGATGTCCGCACCTGGTCGCTCCCTGGGCACGCTGCCCGGATGATCGCCATTACACCGGTTACTACGTTGGTGGTGGAGCCGCCTATGGTGGCGAGAGCCGCTGCTATCAGTGCGAAGGTACCTGGGGTTACGACTACAAGCTGCCGTGGTCTCGAGTGAACCTGCAGTGGTTCCACGGTCGGAGACGCCAGGGCGGCGAAGGCCAGTACAATCCCGACCACAAAAACAATCCTTTGACGGACCTGAAGGATCGTTAGTCCCCTTCGTCCATAGCTTCCCGCGTCTCAATTTGACCCCGGACCGGACGTCGACGGCCGCGCGCGGCCGTCAGAGGTGTTCGGGCAGTCGAGGACGGACTCGCAACTGGGGACACCGCCTTCGTTGAACTCTCATCCCGGCATCAGGATACTGTTGCGGCTTCGCGAGCCCATCGCTCTCCGGCGGTGTCAACTGCAACGAAGCAACAGACGGGGTCTTAGCTCAACGGTTAGAGCAGGCGACTCATAATCGCTTGGTTCTGGGTTCGAATCCCGGAGGCCCTACTTTCGCAAGAGGCCGCAACGTGCTGTTTTCCACGGCATTTTGCGGCCTTTTCGCTTTGCAGAAGTTTGAATGCCGTTCGTCTTGCCGGCTTCGTTTTGCTGCCGATTTGCTACCCAGCAGGGGCAGCGTGCGGGGGTTCAGGCATCGGAACTGGCTGTCGTAAGGCTGCTAACTGCCTGATCGTCGTTGACATCAACGGGCGTAAGTTCGAGTTCCACGACCAGCGGCAGGTGGTCCGAGGCGATCTTTGAGAGTTGAGAACGCGGGACGTCAACGGCTTTCACCTGGACGAGATCATCGACGAAGACGTGGTCGATGCGCGTCAGGGGCAGGGGGCCAAACCAGGTGCGGCGGGGGCGATGGTCCTTCAAGAGCAACTGCGCGTCACGCAGGTGCGCGCACATCCGGCGGTGGGAAGGTGATCCTGGCATTGCGTTGAAGTCACCGCACAGAACAAGTGGGCCAGTACAGCCAGGGTGATCAAGCCACTCGGGACCTAGAAGGTGGTCAACCTGGACTACTCGCTCGATTGGCGAAGTCCCCAGATGTGTCGTGATGAATTGCAGAGGCGTGCCTCCGACATCGATCTCGACCCACAACGCCCCGCGTGGTTCTCTTTTGCGAGGTCCCTGCGGTAACGGCCCTGCGTTGATGACCTTCATCGGTAAACGGCTGAGAATCGCATTGCCATATCCGCCCTCCTCAACCTGGAAGGACGGGTGAAAATGCAGCTCCATTTCCAAGGCATGGGCAATCTGTTGGGCCTGATCGACGAAGCCGCTGCGGTGCCTCAAGACGTCCAGTTCCTGCAGCGCAATGACGTCGGGTGCGAGCGATGCCAGCACTCGGGCAATTCGAGATGGTGACAGGCGGCCGTCCAGGCCAATGCAGCTATGCACGTTATAGGTGACGACCCGCAGCGACGGAGTTTCATTGAACTCCGCCCGCTCGGGGATGCCGAGCGGGCCGCGGCGCAGGACAGTCATCGCCATGCGTCGCAGTGTGCCGGGGCGGAACGTACCGGACCGGCGGTCGGGGAAGGGGGCATCGGCTGGTAGCAGCACAAAACCTGAAGTCTCGCAGGGACCGGGGCCGCCGTGGGCACCGCTCTCACTGACGAATGACAACGGCTGTTGCTGCTTTCTCCACCCAGCGATCACGAAATCGCCAGCGTCCGGGTGTGAACACAGTTTGGTCAGATCACGCGCAACGTCATTCAAATGGGGATGATTCACCGCGAGGAACTCGGCAGCCTGTTCCGGCAGGGAGTACCGCCCCTGCTCGGTCCAGGCCCAGACGTGACTGTCGATGGATGCCAGCACCAGCGGTACCTTCGCCTCTGCAACGAGTCGTCGCGCAATTTCGTCCGTGCGATTCCCGTCCAGCGGGTCGGGCCAATAGACATAACCCAACGGTCCGCTGGCGACGGTGATGGGCTCGTCGACCTCGGCTGATGTGCCGATCAGCGGCAGTGAATCCATGAACGACTTCTGTCGACGGATCCAGCGGGATCTTTCCAACTGCGCACCGAGATTTGACGGGTCGTTTCTTCGCTTGGGAGTGGGATGCGGTGTCTTGCCATAAAGTTCTTTGACTGCGTCATCGATGTTGCGGCCGTACTCGTTGAGATACGGGATAACGTGCTCCTGCCCGTGGTCTGCCATAATCCAGATGTGATAATTGCGACGATGCGAAGCATGGGCGGCGTTCCAGATGCGACGGATCGCCCGATCGATTCCACGCAAGGTATAATGCGCGAACAGCGAACCCGGACCGCGTCGATGCGAGTTCTCGTCATATCCCAGAAAGTTCGCATGCAGCACGCGAACTCCTCGCGTGACATCAACCTCAGCGCCGATCGAAACCATCTCGCGCATGACGATATTCACGATCATTCGGCGCGGGATGTAGAGCAATTCGTGCACAACCTCGAAGCCTCGGCTGATACCATGCACGCAATCCCAGCACGCCAGAAAGAACTCTGCTATCGCTAACGTGATAATGCGAAAGAGGCTGGATATATTTAACAATAATAATGCAAACCATTGCCACAATCCGGCCTCTTCGAAATTGCGCCAACCAGTAGTAGCCGGACAGAAGCTTGAGTCGTGTGCACCACCGGAGTAGATGTCACAGTACATACAGCCTTCTTCAAGCAAGCCTTCTCCTTGTTGAGATAGCTCACTTTGAACTTGCGCGGCGATGCTGGGCATAAACATCTGGACGACGGCGCCGCTGCGGTGATCCCGAAAACCGAACGCGGGAACAGCCTGTTCAACGCCGTAAAAGAGTTCGCCCAGTACTGCGGGTGTTGTTGCGGGTTGTCCCGAGTACATCGTCTCCAGGCGGTAAGATTCTTTTTGCAGCAGCTTGCGGACGAACGGCATCCGGCCCCTCTGGATGGCATGTTCAAGCTGGTTCCGTGCGAGTCCATCGATCTGGAGGATGACCAGTCCCGGCTCATCCGTCGTGCCTTGTGAGACTGGGAGATCCAGCAGCCGCACGGTCCATTCTCGACGGCTGACCCAGCGTCGAAAGCGTCGCCACCATTTGAAGACATGTTTCAAGCCGGGCACGCGCGATGGATGTCGGCCGTCTGTGAGAACAGCTCCCGCGGCACGTGCGCGATTCTTCCACAGGCTCATCTCCAGTTCGATACGTTCACGGGCTTTGTCCCACGCACTTGACTCGACCTCTTTGGCTTGGCCGCGCGTATCTCCGGCTTGCCGATACACGGCGAGAGTTAACTCAGCCCATTCCGCAACTGAATGTGTTTCGGCGGTAGCCCGGGCTGCCTTCGCGTAGTCTTGCCTGACCGAAGACGACATCAGTTGCTCCAGAGCATTCACGAACAGCGGCTTGCTTTCCGTTCGCAGCAAGCGGCCGTTCTCGCCATCGCTCACGACTTCCCGAATACCGGGGGCATCAATCGCGACCACGGGAACTCCGGCGGACATCGCTTCCAGGATCGCGAGTGCCTGAGTGTTGGTATGCGACGCAAACGCCAGCACGTCCATCGCCGCATAGGCGTCGGACAGTTCAGCATCGCCGAGAACTCCCGTGAAGTGCGCTCGCCCACGGAGACCTCGCTGGTCGAGGCGTTCTTCCAGTTCATCCCGTTCAACACCGTCACCGATCAGCAGTAAGTGGGCGTGAGGGTTCCTCCGGAGGAATTCACACAGGCACTCGACCAGGAAAACCACGTTCTTTTCGGGAGCCATGCGGCCCACGGACCCGACAACAAAAGCCTGATCTGAAATGTTCCAGCGGCGGCGTGCCGCGGTTCGATCGCCGTTCCGGAACGATTCCGAATCAACTCCGCCGGGCGCTACTGCGACCAGGGATTCCACACCTCGGCTGCGTAGAATCGCCGCAGTGCTTCTACTGGGGGCAATGACCGCATTGGCGAGGTTGCAGTAGCCGACTGTGAGCTCGACTACAAAATGCCGCAAGGCGGGAAAATCGCCGGGAACATAATGAGTATAATGCTCCCACATTTTATGATGAGTATAAATAAGTGGGATCTGGTAGTGAGAAGCGATGCGTGCGGCGGTGGCTCCGAGCAAGAACGGATGATGCGCGTGCACGACATCCGGGCGAAAGGCGTCCAATCGTTCCCAGAGAGTCGACGACACGGGCAGGCTGACTGAGAGGTCACTGCCGTTGAAACTCTGGATTGCCGGTAGTCGGATGACGTCCGTTTCTTCCTCGGAACTTGCGTCGGCCTGCGGGGCAAGAACCAGAACTCGATGACCGCGTCGGCGCAATTCTTCCGCCAGCAACATGATGCTGCGTACAACACCGTTGATCAGAGGAGTATAAGTATTCGTCACCATTACAATGTTCATGTGACGCACCTCGTTAGAGCAGAGTTCGTTGCGCCTTGCGCACGTTCGATGGACTGATAGATTGCATCGCGGTCCACAGCGATTCCCGCAGCGACAGCCATCAATACGGCGGCGGCAACTGTCAGGACGAGAGTTGCCCAAGGCCAGCCGGATGCGTCTGTTGGCCGAACCTGCTGGCTGGCCAACTCGGCGTGTAGTGGCTCGGTCAAGGCCTGGCGATAGGCTGAACGCATGCGGTATCCGAAGTAGGCCACGGCTCCCGCCATGACGATCAGTCCGCCAACGCGCAGGCTCCAGCCAAGCCAATCGACGGACTCGCCCTGCCAGACCTCCATGCTGGAGAATCCAAGATGTCCGATGTAGACCTGCAGCGCCGTGCCGGGAAGCGTCACCAGCCACGTCGTCAGCAGGTAGGTCTTGAAATCGATCGCTGTTAGACCGAAGGCATAGTTCTGCATTCCAAACGTCATGAAATGCGAAAGTCGAACAGCGGCGACAATCTTCCAGTTACTTTCGACAACGACTTGCTCAAGCGCGCGAAGACGCGGTGATGACTCCAGCCACTGGCGCATCCGGGTCGTGCGGAACGCCCTCGCGATCACGAAGCACAGGCCAGCGGCAATCACGCAGGAGAGAGAACTCAGCACAGTGCCCCAGATCGGCCCGAACAGAGCCCCGGCTACAAAGGGCATCGTCCAGACCGGGATTGAGAGTACGCCCATCACGATATAGGCGAGCACATACACCGCGAACCCCCAAGCGCCCCAATCCTGTGCGGTGTCTTGTATCACCGACGCGATCGCGCGCATGGGCAGTGTCCACACAATCGTCGCGAATGCGGCCACAATACCGATCGCCGCAGCGCGATTGAGTGCTGTTGAGTGCTCGCAAACCCAATCCTGCAAACTGCGTGAGGCTGGTGAAGGTGACGAGCCTGACGAGTATGCAGCGGGGTGGTTCGATTGAGCGAGTGGTTTCGCCATGGAATCACTTCACACAGAAGGAGTCCGTCGGTTGAAAGTCAGCAGACAGAATTCATAGGGAGTGATGGCACTTCTTGTGCCGCCAGAGCACTGGTGACAGGTTCTCAGGGTCCGCTCTGCGGACCTCCGAAACGGGCTTGCGATGAACTTTGCGTGTCCGCCGCATCGCGGTGCTTTAGATTTCGATGCGTGTGGCAGACTGACGCTCCGGTTCCAACTCAACCGTGCCACCGTAGGCGGTGCGCCGGCGCCAGACATCCAGCAGAGCATCGGAGATGGCGAGCAGGAGCGGTCCCAGGATAATTCCCGAAGCCCCGAAGGCTGCCAGACCACCGACCAGCGCGATGAACACCAGCAGCGTATGGAATCGCAGTCTCTTACCAACAAGGAATGGATTCAGCGCGTTGTCGATGAGTGCGATCGCAATGCCGCCCCACGCAGCCAGCGCCAAAGCGCTGGTCCAGTTTCCTTGCAGGGCGAGAACGGCGGCGGTGGGAGCCCACACGACGAACGTTCCCAGCATGGGCACGACGGCGAGCAGTGCCATGACGGCTCCCCAGAAAAGTGGTGAGGGCAATTCCAGCCACCAGAACATCAATCCGCCCATTGTGCCCTGAACCAATGCGACAATGAGCGAACCGTAAATCGTGGCATGGATCGTTTCCGTCACTCGTTTGAAGACGTCGTCCGTTTCACGTTCGGACAACGGCATTAACGAACGCAGGGTTTGGAGGGCTTGTTCGCGATCGCGAAAGAAGAAGAACAGAGCCAGCAGCGCGATGCAGAGCTGCATCGCCAGCCATGTGAAGTTCGACAACACGGAACTCACTCCTTGAGCGAGTACGTTCACCGCGCCTTGGGCTGGGCCAGAGTACATGGATGACTGCGGCGCTGACGCAGTCGATGTGTCTTTCGATGTCGCATCGAAGGGGCCGGATTGATTCGTCTCAGGCTCCTTTGTAGCTGGAAGTCCAAGTTGCATTTCGACCCAGGACGCTACCGGCTTGAGCCTCGGATGTTGCTCAAGGCGGGCCCGCCAGGCACTCGACTCCAGCTCTCCCTGTACGGTCCCCAGTGCATGGCGCGCTTCGCGAACCAACTGATGCGTTACGAAGGTGACAGGCACGATGATGGTCAATCCAACTAACACGACGGACAGCGCGGCGGCTGGCGAGTGCCAACGCATCCATGATCGCATCCAGAGGTGCAGCGGATGCACAATGACCGCGAGTGCGAGTGCCCATGCGAGCGCGGGCAAAAACGGAGCAATGACGCGGTAGCACAAGTAGATCACAACGACGGTAATGGCGACCAGCGCCAGAGCGACCGAGCGTTCGCGCGAGAGCCAGCCATGATCAATCGGCGTCGAAGCGTGCGAAACATCGCGGATCATGGTCAGTGTCCTTCAGAGGATCTGCAACATCCCCGCGGCTCTTGAGTTGTGTTTGTCCCACCGCACCCGCTGTGCGGTTCCCCGGAGTGCCTCGCAAATGGAGTGCCTCGACCGGATTTCAACTCGTTCATCCATCGGCCTTTCAAATCCCTGCTCAGGGCACAGTGATTGCGGCAGTTGGGTAGAGATTTCGATTCATTTTGAATGGAGGACTAACGATGAGAATCCCTTCCACGGTTGGCCGAGTCCCCGACCAAACTGCTGAGCATGTCAATCGCCAGATCCGTCTGCAGACGGAGAAAGACATCATGCGCGTCGCGTCCGAGGGGCCTGCATCGATTAAAAGGCGCCTGAGCGAACTTGATCGAGAGTGGGATATCGAGCGCCTGCTCGAAGCAAACGCGGCCACTGTTATGCTGGCTGGAATTACCTTGGGAGTAACTGTCGATCGTCGCTTTCTCGCGTTGCCAGCCTTGGTTGCGGGCTTTTTGCTCCAGCATGCCATTCACGGCTGGTGCCCTCCGCTGCCCGTTTTTCGACGAATGGGCGTTCGGACGTCTGCGGAGATTGAATATGAGCGTTATGCGTTGCTCACAATGCGCGGCGATCGTGGTTAAAGACCTGCCAGACGTGACAAGAATCGGCCGGCGCGGTTTGAGTTCGACCGCTCTGGCTGAACTCATTCCAGCGGGTGCGGAACGCTGCTATCGAGGCTTCGTCGTCGAGCCATCGAAGTCTGCTCCCGCCAGGACACTCTTCGCGCGACCGTCTGCGTTGATCCCGTTGTCGCTGACATCCTCAACGCGTCTCACTGGTAGATAGTCTCGACCACGTGATTGGAGCCAGGAGAGAAGTTCCTCGCGCACCAGGCAGCGCAGATTCCATAATCGGCCGCTATCGGACGCGCTGACGAGCACACGCAATTCTACTCGATCAGCGGTCAAGTCGGTGACCTGCAGAACCTTCGTCTTACGGTCCCACAGATCAGTCGCCGCCAGCACGCGTTCAAGTTCCGCGCGCACCTCATCAACGGGAATTGTAAAGTTCGTGTACATGATCACCGGACCAATGACATCGGATGAGCCCATCGTCCAGTTCTGAAATGGCTTCTCAGTGAAGTAGCTCACCGGCACGACCAGTCGGCGGAGGTCCCAGAGTTTGACCACGACGTGCGTCAGCCCCATGTGTTCGATCTCGCCGAACTCGCCTTCCAGAACCACCGTGTCACCGATGCGCACAGGCTCGGCGAAGGCGAGCTGCAGCCCGACCAGCAGATTGCTGACGGTGCGTTGCGCGGCCAGGCCCACGATGACGCCGGCCAATCCAGCGGAAGCCAGCAAGCTCATACCCAGTTCCTGCACGGCGCGAAACTGGAGCAGCACCAGCGCGACACCGGCGATACCTACAACGAACTGAAGGATCCGCGCGGGAATCGTCAGTCTGGTCTTGATCGACCGAATCTTGCCGGGATTGGCGACGTGACGTGTGAGCGTTGCTTGTAAGTATTCCTTGCCCACCGCAATCAGACGAATGACCAGCACGGCCGCGAAGGTCATCAGTACGACATCACAGGTTTTGCGCAGAATTCCACCGACAGGATCCGGGATCGTCAGCAGGTCAACTGCTGCTCGCAGTGTTGCCATCAGGATGAGCCAGGCGATCGGCGCGGTCAGGTGCTTCTCAAAGTCGTCCGGCCACACGAGGCTGGGAGCGCTCTTACGGATTCGCCTCAGCACCAATCTCGCCGGCCACCCGGATAACCAGCCGAGCGCCCAGCCAATCGCAATTGCGATTCCCAGGCCCACCCAGCGCCCGGTCGAAACTCCCCAAAAAGTCCACCCGCCCAACCACGGTTCTACTGCCTGCCTAAAAGCGGTCACAAACTCCTCTTCCATGGTCCGTTGTTCCCTCTGATTGAACTGTCGCGCCGTGACCGCGGGATTTGCTGCACATTGTTCCAAAAAGCGCAGATTGAGCGTTATGCTGTGCAGCAGTTCTCGCGCCATGCCGCGCTGGAGTCCGCAGCGTGAGAGGCGTCCCGCGAGGTCCCGTCACAGGATGCTGACCACCCAGGAGCACGGTTGTTGATTCCAGCTTCGCTAGAGAAAACCCGTTGTCGCGTGCATGGTTGTTTGCGTGCGGCGTAGTTTTTGCCGCTGTGATGCGGATCTCGGGTGATTCCGAACTCAGGTTGCGGCGCTTGAAGCACATCGTCGCGAATGCGCATCAGCAGCTTGAGATTTCGCGTGACTACCAGGCAGGTATTCAACCTTTCGTGAGGCGATACATGAGTTCAATCAAGCGGGCGACGCCGGCGTATCCCATTCACGACTTAATCAGCCAGCGCTGGAGTCCTTATGCCTTTTCGGCAAGGGCGGTGTCGAAAGCAGATCTCTGTTCGCTGTTTGAAGCGGTGCGTTGGGCGCCTTCGTCATACAACGAGCAACCCTGGGCGTACATCCTGGCGACTCGTGATGAGCCGGCGGAGTTTGAACGAGTTCTCTCGTGTCTGGTCGAGAGCAACCAGGACTGGGCGAAAGCCGCGCCGGTGCTGGCGATTGGGTGCGTCAGCTTGAACTTCCAACGCAACGGAAAACCCAATCCCGCAGCGATACATGACCTCGGGCTTGCTGCTGGCAATCTGTGTGTGGAAGCCACTGCTCGCGGGCTCTGCGTGCATCAGATGATCGGGATTCTGCCGGACAAGGTCCGCGAGCTGTTCTCTGTGCCAGCCTCTGTCCAGCCATTGACGGCGCTCGCGATTGGCTATGTGGCTGAGCCCGATGATCTGCCGGAGAATCTCAAACAACGCGATCTGGCGCCGCGTCTGAGAAAGCCTCTGACGGAATTCATTTTCAGTGGTCGGTGGGATTCTCCGTCTCGCAGCGTGAGCGATGGCGACTAGCGTTTTCTGTCCGCGGCGGGCTGTGTATATTTACTATCAGGAGTACGGCGATGGTTAGAGCATTCTTGGCCGGAGTGGGAATTCTCTACCTGGTGCTGGCTGTGATTTGTTCCGTCAGACCGATGCAGTCCGCTCGTCTGGTTGGCCTGGAGATCAGGCCGGGCTCTGGGCAGTCAGAGTTCCTGACGCTGTATGGCGGGCTGGAATTCGCTCTCGGTGTGTTATTTCTATTGCCGATACTGCGCCCTGCTCAAGCCGAGGCCGCGATCTGGACGTGCCTGATTCTGCATGCCGGGTTGGTAATTTTCCGCAGCGTAAGTTTTTTGATGTATAGCGGTATTGAGCCTGCGACCTACAAGCTGGCCGTGGGTGAGTGGTTGATCTTCCTGGGGGCTGCGTTCCTAGTGTGGAAGGGCACGTCGTCTTCAACCAGTTCCTAACGCGGATGTGCATTAGCCCTCTGCATCGCGCGTGCGCCTGAAGCCACGGATAAATCTTCTCCAACGAATTATCCCATTAAGTTGCGTCGCTGCTCTGAGGCTTGCGAATTATTGTTCGCGAAGGGCACAGCCCTTGCGTACTTCCCCGCTGTGTCCGATTCAAAACGCCTGAATTAAAGACTCGTCAATCGCACTCTTGAAAATGGATGAGTTGACGTGCTCTATTTCAAGCGTAGCGCGAGTTGGCGAACGTGAGGGTCTTATCAGATGAGTAATTTCGACATCTGTACGAAGAAAACTCGCGTCGCTGCTTCGTTCGGAAACAAACAGCGACCTTGCGGCATGACCTGATTCGTATCGGACCAAAGGGCTGTTCGATACGGGTAACTACTTACTTGCGTCGGGGAACGACGACTTGAAAAGGCCTTGATCCCCAAACACGGGCTTGATGTTTTTCAACAACCCAGTCTGAGGAGCAGGGCATGTTTCGAGATCGACACGACGCGGGGCAGCAGCTCGCGACGAGGCTGCAGAACTATGCCGGTCGGGATGATGTCACCGTACTGGGCCTGCCGCGCGGCGGGGTGCCAGTGGCCTATGAGGTAGCTCAGTCGCTTAAGGTGCCGCTCGACATCTTTGTGGTTCGCAAGCTGGGTGTCCCCGGTCACAGCGAACTGGCGATGGGTGCAATCGCCTCGGGCGGCGTGCGCGTGCTGAATGAGTTACTGATTCTCAACCTGCACATGCCCGAAGAAATGATCGAGGCAGTAACCGCTCAGGAGACGCAGGAACTCGAACGCCGCGAACGCGAGTATCGAGGAGATCGGCCACCGCTGAACCTGCGCGACAAGGTTGTGATCCTGATCGATGATGGACTCGCGACAGGGGCGACGATGCGAGCGGCCATGCAGGCGCTGCGACGTCATGAGCCGGCGCAGATCGTGATCGCCGTCCCAGTCGCTCCGCGAGAAACCAGCGCTGAACTGCGAGACCCTGCAACCGACGTGGTGTGCCTGCAGACTCCCGATCCGTTTCTGGCCGTGGGCAACTGGTACTCAGACTTCAATCAGACCACGGATGAAACCGTTCGCGGGTTACTCACTGCGAGCAGGTACCGACAATGACTCACGGAGAGACATCATGATTCGCAAATTGGCATCCGGCGAGTACCGCATCTATTCGAGGAAGATTAATCCCAAGACCGGCAAGCGCCGGAACCTAGGTACGTTTTCCACCCGCGAAGCCGCTGAGCAGCATGAAAAAGAGATTCAATACTTCAAGCGGCACTAGCAATCCTTCATGGTACAACGATCGGTTTGATAATGGAGAACCGGGACGTCGATGACCCGCGTGTGGCACTGGCCGCTGAGCGGACCTTGCTCGCGTGGGTTCGCACCGCTCTGGCGATGATGGGATTCGGCTTCGTTGTCGCACGGTTCGGATTATTTCTGCGCGAACTGGCAGAGGCGTCCCCCACGCCGCGTCAATCGTTCGGGATGTCGCTCTGGATTGGCACCGGCCTCGTGATTCTCGGAGCAGTGGTTGCGCTGCTGGCTGCCATCAAGCACATCCGGTTTCTGACGCAGCTGGAACGAGGTATTCCTTATCGACCGTCACGCTGGTCACTGGGAGTCATCGTGACTTTCGTGCTGAGCGCGATCGGTGCGTTCATGGCCATTTATCTGCTGCTGATGCGGGAATGATTATCAGCGTTCTGATCGCGGAGCGATCAGCGACTATGAGTGATCAGACGCCCTTGCCGATGGACTGAGCAGCCAGAGTTCCGCAGGCGGCGCGGATGTCGGCTCCACCGGAGTACCGTCGGACGACTGGTTGGCCGAGGTAGCGCTGCAGGGCGTCGCGGAAGGTGTTGAGTTCGTCAGCGGTAGGCGGTTGATAGCGGCCTGTCGGATCAGTAACGTCAATCAGGTCGAGTCGCACGGGCATGTCACCGATGACTTCGCCCAAGGCTCGCGCGTCGTCTTCGCCGACGTTGAAACCGCTGATGCAGACATAGGCCAGCATCATGCGACCTTGTCCTTTAGAAGTGATGTGTCGTTGCGCGGCGGCGATGACGTCCTTCACGGGCGTTTGTGCCGCAACCGGAACGACTTGTCGACGTTTTTCGTCCGTTGCGGCACCGAGGCTGATCGACAGGCGGAAGCGACGATTTTCTTGCGTGTAGCGATCGATTTCGGGGACGAGGCCGACGGTGCTCACGGTGATGTTCTTGCCGCAGATCGAGGCCCCATATGGACAGCACATCGTTTCCGCGGCAGCCAGAACCCGGTCGTAGTTCAGGAAGGGTTCGCCCATGCCCATGAAGACCGCGCCGGTGACTCGACGACCTTCCTGCTGCACGATCTCTCGGGCCTGCAGCACCTGATCGATGATTTCCCAAGTCGCGAGATTGCGGCGAGTTTTCATCGTCGCGGTTGCGCAGAAGGTGCAGCCCATCGCGCAGCCCACCTGGCTCGAAAGGCATAAGCTGACAGCGCCCGGCTTGTGCAGCGGAATCAGCACGGTCTCGACGACCAGATCATCGGGTGTCGCAAACGCCAGCTTCATGAAGTTGTCGACGGGGGAGAGTTGCACGTCAACCAGCCGCAGACGCGGCAGTTCGCCAATCGCATTCACGACCTTGCGCGACAGGCTGGCCTTCTTCTCAAGCACCTTGAGATCGTGAATGCCCTCACCGACCACCCGTGCCATCAAACGACGCGACCACTCGGGAATCATGCCGAACGACGCGGCGGCCTCGTGAAACGCCTCGGGCGAAAAGTTGCGCGGGTCCAGCGGAGATGTTGCCGCAGGGGCGATTCGGACCGGGGCGGAAGCCAGCGGCAACGCAAGCTGAGAGGCGTCGAGGGAGCTCAATGCAATGACCTAGCGAGAAAAGGTCACGTAGCCGACAATCGGGAACGCCGACTACGTGACGCAATCAGGAAGATTACAGCTCCTGACGGCCGTCGATCTGCTTGGCGATGCCAAGGCCGATCAGTCGCAGGAAGCCGTTTTCTACCTGAACGCGAAGGCGGAAGCCATTTTCGATGGGCTGCGCGTTGACCCGCAGCACATCGTTCCCCGCCTGATTGAACGCCTGCTGAGCCAGTTGATTGAACTGTCCTGGCTTCTCCCTCCGGGAATTGAGCTTCACCCACTGCGACATGTTCATGACGAATTGAATCGGCTTCAGGTCATCGACTTTCGGAGCGTGTGCCTTCGATGCCTCGACCCGATCAATCGCGGCGCGAAGCTTCGGCATCGCGTCCTCGGCACCAAACGCGAACCACAGAGCGTTGTTGTCGGTGCCGACGTAGACGGCTGAACGCTCGCCATAAATGCGTTCTTCTTCCTTACCCAGCTTCTTGGGCGTGAGGCGGTGGAAGACCGAGTCGTTGTAGGACGTGGCGGACAGTTCGACTTCGAACGGAGCCGTTTCGTTCTTCAAGCGACCGAGGATGTCCTGCAGGCCCTCGCCGAACTTCCGGCCTTCGAGCACTCGAATGCCGCCCAGCACCGTGAAGTTTTTCTCCGGATCGCCGTGAATCTGTACGAAGCCATCCAGATGGCCTTCATCCACGGTGGCGGTCAATGACTGCATCAGCGACTTGATGCCTTCCAGTTGAGGAATCTCGTCCCGCTTGGCCGTGGCTGGCAGTTTGGCGAAACCGCGATTGGCTTCCAGTTCGGTGATCGCGATGAATTCGTGATACTGCTTCTGTTGGAACTTATCGAGCTTGCCGGAGATCGAGAGCGACAGCGGCACGGTCGAATCGATGGCACCCGTGAAGTAGCTGGGCTTCAGCTCGCCCATCAGTTCTTTGGCGAAGCCGGTGTCCTGCTTTGCGCGGATGATCACATCCAGCAGGCCCTTGTTAGTTTCTTTCTCCAGCTTCATGCCGAGCGTGAACTCTTCGCCTTCCTTCAGCAGGCTCTCGAAGAAGTGCAGGTTGCCTTCAGCCTGAGCCTTACGCAGGCGGTAGGCACCTTCCGCTTCCATATCGCGCTGCTGCATGCCGGCTTGCGTCGACGTGCGGAGCACATTGAGCAGCAGAATCTTCACGGCCTCGGGGGTGGTCTTCAGATTGGCCGACAACGCGATGTCATAACGGCTGGTCAGCGAATCGGTGAACTCGCCCGGATTGATGTATTCGCGCTCCAGGTTCTCCGGTGTCTGCGAGATCAGCGCATAGTCTTTGACCAGACGCACGTAGAGTTTCTGACCGTTGCGGGGGATCAGTTCGTAGCGGTCTTCCGCGTCTGGACTGGGCTGCAGCTTGAGCGGCGTGGGAGCCAGCGTTTGCGTCAGTTCCTTGATATCGCTGACCGGGATGTAGGCCACGGGAACCGGCTGAGGGAGCAGACCTTCCGCCAGGAAGATCATCACGCCGCCGGACTTGTCGCGGTCCAGACCTTTGAAGTCGCGCAGATTCGCCAGGCCCGCGCCGATGAAGTCCATGATCTCCGGACGTTCGACCTGCTTGAACAGGAAGGACGCGTTGTCCAGCAAGCGATTAATGCTGGCAATGTTCAGCACGACCAGCGGCTTCGCGATCTCCTTCGGACGTTCTTTCTTCGTCGTGTCCGACTTGCCTGTCTCCTGAGCCTGCAGACTGACAGGGAAGAGCGAGATCAGGAGCAGCGACATCGCCACGAACACGGTCAACGGGCGCCGCAGCCAAGTGCAGCGAGCTGTGAGTTGCACAGTTCAGTCCTCAGTAAAAAAGTCAGGGCCGAATTCAGGAAGCAGGAAAGCAACGGTGCCGAGCCATTCTGGATCAACCTGAACGGGCTCGGCGGCGAGCGAAAAACTGCGAGCAGAAGTATGACACTGCGGTGTCATACGGAACAGCGCGCCAGCGTCGCTCGCGACCTGCTGATGCGCCGCCTATACTCTCGGTCTCCATAAAATGTTTCGCTCCTCGGTGCTTCGTCGGAAATGTCAGAACGTACTTGCCGACTGGTGACGCTCGGTTGCAAAGTCAACCAGTACGAAACGCAACTTGTGCGTGAAACTCTGCTGCGCAACGGCTTTAGAGAAGCTGAAGACGGCGAAGCGGCGGACCTGTGTGTCGTCAACACCTGCACCGTGACGGCTGAAGCGGACGCGGACGGACGCCAGCTCATTCGCCGACTGGCTAAGCACAATCCCGGGACGAAGACGATCGTCATGGGATGCTACGCCACGCGCGAACCCGAGACCATCAGCAAACTGCCGAGCGTTTTCGAGGTCGTCAAAGACAAACGCGAATTGCCCGATGTCTTTGACCGGCTGGGAGTTGTTGATCTGCCGACGGGCATCAGCCGCTTCGAAGGCCGCAAGCGGGCCTATGTGAAAGTGCAGGATGGCTGCATTCTGCGCTGCACGTACTGCACAATACCTGCCTCGTATGTGGCTAATTTGTAGCGGTTGCGAATCCGTAGATATGCCACGTATCGCCAGAAATCGAGGTTATAGGGTAGTTATCGGGTAGTCGGTTTTGAGCCCAATTCTG
>JAKFWA010000128.1 GCA_021732995.1 Planctomycetaceae bacterium | reverse complement strand
TGATGGCGGGCACCACGCAGTTTGGTTCTGTGCCTGAACTTTACTGATGTCTGGAAAGCAGAGTTTGCCGAAGGGTAGCGATCGCCCCTCACCCCCAACCCCTCTCCCCGCAACGCGGGGCGAGGGGAGCGATGTCAATCGCGCGGACAATCTTGTCCGGCGATGCGAAAAGACGGACAGGATTGTCCGTCCTACTTTCGCTCTCGATCCTTAGAGATTCGCTTCGTCCGGCACGACGTAGGGTGCGCGGTACTCGCGAGTCAGCATCGGGTTCGCCTTATCGGCCAGTTCGCCGACGAAGACTTCCTTCTTGCCGTCGAGCTTCAGGTCCGGCCCGAGGGTGACCTTCGTTGCTCCGAGGTCCACCTTGTTGTCGGTCAGATGCTGCGCGAAACGTTCGAAGGTCTCCTGCCGTTCGGCGTTGTTGCCCAGCTTCTCTTGCACTTCCTTAGCGGCCATTGGCGAACCAAGGCGATAGGAAATGTTGCCGAGGTGGCACAGCGCGCTGGAGAGGTGTCCCTCTTCAATGTCTGCGTTGAGCAGTTTGTAGTCGCGAGCGCGCACGGCTTCGACAAAGTTGCCCCAGTGATCGCCACCTGCGTTGAAGTCCTTGATCTTCTTGCCGTCCTTGTCGAAGGCGGCACCGCCGGTGTAGCTCGCCAGTGAGACGTACCCATCCGTTCCGTGGAAGATCACTCCCACACCAGCTCCCATGTAACGATCTGTCTTGAGACCGCGGACTTCGAAGACCAGCTTCTTGTCGCCGAAATCATGAATACAGACTTGAGTGTTGGCTGTCTCGCCCGCATCTTCGTAACCGAAGCGGCCGCCGTAGCTGAGCACGCCCTGACCAACATTGTCCAGCCCCAGGCCCCAGCGAGCGATATCCATCTGATGGATGCCCTGATTGCCGAGGTCGCCGTTGCCGTAGTCCCACTGCCAGTGCCAATCGTAGTGCAGCTTCGGACGGCTCAGGTCTTTCTTGGCTGCGGGGCCGAGCCAAATGTCATAGTCAATGCTGGCCGGAACGTCGTAGTTGCCGCGAGCT
Source organism: Planctomycetaceae bacterium (assembly GCA_021732995.1). Lineage (GTDB taxonomy): Bacteria > Planctomycetota > Planctomycetia > Planctomycetales > Planctomycetaceae > AM-0621. The sequence goes on along the minus strand of JAKFWA010000128.1, from coordinate 111,796 downwards.
CCAATGGCTCCGCGCGGCTTGTAGCACAGGCCACGAGCCAGCTTCACCTCGCCCACGCCGCCTTCCTTGAGGAACTTGATGGCTTCGATGGTTCCGCCCATCGAGCGGCACTGTGTTCCCGTCTGCACGATCTTGTTGTGCTTGCGAGCGGCCTGCACGATCCGGCGGCCTTCGAGCACGTTGTGGCTGACAGGCTTCTCAACATAGACGTCTTTGCCCGCCTGAATGGCCCAAATCGCAGCCAGGGCGTGCCAATGGTTGGGCGTGGCGATGCTGGCGATATCCACGTCTTTGTCTTCGAAGCACTTGCGGAGATCCTGGTAGTACTTCGGCTTCTTTCCAGTCTTCTTTTCGATGTCATCAATCCTGCGTTTGCCGACGTTCTCGTCGACGTCGCAGATGGCCACAATCTCGCAGTCCTTGCGTTTGAGCCATTGGTCGATGTGCTCTCCGCCTCGGCCGTTAGCGCCGACGACCGCGATGCCCAACTTGTCATTCGCGGAAGTTGCCGCCTGAAAACCCATAGCGATCGAAGGAACGCCTTGAGCTGTCACTGCCGCAGCGGCAGCCAGCATCGAGCGTTCCAGCATTTCACGACGTGTGAGGTTTGACACAGTGATCTCTCCTGTTCAGACACAAGGGGGGATTGAGAGGTGCGGAGTTGCAGAATAGCGCTGCGGACGCTGTGAAGCCAGTGCCCGGGCGGGGCGAAGGCCGTTGTCCGGGGAGCCGCACGGTTGGCGGGGTGACGAATTTCCCGTCGCGCCCCCAGAATCCCATCGAACGACGCTGAAGCTGGTCGAGTAACTCGATAAAACGTCTTTGTTGTCCGTTCACTCGTGGTTTCTCGACGGAGCTCGTGATGTCTCTCCGATCTGTGGTTCATTTCTCGCTGATGGCACTCCTGCTGACCACTCTGATCAGTTGCTCGGGTGGCTCCGATTCCAAGCAAAGCAACAAATCAAAGTCAAAAGCCAAGTCCAAGCAGAACGCTGAGAACGGCGGAGAAGTCGCCAAGTCTGACACGGAATCGTCGAGCGAGACGCCTTTTCAGCCCATCACGCTGGGTGGTGGCACCGAATCCGCAACGAGCACGGCTGCCGAGAAATCAGACGCTCCGCCCAAGCGGGAAGATGTGGTGAAAGGCCTCCAACCGATTCAGAAGGTCCTGGTCGGAAACTGGAAGGGACTTGTCAAGAACGCGGCGGCTCAGGAAGACCATCAGTGGTTGTGGGACTTCAAGACCGACAAGGTGTTCCCGGCCCTCGTCCTGAAAACTCCCAACGGGCAGTTCTTTACTGAAGCTCGCCTGACGTTCGATCCGCGCAGCAGCAAGTACCTGATGCAGACGCGCGACAAAGAACACATCGCTCACAAGTTTGAGGGCGAGTTCACCGCCGAGCCGCAGGACATCCCCAGCGAAGACGGCAAGTCGACGGAACGCACCTACAAGCTGCAACTCACGGAAGTGGATGCCGACGACGCGAGTACCCGCTGGCAATTCACGCTGAACCAACAGAACAACAACCGCTACCTGGTTGAAGTAGGACGTGCTCGCGGCAAGGGGACATTCGCGAAGGTGGATGTCATTGGAACACAGCGAGAAGGCACGTCCTTCGCCCGCGCAGACGACGACTACGGCGATAAGACCTGTGTGATTTCCGAGGGCCTCGGAACATCCACGGTAAGCTACAAGGGCCGCACGTTCTGGGTTTGTTGCTCAGGCTGCAAAGCTGCCTTTGAAGATGACCCCGAAGGCTGGATCGCCAAGTTTGAAGCCAAGAAAAAGGCGAAGTAGTCGCTTAAGAGAAATTCAGGGCGTGCCGCCCTGCAGAGAGAAGAATGAGTCACCATCACGTGAGGAGCATGAGGCGTGTTGAAGAAGAAACTTGGAGTCACGGCCGGACCCGCTAAGCATGGTACAGGTCTTTTCGCGACCAAGCGTTTTCGCCCTGGCCAGGTGATCTGTGAAGTCACCGGCAAGTTGATCGATGACGCAGACTACGGTTCAAACTACTGCATTGATGTCGGCGGTACTTACTCGATGGAGCCGGGTGAGCCATACCGGTACGTCAATCACTGTTGTGAACCGAACGCCAAATTGTTCGTCATCTATAAAGACGAGAGCGACCCCATCCCGGAGCGCAAAGTGGTGATCGAAGCTCTGGCGAACATTCAACCCGGCTCCGAGATTCTGATCGACTATGAATGGGCCGCCGATGCCGCCATTGAATGCGGTTGCGGCGCGCCCAGTTGCCGCGGCTGGATCGTCGATCCCGCCGAACTGCATCTCCTCAAGAAGCGTACTAAGGCGAAGTAGTAAGCAAGTTTGTTTGTAAGGCGGACAATCCTGTCCGCCAGCGGGACAGCATATCCGGCCCGTTGACGCTGTAAGATCACTCGCCTTGCAGCGTGAGCATCAAGCGGCGTGTGCCGCCGTGGTTCCGATGTTCGCAGAGATAGATTCCTTGCCAGGTGCCGAGGCACAGCCGGCCGTCACGTATGGGAATCGTCACGGAACTGCCGATCATCGACGACTTCACGTGAGCGGGCATGTCGTCCGGGCCTTCCAGCGTATGGTCGTACGGAAAGTCCTCGCGGGCGATCTTGTTGAAGGCCATCTCCAGATCACGCGGCACATCGGGGTCGGCGTTCTCGTTGATCGAGACAGACGCCGACGTGTGCATGATGAAGACGTGTAGCAGGCCGACCTTGAAGCGACTCAGTTCCGGCAGTGCGGCTTCCACGTCTCGAGTAATGATGTGAAAGCCGCGTCGCTGCGGCGGAATTCTGAGTTCGTGCTGAATCCAGGCCATCGTCAATCGGTTTGAAAAATCGCGTTAAGCGGCGACTGCTTACTGGCAGCCGCGAGTGCAGCGATTCATCGTAAAGACACCCTGGTCTTTTCTGGAGCAATAGCTGGCTACAAACTGAGTGTCCGAGACCCAGGCGGTGTACGAGAACGTGCCGAACAGGCCGAGGTTTGAAGCGCCCGACAGAATCACCTTGTCGCCATCGGTGCCCACCACGTCCAGATTCACGCGGTAGCTGAATGGAAACAGCGTGAAGAACCGGCCTTTGAAGTGGACCTGATACTGCGTGTCGCAAACGCGAACGAAGTCCGCTTCGATCGGACCGTTGTGGCCGTTGGTGTAGCTGCACCATGTGCCGCTCCAATGTCCCGACAGATCGCTGGGGGCTTGAGCCGCTGGTGCCGCGACAGGAGCAGCTTCGGCTGCTGCTGGGGCGGGAGCCGCCGCCGCTGGAGCAGGAGCTGCTGCAGGTGCCGCCTCTTGAGCGAAGCTCGCCGAACCAGCTGCCAATAACGCACAACCGCAAAACGCCAAAACACGTACCAGACGCAACATCATTCTCTCCCGATTGGACCTGAAGCGACTCGACAGAACAGTGGAACTCACATTCAACACTGCCACGCCAAACAGCCGGTTTCAATCGGTGCCGGTTGATCTCAATCAAACCAAAGCTTGAGTGTGCTGACCTTGCAGGTTTGCCGAATTGTGACGCGCGGACACATCGTGCGGGTTGTGACGTCTCTGCGCGATAAGATCAGAGAGAACCATCTGCTCGCGACGTCGACGAGCCGCCTCGCGTACGCCACGTCCAGCAAATCACGACGACGGCCGCCAGCAGGTAGGCCCACGGCGAAATACTGGCGGTCAGCCACAAGAGTTCGCTGGCCAGGCTTATCAAAGAGCGAACCGGCGTGAGAAACGTCTCCAGATCACTCGGAAACAGCACGAACCACACGACAACCGCTCCGACAATCGCCAGGCAGCGGGGATCTCGGATGCCTTTCTGAAGACAGTTCATGACTTGTCCTCCGGCTTGCAGGCGGACTGACTGGCCGTGCGGCACTCAAAGATGCGTTGCACCAGTCCGCCCAGAACCAGCAGCGTCGCGATGCGAATCATCACATGCGCGATCTCGGGGCCAGCGGGCAAAACCAGGCTGCCGTAGCCCATGGAAGCGACCGTTGTCAGCAAACCCAGTCCGATCAGTTCACCGGAACTGCAGCGGCGAATGATGAGCCAGCACAGGATCAGGTAGACAATCGAGATGACGGCGAACGCGGCGATTGAGACCTCGTCCACCCGCACTTGAGACAACAGCATCGCAAACTCCGCTTGAGAAAGTGGATTCCGAACTGACAACAAAGTCACAAGTACCAACAAATTAGGCCGAGCCGGGCTTCGGACGCGAGCCATTTCAACATTTGCGCCGTCAGAATAGGGGTGGGCTGCGGCAATTCCCAGCCTGCCGCCGACCCCTGTTTTCAATGCTCCGGGCGATGCGATAGAACTCTTCGCCTTGATTGTATCTACATCCTTCAACCCAAGTTTGATTGCCCATGTTTCAGGAAGTTAAAGACGCGGATTTTGTGCACGGCGAGCACGACGTTTTGAAGTTCTGGACCGAGCAAGACATCTTTAACCGGCTGCGAAAGCAGAACGCGGGCAAACCGCGGTGGAACTTCTTGGATGGACCGATCACGGCCAACAATCCGATGGGCGTCCATCACGCCTGGGGCCGCACCTACAAGGACGCCTACCAGCGTTACTTCGCCATGACCGGGCACGAACTCCGTTACCAGAACGGGTTCGACTGCCAAGGCCTGTGGGTCGAAGTTGAAGTCGAGAAAGAACTCGGCCTCGGCACCAAGAAGGCCATCAACGAATACGGCATCGACAAGTTTGTGAACGCCTGCAAGCGACGCGTGCTCACGTTCGCAGCCCGCCAGACTGAACAGTCGGTGCGACTCGGCTACTGGATGGACTGGGACAACGCCGAGCAGTTGCGAATGCTCGCGTCGAAAGTCGGTACCAACGAGCCAGTCACCATCACCGCACCTTCAGGCAAGCAAGAAACCGGCAAGGCTCACGAACTAGTCGCCCGGCTTGGCAACAGCGAATGGGGTGGCAGCTATTTCACGTTTGCCACTGAGAATAACGAGACCATCTGGACCTTCCTCAAGAAGTGCTTCACGCGCGGCAAAATCTATCGCGGCCACGACGTCATGCCCTGGAGTGGTCGAGGCGGCAGCGCGTATTCGCAGATGGAAATCAACGACGGCCGAAAGCTGACGGTGCACCGTTCGGTGTTCCTGCGTCTGCCACTGGTCGGTCGCGACAGCGAGTACTTACTCGTCTGGACGACGACTCCGTGGACACTCACCAGCAACGTCGCGGCTGCCGTGAATCCAGACCTCGACTACGTGAAGCTGAAGTCCAAACGAGACGGCGCGGTGTACTACTTCGCGAAGGACAACCTCGAGTACCAACGCCTCGCTACCGAACTCAAGGAAGGCTTCGGTCGCCCCGAGTGGAAGTGGCCCAGTGACGTTCCAAAACTCAAAACGCTCTCACAAATCTTTAAAGAGCACGGCGGGTACGAGATCGAAGGCACTATCAAAGGCGCTGAGATGATCGGCTGGCAATACGCCGGTCCGTTCGACGATTTGCCTGCTCAACAAGCTCCCGGCGGAGTGCCGGAAGAAGAGGGCCTCAAGCCAAAGACTGGCGTCACCTGCCACCGAGTGATCGACGGCGGTCGCGACTTCAAGGGCAATGCAAATGTCGTGGCCGGTGAAGGTACGGGCATCGTGCATATCGCACCGGGTTGCGGTGACGTTGACCATCAGCTTGGCAAGCAAGTGGGCATCGTCGGCATCGCGCCGCTTGGTGAAGACGGTTGCTTCATCGAAGGCTTTGGCGAATTCACTGGCCGTTCGTCGATCGATCCCGCGACGGCGGATCTGGTCTTCAAGAAGCTCGAAGAAAAGGGCTTGCTCGTTTCCGTCGAAAAGTATCCGCACATCTATCCGCACTGCTGGCGCACGGGTGATGAACTGGTCTTCCGACTGGTCGATGAGTGGTTCATCGACATGGATTGGCGGCAGGAGATCATCGACGTCGTACAACAAATCCGCTGGCTGCCTGACAGCATCGACGGGCAGGCGAACGAAACCCAATGGCTGACTTCCATGCGCGATTGGATGATCTCCAAGAAACGCTTCTGGGGACTCGCGCTACCGATCTGGATCAATCCCGACGACCACACCGACTTCGAAGTCATCGGTTCGATGGCAGAACTCAAGGAACGCGCGGTTGAAGGCTGGAGCGAGCTGGAAGGGAACACTCCGCACCGTCCGTGGATCGACGCGGTGAAGATCAAATCGCAGAAGACCGGAGCCGTGCTGACGCGCATTCAAGACGTCGGCAATCCGTGGCTCGACGCGGGCATCGTGCCGTTTTCCACGCAGGACTATCGCTCCAACAAGGAACGCTGGAAGGAGCTCTATCCAGCGGACCTCGTCACCGAATGCTTCCCCGGCCAGTTCCGCAACTGGTTCTACGCGCTGCTCTCCATGAGCACGATGATGCGTTACGACGAGACTTCGGATCCCGTCGAAAAGCGACCGTTCAAGACGCTGCTGGGACACCGCCTCGTGATGAACGAGGAAGGCAAGCCGATGCACAAGTCGGACGGCACGGCCATCTGGTTTGAAGAAGCCGCTGAGCAACTCGGCGTCGACACCATGCGGTGGATGTACCTGACGCAGAACCCCGCTCAAGACCTGCGATTCGGGACGCGCCACAAAGACAAACTCGTCACGCTCGATACGCCCGAAGGCCCGCGCGCCAAGACAAAAGAAGGCGTCGATTGCTGCATGGTCACCAGCAAGCCCGCCGACGAAGTCCGTCGCCGCGTGCTGATCCCGCTGTGGAACAGCTACGCGTTCTTTGTGAACTACGCTCGGCTGGATGAGTTCGACCCGCAAGCCGCGAAGATCCCCGTGGCCGACCGCCCCGAGATCGACCGCTGGCTGATCTCCAACCTGCAGCACCTGCTGACGGTGGCTCAGACCGAACTACCGAACTTCAACGCTCCAGAATTCTGCCGCGTGGCTGAGGCGTTCCTGGATGACCTCACGAACTGGTACATCCGCCGCAACCGCCGCCGCTTCTGGCGTTCCAAAGACACCAGCGACACCGACAAGACCGCCGCCTATCAAACGCTCTACGAAGTCCTCGTCACCCTGACGAAGGCCCTCGCGCCGATGATCCCGTTCCTGACCGAGCGGATGTATCAAAACCTCGTCGGCAAGCAGAAGGGCGCAGCAGAATCAGTTCACCTCTGCGAGTACCCGCAACCCGATGCTGCGCTGCTGGACCCGGTGCTCAACGCACGCATGGCGACGGCTCAACTCGTCGTCAAACTGGGCCACAAACTGCGTGAAGAGAAGAACCTGCGCGTGCGTTTGCCGCTGAGCGAACTGCGTTTCGCCTGTGCGAACCCGTCTGATCGTGAAGCCGTCGAGCACCTCGCTGAGGTCATCTCCGACGAACTCAACATCAAGAAGGTGACGGCAACCGACAACCTCGATGACCTCGTCAGCTACGCCTACAAGCCAAACCTAAAAACACTCGGCCCGAAGTACGGCAAGCTGCTCAACGTGATCAAGAACTCGCTGCCAACGATCGACGGCAAGACGCTGGCCCCGTTGCGTCGAGGTGAATCCGTCACAGTTTCACTCGAAGGCCAGTCCGTCACCCTGGCCCCGGAAGACGTGATGATCAGTACCACTCAAGCCACCGATTGGGCCTGCGCTGACGAGTCTGGAGTCCAGATCGCCGTGTCGATCGTGCTGACCCCCGAACTCGAGCGCGAAGGTACCGCTCGCGACTTCATTCGGCAGGTACAGCAACTGCGTAAAGATGCTGACCTGCAGATTCAGGACCGAATCCAGGTGTCCTGCTCGACGGATGACTCAGAGATCCGGGCCGCAATCACCGCATGGTCGAGCACGATCCAATCCGAGACTCTCGCCGATTCAATTAACTGGCCCGCCTCAGCTCCTGAGACAGTTAAGTCTGTCATCGTGGGGCAAGGCAAGGCTGCTATCTGGATCGCGAAAAAATGAATGCCGAAGCAACGGAATGCTGTCGCAAATACGGATTCCAGCTTGGTAAATAGTTCTTGTCGACGAGCAGCGGCAGAAGAGCACAACAACTCGAATTCGTGAGACAACGGCATGAACTGGCCATTAATCATTGCTGACTTGAGCGGAGGTGGCGGCCTCAGGATGCCCCCGCAACCCCCCAATGGATCTGTGCCGTACGAACTCTACGTCGCGTTGGGATTCCTTTTGAGTTCAGCGATTGCCACGTGCGTACTCTTCCGGCGGCGAGTTGCGGTTAGAAACGCGGCGGTCATCGCGTTGATCATTGTCGGGTGGGTAACTCTGATTGTGATTGGCTCGGACTTCAGCCAGCAGGCTGCGTGGCAACAATCAATCGAGAGGTACAAGCGGGAGAATCCGGATGTTCAACGTGCCCCCGTTCCGGATTCGAGGGATCGTCCATGAGTTCGCCTCAGGCCAGCCTCACCGGTACTCGTGTTGAAAAGCTGGCGATCGACGCGACCTCGTATCGAACCGTTCTTGCCCTGCTCGCAGTCGGGTTTTCATTGTTACTACTCTCAGTTGCTGCGTTGCCGATCGAAGCGTCGATTGCGGCCGTGTTTCTCTTTGCTGGACCGCACAACTGGATCGAGGCACGGTTGCTCTTGGACCGCATGCCCAGCCGATGGGGAAAACATCGCCTCTATTACACCATATCGCTTTTGGGGTCAGTTTCATTAGCAGCGGTAGCCGTGGTAATTGCATTGAGTTCACAGGGCTACTTGGGCGGCTTCACGGTGCCGTACTTCACAATGAGTTGCTGGCACACAACCCTAATCGCGTGGGTCGTGGGGCTCATACTTCTGAGAAGCCACGAGCAGCCGACTCGAGATTGGAAGGCCGCCATTCCAATAGGTCTGTTGATCGCAGCGGGTGCTTGGCTCTGGCCAGCGTACTTCAGCTTGACGCTCGTCTATCTACACCCGTTGGCGGCATGGGCGTTCGCATATCCAGAGATCGCCCGCAAGCATCCAAAGTGGCTCGGCGCCTATTGGCAATCAGTGTGTGCTGTCGCCGTATCCGTGCTGGTATTACTCGTCTTTCCTGTGGGACATCTGATGTCCGCCCCCCCAGCGGGCGAGGTCGTAAATCAGATCGTGCAGCGCGCGGGAGCGTCGTTGATACCAGCAGTTGGTGGCCGCACACTTGTCGCAGTCCATGTGTATTTAGAGTTATTGCATTACATCATCTGGTTGGTCGCGATGCCCGCACTCGCTCTGCGAACGCCAGTTTGGAACTTGAGTTCCGTGCCGCTGGCGAGAACTTCGTGGGGGCGTAAAGCCATACCCGCTGTGCTGCTAACGGGAATCTTCATTGTGCTCGTTCTATGGATCGCGTTCTTCCTGAACTACTCTGTGACTCGCGAGCTGTATTTTACACTGGCCATTATGCACGTGTTGGCGGAGATCCCGTTTCTCATTCGTCGAGTCACCTGAAATGAATGCGCACACCAAGGCGACAAGCTGACGGCGAAAGGAATATGGCGTGCCCACGTCGTTTTGGTTTGAAGTATTGGCGGGGTATCTCGCGAGCGTCCTGATTGAGTTTCTGGTCCTCTGGCCGGGACTTTCCAAGCAGCACTCGTTGCCAGTTCGCGTGCTGTCCGCAGTTTGGTTAACGGCTTGTACCTATCCTATCGTGGTCGTCGCTCTGCCTATCTTGATGCGCAGCCAGCCAGAATGGCTCTATCTCACGGTTGCAGAATCTTTTGCCGCTGTCGCCGAGTGCCTGTTGTTTGGTTTTGCTTTTGGAAATGCCAGACAACTGGTTCGGAAGCCGGGAAGGGATGATTTTGCCATCTGCCTGGCTAACCTGACGTCGTTTGGTGTGGGCGAGTATTGGCTGCGATGAAATGCACCTGGGAAAGGCAGTAGTCTAAGGTCGTCGTGTTGACGTCCGTTGTGGCACCGAGACATCATCTATCGCGACGAGCAAAACAGCAGTTCAAGTCGCTCACGTACATGAGGCGGCAATCGCAAGTTATCAGGTGAAGTCATGGTCCGAGTCACTGCGTCAGATGAAATGATTGAAGAGCTCGGTCAGCTCTATGAGCTTGTCGAGCTCTATGACCGTCGTGGCAATCGCATTGGCACGATCGTTCCCTCGAAGACGACGGCAGATGATTACGCTCTCGCCCAAACCCTGTTTACCGACGAAGAAATGGCCGCTGCACGAGCGGAAGAAGGTGGGTTCACAACTGAAGAGGTGCTCGACGGATTGAAGCTGTGAAGTACACAGTGACGTGGAAGCCGTCCGCGCGCCGTCGGTTGACTGAGCTGTGGCTTGAGTCCACTAATTGAGCCATTGTGGCACATGAAAAAGCCTCGCCATGAATGAGACGTGACGAGGCACTTCATTTTGACGACTCGTCTATCTCGGTTCTGAAAGTTCCTTAAGTAGCGCAAGAGCTTGCTTCATCCGTTCATCGTCGCCAACTTTGTCGGCAGCTTGAGTGCTCTTGATCGAGCCTTTTGAGCCCGCAACGATTTTGTCGATGAGTTCCCTGGCCGAGATCAAGTCCTGAACGGACAACGATGTCGAAGCCGTTGTAGATGTGTCAGGCAACATGCACTCAGAGTCTTCGACGGGTGCGCCGTGTTCGGGCTTCATCAGTGGGAAGGCGATGATGTCGCGGATGCTGCGGCTGTTGGTGATCAGCATGATCATGCGGTCGATGCCAATACCCAAACCACCTGCAGCGGGCATGCCCACCTTCAGGGCCTGCACGAATTCGTGATCCATCTTGGCCATTGAGTCTTCTTCGGACAGGCCGGCCAACTGGGTGCGGAAAAGTTCTTCCTGCAGGCGGGGATCGTTGAGCTCCGTGTAGGCGTTGGCCAATTCCATGCCGTGAATGAAGCACTCGAAGCGTTCGGCGATCGCGGGGTTGCCGAACTTGCGCTTGGTCAGCGGGCACATCGACGACGGGTAGTCCATCACGAATATGGGACCAACCAGTGCGTCTTCGACTGTCGCTTCAAAGACATCGTTGACGATGACGTCTGGATGCCGGCCATCCACTTGAATGCCGTGCTTCTTGGCGACTTGAGCGACCGCTGCGGGGTCGTGCATGTCGCAACCGGCGTGTTCGAGGAACAGGTCGCCGTACGTGCGACGTTGCCACGGTCGCGCGAAGTCGATCGTGAGATCGCCCCATTGCACGACCAGTGAATCGTTCACGGCCAGGACGGCGTCTGTGACGATGGCCTCGGTGAGTTCCATCATCGTTTCGTAGTTACCGTACGCCTGATAGATCTCGATCATCGTGAATTCGGGATTGTGAGTGGCATCAATGCCCTCATTCCGGAACACGCGACCAAGCTCGTAAACGCGTTCGATACCGCCGACCATCAAGCGCTTGAGGTGTAGTTCCAGCGCGATGCGCAGGTAGAGCGGAATATCGAGCGCATTGTGATGCGTGATGAACGGTCGAGCCGCAGCACCACCGGCGATGGCGTGCAGCACCGGCGTCTCCACTTCCACGAACCCGCGCTGGTTGAGCGTGCTCTTCACCGACTGCAGGATCTTGGTACGCTTCAGCAGACGCTCCAGCACGCCCTCGTTGTAGATCATGTCGATGTAGCGCTGGCGCAGGAGCATCTCGGTGTCCTTCGCGCCGTGAAACTTCTCCGGCGGCGAAGCCAGCGACTTGCAGAGAATCTGCAGGTCTTTCACGAAGATCGAAATCTCGCCCGTGCGGGTTTTCTTCAAAACGCCATCGACGCCGACGATATCGCCGAGGTCGAGGCATTCGATGAGCGCAAAAGTCTGCTCAGAGACATCGGCCTTCGAAATCCAAAGTTGGATGCGACCGCTCCAGTCCTGAATGTGGAAGAATTTGAGCTTGCCCTTGTCGTTGCGCAGCATGATACGACCAGCCACGCGGATCGCTTCGCCTTCCACACCCGATTCCTCGGGACACTTGGCGCGGGCATCACCAATTTTGATGTGGTTGTCGAAACGCTGGCCCCAGGGGTCGAGCCCCAAGGCTTCGATTTGCTGCAGCTTCTCAATGCGAGCCGCTTCCAGACGATCAGGCTTTTCAGACATGAGTCAGTCGATACTTTCAAGGTGAATTAATTCGGCGGGCATTCCGTCAGCCGCGCTCGGTGAGTGTATGGACTCGCCGCGACGTTTGGCGGCTCGGTCGATGGCCAAAATCGTCACGGGGACGAATCTTGGGGAGTCGCTTCCGCAGCGTCAAACGGCTACTTCAACAGATGTAGGTTCGCCATCGAGATCCCAGACAACATCGACCCGATGATGCCCAGAAACCCTTGATCCGTGCCGCAAATAAACAGGTTGTCCAGATGCGTCCGGCCATCTCGAACTTTCTTCGGAGCCCCGTAAACCGCTCCATTCAGATGGCTGGTGAACTTCGTAATCGTGCGCGGCGTGAACATGTCGGTGTCCACAACGTGCTTGCGAAAATCGGGAATGTGCTTCACCGCCGCAGCGGCGATGCGGGCACACCAATCATCCTTGGCGGGATAATAGGCATCGTCGCTGAGTGGCTCCCAATACTTCGGATCAGCCAGCGCGGTGATGCGAATGCGGCCTTCTTCGATCTCGTCGCCTTCGCCGTACTGAAAGTTGTTGGGCGAGCACACAATGCCGCTCCGCAGGTCGCACGGATCGGTGGGAGGTTCGTAATGGAACGGGTCGGCGTCGTTGTAGAAGACGATCGTCTGACGATGCCCCAAATCCGCAGGCTGGCAGTCGAGCGAAAAAATCGTTTCGACAAACGAAATCGCCCCCGGTGGATTTTCGGCCTGCAGCGGGGCCGGACAATCACTGAGCCGCAAAGTTTCCGCGATACCCGCTGACGACAACACGTTCTTGGCTTCGATGACATCGCCGTTGTCGAGCAGCACGCCAGTCGCGTGACCGTTCTCGGATAAGATCTTCTGCACGCCGGACTTCAAACGCAGTTCGCCGCCCAGCTTGCGGAAGTGATTGACCAGATTCTTCATGATCAGCCGCACGCCGCGCGCAGGTCGGGCAAAACCCTCTTCAAAGATCGACTTGAACATGATCACGAACTGACTGAAGTCCATGTCGTGAGGCGTAGGACTGCCGTAAAACATCAACGGGCAAAACAGCATGTCAATCAGCACCTGGTCGCTGAGCGTCTCATTCAGGACCGCTCGGGCCGACGCCGTTTCATTCGTCAGATGCAGCTCGTCGTGCGAATTGATGCGTTCGACCAGTCGATTGAAGCCGTCCTTCTGAGATGGAAACTCTTGTTCCACCTGACTGCGGAAGAACTCGAACTCGTTGTTGAAACGCAGGGTGTGTCCGGGGAACACAACGCTCGATTCAATCTGCGGGCAAAGAGCAAAATCTTCCCAACGCAAACGCAGTTGGCGTAAGAGTTTGCTCAACGGGCCGGTTTTGGTCCCGGGAGCCGCGTAGTTCGTCACCGCGTGAAGACCGACGTCGTGATCCCGCTTCCGCAGTCGATAGAACGAGTTCAAGCCGCCGATCGTGTAATGCTTCTCGACGACGCAGACTTTCTTCTCGTAGTAGGCCAGCCGAATGCCAGCCGCGAGTCCCGAAAGTCCTGCCCCGATAATAACAGTGTCGTAAACCACCGCGTTCAACCTATTCTGCAACCGCATTCTGGCGCTTCGGACGACATTTCGTCCCCAACTCGTAATCGACGAGGGCGGGACTATGAAGCCGAGGTTACCAACTGTGAAGCCTCACGGTTCGCTGTTTTCTTTCCTCATCCGCACGGTGCGGGTTGCCCGCCACTGAACCACGCATGCCCGACTCTCCGCCCCCCAAGCAACTGCGACTGCTGACACTGGCGAAGTGGGCTTTATTCCTTGTCGTGCTGGCGTTTGTAGTGCGTAAGGCGGATTCACTCTGGGACCCGGCCGTACTGACCCAGCGCCCGATCGCCTGGGGTTGGCTGGTGGCCAGCGGCATTGCTTACATCTTGGGATGGTTGCCCTGCGTGTGGTTCTGGCAGCGGGTGATGCAGGTGCTCGGCAGCGACCCCGATTGGCGGGTGACTCTGCGAGCTTACTACTGCGGGCACCTCGGCAAGTACGCGCCCGGCAAAGCTGCGGTGCTCGTCGTGCGATCCGGGATGCTGAAAGCGGAAGGCGTACCGGTCACGACAGCCGTCATCAGCATCACCATTGAAACGCTGGCGGCGATGGGCGTCGGCCTCGCGATAGGGATTGCGCTGGGAGGCTACGTCTTGCCGGCGGATGCCTGGGCGTTGCTGCCGGATGTGATGCTGGTTCTGCGAGATCAGCCATGGCTGGGGCCACTACTGGTAGTAGTGGCCACAGTGGCGTGCGTCACGCTGGGAGCGAAAGCGCTGGTTAATCTGGCGATGAAGCTCTCGCGAGTTCAGGCCAGCGACCCACAGCAGCAACGAGCCCTTGCACGAGTCCTCTGGAACGGCACCTACGCGCTGATACCGACCTGGCTACTGCATGGGTTGAGCCTTGCCTGCATCCTGGTTGCCGTTGACGCGGCGGATTGGTCGCTGAAGAATTTTTTGCTGTGGACGGGCGCCATCGGAGCCAGTTCTTCACTGGGGTTCTTTGTGCTGTTCGCTCCGGGAGGACTCGGAGTTCGCGAAGGGATCTTGATTGCGGCGTTACAGGCGTCGGTCGGAGGCCCGACGGCAGTGCTCGCGGCAGCGCTCCTGCGGATCGTCTGGCTGGTCGCCGAAATCATCAGCGCGGCGATTCTCTACGTCCTGCCGATCATGAATCGGAAACCACCAGGATGATCAACCTCGAAGCTCATCCGGACGGTGTCATCCTGCCCGTGCAGGCCCAGCCGCGTGCTCGCAAGAACGGCCTGACCGGCGCACATGACGGAGCGTTGAAAGTCTCCGTGACGCAGGCCCCTGAGAAAGGCAAAGCCAACGAAGCGATCCTCAAAGTGCTGGCCGACGAGCTGAACCTTAAGAAGTCGCAAATTGGATTGTTGTCCGGTGAGACATCAGCTCGGAAGAAGTTTTTGATCCGCGATATCACGCTGACCGAACTGGCTGCTCGATTGGAACAACATCAGGACGGCTGATGTGTCCGTTCCAGGGACATCGTGCAGGCTGACTGATTCGCGGCCTCAATATTTATTTGTTACGCCGTGGTCTTAATTGTCGCCAGTTACATCCGGGCTTTGAGTTCGGCTTCGAGCTGTTTTCGCATACGTGTAACGGCTTCGATGTCCATTCCGGGCGGCCGCTTTTCCAGCATCCAGTCGACGTCGGTGATGGCGTCCTGCCAGCGGTTGTTGCGGACGGATAGGTCGATGCGGCGGGCTCGAGCTTCGATCGAATCGGGTTCGATGACGAGCATGGCATCCAGATACCGTGCGACAGCGGTATCGTCTCGCTCGTTACTGGCGACGTTGCGCAGGTTCGACAGCATGCGAATTGTGATGGCTTTCGAGTCCGCGTGTCCGTATTCCGCGTCGAGGGCTTTGATCACATCCGCAAGTCGGGCGTCCTTCGCGACACCGCTCCCGATGTTCTCGGCGAGCAACTGCTTGACGTCGGCCAGCGTCATCTCCTTGCCGCCTTCGAACACGTCGACCAGCTTCGGCTCACCTTCACTCGGATCGAAACGCACGATGAAGTGCCCCGGCAGCGGCACGCCGGTGACCTTCAAGCCCAGGCGTTTGGCGAGTTCGATATGCAGCACCGCCAGTGTGATCGGCAAACCTTCGCGGTCGTCGAGGACTTCATTGAGGTAGCTGTTCGAGCGGTTGTAGTAGTTGCTGCGGCTACCATGAAAGCCGCGCTGTTTGAAGAGGTAGTCGTTGAGTGCTGTGAGTTGTTCAGCCTGGGACGTTTCTGGTTTGAAGCCGGCTTTGATTTCGGCCGCCATGCGATCAACGACTGCCACGTACTCGTTGACATCCAGATCTTCGTTGTCGAGCTTTGCAATCAGCAGGGCCGCGCGCAACAGGTCGAAATTATCGGCGTCTTTCTCGCGAAGTTTGCTTAACTCACCCTGCACACGTCGCGCGTACACGGCGATGGCCAGATCCTTCAAGTGTTGAGCACGCAGTTCGAGTTGTTTGGCCTCGGCTCGCAGGACATCAGGGGCGAACGGATCCAGCGTGGAGAGTTTCCCGACGAGATCATTTGAGCCTGTCTTCGCGGCGGTAACTTCCGCAGCCAGTTCGTTGATCTGCTTGATGGATTCGGTTGATGGTCCCTGTAGCTGAGAAAGTTCCTTTCCGACTTGAAACTGCTTGAATTGAGCCTTTGTGTCCCGGAACTTCGCGATGCCGACAGCTCCGCTCTTGAAACCATCGTCCGTTGATTCCAAGACCTGCTGGCCGTTGACGAAGCACACGATGCGTTTCTCTTCGACGCGGACCTTCAACTGGTTCCAGTCGTTTGGGCGATAGGCCGCGTGAGGGATGTCGCTGAGCACTTTCCAGGAATAGACATCGGCTCCGTTGAAGCGGCTGAGTCGCAGCCGTCCGTTGCTGGGATAAAAGCCATAGTGTTTCTGAGCTCCGTCGGAATGAAAGATGAGCCCAGCAGCGCCTTCTTCTGGGGCGAACTTCACGCTGACGGAAACTTCGAAGGGAACTTCCGGCACCGGCGACGTCGACACACACAGCGAGCGACCGCCGAAGCCGAGTCCCGGTTCTTCGGCGAGAATGCGACCGGCGCGCTGCCGCCAGCGGGCACCGTCAATTGGCTTCCACTGCTTCAAATCAATCGTGCCGATGGTTTGCCATTCGTTCATCGGGACGGGATTCGGCTTCTCGATCAATCTCTTCAACTGGTTGATCACGACAGCAAAACCGAGGTCGTCCTTAACCAGCGACTTCAGGGTGATGAGACCTTGCACGCGGCCCTGCATGTCGAGCAACGGTCCGCCGCTGTTGCCTTTCTCGATGGGCATCGCCAGTTGAATCATCGGGCGGCCTTCGATCTCTTCTTTGGCCGAGACCACTCCTGCAACCACGCTGTGTTTCAGGCCGAGTGGGTTGCCCATCGCGACGACTGCCTGACCCTGTTTGACCTGGTCCGAGTCGCCCAGTTCCAGAGCTGGCAGATCCTTTGCGTGGATCTTGAGGATCGCCAGGTCCATGGCCTTGTCGGTCGCGTGCACGGCGACGACATCGAACTTCTTGCCATTCGCGAACTGCACGGTGATGGGACGTGCCTCGGCGATGACGTGCAAGTTGGTGGCGATCAGTCCGTCGGGTGAGATCACAAAGCCGGAGCCCATGCCCAGTGGTTGAGCGTTACGGTCATCGACGGTGACCACTACCACCGACGGTTTGACCTTGGCGGCGAGTTGCTCGACGGTTAGCGGGGAAGTTTCATCGGCGGCTGGCTTTGATTCGGCAGCGAACGTCAGACCAGACAGAACCAGCCACAATGCCGGCAGAACTAACCGTCGAGACATGAGATGCTCTCCTTGCCCGTGCGACGCTCGTGGAATCAACGCTTTTCTAACTCAGTTGTTCGTACAACGTAGAGCGCATTGAACCCGGCTGTCAGGGCAAAGCACCTCGCGAAATCTGTACCGACGCTAAAACGTCTCGAAAAGAAAAAGCCGGACAACCAACGTCTGTGTTAGAACGCTGATCATCCGGCTGGCGATTGTTTCCAATCGAAGCTGCTATTGGCTGGATGTCGTTGGCGTGCGCGCCGCTGCGGCGCGTTCCCAGCTCCAGGCATGAAGGTGCGGCTGTGGAACTCCAGAGTGGCTCTGTGCGGCTGGTTGAGCAGCGCTGGCGGCTGGCATGGCAACTGGCATGGCGGCAGGTTGCCCGAAGAGATGGGGACGCGGTACGACGTTCGTTTCCACAGGCTGAATCATCGGGATCAGTGGCTGGGCGAGCGGCATCTGGATCGCGGGCAGGGGAGCGCGGGCCGCGGACGGCATGCCCGCGATCTCGCGGTAGATCCATTCCTGAATGCAGACCCACTCGTGATTGCACTTGCGGCAGTTGCAGAGGCTGCCGGCTCGGCCAGCCTGCAGCTTCGTAGCCAGTGTCAGTTTCAAGCGGGTTTCGCACTGCGGACAGTGCGTATAGAAGTCTTCGCGAGGACGCATGGTTCAGGCTCCGAAGAATTGAGCACAAACATGATGGCGACAGGGAACAACTCTTACGGGCAGACCAGACCTTCGCGAATGGCGTAGCGGGCGAGATCAACCCGGTCATGAATGCCCAGCGTCTGCATGATGCGGTACTTATGGCTGTCGACCGATTTGACCGTGATGTGCATCTTCTTGGCGACGTCCTTGACGCTGAGCCCGACGGCCAGATTGCGGAGCACTTCAATCTGGCGGTTGCTCAAGGCTGTCAGGCGGCTTTCGCAGTGCGTCTTCATTCCGCCAGTGGCCGGATCGATCGCAATGCGGTCGCGGATCGAATCCGAGTAGTAGCTGCCGCCGTTGGCGACTTTGAGCACTCCGCTCAGCAGATTGGCCAGCGAGTCCGTTTTCAGCACATAGCCCGCGACTTTGGATCGAACCGCCTGCTCGATGTAGATGTCCGGCATGGCGGTGGTGTAGAAGATGACCTTGGTTTCACGCTGCCGCATGGCCAGTTCGCCTGCGAGTTCGAAGCCGCTGCGATTTTCGAGGTCGATCTCGATGATGGCGACTCGCGGCTTCGTTTCGAGCAGCATCCGTACGCCTTCCTCCCCCTCGCGTTTGATGCCGACAACCTGTGTTTCAGGCTGACTGTTGATCAGTGTTGACAGGGCAAACTGAGTAGCTTCCAGAGGCTCAACGATGGCGACGGTGATTGGCTTCTGCGAGTCAAGCATGGCAGGCCCTTGAATGAGAGAATGACAAGCTGGCGATCAGGCGTTAGCGGTCAGGCAGCGTGAAGATGTGAGAATCTGCCAACCGGGCGGTGATTGGCTTAACGCGAAATGAATCGCCGTTGAATCAGGTATCGGCCCGCAGTTTGCGTTAAGTGAGAAGGTTCCCCCTCAAGTTCTGCGATTACGGGGAGCGCCCCGAAATTCCTCTTCTGAAAGTTCCCGGAACAGGGTGATTTCGCGAACATGCCGTAACTCTTGAGGCGATTCACTCGGAACGAGTAGCCCTCCGTAAGTTATCCGCCACACTTTGGATGGCGGATGTCCGCATGCAGCGGTCTGACTGGTGTTCGCAATTTCGCTACCGACAGGTGGATTGCGGTACCGGTCAGTTGACGTTCTGCAACCTCGCCTTGGCCGTGAAATCCACTGCGGCATTAAGGTTGGACGTATCCGGGAACTGGCGGTTGTCCGGGCGAGCCCGTAGAAACCCGACCCAAGAGCCCGCGTCCTACTTTTCACGAACGAATAAGATGTCGAAAGCCCGCACTGCTACTCAACTTGTACGAAATATCGGCATCATCGCCCACATTGATGCCGGTAAGACGACGACCACTGAGCGGATCCTGTATTTCACCGGTGCGTCTCACAAAATGGGCGATGTCGACGATGGCAATACGACGACGGACTTCGACCCTGAAGAGGCACAGCGAGGCATTACGATTTACGCAGCTTGCGTAACTTGCCGTTGGAAAGAGGTGTTGATCAACATCATCGACACTCCCGGCCACGTGGATTTCACGGCCGAAGTGGAACGCAGTCTGCGAGTTCTCGACGGTGCGGTCGTTGTTTTCAGTGCGGTGGAAGGCGTCGAGGCTCAGAGCGAAACCGTCTGGCGGCAAGCGGATAAGTACGGCGTGCCGCGCATCTGTTTCATCAACAAACTGGACCGCATTGGCGCCGACTGGAAACGGACGCTCGAAGAGATCCGCACGCGGCTATGTCACAACCCGTCGGCTGGCACTGAGAAGCTTCCTTTGCCAGTGAACCTGCCCGGAGTGGCTTTCGGGAAAGTGGGTGATTTCGACATCAACCGCACGGTGATTGATCTCATCAATCAGAAGGTGCTGGTCTTCGCCGAAGAAAGCGAAGACTGGAAAGTCAGCGTGCACGAAGTCCCGGAAGACATCAAAGACGATGTTGCGACCTTTCGCCTGGAACTTGTTGAAGCGGCAGCGGCGACGGACGACGCCGCGCTCGAAGAATACTTCACGAACAACGATCTGAGCCCCGAACGCCTCACGCAGGTGGTTCGGGCGGCGACGCTCTCCAACCGGGTGGTGCCGATGTTCTTCGGCACGTCGTTAAAGTGTGTCGGCGTGCACCCTTTGCTGGACGGCGTGGCCAGCTTCCTGCCGAGTCCGCTCGATCGTCCTGCGATCAAGGGCATCCTGCCAGCGACGAAGAAAGAGCCCGAGAAACCCGGCGATCGTCCGACCGATCCGAAGGCCCCATTCGCGGGATTGATCTTCAAGATCATCGCTGACAAGCACAACGACCTGTACTTCATGCGCGTCTATTCGGGCATTGTGAAGGCGGGTACGCGAATGCTGAATCCGCGAACCGGCAAGAAGGAGTTTGTCACCCAGTTGTGGCACATCCAGGCAGACTCACGCGAGAAGGTTGAGCAGGACGAAGCGATCGCTGGTGACATCGTCGGCGTTGTGGGCCTGAAAGAAGTTGTGACCGGCGACACTTTGTGCGATCCCGGCGAACCGATCCTGCTGGAGCCCATCAGCTTCCCCGAAACCGTGATCTCAATGGCGGTCGAACCGGAGAGCAGTGCGGACAAAGACAAGCTGGATCTGACGCTGCGCCGGCTGGCTCTGCAGGATCCGACGTTTACCTGGCGCACAGATCCCGACAGCGGACAGACGATCGTTTCGGGTATGGGCGAACTGCATCTCGAAATTATCAAGAACCGCATGGAGCGTGACTTCAATCTGAAGATCAAGGTGCACCGTCCGCGCGTGACGTACAAAGAGACGATCTCTCAAGAGGCGCTCGTCGAGGGCACGTTCGACCGAGAAACCGCCAACGGCAAGAGTTACGCCTACGTCAAGCTGCGGCTGGTGTCTCAACCGGCCATTGCGGGTGTGAAGGTTATCAACACGCTGTCGTCGCAGCAGGCGCCGGCGGTGTTCCGCGAGGCGCTGATTCACGCGGTGACCGACGAATCGCAGACCGGACTTAGCGGCTTCCCGATGACTCAACTGGAAGTTCACATTGAGGACTTCAAACATCAGGACAAGAACACCAACGAGGCGGCGATTTACGCGGCTGTTTCGGAGGCCTTCCGCTCGGTCGTCAATCGGGTTCAGACTGTGGTGCTGGAGCCCGTGATGAAGCTCGAAGTCAATTGTCCCGACGAGTCGGTCGGCAACGTGCAGTCGGATCTGAACGCACGTCGTGCCGCGATTCTGGCGACGGAGCGACGCGGTCCGTTCTACGTCATCGAGGCGCGAGTGCCTTTGGCGAAGATGTTTGGTTACTCGTCGGTCGTGCGCAGCATGTCGCAGGGACGTGCTTCGTACACGATGGAGCCTGACCACTACGCGCCTGCTCAAGAGTTGCCGGATTACATGTAATCCTCGCAAAAAGACAGGGGCTCGTGCCCCAGTTCGGCTGCCCCGTCGTGGAGCTTAGCAAGGCTGAATTCTTTGATCGTTAACAGGTTGCTGAGGCTTGGTTGACGGTCTTTAGTCACTCGCCATACTCCGGGCGCTCGATGTTCGGGACGCCTATTCAGCCAGCGGTCTGCTGGCTATCCCGTGGATAAAGTGACAGCATTTTTAGGAGAATCTCATGGCAGACATTCGTAGCGGCGCGGTGAAGTTCAAGGGTAATCCAATCGATCTCGCTGGTCCCTCGCTGAAGGCGGGCGATGCGGCTCCGGACTTTAAGCTGCAGGACAACACGCTGGCGGACGTGACCCTCGCGAGCAGCGCTGGCAAGAAGCGGATCATCGTCACCGTTCCGTCGCTGGACACCGCTGTGTGCAGCTTGGAAACCAAGCGTTTCAACGACGAAGCGAAGAACCTCAGTGACACCGAAGTGCTGGTCGTCAGCATGGACCTGCCATTCGCTCAGAAGCGTTGGTGCGGTGCTGAGAACGTCGCCAGCGTGAAGACCGTCAGTGCTCACCGTTGTGGCGAGTTCGGCGAGAAGTACGGCGTCCTGATCAAGGGCGGCGCGCTGGATCGCATTCTGACCCGCGCTGTGTTCGTCGTGGACGCTGCTGGCAAGCTGACTCACGTCGAATACGTCGAAGAAGTCACCAAGGAGCCGAACTACGGCGCCGCTCTGGCCGCTGCGAAGTAAGCTGCGATTCGCTTTGCGCGATTGAAAAAGTAAGAGGCGAACGGCAAGTGCCGCTCGCCTCTTTTTGTTCTTCTGGTCTTGAACTGCCGAATGTTCACTCGAAGGCGCCAAGCCGCGAAGGCTCAAAGCTTTTCTTCGCGACTCCGCGCCTTCGCGTGAGCTGAAAATCACTTCTCGCCGCGAACCCAGTCGGCGATCCACAACTGGCTGGTCTTGTCGACCGAACGCGTCGAGGTCCACATCAGGTGCTTGCCGTCAGGACTGAAGACCGGCAGGACGTCTTGCGCGTCGGCGTAGGTGATCTGGGTGACTTTTCCCGCTTTGAGTTTGCCGTCCGCGTTCTCAAGGTCCAGCGTGAAGAGATGGAACTTCGCGGCTGGTGCTGTCGGACCTTGGGAGTAATCTGCTCCGGACCAGATCAGGTACTTGCCCGACGGATGGAAGTAGGGGCACCAGTTGACCTGATCGAGGTTGTTCGTCAGTTGCACTTCAGTCTTGCCATCGGCCGAGACCGCAAACAGCTGCAGCATGTGCTCCTTCTGCCGATCGCTGCGGAAGATGACCCACTTGTTGTCCGGAGAGAAGAACGGCCCACCGTCGTAACCGGATTGGTTGGTCAGTTGACGCACGTTGGAACCGTCGGCGTCCATGATGTAGAGGTCTGGATCACCGTCGCGCGACGATGTGAAGACGATGTGCTTTCCGTCCGACGAGTAGCTGCCTTCAGCGTCGTAGCCGGGGGAATTCGTCAGCCGCTTCAGGTCCGTGCCATCGGGATTGATGGTGTAGATCTCCATGTGCGGGTCGAAGTCCCACTGATAGCGACGGCGACCGCCTTGAGCGGCCAGATCGCGGCCGGCTCGCTCGGTGGCTTCAATCGCGGGGTCGGTGTGGCTCGAAGCGAACATGATGCGCTTCGAATCCGGCGTGAAGTACGCACAGGTCGTACGTCCACGACCGGGGCTCAGGCGCATTGGATCGCCGCCCGGCAGTTTCTGCGTGTAGATCTGGTAGAACGGATAACCGATGGGGAACGCCTGGTAGACGATGCTTTGCCCGTCAGGAGAAAAGTAACCCTCACCAGCTCGCGGAAATCCCTTTGTTACCTGTTGCAGGTTGCGAATGTGTAACGATTCGGCCTGCAACGGATCTTCGGCGGCGGTGACGCTTCCGCACACGCTCAGCAGTGCCAGAGTTGTTGTCAGCCAATGCAGCAGCTTGCGAGGCATTCTTTGATGTCCTTCATCGAAATGGCGTGGCAGTCAGATGGTTGATGTTCGAGTAGTCAATCCGCGCGGCTGATTGCAAAGCCGTCTTCGCTCAGTAGCGAGATGGCTTGATCGTAGGCCTTTACGGTGAGGTCCAGATCGGCAGTGGTATGGGCTGAAGATGTCGAGCCGCCCCAGCCCATCCAGTCGACTCCGCCGAGCAGCAGGGCACAGCGGAACGCATGCGACAGCTTGCCATCGATCTTGCGATCCAGCAGACGATGGTCGTTGTTGCACGGAACGAAGTCATCCGCCGTGGGGCGCGGTCCGTCGTATTCGGGTTGAATCTTGATGGCCGAGAAATCGCCGTATGCCACCAGCCGCACGCGGCGATCTTCGAAGAGTTGGTTTAATCTCTTGCGCAGGTCGGCGGCCATCGCGTTGGCGTGCTGGTTGTGTTTGTTGGTTGCCACCAGTTTTAACGCCGCGATACCCGCCGCAGCCGACAACGGGTTGCCGTTGTAGGTGCCGGGGTGCTTCATCTTTTTTCCGTAGCGATTGTCGAACGCCAACGCTTCCAGCAGGTCGGCTCGACCGGCAATGCAACCACCAGGCAACCCGCCCGCGAGCACCTTCGCGAGTGTCGTCATGTCGGGCACGACGTCGCAGACACCTTGAAAACTGTGAGCATCCACGCGGAAGCCGGTGATGACTTCATCCAGGATGAAGATCACGTTCTTGCGACTCGTCAGCGCTCGAATGGCGCGAATGTGGTCTGCTCGCACCGGTACGACGCCCCAGTGGCCGCCATTACCTTCATGAATCACGCACGCCGGATCATGCTCGTCAATCGCGCGCTCCAGAGCGGCAATGTCATTGGGCGGAATCACGATGATGTCGTGCAGCACGCCTTCGGTGACGCCTGGAGTCTGATACGTCCCGCCGTGCGGACCATCTGAGGCGTGAATTAGCGAGTCATGCCAGCCGTGGAAGTGCCCGGCGAATTTAATCACCTTTGCTTTGCCGGTGACGATGCGGGCGATGCGCAGGGCCATCAGCGTGGCTTCGGTGCCGCTGTTGGTGAAGCGCACTCGTTCCGCTGAGGGCACGAGTTGCTGGACCAGTTCGCCCCATTCGATTTCCAGTTCGTGACACGCCCCTGGATGAGTGGACTTGGCGACTTGCTTTTGAACCGCGGTCACAACGTCCGGGTGCGAATGTCCCAGCAGTAGCGCGCCGTGGCCCATCCAATAGTCCACAATAGAGTGGCCGTCGGTGGTGGTTTTGCGAGAACCCGCCGCCTCGTCTGCATAGATCGGGAAAGGCTGCAGATAACGCGAATCGTGTGTCACGCCGCTCGGGAAGACACGCTCAGCTCGCTGATAGAGCTTGGCGGATTGCGGGAATCGCTCAGCAAACAGCTGCTGGAGTCGTGAAGGGGCTGAGGTTGTGCTCATCAATCTGGTTGCCGGAAAGAGGCTGTGAGTCAGTTTCAATGAGCTGGCGGTGTAGACAAAAAAAGACGGCATCTCCAGCGAGTGGGGATGCCGTCTTGAAAGGTGTCAGCCGAATGCCGCCGTGCCGCGCCTCAGATTAGAACTTGTAGTTCTTGTTCTTCGGATCGAAGTCCGCGTCCGTCAGCGAGACGTTGGTCTTCAGATCGAGGTACGTGTACTGCTCGAGAATGACCGGCTGCTCGCCTGCCTTGCTCGGGAAGTCGAGCTGTTCAGTGCGAACTGGCAGCGAAGTCGTGCGGTCCAGGTACAGACGAGTAATGTGGAACTTCGACTCCGGCAGACGCTTGGTTTGAGTCGTCTGGTAGACCTTGCATTCCGTTGTGCCAATCTTGGCGTTCGGGAAGTGCTTGACTTCAATGGTGTCCAGCTCCAGTTCACCTTCCCATTGGCCGATGAGGGTTTTGACCATGCTGGTCAGACCAACCATGTTCATCGGGTAGCGGTTTTCTTCGAGCACCTTCTTGTGGTCCGGAGCGAACTCCAGAGTGCCCACGACGGATTCCAGACCACTGCCGTGGAACAGGAATTTGCCCTTGTTTTTGCCTTCAACATAAATGACTTCGCGGCCTTCCAGCTCCTTCATGAACCGGAGGTAAACGCTGAAAGGTTGCTCGCGAATTTTGAGGGACATCTGCTGGTTGATGCGGGTCTTGCCGACGAGTTCTTCTTTGTAGAAGGTCGCCGTGTAGTCCTTCACCTTCTTCAGCGCGTCCAGGCTCTCGCGAGCCGACTTGATGACGGGGGCCAGCGGATGACCGTCCGTCTTCTTGGAAGAGACGAGCTTTGTCTGCGCCTGGACGGGAGAGCCGACCAGAGACAATCCCGTCGCGAGTGTTCCCAACAGCATACCACCAACGGCATCACGCCGAGAAATCCGAGTATCCAACGCACGATCTGACATGGGCTGCTTCCTTTCGTCGCGGGCACAGGGGGTGTCCCGGCAAGAATGTTCGGTCGAAAATAGCCGACCGCTGACAGGCGGCTCGATTGGTATCGACTTATGGAACCGGTCGCGCTGTGCGAAACAGTGCTTCGACCCGTATCGAACTGCATCACGCGAACGAAGACGCTCAAGATGCCGTTTAGCGAAACCCCGTTGAGGCTTCCCATTGCCAAAATCTTAGGGACGCTAAGGCGTCGCGGTTGCGGCTTGCAGCGAATCCTTCCGCTTGGGGGTGAGGCGCCTCAGGATTGTTATGGATGGCGCCGAGAGCTACAAACAAAAAAACTCCGCATGAGTGATCATGCGGAGTTTTTGTAGTTCATTCAGGCAGCCGAGCCGGAATCATGGGGAGTTGATGATCTGGTCCAGCTTCTTGCCGTTGTCCTTCGATTCATCGTAGGCGGCAATTCCGAAGCCAGCACCAACACCAGCCAGGCCAACGGTCGCGGCCGTGCCGAGACCCGAGCCGTCGAGCATGTCGCCCTGAGCGCGGACAATCTGTTGCTTGCCAGCAACAACAACCGCGAATTCCTTGGAACTCTTGGGAGCGGACTTCTCGGACCAGACTCGGTAAGAAGTCGTGCCCTTGGCGGATTCGATCTGGTAGACGCCGCCCTTGAGGTCCTTCGCCTCGAAGTGACCTTTCGCGTCGGTCTTGACGTCAGCAACAATGCTGCGACCTTGCTTGATGGTCACTTTCTGATCGGCCTGTGGCTTACCTTGCTCGTTGACGACGTAGCCGGACAACGCGCCCTTCTGATCGAGCTTCACGTCGAGAATCGACGCTTTGGGTTGTTCAGCTTTCGCTGTGTTTTCGCCAGCGACCACCTGTTGAGGCAGCGCAGTTCCGACGCCAGCGAGCAACACGAGCGCCGTCTTCAAGAGAGTTGATTTCGTCATTCCTTCATTCCTCACCAAGGGTCTTTACGAATGGTGCCCCGATCCATTCAGGGATACACACCGATATGCTGATCCACCGCTCGCGCCGCGTGCCCTGACGAGTGGTGCAGCCCGCACTCCAACTGATTTCGCCTAGTTGGTGTTTGGGGGGTTGTCTCGCAGGAAGAATCGGAACTGGCTGGCGAATACTGGACTGAGTGGCGGTTCTGTCGCAGCTTTCCCGTGCAGCGACCGGATGCAAGCCCTACGAGCGTTACAATCGTTAGAGTCGGGACTCTGCCTGTGCCGGTTATGAGTACTCTGCGGATGAGAGTGGCTGTTGATTCTGGGTAAACTTTGCCGGTCACTGAGAGTCTGCAGGCGGGTTTCTGTTGTTGTCATCCTGTTGATGGCGTTCGATTGGTTCCAAACCCGAAACCCATGACGGGGTCAGTTGCATGCTATTCTGTACCGCAGCACAATCGCTGTTCTTGCCTCAACGCACAGGACTCGGGCAAAGGCTGTGTGTCAGATCCGTCTTGCGACATTCGTTCGACGGTAAGTCCCTCCCGTGATGCCCGTCCGCACGCAGCATCCAAGTTTCTTAGCCTGTTACGGACACAACCCCGGAAGTCTTCATGCTTCTGATCTTGATTCGCATCCTCTACGCATTCACCTGCGCGGGGGCGATTTCTGTATTGATGATCAAAAGTCCCATCACGGAGGACTGGGGCGGGCAGAAGCTGATTACGACGTTTCTGCTGCTGCTCTTGGGCAGCCAGGTCGTTACGGTCGTCGACATTCTGATCCCCAAGAAGCGGATTGACGTTATCTCGTCCGTCTACTTTGGGTTGTTAGTCGGCGTGCTGCTCAGCTTCCTATCGATGCTCGCCTTGAGTCCGGTAATGATCTCTTTGGGCCTCAGCGACTGGACGGGTTGGTTGAACCCACTGCTGACCCTGGCTTTGAGCTATATCAGTATCTCAGTGCTGATTCAGACGAAAGACGACTTCCGCTTCATCATTCCGTACGTCGAGTTTTCCCGAGAGCTTAAGGGCGGACGGCCCTTGATTCTGGATACGTCGGCGCTGATCGATGGCCGCATTGCGGACGTTGTCGAGACGAAGATGCTGGATGCCAAGATGATCGTGCCATCGATTGTCTTGAAGGAAGTGCAGGACATCGCGGACAGCGCCGACAAAAGTCGGCGTACGCGCGGCCGTCGCGGTTTGGATGTGCTTAGCAAGCTGCAATCGATTCCCGATACCGAAGTCGAAGTTCACGAAGTCGCTGAGGAAATCGACGGCAAGGCGAAGTCGGTCGATCAGCGGCTGGTCAAGCTGGCGAAGGAACTTGGTGGCCGCATCGTCACGAGCGACTTCAACCTTAATAAAGTTGCCAGCGTGCAGGGCGTTGATGTTATCAACCTCAACGACGTAGCGGCTGCTTTGCGACCGCGATTTCTGCCCGGTGACGCGTTGCGGGTCAAAGTGATTCGCGAGGGCGAAGGCGCAGGGCAGGGCGTCGGTTACCTGGACGACGGCACGATGGTGGTCATCGAGCAGGGCATATCACTGATCGGGCAGGATGTTGACGTCATCGTCACCAGCGTGCTGCAAAGCAGCGCGGGCCGCATGATCTTTGCGCGACCTGCGGGTGTCGATCCGCCACCAAGTCACCCCCATGATCGGCATCGGCCTCGTTCATGAGCACTCCAGAACTAACGGGCCGAGTGGCTCTGATTACCGGAGCAGGCGTCGGGATCGGTCAGGCGACTGCCATCGCATTGGCAAAGGCCGGTGCGTTTGTCGGCATACATTTTCATCGCAGCCAGTCGGATGCCGAACAGACATTAACCTTGATTCGATCAAACGGCGGCGACGGTCTCTTACTGCAGGGCGATCTGACGCAACCCCTCGATTGCGCCGCGGTAGTCGATCGACTGACCGCACAGACCGGGCGGTTGGACATTCTCTTCAACAATGCTGGCTCACCCGTTGAACGCACGCCGATTGAATCCTGCTCGTTCGACCTGTGGCAGACGATCATCGCGACGAATCTGACGAGTGCTTTTCTCGTCACTCAGCGCGCGATTCCGTTCCTGAAGCAATCGGGGCACGGAGCGATTGTTAACAACCTGTCGCTGTCCGTGCAGACGGGCGGCGCGAACGGGGCAGGGCCGTATGCAGTGGCGAAGGGTGGCCTGCAGGTACTGACGCGAACGCTGGCGAAGGAGCTAGCTCCGGCAGTGCGGACGAATGCCATTATGCCGGGTGTGATTGAAACTCGGCATCACGAGACCTTCACGACGCCTGAGCGCATGCAGCAATATCGTCGTGAGACGCCGCTCGGGCGCAACGGGACGGCGGAAGAGGTGGCTGAAACGGTAGCATTCCTGGTCAGCGACTCGGCGAGGTTCATCAACGGCGCGATCATCGATATCAACGGCGGCCGCTTCCTGCGGTGAGTCGCTGCCGTGATCAAACACTCTTACGAACAACATGGCCCCGAAAGGCTGTGAGCTTGGCTTATGGAACCTGTTGACGTCCTCAAACAATACTTCGGCTATCCGTCGTTTCGCGGCTGCCAGGAAGCGGTCATTCGGCGAGTTCTCAACGATGAGCACGCACTGGTCATCATGCCGACTGGTGGCGGTAAGTCGCTGTGTTACCAGATCCCCGCGCTGATGGAGCGGTCGTTTGATGATCCTCATCCCCCGCTGACACTGGTGATTTCGCCGTTGATCGCGCTGATGAAAGATCAGGTCGACGCGCTGCGCCAGCGCGGCATTGATGCGGCATACATCAATTCGTCTTTGTCGCGCGAAGAACGCGAGCAACGTTACTCGGCCGTACGAAAGGGAAAGTATCGTCTGCTGTATGTCACCCCTGAACGCTTCCGCAAACCCGAGTTTCTGGATGTCATCGGGCAGCGGTTTGTGTCGCTGCTGGCTGTGGACGAGGCGCATTGCATCAGCGAGTGGGGGCATGACTTTCGGCCGGACTACACGCGGCTGGAAGAGTTCCGCGATCTGATCGGCAATCCGACGACGATCGCGCTCACAGCGACCGCAACCCC
Source organism: Planctomycetaceae bacterium (assembly GCA_021732995.1). Taxonomy (GTDB): domain Bacteria; phylum Planctomycetota; class Planctomycetia; order Planctomycetales; family Planctomycetaceae; genus AM-0621. Next base: position 82,035 of record JAKFWA010000128.1, on the reverse strand, counting down.
CGATGTGCAGGACGACATCGTTGATCAACTGGGACTCGACGATCGCGAGGTGCAGCGCTTTCACGAAGGAATCGAACGACCGAATCTGGTCATCGACGTGAAGCATGTCTGGGGCGATGAAGAGAAACTCGAATTCATCCGGCAGACGGCTGAGAAGTATCACGGTTCGCCCGGCAGCGGCATTGTGTACTTCACGCTCATCAAAACGCTCGAACGTTTTAGTGAGTTGCTCCGCAAGCAGCGCGTGCCGCATTTGAACTATCACGGTGACCTTGATCGGCAAATGCGTCGGCGGGTGCAGAATGATTTCATGTCGAGCCGCTGTCCGCTCGTGCTGGCGACGCCTGCGTTCGGTATGGGCATCGACAAAGAAGACATCCGCTTCGTGTTGCACGCGGAGATTCCTGGATCGATGGAGTCGTGGTACCAGGAAATCGGTCGCGCTGGCCGTGATGGTCTGCCTGCCGACTGCGTGCTGCTCTACGACGATCGCGATCTGATGATTCAGATGGAGTTCATTCAGTGGAGCAATCCCGATCCAGACGTCTACGAGAGAGTCTTTGATGTCCTGTCGACGGACCTCGACAAGTTTCATTCGCTTGGACTGGACTGGCTGCGCGAGCGGCTGCACTTTCGCGGCAAGCATGATCGGCGTCTCGAGACAGCGCTGGCGATGCTGGAGCGTTATGGCGTCATCGAAGGGACTTGGGACGATCCGCCGCAACTGGAAGTCATCGGCGAGTTGCCCGCAGAACTGAAGCAGCGCGGCCTGCTGGCGGAGAAGCTGAAACGCGATCAGCAGAAACTGTATTCACTCGTGCAATTCGCCAAACTCGAAAGTGACCGCATGCCGTTCGTCCGAGAGTATTTTGGATTGTAGGAGCAGCACTAAGATTTCGTGGGCGTGCCTTCGACGAGGAACTTTGCCTGATCTCGAATGCGATGCGTGAAAGCACAACGTCGAGCTGGCGTCGCTGCATCGAACTTCGCGTCTTCGGCGGAATCAGTCGGACGTGTCTTGTTGACAATTGGCACTCTGGTTTGAATTGTCCGAATAGGAAAAGTTGAGCCATCAGGCCGTGAAGTAAAGGCATACGACAGAGAGAACGCCGGGCGATGTTTTGCTGGCGGCGCGTTGGATTTTCTGTCGAAGGCATAGCGAAGATGCACAATCAATCCGATGGTCAGGTCGTTGCTGATCCCGGCGCGGAGTCCCCGCTCGCAGTGGTTGGTCCGGCTGTGGAGCCTCCGAAGCGATCGCGTTGGCGCTGGTTCTGGATGTTGTTGGCCTTCGTGGCGATTGCCGACTGGATTCTGGGGACAGCCGTGCGGCTGACGATTCGCGACGCCGGAGAAATCTTTACTCCCGTCTTTTATGCGTCTCCCTTGCCGGTGTTGGCTATCACGGCGTGTGTCGGCGCCGAGGCGTTGCGAAAGCTTGGCAGGAAGTGGTCCGCGCGATTGATGTTTGGACTCGCTGCCTGGCAGGTGCTGAGTTGGGTGCCGGACGCTGTCCATTTTCGCGCTGAGCCGTTGCCACAAGACTCGATGCGGATGGTTTTCTGGAACGTCAGCCGCGGCGCCGGTGGCTACCCGCAGCTTGCGCGAAAGATGTTGTCGTACGATCCCGATTTGATCTGCCTCGTCGAGGCGAGTGGAGATGGACAGCTACCTGAAACTTGGCAGCCTCATCTACCGGGCTTCAAGGTGCATCGACTCGGCTCAGGGATGATGGTCATGGCGCGGGGTGAAGTGTTCGGCGTTGAGCCGGGCATGATCCGCGAGGTGGCACGGTATCGAAACCTACGAGTCAAGATTCGCGACAAGCAATTTGGTTTGTGTCTGATCGACATCCGAGCCGACCCGCTGTTGCCGCGCACGTTGGCTTTTGAACGCCTCCCAAACTTGCTGGAGAACTTCCAACGCGAGCCCAAGCTGCTAGCCGGAGATTTCAACACACCGCCCGATTCGGAGTTGTTCGCTCACATTCGCCCGGAGATGCAGAACGCTTTCGATCTGAAAGGGCAGGGCTATCGTGAAACCTGGCCCGTCTTCACGCCCGTCTTGGAGCTCGACCAAGTATGGGGCGATCGCCAGATCGACTTCCATGCCTGCCGCCACGGCTGGTCCCTACGCTCTGATCATCGGCCGGTGATTGTCGATTTTTCAGTGAAGTGAAGGGTGTTATTCGTCTGATCTCCATTCGTTTGATCCACCTGGACTGTGCCACGTGTCAGACGAATGGAGATCAGACGAATAAGAGGCGAAGGATTGTCACAGCAGGGGTGAGAATGTTGGTTTCCTTAGCCCTCGACTACTTCGAGTCGGAAGGAATCAGCACAACCCGGAAGCCGGTGAAGTTGTAGCGGTACTTGGGACTATCGGCGTCGCGATCGGCGCTGCGAATGAAGCGGAAGCGGTTCGTGAAGGAGCCGCCGCGCAGGACTCGTTTGGTGCCGGTTTCGGGACCCTTCGGGTCAACTGCGGGTGAGTTCTTGAAGTAGTCCGCTCCGTACCAATCAGAACACCATTCCCAGACGTTGCCATGCATGTCATGCAGGCCCCAGGGGTTGGCCTTCAAGCTGCCGACGGGCGCTGAGAAGGGATGCTTGTCGTCCCATTCGACAGCCCAGGATGCGTCCGGATACTTGGATCGAAACGCCGCGTCCGAGACGTTGGCGTACGGGATCAATGACTCTTCGTCCTCGCCGCCGACGAAGCGAGTGGTGGTGCCGGCGCGGCAGCAATACTCCCACTCGGCTTCAGTGGGCAGGCGGTATTCGCGTTTCTCTTGCTCGCTGAGCCAACGGCAGAACGCCGTCGCATCATCCCAACTGAGATTGGCGACCGGATGCCGATCAGTCTGATGAAAACCGATACTATGCCAGTTGAACTCGGTCGAGATCTCCATGGCGTTCTGCTTAACGTCGTAACCGAAGCCCGGCTTCTTCTCCTTTTCCAGCGTGCTGACGTGCTTTGTGGCTTCAGCGAACTTCCGGAACTGGCCGACTGTGACCTCGTGCTGCCCCATGTAGAACGGCCGTGAGATACGTACCTTGTGCTGCAGCTCGTCGGGTTTGTGAGTGTCCTCGGATTCAGGAGAGCCCATGACGAATTCGCCGGGTTCAATCCGTACCAGCTTCATGCCGAGCGTGTTCTCGTGAATGGGACGCTGTTGCTTTGGAGCTTCTTCGGCACTGCTACTGGATGCAACTGAGGCAAACGCGGCAACGATCGAGAGTAGCAGACGGCGCATGGGTTCGTCCTTGGGATGAATGATTAGTCGCAGGCTTCAATGCGAATTTCGCGGCTCGATGAGTGTTGGTGAGCGACCGAAGAGATATTGATTCGCCCGCTGCGTGTCGATTCAAGCCACTTGCGTTTGACGGACGGGATGTGCTGGCGTTGAGATTGCGGGTCTAAGATGCTCCGAAGTGAATTCACCGTGATGGTACGACCGTTGTGGTTTACTGAGGCGTGATTGTCGCTGCGGGGGTGAGGTGATGTTGCGATGACAAAGCTGGCTCCACTGTTGCTTGCTGCTGCAGTTCCCGTCGTGCTGCTGGGCGGCTTCTGGTTCTTTTCCAAATCAGGGCCGATCGATGACGCTCCTCCGCTGTCCGTCGCTCCGCGCGATGGGGCCGCCCAGACCGAGCAACAGCTCGTTGCTGCTGCGACGGATGACACTCCGCTGGTTGTCGCCGAGCCCGAAGTGACTCGTCCACGCGGGATGGCGTGGGTACCCGGCCAGACGTTCCAGATGGGCAGCAACGGCGAGCAAACTGACGAGCAGCCCATCCACCCTGTGACGCTGGACGGTTATTGGATTGACGCCACCGAAGTCACAGTGGCTGAGTTCAAACGTTTCGTGGACGCGACTGGCTACGTCACCGTGGCCGAGAAAACACCAAAGCGAGAGGACCTCGCGGGACAAGTTCCTGACGAAGCCCTCAAGAACATTCCGGACGACATGCTGGTACCGGGTTCGATCTGCTTCAATCCGAAGTTTGATAAGGGGCAGTTTCCAAAAGGGCGACGTCCGACTCCCTCTGAAATCTACCTGGTCTGGCATTATCAGAAGGGGGCAAGCTGGCAGCATCCCGATGGGCCCGACACGGACATCGCGGATCGGTTGGACCACCCGGTGACTCATGTGTCGTGGAATGACGCTGTCGAATACTGCAAATGGGCGGGCAAGCGCTTGCCAACCGAAGCCGAATGGGAGTGTGCTGCGCGTGGCTCGCTGGACGGCAAGATCTACCCTTGGGGAGATACTCGCGAACCGAATGGCAAGTGGATGACGAACATCTGGCAGGGGGATTGGCCGTTCAAAAACCTCGTGCAGGATGAGTACGAGAAGACATCGCCGGTAGCGTCGTTTCCGGCCAATGCCTACGGCATTCATGACATGTCGGGGAATGTCTGGGAGTGGTGCCAGGACTGGTATCAGCCGGCGTACTATGCCACCAGCCCGAAGCGGAATCCCGTGGGCCCGAGCGACAGCTATGACGAGAACGAGCCGGGCATTCCGAAGCGAGTGCAGCGCGGTGGATCATTCATGTGCAACGCGAATTACTGCACCGGCTATCGAGTTGCCGCTCGTATGAAGGGCGAGCCGATGACCGGAGCCTGGCATTGCGGCTTCCGCTGCGTCGTTTCGGCGGACATGTACAAGACCTTCGCTGCCGCTCCGGGAGCGCGGCTGGAAAGCTCGAAGACCGCTCAGCCAATGGGGCCTTAACTCACAGCCAGCGCTTGTGCTTCATGAAGAGCAGCAGGCTGACAGTAAAGGTAATGACGATGCCCCAGAACGTGTGGTAGCCGTATTCCCAATGCAGTTCGGGCAGGTTGTCGAAGTTCATGCCGTAAACGCCAGCGAAGAACGACAGCGGCAGGAACAACGTCCCGAGCGCCGTCAGGCGGGATAGGAACTTGTTGGTCGTGTGCGTGACGATGCTGAGGTAGAGGTTCACGCTTTCCGAAAGCACTTCGCGCTCAGCGGCGATGTCCGCGCTCAGCCGATCCAGCAGCACGGCCTTCTTTTCCAGGTATGGTTGCGTGGTGTCGTGGATGAACGGCGAACGCGTCGTCGCCAGATCATGCACAACTTCGCGAGCGAACACGACGACTTTGTAAAACTCGACCGTAGATCGCATGAGATCTGCGACCCGCGTAAAGACACCTTCGTCAGATTTTTCGAACAGGCTGTCCTCAATCACCTCGGTGTCTTCGGCGATTTCGCAAATGACCTGCGTGTATTCTTCGGAAAGGTGATCGGCGAGTTCATACAGCAGGAAACCCGGCGACAGCGCAATCCGCCGAAAGTTTCTGAGATAGCTCTTATGAATGGAGTCAATCACGGTGGATGGATCGCGATGCACGGTCACCATGTAGGTGGGGCCGAAGAAGACCGCGATGGGAATGGTGCTAACCCCGCTGACCGACCAGTCCGCGTCTAAAAATGTGAAGAAGATGCATTCGTCCAGATCGAGAAAGTATGGGACGGGGCGATTCCGGGTGACTTCGTCGAGCACCGCCCGCTGCACGCCGAACTTTTCGACTACTTCAACGGCGGCTTCAACGTGTTCACCGGAAAAATCGATCCAGCGGAACTTGCCTCCAGTAGTTTCGTCGCAGAACTTTAGAGTTTGCGACAGATCTTCGAGAGTAACCTGTCGATCGACTTTGTTCTGAAAGTCGAGTTCTGCGGCAATGATCATGGAGTCGTCCCATCGGCGAAGCTGCGCGATATTCCGGTCTGGGAGTTGATCGCTCCCCAGGTTGCCCGCGCTGCTGTATTACTCTGCAGTTTGGCGGATGTATTCGCTTTGGACCGTATGCTACAGTCATTCTGCCGTTGCGACATGATTTTGATGTGTGACTTTGTTGTCTCCTTAGCCCGGTCCAGTTGGTGAGAACACCAGAAGGCCGGGTAGAGCCTGCTAGTGAGCCATCCGCATGAGCGTCTCGATTGTTTCCTGCCCGAACTGCAAGAACGTGGTGCTGAGCGACACTTTGCAGTGCCCGACCTGTGATCACCTGCTGAAGCCGGAGGCCGAACTGCTGGTCCCTGTTGTGGACTCGGTGGCCAGAGCGGCCGCGGATCAGATCCCGTGTCCGGACTGTGGCGAAATGGTGCGGAAGGGACTCGTACGCTGCTGGCGCTGTGGTGGCTTTCTGCGCAGCGATATTGCTGAAGCCTATCAAAAGATGCAGGATGGTCCGCAGCGAGTGATTCTCAGCCAGCCTGACGCCGAGTTGATGCCGGACGCCGCGCCGCAGTCAGTAGGTGATGACGACGACGGCGATGAAGATGATTTCGAACTGGCGCCCGGCCTGAACCTGATGTCCGAGGATGAACTCGGATTCAGCTTGTCGCTCGACGACTTACCGCTGGCGCCTGTGGCCGCATCTGCGCCCGCTCCCCAGCCGAAAGTTGTTCCTCCCGCAGAGGATGGGGAAACCTACGGGTTCAAAACGCCAGTTGCCGCATCGACTCCAGTGAGCGCCAAAGCCGCTGAGCCTCCGGCTCCAGTTCCAGAGAAGACTCCGGCTGCGGCAACTGCTGCTGCCGAGACCAAGGCAGAGCCGGAACCGGCGAAGCCAGCGCCTGCCAAGAAGATTGAATCCACTGGCGATCCACTGCTCGACATTGCCATGCAGGAGCAGCAGGAAGCCACCGATCGTCGCAAGGATCGCATCAAGCAGAAACGCGGCGGCCAGAAGACGGCGCTGGCGGGTTATGCTCTGGTCTACTGCCCGAACGGGCATGCGATTCAGGTTGAAGAGCGTTATCGCGGCATGACGGGGCGTTGTCCGAAGTGCAAGTCGTTCTTCCATGTGCCAGCAATCGATCTGAAGAAGGTTAAGGAAGATGAACGCCGAGCCGCTGAGGAGCAGGCGAAGCAAAGCAAATACTTGCACTGGGTAGCCGACGCGCACCTGCACAGCTTGGATCCGACCAAGCTGAAGCTGAAGCCCGGCAGCATGGAGAAGGACTTCGCCGAAGTTGACCTCGCGTTCTCCGACGAGCACCTGGTGATCATCGCTCACGGCAAGCAGGGTTCTGGCTTGTTCAAGGGCGAGAAGAACAAGAAGAAACGCGACGAACTGCGCGGCCCGCTGCAGGAGTACCTGCGGCTCGACAAAGAGATTCTGGACCTGCCCGCGGCTGGCTATCGGGATTACGGAAAGGATCAGTTGCCGCGCATTCAGGTCGTGCAACCTGCCGCTTACGCTCACGAGTCGATCTTCGCGGGTGTGCCGGTCTTCGGTGAAGGACGTGTTGCCGTTCGTATGCCAGTGACCGATCAGGATAAGGATGTAAAAGACATCCTGTTCATCTCGTTCTATCTGTCCGAGTTCCGTGAGTTCTCTCAGAAGCTGAGCGAACTATACGGCATCAAGGATCTGGGGCATGTCGAAGGTGTGCCGCTCACGGACAACGTGAGCAAGTCGCGCTGCCACTACAGCGACCGCATGGTCGAATCGCTCGAAGTCACGCCGTTCCACAAGGCTGATACGACCATGAAGATCGAAATCTCGGGCCGCAAGTGTGCGGCCTGCGGTTTGATCGTCAGCGAAGATGCCCGCAAGAAAGAGAAGCTCGGCGGACCGGCTGGCAAGTCGATTGCCAAGACACCGTGCCCAAAGTGCAAGCAGAAATTCGGCGACATCAGTCTCTTCGCACTGGCGAAGCCCGAGACCGAAGGCGGTACGGACGCGACGCTGGCTGAAAATGGTGGCTTGAAGTCGCCTGGCAAGTAAGTCGCCCGTGCTCCTGGTAGGACGAGTCTGGAGACTCGTCCTACGCGGTTGGCCTCACACCCAGAGCATGATCTTCTGACGCAGATGCTCGGGGAAACGCTCTTCAATCAGCTTGCGGAACTGCCCGTCGTGATAGCGCGTGCTGAGGTGCGTCAGTACGATCAGTTCGTTCTGGAACTTGTCAGCTCGTTCGAGCAAATCGTCCAGATGCATGTGGCCGAACTTGTGAATCTTCTCGCGACGATGTTCGGGTCGGAAGAACGTCATCTCCGTGATCAGGATCTTGGAGAGGTAAGTCTGCTCGCAGGCATCCAATCCGGGCGGAGCCGTGTCTCCCGTGTAACAGACAATTGGTACGCGCACTTCGACTGAGACTTCTTCGCCGGACATCTTGATGTCGCGGATCTGATCCTGAGTCTTGTCTGCCAGATCGGGCCGCAGCTTCTTGCGGCGTTCCCAGATGACGTAGCCGACCGAAGGTACGGTGTGCGTTGTCGGGAAGACCGTGACAACGTGCTCGCGTGAGAGTTCGAACTCGTCACCTGCTTTCACCCCAACCAGTTTGGCATACATGCGGCCGCGATCGAGACGCTGCCAGACTTTCATGAGACGCTCGGTCGCTTCAACGCTGTCCTCCGGCATGTAGATTGTCGGCTGCGACATCTTCATCATGCGGCGTCGCGCAACAATCGTTGGCAGCGAGGACATGTGGTCGAGGTGCGGGTGCGTGACCAGGAACGTGGATGTGCCGGTGAAGCTCCAGGGACAACCGCCGAGATCAAAACCAATCTTGAGTTCCGGGATTCGCCAATAACTTTGCACTGCGGCCCGGGAGTAACCTTCAATCGTCAAGCCGTTGTGCTTGTGCTTGCGAAGCGGCAGATTCTCAATCATTCGTTAATTCACCTTAACCAGCCGACCCGTCGCAATGCTCTTTGCTTCGGCGTAACACAGCTTGAGTGCGTCCCGCGCCAGCGTGCCGGACAGCATCGGGGAAACCTGTCCCGACTCAATGCCGTTCACAGCAGCCTGTAGTTCAGCCGTAAACGCCGAGCACCATTCTTCGCCGCCCTTCAACTTGGGCTGAGTGACCTTCTTGCCAGAATTGGTGATGAGCGTCAGCGGGCGATCGGCAATCCACTGACCGTCGTAGGTTCCGGCTCCATACAGCAGCGTGGCGTTTTCGAGATAGATCTCGAAGCCATGCGCGAACGCGAGTCCCTTGGCTGCGATGCCACCGCTGACACACGACACAGCCAGGCTCGGATCATCGTAGACATAGGACGTATGCACGTGGTTCACAAAGCCTTCGAGGAGTGATCCTCGTGAGAACACTTCGCGCGGTGTGCCGCAGATGGTGTTGATGAAGTGATTGTCGTGGATGTGCAGATCGATACCCCAACCGCCAGACTTCTTGAAGTCGCCCAGAGCTTTGGACCAGTCAGGCTGGCAGATCACCCGGCGGAAGTGAGCAGCTTTGAGTTTACCGTACTTGGCAGAGTGAATGGCTTCCGATGCGAAGGCGAACTCGGGGAAGAACGGCAGTACCTGAGCCACCATGAACTTCACGCCGGCCTTGTCGGCGGCTTTGACCATCCGGTCGGCGGCTGCTGCCTCAATAGCGATGGGCTTCTCGACGATGACATGCTTCTTCGCCGCGACGGCTTTCAGCACGATCTCTTCATGCAGATTCGGCGGCAGGCAGACGTCGACCAGATCGATGTCCGGGTCGTTGAGCAGGTCTTCGTAGTCAGCGTATTTCTTGATGCCCGTCAGATCGTTGCGTTCGCCGCGCGGTCCGAAGTTGCCTTGGATGCTGGTCCAGTCGCCTTCGAGTCGCGCAGTGTCACGCGTGGCGATGGCCGTGACCTTAGCGTTCTTCAGCTTTGAGCCCGCGATCGCGCGGCGTCCGGATTTGGCGTCTGTCTTGAATTTTGTCGCGCCTTCGAAATGGGTCATCCCCATAAAACCCAAGCCGATGATCCCAATCCGCACCATGTGCAGGCTCCTTCTGCGGGCTACTTTCGAGGGTTGAATCCGGGTGGTCGCTGCTGAATTCACTTCAGCCGCCGCGACGCGCGGCGAAGTGTTTCAAAGCCCTAGTGCCGTCGCAAGTCGCTCATGGGGGCCAAATTACCGAAATCGGGCTCAGAATGTTTTCGGGTTCGTCCGCAGCTTGCGAATCGAGTTCGGGCTGATGTTAAGCTGTCCAAGAAGGTACTTCTGGTAACCCACGGAGGTTGGCTGACATGTAGTGTCAAGGAACGCAAGCGAACGATATGACAAAAATTTCTGGAATGCTTGGAATTCCGATTTTAGCTTGCTAGAGTCATAGATACGCACGCTAGCGAGGCGGCGCCTCAAGTGTGCGATATGGCGGTCACAGTGGGTTGTGGTGGCTCGACTGTGACAGGTGGTAGCAATGTTGCGACCGCCGCTCGGCGTAGGTCCGAGAGCAAGGATGCCCGTTTCTCCAAAGAGGAGGCTGAGACATGTTGGTGCTATCAAGGAAGCCAGGCGAGAAAATCCTGATCGGTGACAAAGTTCAAGTCACCATCGTCCGTATTGGTCCCAATACCGTACGGTTAGGGATCGATGCACCTCGCGACATGAATATCGTCCGCGAAGAACTCTGCAGCTCCGGTAAGACGGAGATTGTTGTGGAGGTCGAAGCCGACTGTGTCGCCGGTCTCCCGAATCTACCTCGCTGAAGTTTGCAGCGGCGCTGAATATGAAAGCCCCCGGAGTTTACTCCGAGGGCTTTTTTTGTTGGTCGGCCTCCTGCACGACAAACTTTGCGAAGCCCGGAGACATTGTTTCGTGTGGCGTGTTGGTCTCATCGACCAGCACATTCAGCACCTCGATCTGCTCGCCTTGCTTCTGCAACTTGGCGATAAGTTCCAGGCCACGTTTCGGTCCCAGGATGACGACAGCGGTGTCGACGGCGTCAGTCGTTATTCCGCGAGTTGAGATCACTGTCGCGCTGCCGCGTTGAGTAAGGCCTAGTCCCGTTCGAGGGCTTAGAATGTGCGAGTATCTCTTGCCGTCGATTTCCACGAACTGGTAGGCATCACCAGAAGTTGAGACGGCCTGATTGACGAGTTTCAGCTTGCGAATGTTCTGGCCGGGCGCCGACGGAGATTCGACCGCCACGGTCCACGCATCCTGGTCCGGCGGCGCGTCAGCGACCGCGACATCGCCGCTTGCAGCCACCAAAGCGCGGGTGATTCCATGCTTTCGCAGAACTTTCAGGGCCTCATCTGATGCGTAGCCCTTGGCGATGCCACCGAGGTCTAAACGCATCCCAGCCTGCTTGAGTTCGACTAGACGACGTTCTGCATCGGTTCGCAATTCGACGAGTCGATAGCCGACGGAACTCAGGGCAAGTTTCAACTCTTGCGGCTCAGGCAATTGCTTCTGCCGACGCGCCCGGCGCCAAAGCTTCGTCAGATGACCCACTGTGACGTCAAAGGCGCCATCCGAGAGCCGAGAGATCTCATCTGAACTCTTCAGAACATTCCAAAGATCAGGACCGACTTCGACCGGATGGCCGGGAGAAGACGCTGTGCACAGCTTCATCAGCTCACTGTTCGAGTCGTAGTCGGACAGGATGTCGTTGAGTTCTTTGATGCGATCGAATGTTGCTGTTGCAGCCTTGTTTGCTGCCTCGGCAGAGGAGGCGTAGAATACAAGTCGGAATTGGACGCCCATTTCGACTTGGGTGAACTCGAAGCGCATCGGGCCTGGTGCTTGAGCGTGTGCCGCGTTGGCTGTGACGAGCCAATACAGGAGTAGGGCAATCATTCGAATCCAATTCCTGCGGCTGCATTCAGCAGCCTGATCAGCACCCGCCATTGCAGTCACTTCCGTTTTGTGTTGGTTCGTCAATTTGTGCGCTGCCTCACTTGGCCGCGGACGATTCGGGCCGACGAGATTTCATCCTCTCTCAAGCATTGAGAGCACTTGCCAATGAAGAGTTTGTCGTTCTGTCTTCGCCGTGTCAGCCTTATTGCCGCGATGTTTTCGCTGCTGCCGCTCGCTCAGGCTGATGATTCCAAGAACCCGGCTGCGGAAGCCAAGACCGAGAAGGAGATGAAAGCTTACAAGCAGGTCATCCCCGGAACGGAAATCAGCTACGAGATGCAAGCTATTCCCGGCGGCGAATTCCTGCTGGGCAGTCCTGCCAGTGAAGCCGACCGTAAGGAAGACGAAGGCCCGCAGGTTAAGGTCAAGATCGAGCCGTTCTGGATGGGCAAGCACGAAGTCACTTGGGAAGAATACGACATCTGGTCGTACAACCTCGACATCCAACGCCGCAAGCTGCTGAATCTGAAGGGTACGGAATTGGATAAGGTCGCTGACGCGGTGACCCGACCAACCAAACCTTACACCGATATGACGTTCGGTATGGGACATGATGGCTTCCCGGCCATCTGTATGACTCAATTGGCGGCGAAGACCTATTGTGAATGGCTCAGCCAGAAGACTGGCCATTACTACCGCCTGCCGACGGAAGCGGAGTGGGAATACGCTTGCCGCGCTGGCACGACCACTGCGTACTCCTTTGGCGACGACAAGTCGAAGCTGGGCGAGTATGCCTGGAACTACGACAACAGTGATGAGAAGTATCACAAAGTCGGTCAGAAGAAGCCCAATCCGTGGGGTCTCTACGACATGCACGGCAATGTCTGTGAGTGGTGCGTCGATGAATATGACGCCGGGTTCTACAAGACGCTGGCCGCCAAGGGTGGCGTGGTGAACTCGCCGGTCTTCCCGGCCAAGAAGCTGTACCCGCGAGTGGTTCGTGGTGGTTCGTGGGATACCGATCCCGATGGCTGCCGCAGCGCCAGCCGCATTTTCTCCACTCCCGAGTGGAAGGTTCAGGACCCGCAGGTACCGAAGAGCAAGTGGTACATGACCGATGCTCTGCACGTCGGCTTCCGTCTGGTTCGTCCGCTGACTCCAGCCACGCCTGAGCAGAAGTTGAAGCTCAACCTGGCCCCGGAAGAAAACATCGAACGCGATTAGTTCTATAAGGCGAATGACGTCGGCTTGATTGCCGCGTGTTCGCCTTTGCTGTTTCTTAGATTCTCAGCTCCTCATTTCCCCCCCCCGATTGGAGACGTTTTCATGTCAGATAAGCTTGGGTCTTCGCGACGCGAGTTTTTGCAAGCGTCGACGGCGCTCAGTGCGGGCATGCTGTTGAGTTCCGCGGTGGCTTCTCGTGCTTATGCCGCACCCAACGACACGATCCGTATCGGTGTTGTGGGCGTGGGTGGTCGTGGTCGTGGTGCTGCCGTCCAGGCATTGAGCACTGAAGGGCCGATCAAACTGGTGGCTGTGGCTGATGCGTTTCCAGATGAACTGGAAAACGGCCTGCAGTCGATTACGAAAGCTTTGGGCGATCGTGCCAAGGACCGCGTCGCCGTCGACAATGATCACAAGTTCGTTGGCCTGGACGGCTTTGAAAAGCTGCTGACCAGTGGCGTGGATCTGGTGGTTCTGGCGACTCCGCCGGGCTTCCGTCCGCGTCAGGTCGAAGCTGCCATCAAGGCTGGCAAGCACGTCTTCATGGAGAAGCCGGTCGCGAGTGACGCGGCTGGTGTGCGTCAGGTTCTCGAAGCCTGCAAGCTGGCCAAGGAAAAGAACCTGAAGATCGGTGTTGGTCTGCAACGCCATCATCAGGCTCACTACCTGGAAACCATCAAGCAACTGCACGACGGCGCGATTGGTGACATCCTCGCCCTGCGCGTGTACTGGAACAGCGGTGGAGTGTGGGATCCACGTCGCACGCGTGAGCAATGCAAGTCGGAAATGGAGTATCAGGTTCGCAACTGGTACTATTACAACTGGCTGTCGGGCGATCACATCTGCGAGCAACACATCCACAATCTGGACGTGGGCAACTGGGTGATGAACGACTACCCGATCGAGTGCCACGGTATCGGTGGTCGTCAGGTGCGCACCGACAAGAAGTACGGCGAGATCTACGACCACTTCGCTGTCGAGTACACCTTCAAGAGCGGCGCCAAGATGTTTAGCCAGTGCCTGCATCAGGCCAACTGCTGGCACAGCGTGACTGAGCATGCTCATGGCACGAAGGGCTACTCGGACGTCAGCGCTGGTTCGATCACCTCCGGCGGCGAGAAGTGGCGCAGCAAGCGTGGTGGTAAGGATCCGTATCAGCAGGAGCACGACGATCTCTTTGCCGCAATCCGCAACGACATGCCCTACAACGAAGGCGAGAATGGTGCGAAGAGCACGCTCACCGCGATCATGGGTCGCATGGCTTGCTACTCCGGCAAGTTGATCACTTGGGATGACGCTCTGAACGCGCCGATGAATCTCGTTCCGGCCGACCTCTCCTGGGATGCCAAGCCGGGCACACTGCCGAACGATAAGGGCGAGTACATGGTCCCCACACCGGGCCAGACCAAGCCGTATTAGTTGGTAGAATTTGATCGGGCTTCGGCAAAACTGTGCCGAGGATTTCGAATTGAGAACAGAAGACCTGCCGATTCGTTCGGCAGGTCTTTCTTGCTTCTCAGGGATTCGTCTGCTTCGCGGTTTACTTGCCCGATGCTGATGACCAATGTCATGAGGCTCGGTTGACGGGAAGTTATCGTTTCCGAGAGACGCCAACTTCGCCGCGAATACGTTCGGGAATTGAAATGATCCTGCTGACTCAAGATGTCATCGATTATCACCGCCTCACGGAGGATGTGCGATCGAACGATGCCGGGGCCGTGGTGCTCTTTCTGGGAACCGTGCGCGAAATGACTCACGGTCGTCAGACGCTGGCACTCGACTACGAGGCTTTTCCCGAGATGGCCGTTGCGAAGATGAACGAGTTGGAAGCGGAAGCTCGGCAGCGCTGGCCCGTCGTGAACGCGGGGATCATTCATCGTCTGGGACACCTGGAACTGGGCGACATTAGCGTGGCGGTCGCGGTAAGTTGTCCGCATCGCAAAGACGCATTTGACGCAGGTCGATTTCTCATCGATCGTTTAAAGGAAGTAGTTCCTATCTGGAAGAAAGAGAATTGGTCGGACGGAAGCACCGAGTGGGTTCATCCCGGTGCTGACAACGTCCGGGAGGCGCGATCATGATCGAGCCACTGATCGACACGTTTGGACGCGTTCACAACAACTTGCGCATCAGTGTGACGGACCGTTGCAACATTCGCTGCTTCTACTGCATGCCCGCTGGTGATGTGCAGTTCATGAATCGTCGCGAGTTGCTGACGTTCGAAGAAATCGAACGCTTCGTGCGCATTGTCGTCCCGATGGGCGTCAACAAGATCCGCCTGACGGGTGGCGAGCCGTTGGTGCGCAAAGATCTGCATCTGCTGGTTGAAAAGATCGCGGCGATTCCGGGCGTCAAGGACATTGGAGTAACGACGAACGGCATTCTATTCGCCGAGCAGGCCCAAGCGTTGTGGGACGCTGGCTTGCGACGCGTCAACATCAGCCTGGATGCTCTGGATCCCGTTCGTTTTCAAGAGATCACACGCCGCGAGGGCTATGAGAAAGTCATTGAAGCCATTCATGCCGCTAAGCGAGTGGGCTTTGATCCGGTCAAAGTGAATGCCGTCTCCATCCGTGGGATGACCGAAGATCAGATCGTTCCGTTTGGGCATTTCGCGCGCGAGACCGGGGCTGAGATTCGTTTCATCGAGTTCATGCCGCTGGATGCTGACAATGCCTGGGAGCGCGAAAAGGTTCTGTTTGCATCTGAAATCATCGAGCGATTGTCGGCTGAGATCATGCCATTGGTGCCGATCGGCGATCATGATCCGCATGCCCCGGCGTCGGAGTTTCAGTTTGCGGATGGCGTCGGCCGGATTGGGTTCATTGCGTCTGTGAGCCAGCCGTTTTGCATGCAGTGCAATCGGTTCCGAATCACGGCGGATGGAAAGGTGCGGAATTGTCTCTTCAGTCTTGAGGAGACTGACATCAAGTCAATGCTGCGAGGTGGAGTGCCTGATGAAGAGATTGCCGCAGCCGTGCGAGCGTCCATCACCGCAAAAAAAGAAGGGCACGAGATCAACACCGCCCGGTTCATTCAGCCGGATCGCCCCATGTACTCAATTGGCGGCTAACCGATGTGCCGGGCGTTCTGCAATCGTGAACGCGTGACTCGACAAGCCGGACAGCGAGCGTCGTTTGTGCTCGGAGTGCATTCCTGCGACATTCGGCTTAGTGTTGTCGGACTTTGTTGAGCTGAACTTACTCGACTCGAAAGCCGACCGGTGGCAGCGTTGCTCCGGGGATCTTCGAGTCTCATTCAATTGGCAATATGACCGCTCACAACGCTTCTGAGGCTGCTGGTTCCCCAGACGGTGCCTCTGATGATGATGCTCTGCCTCCAGTGATCCCGATTTCGCACGGGCCTGAATCTGAGACCGAGGAAGTGCCGTGGATTGATCGGGCGAAGACGTTTCTGATCGGCAAACCGCGCGACCTGGGCGATCACGCGCTCTTTGAGAGTTTGTCGCTCGTTGCTTTTCTGGCATGGGTCGGGCTGGGAGCCGACGGCCTGTCATCATCCTGTTACGGACCTTCGGAAGCCTTCCATCATCTCGGCAGCCATGCGCCTTTGGCCGTGTTCCTGTCGCTGGCCACGGTGGCTACGGTTTTCATCATTTCAGCCTGCTATGGCCACATCATTGAGGAGTTTCCCAGCGGCGGCGGCGGCTATCTGGTCGCGAGCAAGCTCTTGGGGCGGCAGGCGGGACTGACGTCTGGCTGTGCCTTGATGGTGGACTATGTGCTCACGGTGACGGTTTCCATCGCCGCCGCGGGGGACGCCCTGTTTGGTTTTTTTGGAACGGATTGGCATTGGTTGGGGTTCGACGCCGTCGAATGGAAACTCGCTGCGGAAGCGGGTGCGATCCTGTTCTTGATCATTCTCAATCTGCGGGGCGTCAAAGAGTCCGTGATGGCGTTGGTGCCCATCTTCCTGATCTTCCTGGTGACGCACGCCATCATGATCGCGGGTTCGGTCTTCATGGATATCGGCGAGACCGGACAGGTCGTCGCGACGGTCGCAACGGAAGTTCGAACGAGCATCGCCGATCCACAAATCGGCTTATGGGGCATGATGGCTCTGTTGCTGCACGCCTACTCTTTGGGTGCTGGTACTTACACGGGCATCGAAGCCGTTTCGAACAGCATGGCGGTGATGCGCGAGCCGCGCGTTGCCACCGGCAAGCGAACCATGGTTTACATGGCGATTTCCCTGTCTCTGACTGCTGGCGGTCTGATGCTGGCCTACTTGCTGTTGAAGATTCAGTTCAGCCCTGACAAGACCATGAATCATGCGCTGACGGAAGTCTTTATCGGGCGTCTGGGGTTGGGAGACAGTGCTTTCGGTACGGGTTTCATTATCGTGACGATGCTCTCCGAAGGCGCTCTGTTGGTCGTTGCTGCTCAAGCGGGTTTTATCGATGGGCCGCGCGTGCTCGCTAACATGGCCCGCGACTCCTGGGTGCCCCACTGGTTCGCGAACCTCTCCGAGCGTCTGGCGACCCATAATGGGATCGTGTTGATGGGGCTGGCCGCTTTAGTTGCGCTGCTGCTCACTCGAGGTCACGTTTCGACGCTGGTCATCATGTATTCGATCAACGTGTTCATCACATTTTCGTTGTCCATGCTCGGGATGTGTGCGTTTTGGTGGCAACGGCGTCAGACCTCGGAACTTTGGAAGAAGCGTCTTGCCCTGTTTTCGTTTGGTGCATTCCTGTGCTGCCTGATCCTCACGATCACAGTTGTGGAGAAGTTTGAGACCGGCGGGTGGATCACCTTGGCGGTTACTGGCGCTTGCTTTGGCGTCTGTGAACTGATTCAGCGGTACTATCAAAAGGTGTCCAAGAAGCTGCGACTGTTGGATCAGACATTGGCCGACTTGCCGATTGTCGGTGAGCCCAATCTGTCGGAACCTCGTGAAGATCAGCCGACGGCCGTTGTGATGGTCGGCGGTTATGGCGGCTTGGGGATTCACACGATCTATCACGCTCTGAGCGTCTGGCGCGGCTACTACAAGAACCTGATCTTTGTTTCCGTCGGAGTGGTGGACTCGGGCAATTTCAAGGGCGCCAGCGAGGTCGAAGAGCTGCGCAAGCACACCGAGACCAACCTCAATAAGTATGTGGAACTGGGCCAGAAACTCGGCATGGCGTCGGCCGCATTCATGAGTGTCGGCACGGACGTCGTCGAAGAACTTGAGCACGTGTGCCTCGAAGTGCGGAAGCAGTTTCCGAATGCGGTGTTCTTCGCCGGACAACTCGTGTTTCAACGTGAAACCTGGTACCAGCGTCTGCTGCACAACCGGACGGCCTACTCGCTGGAACGCCGCCTGCATTGGGCTGGTTGCCCCATCATGATTCTGCCCAACCGCGTTCAGTAGTTATTGCGCGAGTTGAAGTTGCGGCAGGCGATGTGTGAGACCAGTCCGCCGCCGGGCAAAAAACTCAGCGTTTGGGCGGAGTTAGCCGATGTGAGTGCAATTCGAGCCGCAGCGCGGGCTTATCTGAGGGCCATCAGGAGGCGAATCGCTGCATTCTTCAGGAGTTTGCCTGCATCATGACCGGACCTTCGCCGACAACGTCGGAGCAGATTGTCGCCACGTGTCAGGAGAATGCGCAGGCGATTACTCAGTCTCTCAATGCGTCACTGGGTTCGAAGTATCAACTGAGCCTCGGTTCTCCAACGGCTGGTGGCGCATCACTGGTGGAGAACGCTTACGACGAACCAGGCGTGATGGTGCTCTTTCAGGTGGGCGAGTGGGCGATCGCTTGCCTGATCGCCGAGCGCCTGCCGCTACCCAACTGGTATCGCACCCCGGATGAAAGCCAGGAATCTCGCCTGCAAACTCTGGCGATGGAGTGGTCGGTGGGCATGGTGCCCCCTGAACTGGAGGCGACCCAGTTCGCGACCGTGGCCTGCGGCAGTTTGAAGCGGCAACTGATGGCGTGTGGCCTCGACGAGAGCGCGCAACTGCTGGAGATCACCGTTCAGAAGCCGATGGCGTCTGCCGATCCGCCAAAGATTCTGATGTACTGGCCGCTGATGACTCCGCGCTTTCAAGCGGTGGGTGATTGGCCCGCGATTCCCGTTGTCGAAGAGGTGGATGAAGAGCCTGAAGAAGTCGAAGGCGCAGAAGAAGAGGAGTTCGAGGAAGAGCCGCAACCAGTGGTCAGTTCGGCTGACTCCCGTCGGCGGCGCGTGCTGGCGATTCCGGTGCCGTTAGTCGTTCGCATCGCCGAGAAACGCATCGACCTGCGTCAACTTCGCCAACTGGCCCCTGGTATGTTGCTGACCTTCGACAAGCCCTGCGAAGATCCGCTGGACGTGTACGTCGGCGGGCAGCTTTATTGCCGCGGCGAGGCCGTCAAGATGGGCGAGCACTTTGCGATCAAGATCAACGAGACCGAATCTCGCAAACAGCGTGAACAACGCGTGCATCGTATCTGAGTTTCAGCGCTATTGGTTCCGCACGACGGCATGCTGCGGCGGTTGGCGCGGCGTGCGAAGGTCGACGCAGTGGAACTCAGCCGTCCGGGGATGAGTTGTAGTTTCGCCACCGAATGCCGTTGCTGGTGTCGGTGAAATTCGCCCTGATGGATCGTGCTTCACTTTAATGAATGCCCAGCCTGCGGTCGCCGCATCACGCTGCTGCTCGTAGTCCTGCCATGTAAGAATCGGCTTGCCGGTTTCGACGATCGACATGTCGCGCAACTGGAATGGCACGACAATGGCGCCGACGGCAGCATCATCGCGTGCCGCGTGCAGCGTGGCGTACAACTCCTCGTAAAACGGAACTGCGTCGAACTGGCAGCCCGCTCGATGATTGATCCAGCAAGCTGTTGAATGTCCGGCACTCAGCAACAAGGCCGCAGTGACCACAACTGAATGGGGACATGTTCCTAACGGATGCGCGCGGAATTGTGGGAATGGTCGGCGCGCGAGTATCCGCTGACCCCATGCGAACATCGTCGTTCCGCCAATCCATGCGAAGAGGCCGCACATAGGACTCAACACGGTGAAGTAACGCGGACTGTCGCAGGCGAAGACGATAAAGAAGGCGAACATTGCGCCGGCGTAGGCGACACTCAGCACTTCTCTGCGCTGCAGCAGTTGCACGGCTCCGACCAGCATTGTTCCCAGCAAGAGTGCCATTACCGGTGCGCGCCATGGAGAAGGCCATTCGCTGAATCTCCACCAGGACAGCGCCGGCACAGCCGCATCAATGGCGTTGTAGACGAGGTGGTACTTCAGCACGCCGAGACCGCCAGCAATCCATTCCCTCAGTGACTTGTGATCCGCAGTTTCACCGGTCTTGTGTATCTCGACGGGATTGTCGGTCGTGAGCCAGGTGATGGCGCTGATCTGTTCGGTTTGCTGAGCGGCCAAGACCGAATACGCGATGAAGCCCGCGAAGGGGAGGCAACATACTCCCAAGGTAACCAGTCCGCGCAGCAGGCGAAGGTGCGCGGCTTTGCCCGCGCCGGAATCACGCCACCAGTGCTGAATGAGTTTCGCGAGGTACGCGGCGTGCAACATCCCCAGGTACGGCTTTACCAGCGGAGCCAGCGCGAGTGCGATGTGCAACGCGATCTGGCCGCGAGCCGTGGCTGTCGAAGCTAAGTCGGAACCGGCACCGGTTGCGCCACGAAACCGTGATTGGAAATATTGCTGCATCCAATTCAGAACCAGAAAGGCTGCACCGACTGACGCGGTATCTGCAACGGCTGCCTGCGCTGAATCCAGAAACGCCTTCGTGGTCGCCAGCGCGGCCACCACTGCGAATGCGCCGGCTTGCGAAATCAGAGTTCGCAGGAAGCGGTACACCAGCCATAACGACGTCAGCGAGATTAACAACGTCCAGGCATGAATGACCGATGTTCCGGTCGTCGTCAGCGGGAAGTCGAGAAACGCCATGGGCAGCGCGTACAGGAAAGGTATTCCCGGCGGCCATTCGGTGTGCGGTCGGAACGGGGCGACTTGATCGAGCGAATACACTCCGTGTTGAGTGAGATTCTTCGCCATGATCAGGTAACACGCCGCGTCGTTGCGGTTCATCTCCATCGATGAGACCGGCTGATGCCACGAGAACAGGCTGACGGCGACAAACAGCACCGCGATCAGTCCGAAGACAGCGCGGTCAGAGAACCGGCTGTTTTCAGTTCCTGAGCTTGCGGCTTCACGAACTTGTTGTTCGAGATTGTCTGTCACCGAGAGGGCTCCTCGTCGCGTCGATTGGAACGTCTGTTGAAAGATGCCAGCGCGGGAGCTTCGGGCAACGAGCGGCGCCTGATTCGCGGATGAAGGCTACGACGCTTGTTCGCTTTGTTCGGAGTTGTCACGTCCGACAGTTGCGTGTTCTTCGTCAAAGGTGGTGAGTCCGAGGTCGAACAGAATGGCCTGCTTACCTTCGGAGAGGATGGGGTAGTGAGCCCGCAACTCGTGATCGAACTCCGGAGCGACATTCAAGCTCTTGCGATCCGCGACGAAGTAGCGAGCACCGCGTCGTTTCAGTTCTTCGAGCTTCGTGATGGACTGATCTGCGTCCGGCAGCGTGAAGCCTTTGTGGTCAGTCCAGAAGAAGTAGAACGGTGCGTTGATCGCTCGTAGCAGTCCAAACTGATCGAACTCACTTCCCCCGCTAGCCACGATGAGCGTGCCCGGATTCATGTGCGAACGGAACTCGCGAGCCTCGTCGAACAACCAGACATAGCCGTCCGGCTTCATGTTCCATTTCGTTGTTTGCAACGCTTCGAAGAGCGTCCCGACAAGGATCGGACCCGCGAGACACAGAACGCCTAATCGCACCCAGACGTTGCGGACGGAGATGGGGGTTTCAAAGGAGAATCCTTGAGGCCCCAGCAGTTTTTCCACGGCGTATCCGATGCACAGCGCCGCCAGCGGAACGCTGACAACGTGGTAATGGACTGCCCAGATCTCCCCGGTCGTGC
The DNA here is from genome assembly GCA_021732995.1 of Planctomycetaceae bacterium. Lineage (GTDB taxonomy): Bacteria > Planctomycetota > Planctomycetia > Planctomycetales > Planctomycetaceae > AM-0621. The sequence continues at coordinate 60,293 of JAKFWA010000128.1, read as the reverse complement.
GACCGGACACGATGTAGTAACTCAGCAGCGCGAAGCCCCAATAACGCAGCCAGGCGAAGGGCTTGTCCAACCACATCAGAGCGAAGCCAACCACACCCAGCAGCACGCCGCCCTTCATCCAGATCCATTCCATCTCAGTCGCGCCATTGCCAGGCAGCGTGATGGACAGCGTCCTCAAAAAATTGCCTGAAGAGATGCGGACGTAGGCCTCGTTAGACATCCCGAGCGAATTGCCGTAGTCGAGATACAGCGAGCGGGCGTAGGCATACCACACCAGCGGAAGGCCAACAGAGACTACCGCGAAGACCCAGACGTCTCGTCGCAGTATGGTCTTGATTCCGAAGTGATGGAAGCACAGGCAGGCGAAGAGCACTCCAATGTGAGCGGCCGGAATTTTGGCCAGGATGGCCAGTGCGGTCGCCGCAACTCCACACCAGAAATACGCGGTCGCTGACCAATCAACAGACTTCTCGGGCGGCTCTGGCTGCGAGTCTGCCGGGTGGTTCAGCTCAAAATTCTTCGCGCCACTGGCGAGTTCGCACCATTTCAGGAAGCAGTACACGGCGCTTAAGTACGCGAAGAACATCAGAGGCTCAGGCTGAATGGCCGTCGCCATGCGCACTGACATTGGATTCACCGCGTAGAGCAGGCACGCGGCCAGGCAACCCAGCGTGGGCAAGCGTTCCTTCGCGATGTGGAAGAAGAGCCCCGCCGTCGCGATCGACAGCACGCAAGAGATCACCCTCAACAATTCTTCGTGATAGCCGAACACGTGATAAAGGCACGCTGCCGTCCATGCGTGCAGAGGGAATTCTGATTCGGTGAACCCGGGTCCGTCACCGCGCCAATCGATGCGCGGCAACGCGATGTTCATTCCTTCCAGGTAGAAGTTGCGAGCGATGCTGGCGACATCGATTTCGCGCCACAGATCGCGCACCGTGCCATCCACGGGCCGCCAGACGTCAACGCAGCGCACGTAAACTGCCAGCAGAAAGATGAGGGCGTAAGCCCAGCGGAACCACTTCGGCATGCACGGAACTCCGAGTCTGGCCTCGTAACTGGAGGTGAGCTGTTGTTAGCGGGGTATGAGTCAGGTTGTGAAAGAGCGGACAGAGTCAGGGCGGGGATGAGTTAGTTCTTCCGATAGACGGCCCAGAACAGGTCTTCGGAGGGGTAGGGGATCTGCCAGCGTGAGGGCAACGGAGTGGCCGCCAGACTGAGCAGCCTGGCGAGGAAGGACTCTTGAGCTTTGTGCTTCAGCAGTGATTTGGCGTGGCCGACCTCAATCCATTTCTGCGGACGTCCGACAGCGAGTTGTTGGAATCCGAATTGCTCGAACAGGCGCCCGAGTGTCGACGGGGCGAACCAGTGCAACACACTGGGCGGCGAGTATTCATGCCAGCCTTGACCGAATAGTTGCGCAGACCAGCTTTGGACATTCCAGGTTTCCACCACACAGACCCCGCCCGGTTTCAACAGCCGATCGATGTTGCGGAGGGCTTCCCGAGGATCGACGAAGTGGGCCATTACCTGAATGATCGAGATTGCATCGAAAGGTTCATCGGTCGAAAAATCTTCGAAGGAACTGGCCGAGACATTAATGCCCAGCTCCTCGCGGGCGTGCCGGGCCATTGCGGCATTGGGTTCTACGCCGCTGCCGTTCCAACCTTCATCCTTGAGGCCTTGCAGGATGAACCCTGCTGCGGCACCGACATCTAGCAGGCGACCTGGCGCACCAAATCGTTTCAACAATCGACCATAGCGCTGGCCGTGCTGACGCAGCAATGTGCTTTCGCTGAGGTAGTTGGAGTAGCCGGCTCCACCACCGAAGAAATAGTCGTCTGAGTAGGTGGCGGCGACGTGGCCCCAATCTTGAGGGGGCAGGGCAAAGCGGTGGCCGCAGCTCTGGCAGTCGCGAATCCAGACTCCGTTCTTTGAGAAGACTTCCCGTGTGCAGCCTTCGCAGATGGCACAGGTGACCTCCAGAGCGGTTTGAGTCGGCACGAGGGTCGCGACAGCCATATGTGTTCTCGGTGACGGAGTCGACAGGCACAGCCCGCAAAACGCACTGTCGGGCTTGCGACATAACCATAGCACCGAGTCAGGATCTCGCTCTGAATAAATGAACACTATGGCAGTGATTCGGGGTGTCGTTGGAGCGAGATCCTTCTCGAAAGTACATCAGGCACATCGTGCCGAGGCCGCCGACCGGAACCTGTTGTCAGGTCGGTGGGGCAATTACTGAAAACAAGCGTCCGCGTGCTGGTTGGCTTGCTCAGAAGAGCGAGTCAACCTTCACGCGGACGTTGATTACTACGAGCCGAACTACGGGCGACTAGAAGGCTCCAATAGCCTCGCCACCGCCACGGGTGAAGAGAGCTCGCAGCGTGTCGAGATTGATGTTGTCACTGATGAACCGCACGGAGCCATCGGCGAACAACGCCTGGAAGCCACCAGCTCGAACGCTTTTCAAGCTTTTTTGCGGGTTCTCGAAGTCAACAAGCAGGTCGTCTGGCTTGGTCCAGATCACCGCCGCGTCGCGATGAGCTTCGACGGCCAGAATGGTGTTGCTGGTTCCGTCCGTGAAGCTGCGGATCTGGTTTCCCTTTGGATCGTCCCAGCCAGTGCCCTCTCCCGTTGGGGCTAGGTAAGTTGTCTTCCCTTGTTTGACGAGGTCCGGGTTGTTTGTGGAGCCATAGACCGCAGGCATCTGCTCAATGAGGGCTTTGTTGTGGGGGCTGTCCCACGGCTCATCCAAATGGAACTGCTGGTACAGGGGTGCCTGCTCGATATAGGGCAAGATATGCACCCGCCAACTGAGCAATGCCTTGCCGTTCTTGTCTCGGATAGCCGCTCCCGGGAATCGGTTGCCAACATCGTGTGAATTGTGCAGCGCCAGCCCAATCTGCTTGAGATTGTTCATACTCTGCGAACGGCGAGCTGCCTCGCGAGCCTGTTGAACTGCGGGTAGCAGGAGCGCGACCAGCACGGCTGACGACGCAGGGCCGATTTCCACGCCGCTCGGAATGACTCCATGAGTTTCCGAACGCAATCCGTCTTTGGTAAAGCCGAACGTGGTCACGTTGGGCTGCAAATGCTGCTCAATGTCCGACAGCGGCGGCAACGGCGGCAGCGTGAAGTTGATGCCTTGCTGAGCCAACTGCCCCGTGAGGACGGGGGCGAAAGTGTTGACCAGGGAGTACGCGCCCTGCAGGCTGGGCTTGGGATCGGAGTAGCTGACGGCGATGGGTTTGGGCTGACGCTTGAAGCTGTCTTTCAGGACGTCCGATTCCGCCAATGAAGGCTTGCCCGCTTGCGACAAGTGACTGCTGACCAACTGCGGAGTCAGGCTGATGACCAGTTCATCCTTGGTGAGTGCCCAGGAAGGCGAAATCGCCAGCGGAATGTTGTTGAGCTGCAGACGTACCGCCTTGTTGCCTTTGACCGTGTATTCCTGCACGGTAAAGGGAGCACGCGGTCCAGCCTGCTGTGAGAAGCCCTTCAACGCCATGAAGAGCACATCCAGTGCTTTCTGGACTTTCTGCTGATCTCGGATCGACGACGACAGCACGATGCCCGGAATGAACATCGCTCCGCCCTCGCTGCCGGACGTGTAGAGCGTCCATTCATCGCCGAGGCCCTTGCACAGATCATCCTTGATCGAGAAACCAATCTGCCGCTCGATGCTGGCGAGTCCCGTCTCGGCGTCTTCCTTCGCCCGCGGGTCCATGTCGCCCACGATGTTCAGCACGGTGTCCATGACGTGGGCGAGATCGAAGCGCACGATGGTGGCCTGCGACGCTGTTGCGGGTACTCGCTTGAACGCATCCAGAGTGATCGGCTTGTTGGGAATCAGAGCCAGCAGGCCGTGTGGCTCACCCTTCAGGCCAAGCAGGCTGTTGACGTGCATGCCGACGGCGTCCAAGCCGCCAACCATCGCAAAGCTGGTCACGTTGTCGAAGCCAAAGGCCTTCACTCCGGCGTCGAACTGCGGCGACGGGTTGGCCTCTTTGACGGCTGCCAGGATTTGCTTGATGTTCGCGTAGACCAGTAGCTCAGGTCGTTCGACCGGCAGATCGCGCAGGATGCTTTCGACCCATCCGGCATTTTTCTTCTGCTGCAACCGATTGAGGAGCGGTTGAGTCGTGTCTTCACCCAGAGTCAGGATCACGTGAGTGCCCATCGTTCCGATGCGCACGAGTGGGGAGTTCGGGATCGCTTCTGCGGGACGGTAGAACTTGCCGTTACCGATCTTCTCTTGAACGAGGCGGTGCGGTCCCTCAGGGGGAGCCAGTGCTGTCAGCTTTGCGATGGCGTCGTTGACGGATTCAATATCCTTTTCAGCATCAATCACGATCGCAAACTGGACCTGATCGGCCTTTTCGTCCACGTGGTTGAGGACGACTGTCCCTGGATGAGTGATCGCTGTCTTCAGCAGCAGCGGTAGCGTCTTGGCTACGACGGTTGCCTGAGGTGCGCCCGTGTTGGTTGCCTGCTCTTCGACGAGCCGATTGACCTCGTTCGAGAGGTCATTGAAGAAGTCTCGGAGAGATTGCTCGGCGAGCAGCTTCTCTGTGCGGTTGGTTGATTTCGGATTGGGCTCGCTCCAGCCGTTCCAGGTGGCGGCAAAGAGGACTTCCTCACCAGCGGCGTGCGAGAGCTTGAGTTTGTTGGTTGATTGAGCCCAAACCGGGCTGGCGAGCCATGCCGCGCAGATGGCGACGGCGGCTACGCAGAGGGACCTCATGCGAGTTCTTAGCATCGTGGAAACTCCTTTAGTCGGGCTGCATCGCATACCGTCCACGGCATGAACATGCCATGTGTGAGAGTTCGGTCAGATAGATGAAGCAGGACTGCGATGCAGCAGGACGATCATAGGCACGGTCGAACGAAAACGCTCGCCAGTGAGCGTCGGATCAAACAGAGCGCTGGAGATCATTCAGGACGCCAATTTGTCTGACGATTTTCAGTCAACTCGCGGAATTGCCTGTTCTACACCGGTCATCACGTTAAGCATCCGTGTGGTGGTGACCTTCCACTCACCAGCTTCCTTCTGCCAGGTGAGTTCCCAACGCGAGGAGTAGTGCCCGCCACCGCCACCTACTGTCACGTTGCCGTTTGCCCGGAAGTGCGTGACCGCTCGCGTGTTCTGGTTAGTCATCTGGATCTGCACATCGGTAATACGCTGGTCATCGACACGCACAAACACAACGGCCGCGCCGACACGTGCGCGGTCTCGTTTGTTCTGCTCGCTGAAGAACCGGATGCATTGCGGCTCTTTGTTCTTATCGGCCTGCTGAGACTCTTCGACAAACGAGTTGATCAGGTCGAGCAACGTTAGCTCAACACGTTCGCGATCGGTGACGACTGCCTTGTCGACGAAGAACGCGAGCACCGCGACCACCAATAGCACCGGAATGCCAATCAGCAGCTTGGACCGCTGAGTGATCGCGTACGCTCCGAAGAGAACTCCGCAGCCGACCAGACAGGCGATGATGGGCGACCAGGCGTCTTCTGTGAACCACATGGCTAATCCTTTGGTGATCGCAACATGGAAGACGCTTTTGCCGTCGCAGACCGAAGGACTTTATCTCTTCCGTCCGCGACCGCCTCGGCCTCGCTGGCTTTGCATCCTCTCCAGCATCTGAGCCATCAACGCTTCCTGCTGCTCTTTAATGGCAACAGTGCGATCAAAGCCAGCCTTTTGCCTCAACTGCCCCACTGTCTGCTGAGCCTGCTTGAATTCGGCCCGGGCTTTTTCCAATTCCACTTCAGCGGTTTTCACACTGTTGTCGTTATCCACGGCGGCGTGGATCTTGGCTCGCAGCGACGACATCTCTTTGTCGATCTTGGCTGAACTGCTTCTCAAGTCTTTGAGTTTGGGGTGCTCTTCGAGGAAATTCTTTTCGGCGAGGCTGACTCCCAGCGAATCCTCGGCGGCTTCACGTTCAGCTCGCGTCTTATCCGCCGCGGACAAACTGGTGTTCGACTTGAGTTGCGCGAGCCTCTGCTTTGCGGTTTCAGCTTTCGCCTTGGCTTTGGCGTAGTCTTCGGACTTGTGAAATTCATTCAGCAGCGGTTCGCTGGCGTCTTTGAGGTCTTTATGAGCGGCTCGTTGGTCCGCGAGGAGCTTGTCGAGCCCCATGGAACGCTCGTGCTGATCTTGAGCTTTCTTCTCAGCCTCTTCGGCCGACTTTACAGCCTTTTTGACGTTGGCCATCGCCGCTGCCATCTGCTGTTCAGCGACGTTCAATTGCTGCACGTCGGCCTGCAGAAGCTCGGTAGCTTGTTTGGCCTGCTCCTGTTGCTGCTGCGTCACTCCGTTGGTTTTGCCCTTGGTTTGGGCGAAAACCGGGGACACTGCTGAACTGGATAGAGTGACGATGCAGGCGGTAGCGGCCAGGGTGAATCGTACTCTTAACATCACAAACCTCGCTTCAAGCATTACCCGGAGAAGGCTTGTTCTCCTGATTCAACAACTTCGCAATGAGACATTGACGTTTCAACGGCAGTTTATCGCAGGCAGACCATCGAACGGAGCACGGATTCCCTGATAATCTGCGAGTTGAACCCTGTTTCCCGGCTGGATATCGTCCGCCTCGCTTCGGGCGAGTCGGTTTTTCCCGAAGTGCGGGCAAGGTCGGCTGGCTTTGCCAATGATACTGATGGTTCTTGCGAGCCATCCCACGCTGCGGCGCGACCGCAATGCTACTTTGAAGGACACACACATGGGACTGTTTACCGGCAAGAAAGGTCTGGTTTTTGGCATCGCCAACGACCGTTCGATCGCCTGGGCGATTACGCAAAAGCTGCACGAAGAGGGAGCGGAAATCGGCTTCACTCACCTGCCGGACAAAGATCCTGAGCGGCCACGCATGGAACGTCGGCTGCGTCAACTGGTCGACCCGCTGAACCCGAAGCTGGTTATGCCTTGCGACGTCTCCAACGACGCCAATGTCGACGCCGTGTTTGCCAAGGCGAAAGAGGTGTATGGAACGCTCGATTTCGTGCTGCACTCGATCGCGTTTGCGTCCGTCGAAGATCTCAAGGGACCGGTCTACAACTGCTCTCGCGACGGCTTCAAGCTGGCGATGGACATCAGCTGCTTCAGCTTGATCGCCTTGGCCAAGCGAGCGAAAGACCTGCTGGTTCCCGGCGGCGCGATGCTGACGCTGACCTACTTGGGCGGTGAGAAGGTCATCCCCGGCTACAACATGATGGGGCTCTGCAAGTCAGCCCTTGAGTCGTCCGTGGAGTATCTCGCTCACGAACTCGGTTCGGAGAAGCAGATTCGAGTCAACGCGTTGAGCGCCGGTCCTCTGAAGACTCTGGCAGCATCGGCCGTCGGTGACTTCGACCTGATGCAGAAGCTCTACGAGGAGTTTTCACCGCTGCGTCGCAACGTGACGTTCGAAGAGGTCGGCAACACCGGCATGTTCCTGTTGAGCCACCTCGCCAGCGGTATCACCGGTGAGAACGTCCACGTCGATTGCGGTTACCACGTGATGGGTGCACCGCCAGTTGACGTGCAGGCGAACGTCGGCGGAGCTTCCGCTTAGACGAGTTTGCAGTTGAGACTCAAAGAACGCTGATCAACGCTGATTCGCACTGATGTGTGAACTGCGCTGGTCAGCGTTTTCTTGTTTTGAGGTTTGCCGGAATGAGCTCTCGGCTAGCGAGAGCGGGCAGGGCTCAATGTGAAATCAACCCACTTCGTGCGTGTTTGCTTGCCGGTCGGGACGGTCCACGAGTTAGTCGCCGACTTGGCGACATGGATGTGTTTATGAGGCCCCGCAGCATCTTCCCAGGCAAAAGTGACGTCCGTCGTGTCGCGATTTTGCGTGCGGTAGATGAGGTGCGCTTCGGCGCGGGCGTACGACTTGCCACCGTCATTTCGAAAGCGGACCTGAACTGATTTAGCATCGGCCTCAGGCATGGCGGCTTTGCCCCAGCAGAGACTCTGTGACCAGAAATCAGCGGGTTCACCGCCAAGTCGAGTGATGGTCCAGTCCTTGACGATTGGTTTCCATGAGCGGCCGGAGTCCGTGGAGAATTCAATCTGATACTTGAACTCCGGATTCGGTGGATTACTCGACAAGACATGCGCCGCCGCGACAACTTCGACGACTGGTTCGCCGTGAGGAGTTTTCAGTTCGAGGGTAACTCGTGGCGAACCAAACTTGCCGTCGACTACATGGGCAGCTGCCTGAGCGATGTTCGGTCCCGCAGAGACGACTGCGGTCGCTGAGGTTTCATAGCGCACTTCGCTGCCGTTGTCTTTGAGTTGCGGCATCACGGCAGGGTTGGCCTGACAGATCGTGGTGATGGTGATGCCTTCCTCCGATTGAGCCAGCTTCTTCGCGCTGGCGTGCACTCGCAAGAAATACTGCCTGCGACCTTTGACGATGTCTGTGAGGTCGAGTTCGTCTCGAAGCGTTCCACCATCTTGCCACGTTTGGCCACGGTCGATGGATACGGAGACACCACATTTCACAGGTCCGCGCACCACCAGCCCGTTCTTGCAGCCTTTGTCATAGATGCCCCAGCGTTCGCTATTCGGTGGAGTGGCGCCGATGATGTAGGGCGATTGAAATTCAAACGTGACTTGCTGGTCGTCCTCGGAGACGACAGCTTCGCGATAACTCTCGTCCCCAAAGAAGGGATGATACGAGAACAGCACATTGCCGAAGCGAGCCTGGCCGGGTTCGTAGCCAGTTCCGTCTTTGGAACCGTGCATCTTGTCAGGCTGATTGACCCACGTTTGAGAACGCTCAAGGCCGGGAATACCGGCGGTCATGTAGTTGCGGCCCCAGAAGACGAACTGCTTGCCGCTGCCGAGTCCCGGCTGCAGATAACGCCGCATGGATTCCCCGCGTCGCAGATGAACTCGGGGCGAAGGGCCAGTGTAGCCCGCGAGATACTCGGCCACTTCATAGCGCCGATAGACGCCGCCATCGTCGGGGTGCAGCCCGCAGACCAGCCAGCCGTGCTGGCGATCGGGATTGTGGCGGCGGTCCGTAAGCTGCTTCCAATTCGCTCGCACTTCTGCCAGAGGCAGCAATGCGGTGCCGTCATTATTGAATACCACGGTTGAGATGTCGTGATCGAGGAGCGCCCAGCGACCGCTACCGTAGGGTCCGCCTGTCAAAAACACTTCGAACGAATTGTGCCCGTCAACTCCGACGCCGCGACCTCGGCCGTGACCCAGCAAGGCTTCCATCTCGGCCGTCCACTGTGAATGAGTCGTTCCGCACAGGCCGAAGCCGTGAGCGAATAGCCCGGTCCAGTATTCACGGTTGCGAAGATCGGACCCCTTCATGAAGCCTTGGCTCCACAGATCTTCGGTACCTTCTTCGCCGTGAGCGTAGTGCGTGTTTCGCCACAGCCATGCGGCGAGCGCCTTATCATGATCAGTCTGCGGACGATGACCGACGACTCGCTCATAGATGTCGGCTTGAGTCTCAAACAACCGCTCGAAGGTCGAACACGCCAGTTCGCCCGGGTACCACGGGTGATTTGTTCTGACCTGCGGATCACCAACGTCCGCGCGAGCGAATCCGATGAGCAGTAGCCATATGCAAAGAGCACGGCAGGTGCGTCCTGATGACATCTTTGAATTCCTGAGCCCGGATTACTGACGATTCGACTGAACGATGCTGAGTTCGTACTGGCGGTGCGGTTTCGTCCCTTTGATCACATCGTAAGTCGGCCAAGTGGCGAATTGCCTCGCGATTTCGGTCGCTCGCTCGACGTTTAGCGGCCCGGCATGAGCGTGTAACAGGTAGCGGAGTTTGAGCGGAGCAGCTTTGGTTGTTTCGAGCGGATTCTGCATGCACGGCGAGGCGCACATCCAGCCGTCCTCACGCACATGCCAAGATGCGGGATAGCCGGGATTCGAGGGATGATCGAAGTACGTAATGCCTTCTGTCTTATCGCCCGGCACGCTGCCGCTGTAGTCCATCCAGCGCGCAGCCTTGCCGAAGATGTTCGGCTTGCCGTCGGCTGACTTTTCGCCGATTAGGCCCTCGCTGTTGGTCAGTCGCCCGCCGCCAAAGTGCTCAGAAAGATTCTTGGCGACTCGCACGGCGAAGAATCCGAAGTTCGTCTGCTGGAACTCCAGCTTGTCGGACTTCGGATGAAACGTGGTTTGAACTTCGAAGAACGTTTCTCCATTCGGACCGGGCCGCACGATGGCGATCAGGATCTGATCGACGAGTTCCGCGGGATCGTGTCCATCGAACCAGCCCAGTCGCGTTGCGAGCACGGCTTGCTCGTCGCCATCTTCATAGACGAGCCACTCCTTCTGACGAACGCGGGCGACGGTCGTGTCGCTCCAGAAATCGATGCCCAGCACTTTGTTGTGAGCAAACCAAATCGACTTGTGGTGGTCATGGTTCGGCGCACCGGGGTGGCCCATGCGAGTGAGGCATGAACCTGACGGGCCAATGAAGGGGTAGAAGAACGGACGCGTGGATTGCGGGCTGCCATGCCAGCGCGTGCGTTCGACGCCATCGATCTGAATCGACACCTGTTGATCGGGGAGAGGAATAACCTGGCAACGTGGGAAGTGGTAAGCCATGAGATCCTTCGTTTGATGGAATGAGCGATCAGGCCTTCAGATGTTGCTCAACGGCTGCGGCAACCTCTTGAGTGGTGGCCGTACCGCCGAGATCGCGCGTGCGTGGTCCGCCGGTGGCCAGCATGGTCGTTACTGCTGATTCAATCATTTCGGCAGCCTTGAGTGCTCCCGCATCGTTGTTTCGATAGCTCAGCCATTCCAGCAGCATGGCCGCCGTCAGGATGGTCGCCAGTGGATTCGCGATCCCCTTACCGGCGATGTCAGGAGCAGACCCGTGCGTCGGTTGGAAGAGGCCGTAGCGGTCTCCCAGTTCCGCCGTGGGAGCCATTCCCAGACCGCCAACCAAGCCTGCGCCGAGGTCCGACAGGATGTCGCCAAACTGATTCTCCGTGACCACGACGTCGTACGCTTCCGGCCGCTGGATCATCAGCATGCTGGCCGCGTCAACGTATTGAGCTTCGGTGGCGATCTCGGGATACGACTGCGCGACCTCGCCGAAGATCTGGCGGAAGAAGGCAAAAGTGCGGAAGAAGTTGGCCTTATCCACGCAGGTCACGAGCTTGCGACCGTCCAGTAGTCGCCCCTTGCGACGTCGTGACAGTTCGAAGGCGAACTTCACAATGCGTTCGGTGCCGTTTCGCGTGATGACGATCGTGTCGGTTGCGACTTCGTTGTTCAGCAAGATGCCGCCGCCATAGGACGCGAACAGGCCTTCCAGGTTTTCACGCAGGATCACGAAGTCGATGCCGCGTTCGGTGTTCTTCAGGGGCGAGTTCACTCCGGGATAGAGCTTGATCGGTCGGACGGCGGCGTAGACGTTCAGGGCTTTCCGCAGGCCCATCATCATGATCGGTTGGACTTCCGTGCCATCCGCCTGCCGGACGTCTGGCAAGCCGATCGCGGCGAGGAACACGGCGTCCGCTGCCAGGCAATCGTCGAGGACGGCTTTCGGCAGCATGTCGCCCGTGCGACGGTAGAGGCCCGCTCCGGCTTCGTGCGAGGTGACTTCAATGGACAGACCCGAGACCCGGCTGACGGCGGCATGCAGCACTCGCAGGCCGGCCTCCATTACTTCGGGGCCGATGCCGTCTCCCGGTAACGCTGCAATCCGATAGTTGCCCATGCGGAAATCCTTCAGGTGTCGTGGTCAACCCGTCGGGTTCAAGCCACGTGTTTGTATTGGTTGAGGCTTGGACATTGAGGTCCAACGGCGGATCTCGCAAGCAAGGGCAGGGGAGCGGTTATGTCGCAGGCGGCCCCCAGACTGCTCTGGCTGACGCTGCGATTGCCCCGGACGCTCCATGACATAACCAGCGACAGTTCAGCGACTTCGGAAAAACGGTTGCGAACCGGCACGCGGTGCTACGGATACACGGCTCGGCAGACATCAACTAGGCGCAAGCAAAGGACGCTGGCAAACGCACACACAACCGTCATCAGACTGCAGCAAGAAAGCGAGCTGACCGATGAAAAAGCTCTTTGATCTCCCCGGCTTAAGTTTCGTGAAGAATCGGCGACGTAAGTTGCAGGCCCAGTCGGGACAGATCGAACTGCTGCAGTCTCGCACGGTACCCGCTGCCGTCAACGCGACCACGATCATCGTGGAAGCGACAACTGTCGAGGAAAGCTCGGATGCTCAGGCGGAGGCATTCTACGCCGCAACAAGTGACTGCGAAGCTGGGTATGAAGAAGAGCATTTTGATGTAGGTGTGGACGCTGGGACAGAGGCCGACGCCGAAGAAGGTTCGGTGAGGTACTACTCGTTCATGGCGCGGGGCGGAGAGAAGAGTGACAGCGGTGATGAATCTCGAGAGGTCATCGCGGATGAGATTCCCGTTGAGGAACCACAGATTTTCTACATGACCTTGGGCGGCGTTGATGAGGTGCCTGCGGTCACCGAGGAGTTCGAGTCAGTGGTTCTGAGCAGTGAGGACGAAGTGAGATTCAAGGGTGAAGTGGTCGATGAGGGTGATATCGCCCTGGAAGTGACGACCGACGAATCGACTCCAGTCGTGTTTGATTTGTCATGGGCGTATCGCGGGGCTGATGTGGCTGAGGACGAAGTCGTCGAGTTTGAAATCGAGCAGGTTTCGCACGATGACGTCGCGGTGGATGACGTCCCTGTGGACGAATTCTTTGACCCTGCCGTCTGCTACATGGTGGAAGACACGCTGGGCGAGGCCGCGACCTCTGATTTCGAGATCAGCGTGCTCGAAGTTGATCCTGCGGTCGCTGCTGAAGAGAGCGGTATTATCGATGACTTCTCTGTGAGCGATGAATCAAAGGCCGATGCCGAGGCCGACGGAAAAGTGGTGGATGACGGTACTGCAGATCCCGTCATCTATTACTTCTCGCTCAGCAACGTTGCCGATGAGGTGGTTGAGACGACTTCGGACGACGCTGGCGGCGAGGTTATCGTCAGCGCGACGAGCGATGAAACGCCGTCGGATGATGCGACCGTGTATGTGCGCAGCACATCCAGCGATCTGGTGCTGACCGACGATGACGACGTTCTGCTGGAGAACAGTCAGGTTGCAAGCGGCGCGTCCAACGGCGACTCCGGCAGTGCGGCAGCAGATTCGTCAAACACCACCGGCGATGCTGATAGCGGTGCGACTGATCTGATCTCGCAGGCTGAAGAGGCTCTGCCATCCGAAACGGACACGCTGGTTGTGGACGCTTCAGTCGTGACCCGCGTCTGATTGCGTTTCGCAGACAACAAGACTGCAGCGGCGCATCCTCCCGAGGGATGAGCCGCTGTTTCCGAATCAGGTCAGCCGTCCAGACCCGGCTGGCCTGATTCTTTTTTTAATGACTACTTCACTCGCTTCGGCAGGATGACCAGCGTCATCCCGTCCCAGTGCAAACGTTCCTGCAACGCATAAGCCGTGCGATTGTGCAGCAGGCGGTGATACCAGCGGTCGCGCTGAAACACGAGCTGCCCCGCGTAGAACACTACGTGTGGAAACTGATGCCGTACCGCCCGGCAGACTTCCTGCAACTCGTGAGCGGCGTCCGTTCCAATAGACATCATGGACGTTGATGCCAGTCCCAGGCGCTGACCGAGTGCCACGTACTGCTGCAACGTCTGCCTCGTGTGAAGCCGCAGATCATCCATTGCTGCGGCTCCTTTGAAGTTACCGGAGTCGACGACGCCCACAGACACGAACACCACGTTCTGGTAGTAGCTGCGCCAGCCATGCAGAACGTGATAGATCGTGTGAATTCCCAGCCCTCCATACGCTCCGACCAGTACGCAGGCCGTCGGATGGTCACCGCTTGGAGTACTCTTATTGGGCGAGCCAACAATCGGCAGGGCATTCAGCGCTTCGTCCAGTTCATGCAGTTTTGTGCCCACAGTTGAGTAGTACCGGCGAATCGCCACACACAGGAGGACGCAGCCGCCAGTGGCCAGCAGCGTGCGCCAACCGCCTTCCTGAAATTTTTCAACAACGGTCACGCAGAGAATCGTCAGGCACAGCGTTGATCCCAGGCTGAAGAGCGCCAGGCGGCGTTTCCACAACGGGTGTTTGCCACGTAGCGACCACCAGTACCGCATCATGCCCAGCATCGAGAGCGAGAACGTCAGGAACACGTTGATCGAGTACATGATCACCAGCGTCGAGACGTTACCGCCGGTCAGTAGCAGAGCCGCCAGAGCGGTTGTGCCCATGACCCAGATGCCCTTGTGGGTCGTCAATCGCTCGGAAAGATTGGCGAACCAGTGCGGAACCCATGAGTCGACAGCCATCGTCGCCATCACGCGCGGTCCATCAATGAAGCCCGCTTGTGCGGCCGCGAATAGCAGCAGACCTTCGACAACCATCGTGACCATGATGAACGTCGGACCGGCCCAATGATTTTGAAAGCCCAGCTTCGCAACGAAAGCTTCTGTCAGCGACTGATTCATCGTCTTGCCGGGAGTTGGTGAAATGTCGAGCAACAGATAGGCCAGCATCAGGCCGCCCGCTGTGATGGCGAGCGACGAGGCCATGTAGAACATGGTCCGCTTGCCCGTCGCGACACGCGGTTCCTGCAGCATCGGCATGCTGTTCGAGACGGCCTCAATACCCGTGTAGGTGCCGGCACCGAGCGAATACGCATGCAACAGCAGTCCCAGCATGCCCCACACTCCGAATCCGGGTGTGTTGACGCACGTTTGAACTTCATCGCTGACGCGCGTAAGCATCGCGCCTGTGCCATCCAGGTTCAGTGCGATCGCGCCGACAATCAGCGCCGCATGCACCGCCACAAACACCAGGAACACTGGCAGTAAGGCAATTACGGACTCTTTCATGCCGCGCAGGTTGAGCACGATCAGGCCCAGAATGACGCTGCCTTCCAGACCGAGTTTCCAATGCGCCGCGCCGATGCCAAACGGCGCGAAGTCTGGTCCTACCAGTCCAAACATTGCGTCACCGGCGGCTGCCACGGAAACGGTGATGGTCAGGATGTAGTCCACGAGCAGCGCGCAGCCTGATACCAGTCCGGCTTTGCGGCCGAGCAGTTTCGAAGCCACGAGGTAGCCGCCACCACCGCTGGGAAACTCTTCCAGAATGTGGCTGTAGCACGACGAGATCAGGAACACTGTGCCGACGGTGGCCAGCGCTAGAAAAATGGCGAGGTCCGTGTGGGCTCCATGAACTGGATGCACCAGGTGATGAAACGCTTCGGCCGGGCCGTAGCACGACGACGACAGACCGTCCGCGCCGAGACCCACCCACGCCAGAAATGCTGCCAGCGACAGATGCTTGTAGAGCGATCGATCATTGAGGTCGCGCGGCTTTCCGATCAGCAGCTCCTTGACGCGTTCACCGAGTGAATGGTCCTCTAATCCCTCGGCTGGTGCTGTGTCGAAGATCTCAATTGCGGCTCCGGTGGCTTGAGCCAAAACAGGCTCAGGAGTCGCTCCGCCATGTAAAGCGGTCATTGCTGCCCTTTCCCAGGACGTACGCAGACAGTGTCAGCCAAATCGATTTTGAGTCGTGACGAGAGGGAGTTAACTGCGAGCGCAACGAGAGCCTTGGCTTAACGACCTGAAGACGTAGCGCGGGCGCAGACTACCGCCGTGCGAACTTGGCCTTGCGTACTCACTCAGTGAAGACGCTCGGTCGTTGTCAGCAGAGCAGGGCGGAAAGCGGGCGCAAATTGAACCTGAAGGGCTCGATCGGCGGCAGAGGTTGCCAAGCTAGTGCGCGACTCTTCGTTGCGAAGCAGTTAACTCGCGTCGTCAACGGCGCGCGATCAGTGCGGCTGTGGACATGTCCATAGCGTGTCCTGTCAAAAGAATTCCCCACAAGCCGACGAGGTTAGCTGACGGGCTCGGAGCTGGAGATGCCCCGTCCTGACGGATTCGCCCCAAAAGTTGGGTCCCCCGTACCGTTCGCGAGCACCGCGGCTCAAGTATCGAACGGGATTTGGCTTCTGATGCGATCGACTCTACCCCTGAGCAGACTTGAGCGTCAACTGTCGACTGTACGAGTCATCCCTCACGGAACGGGTCACTCGTATTCGATCTGACGACAATCGTGAGCCTGATGAACCGGGCCCGCTATAGTTTTTTAATCAAGATGACTTCGAGTTTCTTTACGTCATCTTGATGTTCGTGAATGTTCCGTTGAGCATCTGACGTTCGGAGGGCTCCAGGAACTTTTCCAAAGCGATGTCACCCAGGCCAAGGTCTGTTTTGCAGCGTTGATAATTCTGAATCAACTGAGCCAGCTGCGGTGTTTCGCCAACGCGTTGCACGGCTCGAATGAGCAAGTTCTTCGGCGTGTGTTCCAGGTCGATGAACTCGACGACTTGCGTGCGATAGCCCAAGACTTCAAGCGCTTGTGCCCGTATGGCGTCTGTCGCCAGAGCCGCGAATCGTTCTTTGAGGATGCCATGTTGTTGCAGTGCAGGGAGCAGTGTGTCGCTCATCTTGGTTGCGAACTCGTGCTGGCAGCAGGGGACGCAGAGAATGACTTTGGTGTTCCATTTCACGGCCTGCGCAATCGCTGCATCGGTGGCCGTGTCGCAGGCATGCAATGAAACTGTCAGGTCGACATCAGTGGGTGCCTGATGATCGGCGATGTTGCCGACTTGAAACGTCAGACCCGCGCAGTTGAGTTTGCGAGCCACTGCCGAACAGTGATCGATGACGTCTCGTTTCAGGTCGAGACCAACGATCTCCACGCTGCGGCGATGGATGACTGTCAGCAGATGGTGCAGGGCGAAGGTGAGGTAACTCTTGCCGCAACCGAAATCGACAACTCGCAGCGTGCGATCTGCTGGCAGTTCGGTCAGCACATCGTTGACGAGTTCCAGGAAGCGGTTCACCTGCCGAAACTTGTCGTACTTAGCGGCTCGCACCTTGCCATCGGGCGTCATCACCCCGATCTCGATCAAGAAAGGGCAGGGAACACCATCGGGAATCAGGTACTGCTTGGTGCGGTTGTGCAACGGCAGACTGAGTGCGGGTGCCTTCGACGGTGGCCGTCGAGTGATCTTCCAATCACCCTGCGGTTTCTGTTGAAGGGCCACGTCTGCGGCGGCGGTGAAAAGGTTCGCGTTTCCGAAGTGTTCGCCTAGTTGCTGAGAGACGTCGGCGATGACTTCGTCGGGCGTGAGATTGCGATGAGTTTCCCGCGGTCCCTCTGTCGACGTCGCTTGAATGCGTGATCCTGCTTTCAATAGCACCGGGCGATAGGTCACCTTGGAGGTCGTCGCTTCAGGCTGCAGAGGGCGGCTGAGAACCAGTTGGACGAACGTGGCGTTGGCTAGTGATTCCTGCAGCGCAATCAAAAAATCGTTCATCACTGCCCCGTTGTGGAACGCCAGCGTTCCGTTGCCAGCAGTTCGTTCATGCGTTGTTCGAAGACCTGCGCGGACAGCGGTTCAATCTTCACCTTGCTGCCGTTGGTGCGTTCGAAGAGCCAGCTCTTGCGCGAGCCGCGCACGCTGGCAACATCCTTCGCTGCGAGAAAGAACGCGCCCGGCATCCGCGGCAACAGATCCGGCAGCAGATGCAGGTTGGTGTCATTGAGCCGGATCGGTTCCTGCTCTTCCACCAATTTTACACTCATCTTTTTTGATCGCACGAACGGCAGAATCAAGTGCAGCGGAGCCCACAGAATCGCCGCGATGTGCCAGAGCAGCGACGATTGGTTTTCTTCGACCAATCGTTGAGCTGTCACCGTGCGATGTGGCAGGAAGAACAGGCCGTGCTCGGTGGAATAGAGGATGCCATCCGTCGGCAGCTTGCGCCGCGAGACTCGGACATGTCCCATCGGTGAATCTACCGAACCGATGCGCGTCTTGAACCGCCGCGCAATGAGGTCTGCGTCGATGGCTTCGTCCGCAAGATTTCCGCAGTCTGTGCAGCAACCGGTGTTGCTCCAGATCCATTGACCACAGTCCTGACAGAGTCGCACTGACATGACTACTTCAAGTGCTCCATGAGGAACAGTGAGAAGACCGCCGTGATGTAGTCCCGGTTTTCCTTGCGGGCGAAACCATGACCTTCGTTGTCGGCGTAGACAGTCCAGACCGTCTGGCCGTTGGCAGTGACCTTCTTGGCGATCTGTTCAGCTTCGGAGAACGGAACTCGAGGGTCATTCTTGCCGTGAGCAACCAGCAGTGCCGACCGGATCTTCTGAACGTTGTTGACGGGATCAATCTTCGCAAACACTTCCAGCATTTCCGGCTGACGTTCATCACCGTACTCAACGCGCCGCAGGTCGCGTCGATACGGGCTGGTGTTCTCCAGGAATGACTTGAAGCTGCCGATGCCGACAATGTCCACGCCCGCTTTCAGCCGCGTGGGAAAGTTTGTCAGCGAGGCCAGCACCATGTAACCACCGTAAGAGCCACCGAATACGGCAACGCGATCTGCATCCAGCTCCGGTTGCTGAGCAACCCAGTCCAGCAGCGCCCCGATGTCCTTCACACTGTCCTCGCGGCGCGGACCGTTGTCGAGTTGCAGGTACGTCTTGCCGTAGCCTTCTGAGCCGCGCACGTTCGGCACCAGCACCGCCAGCCCGGCTTCATTCACGAAGAACTGCATCAGCGGATCGAAGGTCGGGCGAGACTGTGATTCCGGCCCACCATGGATGTTGATGACGACTGCCGCTTTGCGATCCTTCGACGCCCCGCTCGGCTTGTAATAGAAGGCGGGGACGGTGCGTTCGTCGAAGCTCTTAAAGCGGACTAGCGTCGGTTCCGCGAAGTGATCCGGGGGGATGCCGCCTGTTTCGCTGTAGGTCCAGCGGACAAGCTGCGGATTGCGCAACGAGATCGAATAGACGTCGGCGGGAAGGTTCGGGCGTCCCAGCGTGAAGGCAAGCGTGTCGCCGGCAGGATTGAACTCGAGCCCCGAGATCACGCCCATCGGCGTCTTCACGGGAATCGGCCTCTCGCCCATCCAGAAGTAAAGCTGGCTGGCACCATCCGCGTTGACGGTGAACGCGAGCAGATCTTTAGTGCTCGCTCCGATCTGCGGCGCCACTTCGACTTCTTCAACATCCCAGGGAATGTCCTGAGTCAGCCACGTCAGTTTCAGGCTGGCCAAATCCACGTGACAGAGCTGGCGAAACTCGCCGTTCGCGTCGCAAGCCATGTAGGCCGACTTGCCGTCGTTCGAAAACTGCATCTGGTCGGCGGCGGCTTTCTGGACAGGCAGAGGGATACTGGCCACTTTGCCGGTGGCGATGTCGAGCACGCCTGGATAGTTCTCGTTGATCGAGACCACCTTGCGAACGAGCAGCTTCGAACCGTCGTGCGACCAGTCGGCAGCTTCCCAGAACTCGCTGTCGGTTTTCAGCAACAGTTCTTTCTCGCCGGGTCGATTGAGATCCGCGATGTAGAGGTCCGTGTCTTTGCCGTTGCGCTCGTTGCTGGAGACGATGGCGAACAAGCCGTCATGCCGCACCGGCCCCAGCACGTTGCGGGATTTGCCATCGGTCAGCAGCTTGGCTTCACCGGCATCGTGATCAGTGACGTAGAGCTGAAAGTTCTCGTTGCCGCCTTTGCCCATCGAAATGAGCAACTCACCGCCATGACTGCCGGGCACGAAGCGGCCGCTCGCGGGTTCGTCGAAGAACGTCACTTGCTCGCGGCGTCCACCGGGTTCGTAAACGCGATGCAATTGTGCGGTGTTGCCGAAGCGAGTCTGGATCAGCAGTCCGCTGCCGTCGGGAGCCCAGCCGGAGAACACTGCTTGTCGCGTGCTCTGGTACTGACGCAGGCGATTGGCGAGTGAGTCCGGCACCGAGGGCACGTTCTGCACGCTGACAGCGGGAGGACGACGAGGATCGTCTGCGCCGCTGGTGCTCGCGCCCGTCAGATCTAATGCCAGCAAGCCTCCGCACACTGCTGAGAGCCACGAAGCCGTCGAGCAAAACCTGGCCAACATCATGCTGTCTCCAAAGTCCGACTGATTCGAGTTGTCTACGCGAGGCCGACGCCATCTGGCAGGCGGCAAATCAAGCTACTAAACGCCGTTGGCTTTCAAGAACGCACAGCCTGCGGCCATTGTGGATGCGCATTGAATCACTTCCAGCAACTCCTCGTCGCTGGCGCCGAGTCCGGTGGCCTTCTCGACGTGCCCCGACGTGCAGGGCTTACAAGCATTCAAGTTACTGATCGCGATGTTGATGAGTTCGACGGTTTTCTCATCAAACGACGTGCCCATGAAGGTGTGGGCTCGCAAACCTACCGGCAGGCCGGAAAAGCTCTCGTTGCCTGCGAGATCACGGAATTTGAAGAACGAGTTGTACATGGCGTTCGTTGACGCGATGGCCAGCACTTCGCTGATCTGCGTGTCGGTGCCGCCTTGCGACTTGAAACGCACCGAAAAATAGCTGAGCCACAACTCGCAGCCGTAATGGCCCGCCACGGCCAGCCCGATGATGGTTTTGAGATTGGCCGACAGCTTGCCGTCCGAGAACACGAACTTCTTGAAGTTCATGTAGAAGTCCTGCACGAACGGTTCGACCCGCCCGTAGTACAGGAATGGTTCCGGAACCGGTTCTCCGCTCAGCATGTCCCGAACGCGGCCGTAGGTCGTTGCGACCTTGTCTTGAGCTTCCGATTCCGGCAGTGGTTGCAAACGCGCCATCTTGAGTAACTCCTAGACGCACACAGCCCAGCCTCGTCTTCACGAAGCCGGGCTGTGGTTGCTCTCGTACAAAACTCGAGGTCACGCGATTGTCACTCACGGGCAATCGCCGATCCAAATGTAGGGCGGACAATCCTGTCCGCCGAAGCGGTGGCGGACAGGATTGTCCGCCCTACGACCGCAGCGACTTCCGCAGCCTAGTTGAGCGTCTGCTCGCCCTTGCTCCAGTTGCAGGGGCAGAGCTTGTCGGTCTGCAAGGCGTCGAGCACGCGCAAGACTTCGTCAACATTGCGGCCGACGGAGAGATCATGCACTGCCATCCAGCGCACGACGCCCTTCGGGTCGATCAGGAACACGCCACGCAACGCGATGCCTTTTTCGGGCAGCAGCACGCCGTAGTCGGTCGACAGCTTGTGATTGGTGTCCGCGAGCATGAGGTACTTCATGCCGGCGAGGTCCTTGTGAGCGTCGCACCAGCCCTTGTGGGAGTACGCGCTGTCGGTGCTGGCCGTCAGCAGAGCACAGTTGCGGTCGTCAAATTCACCCAGAGCCTTGTTGAAGGCGACGATTTCCGTCGGGCAGACGAAGGTGAAGTCGAGCGGATAGAAGAACAGGCACACCCACTTGCCGGCGTAGTCGCTCAACTTGACGGTGCGGAATTGTTCCTTATCGCCGTCCTTCGTGCGGTCATAAGCTTGAAGTTCGAAACCTGGGGCTGGAACGCCAACTTGAACTGCCATGTGTCTGAAATCCTTTATGCAATGCGAATGACATCATCCGCCTGACGTAGGCAGATGGAACATTTTGAGGCTCGCAGAGTATAGAGCTGAAACCGGCTTCGACCACCGAAGCGAAGACCGAACAAATCGTTTGCCTCGGTCTCTCGAATTCGAGACCCGGCCGCGGCACAGGATGAATCACATTGTCCCGATGTGTTTGGTCGATAAGCTGCAGGAGACACGATGTTTTCAGCGTCTGCGAGGCGGAGATCCCAAGATGTTTGAACCCCAGTTTCAGATGGCTCGCCGAGGTTTTCTGCAAGCTTCGGCTGCAGGCGTGCTGGCCACTGGCTTGCCCGGTTTGGCGGGGACCGCGCAGGCTGAATCGGGAACCGGCCGGGCGAAGTCCGTGCTCTTTGTGCTCCTGAGTGGTGGATTGAGCCAGTTAGATTCTTTGGATCCCAAGCCTGACGCACCCGTCGAAATTCGCGGCGAATTCAGCAACATCAGCACGGCGATCTCCGGCGTGGCGGTGTGTGAGCACATGCCCTTGTTTGCACAACAGGCCGGGCGGTGGTCCATCGTGAGATCGATGTCGCACAAAGAGCACAACCACTTGCTGGCGACGCACGTTGCTCTAACCGGACGACCGACTCCGGTGCCGCGCGGAGCGAGCGATATTGATCGTGTGCAGTCACGCTTCGACTTTCCGAACATGGCGTCGGCACTGGACTACATTCGCCCGCGAAATGATGGCATCCCGACAGGTGTGTCGCTGCCGAACTACTACATCGAAGGGCCGTTGACCTGGCCGGGCCAGTACTCGGGATTTCTGGGGCCAAAACACGATCCGTGGCAAATCAATCAGGATCCGAACGATTCCAATTTCAAAGTCGACGCTCTCTCTTTACAGACCGGAGTGACTCGCGAGCGCCTGGAATCACGTCGCGGCCTGTTAGAGCGAGTCAATCAGTCACCGCGGCTTGATGTCGAGAGTCAAGCCGGTGCGTTTGCGGAACAACAGGAAGTCGCGTTTTCGCTGCTGACTTCGGCCAAGGTGGCTCAATCGTTCCGGATTGATCAGGAGTCGGCGGAGACGCGGGAACGCTACGGACGCAACAAGTTCGGCCAGTCACTGCTGCTGGCTCGGCGGCTGGTGGAATCCGGTGTGCCGGTCGTCCAAGCGGCGATGGGTATTGTTCAGACGTGGGACACGCATGTTGATAACTGGGGCCAGTTGAAGAATAGGCTGCTGCCTCAACTGGACCGCGGCTTAGCTGCCTTGATGGATGACTTGTCGAACTCAGGCCTGCTCGATCAGACACTCGTCGTAGTCATGGGCGAGTTCGGTCGTACCCCCAAGGTCTCCACACTGCAGGGCGAGAAGATTTCCGGGCGTGACCATTGGGCGGCGGTGTATTCGCTGATGGTGGCCGGTGCCGGAGTACGTGGCGGGCAGGTGATTGGTCAGTCTGACGCGATCGCCGCTTATCCTATTTCGAGAAGCTGGTCGCCCGCGGATTTGTGCTCGACGGTCTTCAACGCCTTAGGTGTCAGCGAAGACGCTCACGTGGTTGACCCACTCGGCCGACCGAACCAACTCCGCAACGGTGTCGTGATCGATCCGCTGTATTCGGGCAACGCTTAATCCCAGTAGGACGGACAATCCTGTCCGTCGCTGCGACCAAAAGACGGACAGGATTGTCCGTCCTACATCAAGCTCTACGCGATTTTCTTAGCCGATCTTTGCTCGCAGGTCTTCGAGCAGCTTGACGGCCTTGCCGATGTCGGCCTTCTGGCGGACGGGGTCTTGCGGGATCTCGCGTTCGATCGTCAGCGGACCGGTGTAGCCGATCTCCTTCAGCGTGCGCAGGAATGTTTCCATTCCCACATCGCCCTCGCCCAGCGGAGTCTCGCAGCCCCACTCTTTGCCTCGTACGGCAGGAGCGGCCCACTTGGCGTCCTTGCAGTGGATACTGCGAACGAGGTGACCAACCTGCTTTAACGCTTCGATCGGATTGCCGGTTCCATAGAGGATCATGTTGGCCGGATCGAAGTTGATGAAGAGGTTGTCGCGACCGACATCCGCGATGAAGTGCAGCAGGTGATCGGCAGACTCCTGACCGGTTTCCAGATGCAGGTTCTGGCCGTTCATCTTTACGTGGTCCAGCAGGCTGCGGGTGGTCTCAATCAGGTTCCGGTAGCTGGCCGTGCTCGAGTCCGGCACGAAGCCGATATGCAGAGCCACAACGGAGCAGCCGATGTACGTGGCGAAGTCGGAGATACCGCGGAACTCCGCAGCCCGCGCGGCTCGCGTTGCTTCCGGGACCAGCCCGACGGTTTCGGCTGTCCGCTGAATGCTTTCGTAGGTCTCGCCTTCGAAGCCGCTGAAGACGACAGTTGTTTCAACCCCGGCGGCTTTGGCCTTCTTCAAAAATGCCTCTGCGGCAGCCCGCGTTCGGTTTTCTACATGCGGTGCGTGCAAGTGCATGGTGGGCACTTTTAACTCTTGGGCAACCTCTAAATGCACGCCCAAGCCAGCATCAACAGATGTGAAAACACCAATTGGCCACTTGCTCATAACTGCAACTCCTCAGGGTGAACGACAAAGTGGTCAGCGCGAAGGGTTCCGCTCGACGTATCTAGATTCAGTGATCGCGACTCCCTCCTAGCGGGCTGGCCGGAATCGCGAAGGGAATATTGACGGCTGCGTCTCGACTCCGCCAACGAGTGGACTGCGTTAGGTGCGGGATCTGAATCGGATCTCGATCAAGCTGACGCTTGGAATCGAGCACCGCAGCGATTTTTGAGGTGATAGTTGAACTTTCACGTCGTCTATTGAATCTCGAATTGGCTACGCCTTGACTGAAACGCGATCGTGAAAACGCGTGTTGATGCAGTTATCAGTCGAGTAAGGTGCGGCCGACTCAACAGGGAGAAATTAAGATGTTTGGAATTCGTTCTTTGATTGCATGCACCGTCGCTGCTGTCTGCTTGTTGGGTACGGCGGAGACGCAGGCTCAGTGGCGGGGTGGCCGAGGCGGCGGCAATAACTTCTCGTTCGGCTTCGGAAACGGCGGCTTTGGTGCCTCGTATGGCCGAGGAGGCTATGGCGGCTGGGGCGGCGGCTATGGTGGTTGGGGAGGTCGCGGCTACGGCGGCTTGGGTAATCGGGGCTGGGGTGGTAACGGATGGTATGGCTCTAACTATAACTCTGGGTATTACGGGAACAGCTATTACTACCCCAGTTACGGCTACAGTTACCCAAGCTACACCTCACCGACTTACGTGACACCGAGTTACTCGTATCCGAGTAACACCATTGTCGATAACTCGGCTCCGAACCCGGTCTTCGACGGTGGCTCGATTGTGATTCTGTCTCCAGCACCGAATGAGCGGTCGATTGAGTACATGCTCAACGACAACAATTACTCGATGCGCCCGGGACAATCGCAGACGTTCCGGCACGACCGCCATTGGGTTGTGCAGTTTGATTCTGGAACTGGAAGAGGCCCGATGCAGTACACGCTGAAGGCTGGCACTTACAAGTTCAAGCAGACTGCAGACGGCTGGCAGTTGTTCTCATCGTCAACACCCAGCCCGTCACCAGAGCCGGTAAGCGGTGTGCCCGGCGCGCCCGTGCCGATGCCTTGATTGCGTCTGGCGAGACCCGCTTGCGAATTGTGTCCTCCCCACTGAGGCAAGCGGGATGAATTGGACCTCACGCCGCGTTGCGATTTAGTCGTTCTGACTGATCGCAACGCGGTTTTGTTTTGCGCATCGTCATGCGGATGTCTGCATCGCGGTCTCGCAATGGCCGATCGAACTGCATCCCGCCTCGATTTTGTAGCTCGCTGCAAGGGCGACGAAAAACATGAGTGGCTAAGCTGAGTTCCTCAAACTCTACGGACTCCAATACACGAGGACTCGGCGATGATGAGTTTCGGTAGGTCTGCGCGGTCAGGATTCTGCAACTTTATTGTCCTGCTTACGGTAGTCGTCGTGTTCGGATCATCGGGGCTCGACGAAATTCAGGCCGCGTCGCTCACGGCCGGTGTCGCGAAGGTGGACATCACTAACGTCGATGCCGGGCCGGTCAATGATCGCTTGTGGGCCAAGGCCCTCGTGATCAAGAGCGACGCAACGACCGCTGTGATCGTCAGCGTGGACGCGGTGGCGATCGGAGAGATTGGGTACATCAAGAATGACTATCTGCCGAAGGTCCGTGCGCGACTTGAAAAGGAACTTGGCATTCAGCCCGCGAATGTGCTGGTGAACGCCAGCCACTGTCACGGGATTGTTTGCACCGACGTTGACGACCGGACGTTTCAGGCCGTGAAGCTCGCGACGCAGAATATGGTTCCGGTGAAGGTCGGAGCTGGACGAGGTCATGAAGACCGCGTCTCTGAGAATCGTCGGTTGAAGCTCAAGAGCGGCAAAGAACTCGACGTCCGACACGCTTACGCGCTGCCGCCGGATGAAGAGGTCGCTGAAGTCGGCCCCATCGACCCTGAGATCGGCGTCCTGCGGCTTGACCGGATGGACGGGAAGACGCTCGCCGTCGTTTACAACTTTGCCTGCCATCCCATTCAGGGAGTGCCGAATAAGGGCAACACGGCGGACATGACCGGCTTCGCGTCGCAGGTCATCGAAGACAACCTCAGCGACGGCACCGTGGCGTTGTTCCTGCAGGGCTGCGGCGGCGACATCAACCCGATCACCTACAAGGACACCAACAGTCCGCGAAACGCCGAGCCGCTGGGCAACATGCTGGGGCTGAGTACGCTGAAAGCAGTGCGGAAAGTTTCCTGCAAAGACGACTCGCGCCTGCAGTGCATCAACGAGACCCTGACACTCCCGCGTGCCGACCTCGCAGAACGCATCGCATCGCTCGAAGCTGAGCAACTCAAACAACTGCAGTCGCTGAAAGGCACTAGCCTGAATCTCAAGACCTTCTTGCCTTTGGTCGTTAAGTACAACTTGGCGGACGAGTTCCCCTCTTACTACTCGCACCGTTACCTGCATGAGAAAAAGTTGGGCCGGGATGATCTGACACAACTCGACGCTGAGAATCGTCGCAACATGCAGCAGTACATCGAGAACATTCACACGATGGAGCAACTGACCCGCACGCAGACAAATCTGGCACTGCTGAAGAAGCACCAGGCCCAAAACATCGCCGCAGGCAAGCGGACGATTGATGTCGAAGTCGTCGGTCTACGAATCGGCGATTTCGCGCTGGTGACTTTCCCTGGTGAACTCACCGTGCGGATCGGCTTGGGTATCAAGCAACGCTCGCCGCACAAGATGACCTTCGTGGCCGGTTACACCAACGGCTACATCTATTACTCGCCGACTGCCGAACAACTCCTCAACGTCGGCGGGGCTCAGGAAGACAGCGACTGCATCCTTGGTCCCGAATGGCAAGCGTTGTTCGAGGCCAAGGTCGCAGATGTCCTGAAGCAGCTGTAAGTGCGTCGTTACTTTGCCCTTTGCGAGGAACGGACGTTTGGCGTGGCTTGTCACGACTAGGAGTTTTTTGGGGTCTCCATGCTTGTCTCGGATAGCTACTACGAAGCTAGGATTGATTCGAGCGCAGTAAATGCTTGTGGCAGATGGCTCGAATGCGTCTTTGAGGGACTGAAGGCTGACCGTTGCGTAGATGATCGACTTGGCTCTTTCGGAGACATGCGATGCGACGATGGCGGGATGTGTTACTCGGATGCGTGCTGGTGTTGAGTCTAGCTGCTTCGCTTTCGGCGCAATCGCGGCCTGCGCCGAAGTCGGTGCAGATCAGTCCGGACCCCCTCGAGATCAAGCTGGGCGATCCACTGAGCGCCCGAGCACTGGTTCCGAAGCCAACTCCGTTGAAGGGGTTGTTGAGCTGGTCGCTCGAAACGCGGCGGCATCGGTCTTACATGAGCGTCATTGCTCCGAGCCCCGACGGGAAAGAAGCGGCGACGGGCGGCATTGACGGCACCATTCGCATCTGGAATCTGGAGACCGGGAAGTGCGTCCGTGCTCTGATCGGTCACAACAGCTACGTCTATGGGGTCGCGTGGTCGCCTGACGGCAACACGATCGCGTCCGGCGGAGCCTACGATGGCACCGTGCGGCTTTGGGACGTTCGGACGGGGCGGCCGTTGAAAGTCCTCCGAGGCATGAAGGAGTTCGCGACCCTGTGTGATTGGTCTCCCGATGGCAAGCAACTCGCGGTGGTGGGTGGCACCAGCGGCTACGTGTGGCTGTGGAGGTCGATCGGCGGGGACCTCAAGGAAATCACGTCGTTTGGCCACTATATCACTTCGGTGGAATGGTCTCCGGATGGCGAACAGCTCGCAATTGCTGCTCAGCAGCAACCGGCGACGATCCTCAGCATGAGCAGCGGCAAGCTGTCTCGCTACTTTGGCAAGCCGGAAGATGGCATGGTCGTGGCACGCTGGTCTCCCGACGGAAAGACGCTGGCCACGGGAAGCGCCACCACCATCGGCCTGTGGGATCCCTCGGTGGAGAGTGAGGCAGTTGAGGTTCCCCCGAAGAAGCTGGAAGGACCGGCCGCTGCATTAGCATGGTCTCCCGACGGGAGTCGATTGGTGGCCGCCGCGCCCTCGGAACTGCAGATTTGGGATGTCAAGGACGCCAAAGTCGTTAAGAAGTTGCCCACAGTCGCTAATCGACTGAACTGGCTGGGCGCGGGAACTCAAATTCTCTGCCAGACGTCTGTGGCGATTTCCACTTGGGATACAGCGACTGACAAAGCCGTGCAGCAGATTGATGCTGCGGGACTCACGCCGCCGTTGTGGACGCCGAATCGCCCCATCATCCTGGGGATCGGCACGCCGAGCGTGTCGTTGTGGGATGCCAATACCGCCAAGGCTCTGAAGACTCTCACGGGCCACACAGCCGCTATCAACGCGGCCGCCTGGTCGAAGGATGGCAAGCTTCTTGCGACAGCCAGCAGCGATAGAACCGCCCGAATCTGGGAGGCCAGTTCGGGAAAGCTGTTGAAGACGTTGGAGGATCACAAAGGTGTTGTGACCTGCGTGAGTTTCGCTGCGGATGGCAAGACGCTTGCCACGGGCGGCAGCGAGCCGATTGTGCGGCTGTGGTCGGTGACGACGGGAGAACTTCAAGCCAGTCTTCCTGGGCATACAGCTCAGTTGATGTTTGTTGCCTGGAGTCCGACCGGTGGTTTGCTGGCAAGCGGCGGCTACGACAAGTCCATCAAGATTTGGAACACTCAGAAGAAAGAGATCATCCGCTCGATCCCTACGAAGGAGATCGTCTACTCCGTCAGTTGGGCCGGTGACTCCAAGACGCTGGCGTGTGGGACTGGAGACGACGACGTGGTGATTCTGCAGCCGAGTCTTGGCAAGCAACTCGGAAGTTTGGTGCAGGCTGGCAGTCCGAAGCAGGTCACCGGGATTGCCTGGAGCGCCGACGGCAACGCCGTTTTTGTGGGACGCGGCAATCACACGGCGCAGTTGTGGGATCTGAAGACCAGCAAGGTCATCCACAATTTGCCGACGATGGCACCGGTGCAGTACGTCGCTTGGGCGAACCCGGGGAACGTCATCGCTGCCGGCAATCAAGAACGTACCGTTCGCTTCTGGGATGCTCCGACGGGCCAGGTTCGCGGCCTTATCATTGGCGAACCCGACCACGTCATCCTTGTGGGGAGCGATGGCAACTACCGCATTGACCCCGATCACGAGCCCGACTTGGTTATGGTCGCTCTGACGCCCGACGCCCAGACGACTTACACCCTCACCGACTTCGCGGTGAAGATGAAATGGAAGAACCAGCCCACGGCAACCAAAGTTGGAAAGTAGTTAACTCTTCAGGGCTTTCAGAACGACGCGGAATCCCTTGGGGAAGGTTGGCTTCGCGGGGAAGTCATAAGCCCGCGTGGAACTGCGGGACCACCAGGGCTTGGCGTTCCACGAACCGCCGCGGGCGACTCGGCCGGAGCCCGTGTCTTGCGGCTTGATTTCGAAGGACGGATCGACCAAGGGCGAACGCGTATAAAAATCCTTGTTGTGCCAGTCGAGGCACCATTCGTCGACGTTGCCGTGCATGTCGAACAGGCCAAATGCATTTGCTCGCTTAAGTCCGATCTCAGCCGGATACGGCGTTCCAACGGCGCCGACGATCGCATGCTCGGACAACCCTGTGGGATCATCACCGAATGACCAGAGTGCCTGACTTCCGGCCCGACACGCGTATTCCCACTGAGCCTCTGTAGGCAGGTTGTAAGTGGACTTCGTTTGATCGCTCAGCCATTTGCAGAACGCGTGAGCGTCATCCCAACTGACCCCGCACACTGGTTGTTTCTCTGGAGCGGTGTCTGGAATGAACTTCTTCCACGTCAGGTCGGCCGAGCCATTGTCTTCCGCTGACGGGCGATAGTTGGTCGCTTCGACAAACTGCCGAAACTGCGCGACGGTGACTTCGTGCTGGCCCATGTAGAACGGCTCAGTGAGTTCCACGACGTGGCGAGGACCGCTCGACTGCGCCACGAACTTGTCGAAGTCGGAAGCGTTGGTGTCTTCCAATTCCTTCTTCAGTTGGGCGAGTTCTTCAGGCGTGCTTCCCATTTGAAACCGTCCCGGCGGAATCAGTTGTAGCTTCATGCCGACCGAGTTCGTCTGGCCAACCGGTATCGCGAGGTATTTCGCCCAGCCGTCCTGAAGCTGTTTTGCTTGCTCGGCATTGAACGGAGCCGTCGCTCGCGGAGGCGGGGGTGCAATGCCGTTGGTTGGAGTTTCCGCCTTGCGGTCCATGTCCCATGTCAGTTTGAGATCCGTTGGATCCGTTTGCATCGAGGCTTGTCGGTACTCATACAGTCCTTTGATCGAACGGCCGTCTGGTGAGATCACGAGGCGCAGCGGGCCGTTCATTCCATTGCTCTCACGAAAGCGGCCAACGAAGGTGCGCGACGCGAGATCGATAGCTCCCTCAATGGTGCCAGCGTTGTCGTAATAGGTCGCTTTGACGGGCAACGAATCGTTCGCCTGCAGAGGAGATGTATGGGTGAACTTGACGATGCCCCAGCGCGAAGTCCACTCGCCGTTGAGGTCAATACTGGCGTTAACGATCTGCCGAGGTTGAGGATTCGCTTTGGCCTCTCGAACCACTCGGAAGCCAGCCCACTGCGTGCGAATCAGATCTGAATGGCTGCCGTAACGATCAGCACTCCGGCTGAAGCCCACCCAATTGTCCCACACGCCGCCACGATAGATGTGCTGGCTCCCGGTATTAGGGCCGATGGGATCAGTCGCAGGAGATTGAGCGTAAGCGTGGGCGTCGTATTGATCGACGCACCACTCGTGGACATTGCCGTGCATATCGAACAGGCCGAAGTTGTTCGACTTGAACGAACCGACTGGAGCCGTGAAGGCGAAGCCATCATTCCAGGACATCGCCCAGGTGATGTGCTTGTGATGCTCAAGCACCGCAGCGTCCGCCACGTTCGCAGAGCCATCGAGAGATGTGGGATCGTCACCGGTTGAGAAGAGGGTGGTCGTACCTGCTCGGCAGGCGTATTCCCATTCGGCTTCAGTGGGTAGCCGGTACGTCACACCTTCCCTTTGGCTCAACCATTTGCAGAAAGCGACTGCGTCCTGCCACGCGACGTTGCACACGGGATGATCGTCAGTCTGCACGAATCCCGCGTTGTGCCAACTCGCGGTCGAACTGCGCTGCCACCGACCTTCGAGCCAGGCGTAGCCGCCTCGCGACTCGGTCTCGGCTTCTGTCTTGTATTTGGTGTCCTTGAGGAACTCGGCAAACTGCCCGACTGTGACTTCGTGCGCGCCGACATACATCGCTTGCGAGATTGTAACGGCGCGCGGTGGTGCCTCGGCCTGACGCCGCTCACCGACCCAGCGAGCAAAGTACCAGTCTGGATTCGCTGCCAGCTGATCGGCAGATCCTGGGGCCGTCCCTTGAGTGAACTCGCCTGGCGGGATCAGCCGCAACTTCATGCCGATCGAGTTCGTCAGCTCGACCTCCAGGCCCAGGTACTTGGCCCATGCTTCCTGATGCTTCTTCGCTTGCTCGGCGTTGAACGGAGCAGTTGCTGTGTACGGTGTCTGTCTCGTCATCCGCCAGGGCTGCTTCGGTGGTACCGTTTCGAGTGGATCGCTGAGGAAGTCAAAGCCTCCATCGATTTCCTTACCGTCTTTTGAGAGAACCAGTTGCAGGCGACCGTTTCCGTTCGGCTCATGGAATGAACCACGAAAGATGCCGGTCCGCGGATCAATCTTGCCCGCGATTCTGCTTTTGCCATTGTGGTAGTAGCCACTCAGTTCCACCGGTTGAGTGCCGGTGATCGTCGGGTGATTCAGCGTGACCGGTCCCCAACCGGAATCCCAATCACCGTTGAAGTCAATCGGTTTTGAGTTTGCGGCAAAGGTCCACCAGGGGCTGCTCGCGGTTGATTGAGGCGGATTGAACGGCAGTGTCAATGTGCCGGTCTTGGGATCGACCATGCCGCTTCCCTGTTTGATCGTGGCAATGTTGCTGTGTGCGGCTCGAGACTCGGCCCAACGCTGCTGGACGTTCAGGAGTACCGTTTCAGCCCGCCGAACTTCTGACTCGGGAATGATTCCGG
This sequence comes from Planctomycetaceae bacterium, assembly GCA_021732995.1. Lineage (GTDB taxonomy): Bacteria > Planctomycetota > Planctomycetia > Planctomycetales > Planctomycetaceae > AM-0621. The sequence continues at coordinate 28,281 of JAKFWA010000128.1, read as the reverse complement.
CGAGGTGCTGCTGCTGAACCAGGCCATGGATCTCGCGGTGTTGCTCAGCCAAAGTCGCAAAGAACGCGTCATGACGCAGCCAGTCTTGCTGAGCGGCGGACAGTTTTAGCTGAGCCTCTGTCAAGCGGACCTCGGCTTCGATGAGCTTGGTACGCGGAATCGTCTGTGCTTCGAATTGCTGTCGCGTCGCTGTGACGTCTTTCTCCGCAAGTTCAACAATTCGCAGTAATGGAGCCAGGTCTTCGACTTTTCTACCTGCAGCTGCCATTTGAGCGGTGCTCTGATTTCGAATCTGCGTATCCGCGATGAACTTTTTCCCGGTCCAAATGCCGCCAGCGACGTTCAACCCGATGAGCGAGACCCAGACTGCTAGTAAGGCGACATACGTCTTTTCTGCGAACCTGGGCTGGCCAGCAGTTTTTTCGAGCTTGCACAGCAAGCCATACGCCGCCCATGCGACGATTGCGGCGAGGATCGATGACGAAATCAAATTCATGCCGCTGTGAAAACTCTTGCCCGGAACCATCTCGTAAACAAACCACGGTCCGGGCGCGCCGATCGAATAGTAGAAGTTGCTGGTCTCGGCGTGGGACGTATGCAGATAAGGGCTCAAGAACATGACGCCACAGACCACATGCACTGTCCACAAGAACCACGATGCGGCAACGAGCCATCGCGGACGAGGTGGTACGGGCTCCGTGGCTGACGGATCGGCCTGTTGCTTGCGTTGCTGAAAGCAGTCTCGAACATCGGCGCGGCTGAGGGTGGCTAACGCCCAGATGCCGACCGGCCACCCAATCAGATAGCCGGGCCCGATGAACATGGCGAGGATCGCGCTGGCTTTTGCCCAGCCATATGAATCCAGATTTATCATGCGATAGGCACCGAAGAGAATCAGTGCCGAACCGATCGCCAGAATTGAGAACACTGGCAGAGCGGCCGACTCAAATCCCGCTGGCATGGAATTGGTCGCGACCCAGGCCAGCATTCCGAAGATCGCGAGCCAGTTAACCAGTCCCGTCGCGACCAGTCCTAACGCAGCACGCATCGTACTGCGCGCGGGTTCCAGCGGTGGAACCTCGTTGGGGTCGATCAGTCCCCATTCGATGGCAGTCCATTTCAAGCCTTGGCAGGTCGAGCACCAGCCAAGTGTCACCTTACTAACCGAGGCGGCTCCCATCCGAACTCCGCCGACGCTGGCCAGCGAACGCGTCTTACCACATGTCTTGCATCGCAAACGCCAACCTTCCGCGTGTTGACCTGACGACTTTTGCGAGGCGCTGGCAGAATTCGCCACCATCGCAGTCACTGACGCGGGAAGCTCCATTGTCGCTGGCTGTTGCAGGTGAGCGAGGCACTGGCTCAAGAGCTCTGCGACTTCCTGGGCTGTCTGGAATCGATCTGCTGCGGCCTTTGAGATCAATCGCTCCACGATGGCAATCAACCATGCCGGGATCTCGGGATTGACCTCGTTGATCGGGCGTGGCGTGTCATCGCAGACCCGGCGTAGAACCGCGACAGCCGAATCCGCTCGAAAAGCCGGACGCCCGGTGCACATCGTGTAGAGCACGCTGCCCAGGCTGAATAAGTCGCTGCGCTGATCGACCGGTTGCCCCATCGCCTGCTCGGGCGACATATACTGCGGCGTGCCCGCGATCTGGCCGGACATCGTGATACCCACGTCGTCGGACGCGCGAGCCAGTCCGAAGTCGGTGATTTTCACGCGCTCAATGCCGTTCTCCAGCAGGATGTTCGCCGGCTTGATGTCGCGATGGACGAGTCCCTGCTTGTGTGCGGCGGCCAGCCCTGACGCGATCTGCATTCCGATGCGCAGAATCTCTTTCACGCCGAGCGCGCCGACTCGGTCGATCTTCTGCTGCAGCGATTGCCCAACGATACACTCCATGACGATGAAGGGGACTCGTTCGTCATCATCGACAGCATGGATGGTGACGACATGGTCATGGCTGACGGCTGCGGCCGCTTGAGCTTCGCGTGAGAATCTTTTCCGGGCCTGTGGGTGGCTGGCTAATTCCGGAGCCAGGACTTTGATGGCGACCACGCGGTTCAACTTGGTGTCCATCGCTCGCAAGACGACACCCATGCCGCCGCGACCGATGACATCCAGAATCTCGTAACCGCGCAATCGGCCGAGGCGGCCCGGCGTGTCGCAAGGCTCCAGAAACTCCAGAGGCACGTCTTCGTCGTCTCTGTCAGTAGCTCCGCGATAGAGCTGTGTCGCCGCAATGTCCGCAGCCGGTTTCTCCAAAAAGCTGCCAGCGTCGTTGTGAGCCCGCAAGAGTTGCTCAAGGCGAGCTCTCATCTGAGGTTGCTCGGCGCAAGCTCTATCCAGAAAAGCGGATCGCTCTGTGGGCGATTCGATTTGCAGCAATTCGGCAAACAGGCTGTTTTCGTTCATGAGAGGCTCCGCAAGAATCGGGCGTCCAAGATGATGTCTCGGCGTCATGTTTTCATGCGAAATCCACGTTCAATTCCCCTCATGGAATTTCTGAGGATCGCACAGATTCTGCGAACAGCCTCATCATTCGGTGCCCGGCTGCAATTCGCAACGCAGCCACGCTCTCGCGTAGGTCCAATCCCGCTCGGCAGTTGCAACGGAGATTCCCAGTACCTTGGCAGCCTGCTCCGACGTCAGCCCTCCGAAGTATCGCAACTGCACCAGCTCCGCCTTGCGGGGATCCAGCGTCGCGAATTTTTGTAGCGCTTCATCCAAAGCCAACAACTCTTCGTCGCGATCACGAGCCGCAGGCTCGGCTTCGTCGAGGTCCACTCGTTCCATCTGCCCGCCGCGTTTCAGACTCTGCTTGCGTCGCGCGTTTTCAATCAGAATCCGCCGCATGGCTTCGGCCGCCGCTGCGAAGAAGTGCCCGCGATGATCCCACCGCTCGGCCTCGGCCTGCTCGTCTCCCACCAACCGCACATAAGCTTCATGCACCAGTGCCGTCGCCTGTAATGTCTGGCCCGGCGTCTCTCGCAACAACCGTTGAGCCGCCAATTGGCGCAGCTCAGCATAGACCAGCGGCAACAACTGCTCCGCCGCGTGCCGCTCGCCGCGCTCAATCGCATTCAACAGTTGAGTGACGTCGTTCATACATCAAAATATTAGCGGATGTATGAGATTCTGCATGTCTGCACTCAGCCATTGGAGCGCACCATGGGAAGGAGTCTGCCAGGTGCTGTGGGCTTTTTGGTCTTCGCGATACCGTCGCGAAGTCGTTCCAGCTCTGCGACTTCGTTTCTGAGAATCTCACCGCGACGGCCTTCGATAGATTTCTCGGGTTCTGTCTTTCGCTTTTCAATCGCCCAGTCGATCGCTTCTATCTGGAGTTCAACAAGACTCAGAGCCTGGCGTGTCTCGTACCATTCCTTCGAGATGGGATATTCGTATTCACGCCAACGCTCCTTTGTGAAGGTCATCTTACTGCGATAGACCTCCAACTGTGATCTCATGATTTCTTCGCACACATCGCCCACAGATTGATTGTGGTACGCATCGCCTTCTGCCCAACTTATAGTCATGCAATATCTGTCGTCGTCTAATGCTTCAACAAGATAGGGTAGGGCGTCTTGAGCGTTGTTTTGCAGTTCCTTTCGAACGACATCGATTTGTTCCTGGGCCTTCACGTCGTACTTCGCCGGGAAAGTGACAGATACTCTCGCTTTACTACTGCGTTTTGTCGCTGGTTGATTGGGGCTCGCGAGTTGTTGAATCAGTTCCTTGTATTTCTTCGCTAATTCAGCTTTCGCTGGAGGCTCGTCACCGCTGCTGGACAATGAGACGATAAACGCTGCGGAGAACGCGAATAGGAGTTGACACTTTCTGGGGGCGACCTGCATTTGGATGCTCCAAGTGAATGTCAACGGATGTCGGCGTGACGTGTGATTTGCAATTCAGTGCCACTCCAGCAAGTCGCCCGGAGTTGTACTGAATGACATCTTTTTCGCTGGGCTGGTGTGGTGGTCTGACAATAGCTGCGGTTCAGCCGCCATTCTACGCGAAACACGTTGCTGGTAACTGCTCTTGGCTGAACGATTTAACTTGGGGTATCACTCGCGGGTTCGGAAGCTGTTCAATGGATTGAAAGATGTCGCACTGCTCGCCATTGCTGTGGTTGTTGAGCTTGAACCTGTTGTTGCTCAATGGGTGCGCGTACTTTCATAACCTGAATGATGAGGAGAGGTTACGGCAGGGTCGAGTGTTGGTCTTGCCTGGGATCGAGACGCCCAGCATCTTCAATTCCAATGTGGCGACAGGAATCTCGCAGGCGGGTTTCAACGGTGCGGTTGAGATTCACGACTGGACCTCGGGCATTTTCTTGTTGTGGCCGTATCACCTGTGTGCCTATCGCACCAATCAGGTGCGGGCTCAAGAACTGGCCGACAAGATTGTGGAGTATCAAGACCAATACCCCGGTGCTCCGATTCACCTGATTGGGCACTCGGGTGGTGGTGCGTTGATTGTTCTGGCTTTGGAAACCTTGCCCGAGGATCGCCAGATTACGAGCGCCACGCTGATAACGCCCGCTATTTCTCCCGACCATGATCTTTCGACAGCGCTCTCCAAGTCAGAACGGGGAATCTGGCACTTTCACTCAATTGGAGATGTCCTGCTGCTGGGGGCGGGGACGTCCGTCCTGGGAACTCTGGATCGCGAGTTTCGTCCATCCGCGGGGTGGCTGGGGTTCAATCGACCGGAACATCTCAACGAATTTGGCCAGCAGCTTTACGACAGCAAGCTGCACGAAGTGCCGTATGAATTCGGCATGCTTCGATACGGCAACATCGGAGAGCACTTCGGTCCCACGGCAATTCCATTCAGTCGCCGCTACTTCGGTCCAATCGTACTTCAGACGCAGTGAGCGACTGCGATCACGGCTCTTGACGACTGTAGGGTGACACGCTTCTGCGCGTCGGTTCTGACTGCCGTGTCGGGAATGCGGTCAGGTTCATCATCTCTGGCACGCTCCCTGCAAACCGTGCGACGGCTACTGCAGAGTCACAGTTCGGAAAATTATTTGTGCACACTGCAAGTACCGCAAGAAGTCGAGTGCTACGCCGTATGGTACTCAATGTCTGCGGGCTTCGATTTTGAAAACGTCGTTGCAGTTGTTGCAAGCAGATTCAAATTCCAGCGACTTGAGAGCAGCGTTAGCTGATCGTGCTGCTCGCAGAGTCTTAATCAAGCACGGAACGTTGGGCTGGATTTCCTGCTGGAAATCATCTCTTGCTGGGTACGATCTGCGTGGAGTCGAATTGCGAGTGAACGCTGTCTTGGTCAGGACTGCTGGTGTTCTTTTTTCCGAAACACGAGGCATTCAATGAGTCGCGCGGCATTCGTGGTTGCGTTGTTGCTGGTGCTATCAACGGCGGCAAGTCGTGCGGATGACAACCTGCTCGGGCTTCCTCCACCCAACGACCCGCTGCGGCCGGGTTCAGTCGTGTTGCACGGCGGTGGCGCCATCACCGGAGATGTCTTCAACCGGTTCATCGAACTGGCAGGCGGACGGGACGCGAGCATCATCCTGGTGCCTTGCGCCGGGTATCGCGTTGGTGACTATGACACCGAGCGTGAGTTTTTAAATACCGTCGGCTCGCGGTATGCATCCTGGCCGGATTTGCAGCGCACCGGGCGGATTCGCAAGTTTCGGTTTCTTTATACTGACGATCCGGGCGATGCGGACGACCCAGGTTTTGTGAAGGCGCTGGAATCGGCGACGGGAGTCTGGTTCTCGGGCGGTTCTCAGTTGCGTCTCAACTATCGGTTCGTCGGTCATTATCCCGAGCAGACTCGTTTTCAGGCGGCGTTGCGGAGTGTTTTGGCTCGCGGTGGAGTCGTCGGCGGTACATCGGCAGGAATGGCGGCTCTGCCTGAAGTGATGACTCTCTGGGAAGAACGTGAATATGAAGGCGCGCCAGCGAATGCCATAGCCGCTCATGGCTTGGGCGTCTTCAACAGAGCCATCGTTGAGCAGCACTTCGACGCTCGCGGTGGAAGGCTGGAGCGGTTTACGGGCCTGTTGCGCGACTCTGCTCAGTTGGAAAAGTTGACGGGACGACTCCGAGCGGGCGAGCGGATGCTGGGCATCGGAGTGGCTGAGAATACGGCATTGGTTGTGCGCGGGAACTTGTTCGAGGTTCTGGGAGATAGCTCAGTGCATGTGTTCGTCAAAACACAGGGCGGCCGCACGATTCAGTGGCATGAGCTGGCTCCGGGAGACACCGCTCAGCTCAAGCGAGATGTGGCCAACATCGGTCTCGTGCCGGAAGAAACGCGGCTGGTGAGATAGTTTCAGGCGTCCTTCCAAATAGCTCTGAAGGTGCACTGTTGTTGAACGCCTGGTTTGCCATTCGCCAATCGTTACGTGGTAGGGGAAGTCTGCGGCTAAGCCCGTGATCCGCAGGGGCAACGAACAGTGGCGTCGGCAGCGGTTTTGATCGGGTTAGAGGACCGCTTTCTCGTGGTGTCCAAATGCGACGCGACATCCCGTGCGGTCGTTGAATGAGCCCACTACACTCCTGCCACCCTGCTCTGAAGCGCTACATCAGGAGATCGCACCATGTCGAAGAACACCGTCTGTCTGATTCTCGGTGGAGGTCAAGGAACTCGCCTGTTTCCGCTGACTGAGTTTCGATCCAAGCCGGCCGTACCGCTGGCTGGTAACTTCCGCTTGATCGATATCCCGATTTCCAACTGCCTGAATTCGGGGATGAACCGCATCTACCTGCTGACTCAGTTCAATTCGGTCAGTCTGCATCGGCACATTCGCCAGACGTTCGCGTTCGATCGATTCGGCGGCGGCTTCGTTGAGATTCTGGCCGCTCAACAGACGATGGACGGCGCGCAATGGTACCAGGGCACGGCTGACGCTGTCCGGCAGCAACTGCGGTACATCCAGCAGCCGGGAATTGATTATGTGGTGATCCTGTCCGGCGACCAATTATATCGCATGGACTATCGGGACATGCTGTCCACACACATCAAGGCCGGAGCCGATGCAACCATCGCGGCGCTGCCGGTGACGGATGAGGACGCTCGCGGATTTGGTGTCATGCGGCTGGATGATTCAGGTCGCGTGCACGGCTTCCTGGAGAAACCGCAGACGGTCAAAGAGATGGACACGATGCGTACGACGTCGGAGTGGATCGACGCTCGTGGCATTCCCAGCAAGGGGCGCACGTTGCTGGCCAGCATGGGTATTTACATCTTCAAGCGAGACACGCTGGTCGAACTCCTGACGGGGTCTGACTACCGCGACTTCGGCAAGGAAGTGTTCCCGATGTCGATTCGAGCACGCAAAGTTCACGTGCATCTGTTCGACGGATACTGGGAAGACATCGGCACGATTTCGGCCTTTTTCAGGGCGAATCTTGATCTGGCGAGCCTCAACCCACCGTTTGAGCTGGTGAATGAGTCGAGCCCGATCTTTACGCGAGCCCGCAGTCTGCCACCGAGCCGCATTCAGGATGCCTCGGTGAAGAGCAGCCTGATCAGCGAAGGCGTCACCATTCGGCCGGGGGCGATCATTGAGAACGCCATCGTCGGATTGCGGAGCCAGGTGGGACGCAACGTGACCATCAAGAACTCGATTCTGATGGGTTCCGATAACTACGACCCGGATCTCCACAATCCTGAGCCGAACCCGAGCCGCCCTGGACTGGGCATCGGCGATGGCACGATCATCGAGAATGCGATTATCGACAAGAACTGCCGGATTGGCCGGAACGTGCGGATTAAGCTGCGTCCAGATCTGGAGTCGAACTGCGACGTCAAGGGCATCTATGTGCGGGATGGCATTATCGTCGTCCCCAAAGAGTCCATCTTGCCGGACGGCTGGGTGCTGTAGGACGATCGGCCAAGACGCCCGCTGAGTTATTTGGGCTCGGCGGGGAAGATCTCGGGCAATGGCGCCGCGATGATGGCCGGGGTGTAGCCGTTGCCGGCGGGCACGAGGATTCGCGAGTTGCTGCGATCAACCACGATCGACGATCGACCGATCGCCAGGCGGTGGTCGAGGACCATGACAGGGTTCGTCCAGGTGAGTTGCTGGTTTTGATCTCGGCCTGAGCAGTGTCTCAACCAGAGGCCCTGATTCGTTTCATGGAACAAGACAGCGCGGTCGCCGTTCCAGATGATCTGACCATGCCCGATGGAAGAGTTCGGTTCGTGGCTGCCGAGTGTGACCGGGGTTTGCCACGTTTGCATGTCGTCTGACGAGGTGTAGTACAAGCCCTGCCCGAACGTGTCGAAGACGAGGTGGCAGCGGCCACGGTTGTCGAATGTGGCGTGCAGGTTGTTCGTGGTGCGGCCGGATTTGGGTGTCTCCAGCTTCAAAGGACTTAGCTGGCCGATATCCGCGGGGCTCTCGCCGAAACCAGCCAGACCTTCGGAGAAGATCCAGTAACGCCCGCGATGATCGCGCGTCAGGTGAGCCGTATTCTGGTACTGCAAACCGTCCGGCATGAGAACCGGCTGCAGGCGCGACCAGTTGACTCCGTCGCCGGAGTGGCACATCCACAACTGGTAACCGGCGCTGGAAAAGAGCTGCAGGTCGAAACGTTTGGACGAAAACAACATCCAGATCTCGCCTTTGTCGTCGACCATCATCGACGGGCAGCGAGTCGGGAATTGATTGTTGTGAGCGAACTCTTTGGGAGCTTCCCAAGTGACTCCGTCAGCGCTTTTGGCCAGCATGATGCGGGTTTGGTAGATGTCACCGCTCGCGTAGGCCATCAGCGAGGTTCCGTCCGCTAACTTGACGAGGCTGGCATGAGCAGGCCCGGCCGACATGAAGTTAGCGCCGGAAATCTGCGACATGATCGTGAAGGGCGGTTTGAGAGCATCTTTCGGCGGAGGGGCCGTTGGATGGGCGTAACGGTCTCGATGCGTTCCGGGGTTTGAACGCACAAGTTCGTGAATGTTCTCTCGCTTGTCCGCCGGTACTCGATCGAGACTCTTGAGTAAGCGTTCCCGGTCCACGTAAGCCATGCCGACTCGGTGAGCGATTTCACTGAGCCGAACCTGGCACCAGCATCGCGCGGCGGCTTCGTGGTCGCCTTGACGCTCGTAGGCGATGGCGAGCAACCTCTGGCACGCCATCGGCATCATCAACTTGAACCACAGCATTTCCGGCGGACGATCCGCCGCAGTTGCGGGAACGGGTTGTTTCTTAGCCTGTTTATCAAGAGCTAGCCTTGCGGCTTCCGTCAACTTTTCGAGCTGGCCTTCTGGTGCGAATCTCAGCCCCAGCGGTAGTGTCTTGATGGCGGCTTGAGGATCATTGAGTTGCAGCAGTTCCATGCGTCCAATGTGAAGCACCAACTCAGGCCATTGAGCGACTAGTTGCTCACGTTCACGCTCCAAGAGTGGGATCTGCCGGTCACTGGCTGATCCCCCTCTGCGATCTACTTCAGTCGCAGAATCATCTGCGGGTTCATCTTTAAGTGTCTTGAGACGCTTGATTTCTTTGTCGATGAATTCCAGTTGGAGATCCATCTTTCGCAAGGCCGCCTGATATGCGTCCCGCGATTCAGGCCAGTGCTGACCGAGATGCAGGGCATACCCCAGCCAATAGGCGTCGTGCAGAGTCTGAGCTGGCGAGTCCGACAGCTGGCGATAGGTATCGATCACCTGCTCGTAGTTGCCTCGTTCAAAGGCAGCGCGCGCGGCTTTACGTTGTTCTGCCGCGGAGGATCGGTCTGCAGCCGTCGCCGCGGGGATCAGCAGGTCTGAGCCGAAACCGGGCTCTGTGCTCTGCGACCATCCGAGAGACGGGTTAAAAACCAGCAATCCGAGCGCGATGGCGGCTGCGGCACTGAGAGCATTCCGTGTCCACGCTTTGATCGGCAGTTGCATGAGAACGCCTCGTCCTGCAGGGCGGATTGAGTGCAATCATTGCGTTGGCTTGCGGCAATGACGATTGCTTCCGACAACTCGTCGCAACGGTCTCCGTGAACACGACGGAGCACGGAGCGGGATCTTAGCGTGAATTCTGGGATTCGACTCGAATTGTTTGATCCAGTGTGCGAAGTCCGATTTGGGACGGCCTATTTGTTGTTCCAGTTCGGATGGTCCATAAGGTGGATGGAACCATGCCGGAAGAGATTTTTGACGTCGTCGATGAGCAGGATCGAGTCATCGGTCAGGCGCCGCGCTCGCAGGTTCACAAGCAGGGGCTGCTGCACCGCGCTGCCAGTATCTTCGTCTTCAATTCGAAGGGCGAGCTATTGGTGCAGCATCGTTCCGCGACGAAGGATGAGTTTCCTTCCTGCTACACCTCGTCGGCGTCGGGGCATCTCGGGGCAGGGGAGGACTACGCGGAGTCTGCTCAGCGTGAGATGTTCGAGGAGATTGGCATCACGGCTCCGCTGGAGTACCTCACTAAGCTCCCGGCCAGCCGCGAAACGGCCAACGAATTCACCGTGTTGTTTAAGGCTGTGACCGATCAGGTACCGACGTACGACCCGCTGGAAGTCGCCGGGGGTGAATACGTCGAGCTGTCTGAATTACAACGCCGCATGGCCGTTCATCCTGAGCAATACACGCCGCCGTTCAAGTCGCTGGTGGAATGGTACTGCCGCGAGCACAAGATCGGTCATTGAGCTTCGAAGTCATTCTCTTCTCACAAGGACGACCGCATGCCTGACGCTTCGACTGCTGCAACTTCATCCGCGAGTGGAATGTTCGATTTGACCGGCCGCGTCGCTCTGGTGTCGGGGGCTGCGAGTGGCATGGGCCGCGCGATGTCGCTGGCTCTGGCCGAGCATGGCGCCGACGTGATGCTCGCCGATCTGAACGCCGCCGGGCTGGAGAGCACTGCGTCAGAGATTCAGAAGTTCGGCCGCCGGGCTGTGCCAGTGGTCTGCAACGTGTCCGATCCGTCGGCGATCCGGCAGATGTTCGCGCGGCTCGACAAAGAATTTGGTCGCATTGATTTCCTGGGCAACGTCGCTGGTGAAGCAGTCCTGGCGAAGCCTGAGGAGATTTCGCTGGAAGATGTGGAAGCGACGTGGCGGAATCTGGTGTTTGGCCGGTTCTGCATGTGTCAGGAAGCGGGACGTCGGATGTTGCAGGCCAGGCGGGGCAGCATCGTCAACATCGGCTCGCTGGCCAGTATCACCTCGCTGGGACGCGGACACATCGCCTACAGCATGGCGATGGGTGCGGTGGCTCAGATGACTCGCGAACTCAGCACTGAATGGTCCGGACTGGGCGTGCGAGTGAACGCCATCCTGCCGGCTCAGGTCGTGAATCCGGGACTTGAAAAGCGGATGGCAGCCGATCCCAATTTGGAACGGCAGTTCCTGAAAGGCATTCCGCGCGGTCGGCTCGGTGAGCCTAAAGACATTCAAGGGCTCGCGGTGCTGCTGGCGTCGGATGCGTCCAGTTGGATTACAGGCACGCTCATCCCGATGGATGGTGGTAATCTCGCCTTGAACGGTGGCGGAAGCGTCCGGCACGCCTAACACGATACTTAAGTCTTTATTATTGATTTCTCCTACGTTGATCTCTGAGGTTTCTATGACTGGTGATGAACTGCGGGCTTTGCAGAAGCCCATCAAGGATAAATACGCGGCTGAGCCTTCTGCGGCTTTGGTGACCATGCACGCGAGTGCTCAGGTGAGCCAAGGCAATCTGACGTGCAGCATTCCGACTCCGGGCGGGACGATCGCGGCCGGGTTGCATCCGGCGGCTGGAGGCAGTGGTGAATGGGCCTGTTCCGGCGACATGTTGCTGCAATCGCTGGTGGCTTGTGCCGGAGTGACGTTGTCGGCGGTCTCAACCGCGATGGGCATTGAGCTGAAATCGGCGACGATCAAGGCCGAGGCGGATGTTGACTTTCGAGGTACGCTTGGCCTGTCGAAAGAAGTGCCGATCGGAGTATCGGCGGTGAGGCTGAACTTCAAACTCGAAAGTCCGGCGACGCCGGAGCAACTCGCCAAGCTGGTGCAGTTGACCGAACGCTACTGCGTGATCTTTCAGACCCTGAAGAATCCGCCGCAACTGACGGTGACTGTCAACGGATAGGGCGAGACGCGATTTGACGCCGAAACGCGCGGATCAATTCGCCCGGACAACCCATGTTCTTGTCACGAGTTAGGCCGCCGGGCACCTCGTTTGAAATGCCGAAATTGCCCTGATAGTCTGCGGAGGCCAGTCCGCCGAAATTCGATGGTGTCACCATTACGGCGGTACTTCATCTTGTGTTTGCATCAATGATTTGAGGATGCCAAATGGGACGTCCGGTTACGCTCTTTACTGGTCAATGGGCTGACTTGCCCTTGGAAACGCTGTGCAAGAAGGCTCGCGAGTTCGGCTATGACGGGCTGGAACTGGCTTGCTGGGGTGACCACTTTGAGGTTGCTAAGGCGCTGTCCGACGACACTTATTGCGCCCGCAAACGTGACCTCCTGGAGAAGCACGACCTCAAGCTGTTCGCGATTTCCAACCACCTGGCCGGTCAGGCCGTGCTGGACCGGATCGACGACCGCCACAAGTCCATTCTGCCCGAATACGTCTGGGGCGACGGCAAGCCAGAAGGCGTGAATGCCCGCGCCGCGGAAGAGATGAAGAACACCGCCCGCGCCGCTCAGAAGCTGGGCGTCAGCGTCGTGAACGGCTTCACCGGCTCCAGCATTTGGCACTGCATCTACGATTTCCCGCCGACGCCACGCAAGATGATCGATGCTGGCTTCTCCCTGCTCGCCGAGCGATGGAACCCGATTCTGGACGTGTTCCAGGAATGCGGTGTGAAGTTCGCGCTGGAAGTTCACCCAACCGAAATTGCGTTCGATATCTACTCGGCCGAGCGTGCGTTGCAGGCTCTGGATAACCGCGAAGAGTTCGGTTTCAACTTCGACCCCAGCCACCTGATTTGGCAGGGTGTCGATCCCGTCGAATTCATTCGCTACTTCCCGAAGCGCATCTACCACGTGCATATGAAGGATGCCTCGACGACCCTCAACGGTCGCACGGGCATTAACTCTAGCCACCTGTCCTTCGGCGACGCTCGTCGCGGCTGGGACTTCCGCAGCGTTGGTCGTGGAGCCGTTCGTTTCGAAGAGATCATCCGCTCCCTGAACGCGGTCGGCTATGCCGGCCCGCTCTCGGTCGAATGGGAAGACAGCGGCATGGATCGCGAGCATGGCGCTCGTGAGTCTTGCCAATTCTGCAAGAACGTGGACTTCGCGCCTTCGAATCGCGCCTTCGATGCGGCGTTCGGCGATTAGCCAGTCTGCGACGGAGCTAACTATTCAAAAGCCCGGTCGAGTTTCGACCGGGCTTTCTTCGTGGTTGGGCCGGGCGTTACCGCAAAGTTTCCAGAAGTTTCAGCCTCATCGCGGAGAGCGCCGGCAACAAACCACCGATGGCGCCCATGATGAGCGAGAACAGCATCCCGTACATGATAATGGCCCAGTCGACGGTCACTCGCAGCACGACGGATTTGCCGCCGCCCTGACCGCTGCCCACGATGCTGTTGGCCGTCCAACCGTCGGACAGTGACCCCAACAGGCAACCGATGCCGCCACCCACAACCGCCAGTAACATCGATTCCAGCAGGAACGAAATCAGGATCTGCGAACGGTCGAACCCAAGGAGTCGCATCACGCCAATGTCTTTGATCCGCTGAGAAATTGCGGCGAACATCGTGTTCATGACCCCGAAAACTCCGCCGATCGACATGATCACAGCGACAATGATAATGGCGATCAGGAACTGCTGATTGGTGCCGTTGAGGTTGTTGAAGTAGGTCGTTTCGAGCATCGGCTGCAGGCTGGCTTTGCCCCATTCGGAACCGAAATAGTTGACCAGTCGCGCGGCCTCAGCGCGGTTCTCTCCACGCACGACCATCGTCGTGTAGGTCTCTTTGCCGAACATGCGGCCGACCAGTTCTCGCTTGGCCCAGATCTCCGAGTCGAACGACTTACCCATCGACTTCATGATCCCGACCACAATCCAGCGACGGTCGCCACAAGTGAACTCATCGCCGACGTCCAACCGGTCGCGGTTCTTCGCGTTGGCGACTTGCTCCGGAGTCCGGTCGGATCCGAGCGTGCGGGCAATGCCTTCACCCAGCACTGCTTCGATCAGAGTCGACTGGTCTTTATCTGTTTCGGCTGCTTGTCGCACACCCGCCTGGCTGAACCAATCGCCCTGCAGATTGACGTCATGCACCTCACCCGAAATCTCCGGGATCTGAACACCTCGCATTTGCAGGAACCGTCGACGCGGACGTCCCTTCTGAGGGGCGACTACGGGTTGATTGACGATGACATAGGTTTCTTTGCTGACCAGTGGCCGGTTCTCGCTATCCCGTGCGATGCCAGCGACGGTTTCAATGCTATCGACGTCGGTGAAGCCGAGGCTGCTGAAGACCTCGTCCTGAGTGCCCTGTCCGAGGATGATGAGGTTGTCTGGTCGGCCACTGCTCTCCGTGAGCCGATACATGCCGTTGACGAAAGCCAGCATCACGACCAGCAGGCCGACCACCATCATGAACGCCATCGCAGTGAGCAGAGTGATGCGCCACCGCACCATTAAGTTGCGGACGTTATAGATCAACGGCACACGCGCGATGACGGCGAGGATGCCGATGAGCGTCACCAGTCCGATCGTGACGGCGACTAGCTGGTCTTGAATGGTTAGTGGCGGTTCCAAAGTCTCAATCCGATGGTTCGGGTTCAATGAATGAGAGTGCGGGAGCGATCACGAATTAGTTACGTGACCTTGGAGAACACTTCGCTCACCTTCACGGTTCGCGCGCTCCAGGCGGGCAGGAAACTTCCGATGAAAGCGGTCATGCCGCCGACGGCCGGTCCCCACCACAAGGCGTTGGGCGAAATGTTGAAGGCACCGAAGAAGGCGATGGGGAACGCAACTCCGCCGAAGACCTTGTTAACAAGGATGAATGTGCCGCCTGAACTGACGACGCCACACAGAATCCCCAGCGCGAGCGCTTCACCCAGGACGAGGATCAGAATCTGGCCGGGTAGAAATCCCAGCACTTTCATTACGGCGAGTTCCTTCTGCCGTTCGCGGACGCTGATACTGATCGCGTTGGCAATCACCAGCGACAGCGTGAAGAGGATGGCCGGACACAACAGCCAACGCATGCCCCACAGCAGATCACGGTAGGCCTCCAGAAACGCGGAGATGCCTGACGACGCAGTTTCGCACTTGATGGGAACATCTTTGAAATCGACCGAGTTCATAATCTCGTCCGCGCGTTGTTCGAACATTTCGCGGTCGGGATAACGGAACCAGGCCAAGTTCATGTTCTTATTGGCCATGGCGTGTGGTTTGTTATTGGTTCTCGCCCAGGCGTCCATCGCATTGTTGAGATAGTCCCGGTTCATGGCGGCACTGAGGTCGTAGCGACTGACAGACGCCGGGAACGTGCCCATGATCTCAAACTCAAGATCGATGCCGCGATAGTTGAAGCTGGTGACTTTGACCGTGTCGCCGATTTGTTTCTTGAGCAGCTTCAATCGTCCGGGGCCGACGATGATGCCGTTACGCTGCTCCGTCATGCGGTCGGCAATGGCTTTCAGTTCGGCCTTCTCTCGCGGCGGCAGAGAGTCCAGTTCATCCATCATCGTGAACATCTTGCGGGGCTCGAGCCCGATTGCGAACAGCACGGAATCGAACGTGCGTTTCGTGGGATCGATCGTGCCGCCGTAGAACTGCCAGGTCATCATGTTATCGAGCGGCTGCTCGTCATTCGGGCCATGCCACGCGAACTGCTCCAATGCTTTCGAGTAGGAGAACGGCATCTGACTGGGGATCTGCCAACGCTCGGTGACGATGCACTTCAGGTTCTGGCTTTTTTCGGTGGTGGCGGCATCCAGAAACTCCAGCACGGACCAGACCAGCGTCACCACGAACACCAGAATGATGGTGCCCAGAGACGTAAGAATCGTCCGCAGGATGTTGCGGCGGACGTTCTTCAGCATGAGGACGAGCAGCTTCATTCCATCGGGTCCAAAGTGTTCAAGGCGGTTTGTGGGGCGTTCTCCAGCGGCAGAGGCGCGGCTCTGTAGAGCACGCTTGCTAGGCATTCGAGTTCGACGTCTCCTGCTCGCGAACGAGCACTCCCTTGTCGAGATGCAGGACTCGATCGGCCCGCTCGGCGGCCTTGGGGTCGTGCGTGACCAGCACGATTGTCTTGTTGAGCGCTCGACGGATCTCGCACAGTAGATCCAGAATTTCATGAGCCGACTTGGCATCCAGGTCGCCCGTCGGTTCGTCGGCCACGATCAACGTCGGATCGGTAACGATGGCGCGTGCGATACCGACACGCTGCTGCTGGCCGCCCGAGAGCTGTCCGGGGCGATGCTGCAGCCGGTTATCCAGGCCTACGAGCTGCAGTGCGTTCAAGGTTTGTTGCTTGCGTTGTGCGGCCGTTAAAGGCAACAGCAGCAGGGGGAGTTCCACGTTCTCGTAAGCCGTCAGTACCGGTAGCAGATGATAGAACTGGAAGATGAAGCCGATGTTACGTGTTCGCCATCGCGCGAGCTGGGTTTCGGACATGGCGGAAACGAGATCATTTCCAATGTGGATCTCGCCCTCGCTGGGTGTATCAAGTCCCGCGATCAGGTTCAGCAGCGTCGTCTTGCCGGAACCGCTGGGACCCATCAGGGCCACGAAGTCGCCCTTGCCCACGCTGAGGCTCAGCCCATTCAAAACGTCCAGCCGCTCGCCGCCGCGCTTGAAGTATTTATGGACCGCGTTCACCCGGACAATCGGGTCTCGGAAATCAGGCATTGGTGCAGTCTCAATGAGGCAGTAGTGTCAAATCGATGTGTCGTGGGCGCGAAGTCTATTTGTCGGGCAGAGAAGGGGCCTTGGTCGGTGATTCAGCCGTTGGTTGTTCGCCATCGCGTTTAAAGAACGTGACCGTCGCGCCCATCTCGGGCTTCAGGTAAACGCCCTCTTCCTGCTCCGGCACCGTCACTTTGACGCGGACTGGGACGGAGGCCTTGGCACGATCGGCAATGGGCATCAGGCGATCCACCCGGCCCTGATAGACACGCTCTTTGTACGCATCCGCTCGAATCTCGCAGCGCTGGCCGACGAAGACCTTGCTGATATCACGCTCGCCGATGCTGAGTTCAATCTCCAGATCCGAGAGGTCGGCCATGTCACACAGGCTGAACGAGCCATTGAACGCGATCGGATTGACGATGTTGCCTTCTTCCGCGTTCTTCTTAAGGATCGTGCCCGTGATGGGGGCCTTGATGGTGCAGTTATCAAGTCGCCATTGAGCTTTGGTGAGATCCGCCTGAGCTTGCAGGACATCCGCTTCGGCCTGCGCGACTTCGTGACGAGCCATGGCCTTCCGTTCTTCACGCTCGCCTTCACGCATGAGAGCCAAGGCCGCGTCCAGTCGCCGGGCTCGTTGTTGAGCCGAGCGAAAAGAGGCCTCGCCCTGATCAAAGTCTTTGTCTGCCAGTGCTCCCTGCTTCTTCAATTGCAGGTTGCGCTCGTGTTCAAGGGTGACTCGCTTGAGTTCCGATTCGGCTTCCATCAGTTCAGCTTCGGCCTGCTGCTTCTCCAGTTCTCGAAAGCCTCGATCAGCTTCGGACATGCGGGCCAGTGCTCGCTCTTCGGTGGCTCTGGCACGCTTCAGCACGGCGACAGCGCGGTCTCGATCAGCGGCGTAGTCGATTTTCTCCACCTCGGCCAGAATGTCGCCTTTGGTGATCCGTTTCCCCTCTTCGACGTGCAACTCCACGATCATGCCGCTGACTTTGGGACTCACCAGGATCTGATGCGCGGGAACGACGTGGCCTTTGTCCTCCAGCACGACATTCGAATCGCCACCCCTGGTCGTGGCCGGTTTACTGGCGGTGCCTGCAGGCGTGGTGTTGCCGCTGGCTGTTTTCGGCTCCGTCCCTGAGACGGGTTCCTGAGTCTGTCCGGCGGCGGTTTCACTGGTGGCAGCAGGGCGGACTTTCGTGAGGTACACCTGCCAGACGAGGATTCCCGCCATGGCGACGCACGCCGCCCACGGCGCGCGGCTGCTGGCAGCGCCTTTGGCTGGCTCCGGAAGTCGAAGCGCCTGCACGCGTTCCTGCAATTCTGCCTGCCGCGTCGATGAGGAGCTGTCGAATGCCAAAGTGTCCTCGCTGCCGGTATTGCCGGTCTGCTGCGTCTGCACGAATTCGTTGCTGAAGTCGCCGGAATGAATGGTCCGCTATCCAACGGATGCGGAGAGTTTCGCCGGTTTGCCTATTTTGAATGTTCGGGATTCGTTGGTAAGCGAAAGCGCCGGTCGTTGCCCGCATCATCTGAAGTTGAACGCGAACTTCGTACACACTGCCCAGCGATACTTCATCAAGATAGACAGCTCGCTGCAAACTGGTGCCCGCAAAGTTTACCTAACCGGTACGACCCGAGAATCCGGAACGGATTCCGTAGCCGGAACATCAGGCACAATCAGAAACACGCGAATTACCCACAAGGTCAGGCCGAATTAATTGTGCCGAGCGTTCGGATTGTCTGCGATTGCAGATCAAATGTTTCACGCAACAAGGATGTTGAGTGTGTCCACGGCTCTCGCTTCTGCTCTACCGTACTCGCGTGCCCGCACTGTGATGAATCCGCCGTCGTCGATGGATGAGCTTGAATTGAACTCATTGGGACCAGATCACAACGTCCAGGAGCCGGATCGGCTGGATGGATCACGTCCGCTACGAGTCCTTTCGGTGATGAACAAGCTGTACTGGGGCGGCCACGAGCGACGCGTGCTGCAGTTCGCCGAGGCGGTGGATCGTTCGCGTTTCGACCATCGCGTGCTGATCGTGACAGCTCCAGAACAGGAAACCGAACAGCAGGAGATGGCCTCGGGATCGATGCGGCAGGCTTTCGCTCTGGCGAGGCACCCGGTTGTCGATCTGGGCGAGCGGGCAGATGGAAAAGCGGGGCGAGTCGGTTTCGGTCGCGCGGTACGTGCCTCCTCCAGCATGATTCGCATCATTCGGAAGCTCGTGCGTTACATCCGCGAGCACGAGATTGATGTCATCGATGTGCATCATACGACTGCGATCGTAGCGGGAGTGATCGCAGCACGGCTGGCTGGCGTTCCGGTCTTCATCTCGGCTTATCATGTTGAGCCGTGGAAGCCTGTTGCCATGCGGTTGCCGGGGCAATTGGCGTTCGGCCTGTCGAGTGCGATCGTGACGGACTCGCAGGTTCGAGCTGATGACATCCGCTCGTGGATGAAAACCAAGGACGTGCCGATTCATGTGGTGCCGACCGGCGTGCCCGTTCCGGTACCGACCCGATCTGCTGCCGAGGTTCGGCGTGAGCTGGGTCTGCCCGAAGATCCGCGACTGAAGATTGTGGGCCAGATCAGTGGCTTGATTCCTTTCAAGGGCCACGATGTTCTGGTTGAGGCTGCCGCGCAGGTGCTCGCTCAAGAACCGAACACTGCGTTTGTCTGCATCGGCTTCAATCGTGGACATGATGCCTACGAAGCCAAGCTTCGCGCTCGTGTTACCGAACTGGGCATCGCGGATCGGGTGATCTTCAAAGGTTATCCCGGCGAAATTGGTGACGTCTGGCAGTTGATCGACGTCTTCGCTCACCCGTCGAAGTTCGACTCTTTGCCACTGTCCGTGTTGGAAGCGATGGCTGTCGGCAAGCCAGGCGTCATGTCCGCAGTCGGCGGAATCCCGGAAGTCATTACGGATGATGTGAACGGCCTGCTCGTTCCCCCCGGTGAACCGGGACCGCTCGCCGAGGGCATTGTGAAGCTGCTTCGCGATCCGCAACTGCGAAATCGTCTTGGTTCAGCGGCGCGGGACGCACATCGAGCCAAATTCACTCCGCAGGCAATGGCGCGTTCGCTCGAAGGGCTCTATGCATCCTTGGCGGCAGCGAAGTAGTTCGCGCGTCCGATCGGGCCAAGAGGTAGACGGTGCGAATTGGAATGTTAGGCTGGCATCGCCCCTCACCCCCGACCACTCTCCCCGGTGGGGCGAGGGGAGTGATGTGTTCAATGGGCTAATAGTCGGAGATTGAACCATCTGGCAGAGTCTTGGTGGGCCAGCGATAGGTCTGCGGCTTCTTGGCCTCTTCTTCGAGCTTCTTTTCGTCGATCTCGACGCCGAGACCGGGACCGGGTGGCAGGCCGATGTAGCCGTCTTTGTCGATCTTCCAATCGACGCGGGCAATTCCCTTCGGGTTGAACCCCTGATTGTCCGGGTAGAACTCGTGAATCAGGAAGAACGGAATCGCGGACACGACGTGCAGGCTGGCTGAGATGCCGAGGTTGCTGGCCGTGCAGTGCGGAGCGATCGGCACGAAGTACGCTTCCGCCAGCGTCGCGATTTTCTTCATCGACGTAATGCCGCCCGTGTGGCAGCAGTCCGGCTGCAGAATGTCGAGGCACCTTTCCTGCAGGTAAGGGAGTACCCCATAGATGCCTCGATCGCGTTCTCCGGCGGCGAGTGGGATGTTGATGTGCTGCTTGAGCCGCTTGAAGACTTCGATGTTGCCGGGCACGGCAGGCTCTTCGATGAAGAGTACGTCATAAGGCTCAATCAAGGCCGCGACCTGCATGAGGGTCGCAGGCGGCATTGCACTGTGTGCATCGAACATCACGGCCCCGTTCGGTCCGACCTTTTCGCGAGCGGCTTTGATCGCGGCGACAATCTTCTGCACGTCGCCGGGTGTGCTGCTGTGTTCGAACAGACCTGGTGGCGGAACCTTCAGCGCCTGCGGTGTGTGGTAGACGCGAATGCGATCGCGCGTCGGACCTCCGAGCATGCGATAAACCGGTACGCCCCACAGTTTGCCGGTGATGTCCCATAAGGCCATGTCGATTCCGGCCAACGTGTGCATCATGAATGAACCACCGCGCAGGTTGCGATGGGCTCGAAAGATCTTCTGCCAGAGGTGTTCAATGCGCGTCGGATTCTCGCCGTCGATGAGCTCGAAGAGACCTTCCACCAGCGGCTTGGAAACTCGCGGGTCAACACCTTTGACGTCTCCCCAGCCGACGATGCCGTGATTGGTCTGAATGCGCACGAAGACATTCGGATTGACCCAGAACGCCTGCAGTCCGGTGATGCGAATGGATGATGAACGGTCTTCAACAGCGGCGGCCGGGTTGCGATCTTGGCTGACGGCGTCACTGAGCAGCGCGTTACCGGCGGTGATGGCAGCCATAGAGGCCAACAGGTCGCGGCGGGTGGGCATCGAGGGTTCCTCATCGGCGTGGCGTGCACCGTTCAAACGTGGTGAGCGGGGGCACTGGTCGGTGCGATAGAGAACCTAAGTCGCTGGGCGGATTGAAGCAACACTCGCCGATGTGTTGGCGCCCGGCACGGCAACGGACATTTGAACTCGCGCGGCAGTGGCCTGCTTGTCTGGTCGGTGCGATCCGACTAAGAATGACCACAAAGCGATCTGTCCCTTAGACCTTGGATTCCGTATGCAAGTTGGCTTGTTCATTCCGTGCTACGTCGACCAGTTGTATCCCCAAGTGGGCATGGCCACGGTGGATGTGCTGGAGCACTTTGGGGTCGAAGTCGACTTTCCGCCCCAGCAAACCTGTTGCGGCCAGCCGATGGCCAATACGGGCCTTACCGACTGCACACGTCCTTTGGCTCAGCAGTTCTACGAGATCTTCAAGTCCTACGAGTATGTCGTCTGTCCGTCAGGGAGTTGCACGTCCATGGTGCGAACTCACTACGACGAGTATCTCGCCAGCCAACCAGGGTTTGATGAATTCAAGACGAGGGTGTTCGAGTTAACCGAGTTCCTGGTGGACGTCTTGAAGGTTCAGAATCTCACCGGGAAGTTTCCGCACCGTGTGGGCATTCATCAGAGCTGCCACGGTCTGCGGGAACTGCGTCTGGGCAGTTCGAGTGAAATTGTCGGCCCCGCGTTCAGCAAGGCTCGATCGTTGCTGGAACATCTGGAAGGCATTGAGCTGACTCAGTTGAAGCGCGTTGACGAGTGCTGCGGCTTTGGCGGCACTTTTGCCGTTGCCGAAGAAGCCGTGTCCTGCATGATGGGACTGGACCGCGTGCACGATCACGAGAACGCCGGGACGGAAGTTCTAACCGGGAACGACATGAGCTGCCTCATGCATCTGGATGGCCTGATTCGCCGCCAGAAGAAGCCGATGCGAATCATGCACATTGCAGAGATCCTGGCGCAAGCGATTGCATAGGCCGTCACTGCCCACAAGTGAGCGTCAACGAAGAAACAAAAAGCCCGCGACTCAGTTCGAGTCGCGGGCTTTTTCGTTATTGCGAGAGATCTCTTCGGCAGGTGCCGGAGTGATCAATCATTGGATTACTGATCGAGCCAATCTGGCAGCAGGCCGAAGACGTCCGTCATCTGTTGATCGTTGACGTCCACGACGATGGTGTCAGCGGCATCAGATTCGATCGTGTCAGAACCGAGTCCGCCGTTGATCGAGTCAGCTCCGTCAGCACCAGTGCCCGGCGTATCGTTGCGTGAGCCACCAGAGATCACGTCGTTCTGTGAACCACCGAGCAGCGTGTCGTTTCCGGCACCGCCCAGCAGAGAGACTCGAACCGTCGCCTGCGATGCATCAATCAGATTCGCACCAGCACCACCGACGATCGCGACGCCTTCGAAGCTGGTCGCTGTATCTGTGCCGATGGCCGAAGACGAGACCTGGCTGCCGATCACCTGGAAGTTGGCATTAGCCTTCTCGTAGTGGACGTCATTGCCATTGCCACCGTCGAGGTTGTCGTTGCCCGCACCGCCCAGGATCACGTCGTCACCTTCTCCGCCCTGGATTGTGTCAGCCAAAGCACTGCCGAAGAGCGTGTCGTTTCCGGCATCGCCCAGGAGCACAACCCGGACGGCCGCCTGACGAGCATCGAAGAAGTTGTTGCTGGAGTTGCCAGACAACGTGATGCGTTCGATGTTCGCGAGCAGTTCGTTGCCGGTCGAAGCGGACGACAGCAGAGTTCCCACAATCGTCGCGTTGCCATTGATGACTTCGGCGACTCGATCCGAATCGGCACCGCCGTCGATGGAATCTGTGCCGGCTCCACCCGAGAGCGTGTCTGCTCCATTGCCACCTTCGAGAGTGTCGTTACCAGCGTCGCCCATCAGCGAGTCGTTGCCATCATTGCCGCGGATCAGGTCCGCACCGTTAAAGCCGAAGATACGGTCATCACCGAGCTGGCCTTCGATCGTGTCCACATCGTTGCCGCCGATCAGCAGGTCATTGCCGTCTCCACCGAAGATCTGGTTGACGCCGCCGCCGCCCTGGACCAGGTCGTTTCCGGTGCCACCATTCAGCAGGTCCGCACCGTCGTTGCCGATAATGCCGTCGATTCCCGCACCGCCATCAATCGAGTCGTTGCCCAAGCCACCGACCAGGGCGTCGTTGCCGTCACCACCCAGAATCGCGTCGTTGCCGCCACCTGCGTAAATCGAGTCGTTGCCAGCGAGGCCGCTCAATACGTCGTTACCGCTGCCCGTCTGGATGTAGTCGTCACCCTGCGTGCCGATGATGGCGTCTGTGCCGCCACCACCCAGGATCGTCGCACCCAGGCCGGTGAACGCGCTGCCATCCACAAGGTTGCGGCCGGCGCTCAGGTTCAGTGTGGCTTGCTCGATGCTGGAGATGATGTCCATATCCACGATCGACGAACCGGACTTGACCAGCACCTGCGAGTTCGAGAACGCGACGTTGAGCGACGTGTTCAACTCGAAGCGGTCAGTGTCGACGCCACCAGACAGTGTGTCGTTGCCGTCGCCACCTTCGAACAGATCATTACCGGCCAGGCCGACCAGGCTGTCATTGTCTGCTCCACCACGGAGTGTGTCATCGCCAGCACTGCCGAACAGGGTGTCATTATTACTTCCGCCGAGCAGCGAGTCGTTGCCGGCGCCACCGTTCAGGGACACCGCGATCGTAGCAGCGGACGCATCCAGCTTGTTGCTGCTGTTTCCGCCAATCACGCTGGCGATTTCGATGCCGGCGATTGAGTCGCTACCAGCACCGATGATCGTTGAATCTGTAATCGTGAAGTTGGCGTCTCCCGATGAAACTGCAACGTCGTCCCCGGAACCACCCGTCATGCTGTCGCTGCCGGAGCCACCCGCCAGGGTGTCGTTGTCGGCGTCGCCGTTCAACTGGACTCGGTAGATCGTCGCACTGGCATTCAGGCTGTCGTTGCCGGCGCCGCCGTTCAGAATGAACGGAATCAGTTGAGCATTCGTCAGCGTTCCATTCACGCTGCTGTCGATCGTGATCGTGTCTGAATCAGTTCCGCCAGTAATTGTGACAGAGATGACTCGACTGGCACGCACGGGAGTGATCAGGTCGGTGTTCGCAGAGTTCTGGATCACCAGATTGCCACCGACGACCTTTACTGTGACGTCGTTCTGGACGTTGGTCAGGTTCAGCGACACATTGACGAGCACCTGGTTGACGGTGATGTCAAACTCTGTGGTTGCCGTCTGATTGCCGGCGTCGGTCGCTGTGACCTTCACCGAGATCGTGCCGACGTCGTCGTAGCCGGGTGTGCCCGAGAAGGTTCCCGAGGCGAACGACAACCACGCGGGCAGCGGCTGGCCATTGGCCAATGTTGCGGCATAGGTGAGTGTGTCGCCATCGACATCATGAAACGCATCCGATGGCACGCTCAGGTTGAACACCACCAGCTCATCGATCTGCTGATCAGGAATGCCTTGATCTTCGACCACAGCATCGTTGACCGCAGTGACAGTGATGGTGAGTGAATCGGTATCGCTCAGCGGACTGCCTGCACCGGTGTTGCCGAGATCGTTGGTTGTGATATCCAGCGTCACATCACCGTTGAAGTCGTGTGATGGCGTGAAGCTCAATCCCGTAGCCGCAGCCAGCGTCGTATTAATCTTGGAAATCGGGGCCGTGATGATCACGGTGCCGGAGTTGTTTCCGCTGATCTGACCGCTGGTGAGACCATTCGAAACGCTGCTCGAAAGCGACAGCTTGCCGTCAGTGACCGAGATCGTCACCGAAACCGTGGCAGTACCGGCGTCAGAATCGCTGATGGACAGGCCTGTAATTGCGACTGCAGTCGAGTCCTCGGCGATGGTGACCGTTCCAGGCACGGTATTGATCGGTGCATCGTTCACGGCTGTAACGGTCAGCAGGAACGTGGCTGAGGAACTCAAACCACCGTTGTCCGTCCCGGTGACGCGAACTTGAATTGTTCCCACGTCGGCGTCATTCGGCGTGCCGCTGAATGTGCCTGTGATACCGTCGAAGTGCAACCAGCTCGGCAGCGCGGCACCACCGGCCAATGTTGCTGACAGAGTAATGCCGTCGCCTGCATCCTGATCGGCGAACAGCGTGCTGGCAGTAACCGTGAGATTGAACGCCGAATCTTCAGGAGTGGTCTGGTTCGAAATTGATCCGATGGTCGTCGGTGCGTCATTGGTGGCGGCCGTGATGGCGACTCGTCCAACCGCAGAGAATGAGCTGTAAGGCGTGGTGCCTCCGGTGCCGATGGCCGTCACATTGGCTCGTCCACCGCTGGCAACCGTGGGCGAATTGGTCTGATCCCAGGCACGCCATGTGAAGCTGGGCGTACCGGCCGAGCCGCCGCCGGATGGCAGCTTCACGCGGATGCGTGCTCCACCATCCAGGTGCAGTGCGTTGGCTGAGCTGACCGCACCGAACGCGGTCCAGGTCGAGGAACCGGCGAGTTGATACTCCCATGTTCCGCCCGTTGCACCGGTGGTGGCACTGACGATGACAATGCCCGTCACTGACGAGGCGTCCATGTCGAAGATGCGGGATCCGAAGAAGCTCTCGATCAGATCGCCCGCAGTGCCCGTTCCGTCGTTCGCATCCAGATCGCTGAGCGTCACGATGCTGTTATTCGCGATGACCGGATTGCCTGTCGCATCGATAATCTGAGGCGCGTCGTTGACGCCGGTGACCGTAATGCTGACCGTGGCGGTGTCCGTATCACCATCGCCGTCGTCGACTTCGTACTCGAAGGTGTCGACCAGCGTCTCACCTGCTCCTAGAGCTTGAACGACGAACGCGTTGGTTGAGTCATAGGTGAAGCTGCCATCAGGATTCATCACCACCGTGGCGCCATTTCCGGTTTCGATGGTCACGGAGGTCTTACCCATCAACGCTCCATCAACGGCCGACACGCTGAGTGGATCGTTGACACCGGCTGGGTCAGTGTCGTTGCTGAGCACTCCATCGCCCACAACGACGGTGAGTGGGGTGTTCTCTCCGGTGGTGTATTTCGCTTCGGAGCCGACGCCAGGATCGTTGACGGCCGTGGGGGCGACGTTGTCCACAGTGATGTTCACGAACTCGACGGTTTGGTTGCCCGCTTCGTCTGTGACAGTGACTTCCGCCTTGTAGGTTCCGTCATCTCCAGCGGTGAAGTCGAAGCTGCTACCCGTTGTTCCACTGTTGGTGGACGGCGTGGTGATGGTCCACGAGTAAGTGACCTTCGTGAGATCATTTACCTTCGTGGTCAGACTAACCTTGCCACCTTCGTCAATGGAGACGATTGGTGCGCCATTGATCGTAACGTCCGGAGCCGTGGTATCGACGACCAGGTCCACTTCGTCGGAATCCGTATTACCTACATCATCTGCGGCGCGAGCGCGGACTCCGTAGTAGTTGTCAGTGAGTGTGGGCAGCGTGATGGTGGCCACGCCGCTGGTGGTCGTTCCGGACGCGTAGTTGAGTTCGCCAGCATCGTCGTAGTCGTCGTCATCGTTCAGGTCGACGTCAATGAATACCGTCGTCCCGTCAACCACGTTGACACCGCCGTCGGTGACAGTGACTTGAATGTCCGGGGTGCTGTCCTGGGTGAAGTCCGGAGAACTGGTGATGGTCACAACCGGCAATTGATTGTCGGCGGTGAACGTGAGGTTGTCCGGGGTGGTGGTCGTGTTACCGACATCGTCGGAAGCACTCACCGACACCTGGAAGCCCGTGTTGTCGACCGAGCCGGCGGAGAATACGAACGAGTAGGACCAGACGTCGCTGGATGATGTGGCCGCAGTGGTCGCTGAGCCACCGAAACCGGACAGGTCGAAGGTCACGCCCGTGATGTCATCGTTGTTGTCGCCGCTGGAACTGTTGTCCCAGGTGACCGTGACGGTGTCGCCGGCCTTGAACGCTCCACCGGTGCCCGTGGCGCCTGTCACCGAGATGTTGCCCGCAGTGACAACCGGTGCCTTGTTATCAACGGAGAGATTGGTGGTATCCACCTGAGTGATGTCATACCCGGCATCGTCGATTGCAGTGACGGATGCATTCAGGTTCGAGGCATCAATCGTGCCGGCGATAATCACATAGCTGGCGGCCCACTTGCCACTTGAGTTCGTGGCCGCGACGGCTGACCCGCCACCGAAGGCGGAGAAGTCGATGCTGACGCTGTCGATGTCGGCGTTCTTATCGCCGGAACCCGTGTTATCCCACTGCACCGTGATAGTGTCACCCACGACGTACTTGCCGCCCACACCGGATCCTGTGGACGTGACGGAGATGTTGGCGTCGGAGACGGTTGGTTCCTCGGTATCGACGGAGACGCTGTCGTCATCGGTGGTGGTAGTCAGGTTACCGGCGTTGTCTGTGGCCGAGACCTTGGCGAAGAGGCCAGAGGCATCCAGGGTTCCTGCGAGGACGGTGTAGCTGGCGGACCAGACACCCGCGGTGTTGGTAGCAGTGACGGCCGATCCCCCGCCGAAGGCGGAGAAGTCGATGGTCACGCCACTGATGGTGTCGGCGTTGTTATCGCCGGACGCGGTGTTATCCCATTCGACGGTGATGGTGTCACCCGTGACGTAGACGCCGCCGGTGCCGGAACCCGATGAGGTAACCGAGATGTTACCGGCTGTGACGGCCAGCGGTTCGTTGTCGACCGTGGCGTTGGCGTCATCGGCCGTGGTAGTGACATTGCCGCCGTCATCGGTGGCTGTCACCGATACGTTGAGGCTGGTGCCGTCCACCATGCCCGAGGTGATGACGTAGGTGGCGGTCCAGGTGTCGCTGGAGTTGGAGGCTGCGACGGCCGCTCCACCACCGAAGGCCGTGAAGTTGACGGTGACGGTGGCGATGTCGGCGTTGTCGTCACCGGTGGCGGATGTGTTGTTCCAGGTGACGGTGACAGTGTCACCGACCTTGTAAGCCCCGCCGGTGCCGGTGGCTCCACTGATGGAGATGTTGGCGGCGGTGACGGTCGGCGACTGGGCATCGACCGAGAGGTTGGTGGTGTCCGGGGCGGTGGTGACGTTGCCGG